>JAJTHN010000058.1 GCA_021297895.1 Phycisphaeraceae bacterium | reverse complement strand
TGGCGACCTCGACGACGCTGGCGGACATCTCGGCGATGGCGGCTGAAACCTGCTCGGTCTGGCCCTGCTGCTGCTTGAGGCCCGTGCTCATCTGCTCGCTGCTGGCCGCGATCTGCGTGCTGGCCGCGGCAACCTGACGCGTCGACTCGGCGACGCCTCGCATCGCCTGATGCAGCCATTCCACGAACGAGTTCGCGCACGTGGCGACCTGGGCGATCTCATCGCCACCGGTGCTCGGCACTCGCCGCGTCAGGTCGGCGGTCTGCTGGATTTGCTTGAGTTCGAGGATCAGGTTCGAGATCCGACGCGAGATGGACGTCGAGATCAGCAGCGAAGCGGACGCACCAACTACCAGTGCGGCGATCGCCATCGTCGTGTTGACAAGCAGCTTGCTGTGGACGCCCGCGGCGATGTCATCGGTACCCTGGGTTACCGCGGCGGCGAGCTCTTCATTCAGGCTCTCGCTGGCCTCCAGAAGGCGGTCTGTCGCTGGATCCAGAGTCTCATTGAAGATCCGCGTGCGATCCGCGGCGAGGCCCTTGAGCGTCCCTATGAGCTCTGACATTGGGCTCATGACCGAGGTCAGTTCCCGGATCGTGGTGTTGGGAGAGTTGCCGATGCTCTCAATCGCCCCCGAAAGTTCGCGTTCGGCGGTTGCCCAGTCTTCTGGACGCCCTTGTCGCCCCACTGCGCGATCGACCGCCCAGAGCATGGTCGCGAGCTGGATTGCGGCTACACGCGAGCGATCCTGGGACTCGGGCTTATTGTCAGCCCGGAGCTTCTCCAGAGCCTCCGTACCACGGCGCCGAAAGTCGGCGACCTTCGTGTTGCGCTCGCGAATGACTGCTGTGATGTTCGCGAAGGCGTCGGTAAGAATCTCAAGATCTGCTTGAACGGCTTCGACTTTGGCACCGGCTTGAGCAAGTTCCGCGACGTGCTTCCGCGCACGCTCCTGCGCCTCGCGGGCCTTGGCGGCGACCGTTTCGTCGTTGCTGACGAGGAACTCGAGCACGTTCGATTCGTTCTCGGCGACGGTAGAGAAAACGTCCGTTGCCAGCTTCGCCTGCTGAGTCTCGCTGCGCAAGTCTCCAAGTTCCCGCTCGGTTGCGACGGTACCCGTCCAAGAGACAACCGCCGAGACTCCGATCGTCGCCAGAATCGTGCCGAACCCAAGGTACAACTTATGTGAGATGAGCATGTGTCGTTTTCCTGCTTCTCAAAGGGAGCGTGATGCGCGGCGGGATACACACCTCCAAGCACTGACCCGTTTCTTCGGCCTGTTTGTGCCGCTTCCGCAGTCGATGGCCACGTCCTCGCACAAGGTTCTGAAAGTCCTAGGGTCGAAACACCCCGGGCGGCGTATGGGACTGCTGATGGCGCAATGACGTGGGAGTCAGGCTGTTCGTGCGCGTTTGCCTGTAGAATTCGGCTGAAAGTCTGTAGATGCGACTTTGGCGGCCAACCGGTGTCTGGCCGCGGTTCTAGGACCTGCCGCACGTGCCCTCCCATGGCGTGTCAGCAATCTGAGCGCGTTCGCCGCGTGCTATGGTTTTCGTCGTGATCCGGCGGATGAGGAGTCTCTAGTCCGGCCGATTCGAGTTATAGGAACGGAGCCCGTATGCCTCATGCATCCACGCCCATCGCGATCCCTGCCTCACCGAGCACCACCGCCTCCCGCTATCACACTGCAGGAGGCCGCGCCTTCAACTTCAATGCGGGGCCCTCGATCCTCCCCGAAGAAGTCATCCGCACGTTTCAGGGGGACATGTGGAACTTTCGCGGATCCGGGCTGGGGATTCTGGAGCACAGTCACCGCGACAAGTGGTTTGACGAGCTGCTGTTCGAGACCATCGATCTGGTGCGCAAGGTCGGCAGCATTCCCAAGAACTATCACATCCTGTTCATGACCGGCGGTTCGAGCAGTCAGAACTTCATCGTCCCGTACAACCTCCTGCCCAAGAGCCGTACGGCCGACTACATCGATACAGACTTCTGGTCGTCCCGGTCCATCGAGGACGCGAGGCAGTTCGGAGCCGGCGTTCATGTCGCCTTCACCGGCAAATCCGAGAAGTACACGCGCATCCCCGCTGCGAGCGAGATCTCGTACTCGGAGAACCCTGCGTACGTCCACTTCACGAGCAACAACACGATCTACGGAACGCAGTTCCGGACCGAGCCGACGCCGCCGAGCAACGGCGCATATCTCGTCTGTGATGCCTGTTCGGACATCTTTTCGCGTCCGATCGACTTCAGCAAGTACGGCCTGGTCTACGCGAGCGTGCAGAAGAACCTGGGGATCACGGGCGCGACGCTTGTCGTTGTGCGAGATGATCTGGTGCAGAACTCCAATGCTGACGTGCCGCGGATGCTGCAGTACCGCACCATGGTCAAGGAGGAGTCGCGCCCGAACACCCCGCCGCACTTTGCGATTTACTCAGCGAGCGTGATGATGCGGTGGATCTTGTCGCAGGGCGGGCTCGGAGCGATGGAGAAGCGCAACCAGGAGAAGGCCGCGGTGATTTATGGCGCGTTGGATGGCAGCGCCGGCTTCTACCGTGCGCATGCCGAGAAGAACTCCCGCTCGCTGATGAACATCACCTTCCGCCTGGCGACTGAGGAGCTTGAGGCCAGGTTCCTCAACGAAGCCGCGGCAGCGGGACTAATGGGGATGAAGGGACACCGAGCAACCGGTGGGTGCAGGGTGTCCATCTACAACGCGTTCCCTATTGAGGGCTGCCGAGCGCTGGCGGAGTTTATGGGTGAGTTCGCCCGCAAGAACGGTTGAGATCGAACCCCGGCGGGGGAATGCCCACCCGGCCAGAATCCGGTCCGAAAACGCGCGCCTGGGTTGACGTTTCAGAATCTTGGTGAACACTTCCAGACCGCTTGATTGAGCGTCGCGGTGGTGGTCCATCCGGACTGCCCGCAACCGTACCGGCCAAAGCCGGACTTGAGGAGAGAGAAATGCGCACGAGTGTGTCGATTGCTGTCGTTCTTCTTGCCGGCACCATGGCTTCGGTCGCCGCGGCTGCTCCGCTGACCAACGGCAACCTCCTGGTCGTCGAAGCCGGTCCGGGCTTCGGTACCAACAGCGCCCTGAACAATCGCGCCACCGCGGTTGCGTGGCGCGAGTTGACCACCGGCGGCGCGGCTGTCCAGTCGTTCAACCTCAACACGGGCATCGCCGGCGCTCGCCTGACGCTCGGTGGCAGCTCCACCAGCGAGGGCTATACGGCGTCCAACGGCGGCTTCTTCTCGCTGGCTGGCTATGACACCGACGCCAGCGGTGCGACCACCGCTACCAGCGTGACCGCACGCACCGTCGCTCATCTCGACGCGTCCGGCAACATCACGTGGAACTCCGTCACGGGCTCGAGCGGTTCCTCGATCCGCTCCGCGGTCACCGCTGACGCGTCGGGCGCGAACACGTGGACCGGCTCGAGCAACGGCATCGGGAACAACGGCACCGCGATCAACGGTTCGAACATCCGCAACGTGAACATCTTCAACGGCCAGTTGATGTATTCCACGCAGAGCCTGGCCGCGGGCCCTCGCGGCATCTATGCGTTCTCCGGGCTGCCCAACGCCGCCGCGACGGCGACCGCGATCATCAACATGGACGCGACCGTCCCCTCAGGCACCACGGGCCCGGCCGCGACGCCCCTTCCGGTTGACTTCCACATCGCCGGTACGGTCGCGTATGTCGCCGACGAGCGGTCTGCCGCGAACGGCGGCGGTCTCTTCCGCTTCGACCTGAACACCAATACGGGCCAGTGGCAGTATTCGTACACGCTGAACGCGGGTCTGACCGCGGGGCTGCGGTCGATCGCGATCGGCACCGACGGCTTTATCTACGCGACCGATGCGCTCGCGAGCTCGAACAACATCGTGCGCGTTGCCGACACGGGTGCAGGCTCGGCGTTCTCGATCATCTCCACCGCCGGCACCAACCGCGTCTTCCGTGGTATCGAAGTCATCCCGACCCCCGGCGCGGCGGCGATGCTGGGCCTCGGTGGCTTGCTCGCGGCGCGTCGTCGCCGGGCCTGAGCCCCGGTTCAACGGCCCAACAGAAGTCCGTATGACAAGGCCCCGGCATGACCGGGGCCTTGTTTCATTTTGCTCGTCCTGTGCTTCGCGGAGTTCCGGGTGCTGAGTCAGAGTGGGAGGTCAAGTGCGAAGGAGAAGACACGCTCTTCGTCGCCCTTCTGCTGGCTGAGCGGGAACGCAAAGTCGAACGCCAGCGGGGCGGGGCCGAGCGCGGCCAGATAGATCCGCAGGCCCACGCCGGCGGAGACACGATACTCGCCGAAGCCCGGGTCGTTTCGCACGGTGCCGCTATCGACAAAGGCAACGGCGGCGAGGTTCTCGCCGACGATGGGCTGCTCGATCTGCGTGCCGAGGAAGAAGCCGTAGGTGCCGCCGACGACGATTCCATCGTTGATCGTGCCGTTGGTGCGGCGTCCGTTCGGGCCGACACCTCGGAACGCGAAGCCGCGCAGGTCGCGACCGCCCAGATAGATGCGCTCGCTGACAGGAACTTCGCCCTCACCCTCGGGGATGTAGTCGACGCTGGAGCGGAACTGCAGCACCGTGCGGAGCGCGTTGAAGTCCTCATAGAGCGGAACGAACAGCTGCCCCGCCGCGGAGAGCTTGGTGAACGAATACGTACCGCCGAGTGCGCCGACGCGCTCAACGCCGAAGTCCACGACGCTGCCCTGGGTTGGACGGATGCTCTTGTCTAGATCCGTTCGGCGGAGTCGCAGGCCCGCCCCGGTGATGGTGTTGGTCCCACGCTGGGCCTGAAGTTCAACAACGTCGGCGGTCACATCGCTGACGGTGACCCGGTCACCGCGCAGGGTCAGCGAGCCGGCCCATCGGTCGCCGAAGCGGCGGCCTATGGCGGTGTTGGCGCCGAGGCGTTCCTCGAGGTAGTCATCGAACTCCCGTGACCGGAAGCCGCCGCCGATGGAGCCTGAGTAGTCGGTGTCAAAGAGCGAAGGTTCACCCAGCGAGATCGAGTAGTTCTGGGTCTCGGTGCCGGGCTGCGCGAGAATGCTGAACTGCTGACCGGCGCCGCGGAAAGCGCGGAAGCGCAGAAGCTCGTCGAGCGAGTCCGGCGTGTCAAAGAGGTCGAAGTTCCGCTGACGCAGTTCGATTGTGCCGATCACGCCGGCATCGGAGTTGACCGCGGCGCCGAATGAGAGCGAGGCGGTGTTGGTTTCCTTGATCTGCGTCAGCACGTCGCGCGTACCGGGGTTGGCGGGATCTTCGGGCTGGATCGTGATGCGGATCTCCCGCGGGTCGAAGATCCGCGACTGCTCGAGCCGTTCCTGTGCGCGAGTGAGTTCTGTCGCGTCCAGCGGGCGGTCGGGCTCGAGGCGAACCTCGCGACGGACGACCTTCTGCTGCGTCAGTTCGTTGCCCTTGATGATCACCGCGCCGGTGTTGAACTGCCGCCCCTCGCGAATGGCCAGCAGCAGATCGACACGAGGCTGATCCGGCTCGCGAACCTCGATGCGCTGGATCTGGATGTCCACATAGCCGAGTTGCTCGTACGACTGTCGCACCGCGTCCACCGACTTGCGGATCTTGTCCAGCGAGTACACATCACCGGCCTTGATCGACATCAGACCCGCGATCTGCTCCGGGGTAAAGACTGTTGGTGGCTTGCCGCTGAGGGCCCCGGCTTCGTCAAGTTCCGCACGCACCGTCCGCAGCGTGTAGACGGAGCCTTCCTCGATGATGAAGGTGATGATCGCCTCGCGCGCATCGGGCGACGGGCGGATGATGCGGTCGATTCGCACGTCGAGGTAGCCGCGGTCCTTGTAGAACTGGATCAGCGCGGCGACATCCTGGTCCAGAACCGTGTCATCCAGAGCGCCGGAGTTGAATATGCCCCAGGTCTTGGTCTTGACGTTCGGCCGCAAGCGCCCCGCGGGGAACGCGGCATTCCCGCTGAAGCGCAGGTCGGTGACGCGAAGCCGTTCACCCTCGCGGATCCGGAAGACCAGAATGCCCTGCTTTTCGAGCGTTTCCTCCTCGACCTGCACGTCGGCCTGGTAGTAGCCCTTCTTGAGGTAGAGCTCCTTGATCCGCCGAAGCGTCCGATCGATCTGGAACCGGTCAACCGGGGTGCCCGCGAGGATGTTCACCTCGCCGGCGAGTTCCTGGTCGGAAATCTGGCGATTGCCCACCGCCTGAACGTCAACGATGATCGGCGTCTCGCCCATCTCGTAGATGAGTTCCACACTCCGGTCGTCGTACGGCTGCACGCGAGCCGAGATGTCGCGGAATCGGCCCAGACGATTGAGACGCTGGATGTCCTCACGAACGACGGACTCATCCAGGGGCTCGCCCATCGCGGCCCGGATCTGGTTCCGCACAAGTGTCTCGTCGACGGTCTTGAGCCCGATGACCGTCACCTGGCGGATCACGCGGCCCTGAAACGGTGCGAGTGCCGGGTTCAGCGTCGGGGCATCCGGCACCGCCTCACCCGCCGCGGCGGCGGCAGGTGGAGTGGGGGGTTGAGGGGCCGCGGGCTGAACGGCCAGCGCGGTCGAGACACACACCGCCATGCCAGCGCACGCCAACAGGGCCGCCGACATGCTGCTCGTCCGATGGACCCGTGAATCTGTCGTTGTCTTGGTCATCACGAAGAGTGCTCACTTGGCAAAAGCTCGGTCGTCGGGCTATGCCGACAACCCCGCGAGGAATCTGGACACGCGACCACCAGCGGCACCCGGCAACTCGCCGGGCCCGTTGATGCCGTTCCACGGGCCACAATACCGACCCCCAACCCGAATAACAACCCGAGCAGGCAGGGCGCCAAGACGAAGCGCCTGGACCCCCAAAGTTGTGCGGGTCCCCCGACTGGCGGTCCAGCAGAAGCCCGCAATCGCGTCAAATCGCATTATCCACCGAACCTCCGCTTGCCGACACCCACCTCTGGAGGCTATCACTGCCTCCCGCCGTCCGCTTGTTTTCCCCAAGATGGTCCTCGCCGCTGGCGGTGGGCGCGAGGGGAACGGGTGAACGGCGGATCGGTCGACTCTACAGACTCGTGCAGGGAAAGGACGCTCCGCATGCTGGTCTTTCGGCTTCGACGCTGGGCACTTCGACTGACGGTGGCTGTGTCGGTGTTGATCGGAATCGCGCTGACGTGGCCCTTTGCTCCGCGTGCATTTGTCGGGTTGAGCACGGGCGAGCTCTTGCTGATGGCCGGGCTGCTGGTGCTGCCATTGATGACCGCGTGGTCGGTCTGGGCGGACCGTCGGCGGGTTCTGGCCGAGCGGATGTCGTAGGCCAACGCGCCCCCATCAACGCGGCGAGGGTGGCCGAGGCCGCGAATCATCCGTGCATGGCACACGCCGACATCGCGCGCCATCTTGGTGGCCAGTCGTGGCTTCTGGCCGGCGCGGATCAGCGCGTGGGGGTGGTGCGTGTGCAGGGCTTGCGGTTGGAAGCGCGGGCCGTCAATGACGAGGATCGTGTGCCGGGCATCGCCGAGCTCGATGAAAGTGACCCACGCGTAGGGGCGTGGACGCAGGCGCGAGCGAGCAATCCGGCCCTTCACGACGGTCCGATCTGGTCGGTCGACTCGGCGGCTCTTGAATCGGATTCGGTGCTTGAGGTCGTCCTTCGACCCGACCGATACTGGCGCCTCGCCCTCGGTGCACGCGAGCCCGAAGTCGCGGCGGTCCGCCTGCTCGGGGGCAAGGCCTGCATCGTTGGAAATGATCGAAACTCCCGGCCGCATGTGCTCATCGCACGCAGGGCGCATTGGGTCCGCGTGTATGCCGGGCAGTGGGAGGTTTGTCCCGCTGGCGGCGTGGATGTCGGACAAGATGTCCTGGAGGGCGAACGACGGCCGGCGGCGGGCATGACGAAGGGGCTTCCGACGGCGATTCTGCGCACACTCGACCGCGAGATGCGTGAGGAGCTCGCGCTCGAACGCGCCGATCGTCTGATGGATGAGCAGGTGATCGCCGCGGCGTTCGATGACCACGCCGCCTCGATGGATGTGATCATCGGGGCGATGTGGCGAGGCGTGATCGATCCGCGGCGAGGCCTGTGCGCATCGTCGGCGTGCGGCCCCGGCGGCGCGGGCGAGAGCGAGTACAGCGATCTTGCGTGGGTCGCACGGGACGAGCTCCCGGGCTTTGTGCGAAACCATGCCGCCGCGATCAGTGCGGTCACGCGAGCAGTGTGGTTGGCCCTGGGATGGATCGAGGAAGCGGACGCGGGTGCGGTGAAAAGTTGACCGTCCAAATCGCCGATGACGACCTTGGGTGTCTATATCCGCATTGATGCTCCGCTCTTGTCTGGCGGTTTGGGAGCCCTACACTGAACGGTCGGAAGCCGCTTCTCGCCGTCGAGAAATTCTCGGCGTCCATGGTACGGAACGCAGCGTTTTCCGACTCCCCTGATCAACCCTCCCGCCCGTTCCAGCGAATCAGTGCAGGACTTTCCGCTCCCTGTTGACATCTGCGGCCTCAGTCTCATCCACCACGAGCGATCGGCGCCGAACGGGCTGGTAGAGATGGTCAGACAGGACTCGGCCCGAGCAAACGCGGTCCGTATCGGCCGCTCGCCTCTTCCGTGAAACTCCACCTCTCAATCTTGTCCTGATTGCGATTCTCTCCGTCGCGCGACACCGCATTCACCTGCGTGCGGTCGCCCCAATCGTCCACAACACTCTGCACCCGCCGCGGCTCGTGCCGCCCGCTCCGTGCAGGCTTTCAATTCTCTGAAGCGCGAAATCGATGAGTACATCCCGACCGAGCAGCAAGTCTCGTCCCGCCGCGAAGAAGGCCAGCCGCGCCAAGTCCGACGATGCCCCCGCGCCCGCCGCGGCGGCGTCGCCTTCGCCAGTGGCTTCGGGCCCCGCGTCCAATCCCGCACCGTCAACAGCACCGGCGCGCGGCCCCGCGGCGCCGGCACCAACCGCTCCTGAGACCAAGAGCCCCGTCATGACCCGACCCCCCTCGCAGCCGTCAGGCCCGTCGCCCCAGCCTTCTTCCGGCGGCCCCGGTCCAGTCTCGGGTTCGCCCGCGGCACCGTCGAGCTTCATTCCGCGCCCGGCACCGATGGCATCGGGTTCGAACGCCGGGCCAACAAACGGGCCGTCCTCGCCGCAGGGACCGCAAGGTGGCGGCCAGAGCACCCCGCCGACCAATGGCGGTCAGAGTCAGGGCTCAGGCGGCGGCTCGAATCCGAACCTCGGCAACCAGCCGCCGCGGAACCAGGGCTACAACGGCCCGTCCGGCCAAGGAAACGGCGGCGGTGGCGGTGGTGGTGGCTACTCGGGTCAGGGCGGCAACTCCGGCTATCAGGGCGGTTCGGGTGGCGGCCCGGGGGGAGGCCAAGGTGGTGGGGGCCAGGGTGGGTTCCAGGGCTTTGGCCAGCGTCGAAAGAAGAAGAAGAAGCGCGGCGGGTTCGGCGGCGGTTACGACGGCGGCGGGATGGGTGGGGGCATGAACCCCGGCGGTGGTGGCGGCGGGCCGGGCCGCATCATCGAGGGCCTGCCTTCGGATGAGGACCTCGAGCGCGAGGCCGCGGAACTCGAGGCGATCGTCGCCAAGACCGACAAGAACACGCTCAAGGAATCGCTGACGATCTCGCAACTCCAGCGCATGGATATCGATGCGCTGCACAAGATCGCCGGCAAGGAAGGCCTCGAGAACTTCAATCAGATCCCCAAGCAGGATCTGATCTTCAAGATCCTCAAGACCCGAGCCGCCAAGCAGGGCATCATGTTCGGCGACGGCACGCTCGAGATCATGCAGGATGGCTTCGGCTTTCTGCGCTCGGCCGAGCAGAGCTACCTCGCCGGGCCGGACGACATCTACATCTCCCCGACGCAGATCAAGCGATTCGGGCTGCGCAAGGGCATGACCGTTCGCGGCTTCATCCGGCCGCCCAAGGAGAGCGAACGGTACTTCGCGCTGCTGCGCGTCGATGAGGTCAATGGCAAGGCTCCGGGCGAGGTCACCAAGCGGAGCAACTTCGAGGACCTCACACCGCTGCACCCGGAGGAGCGGTTCATCCTTGAGACCACGCCCGACGAGATCGAGTGCAGGATCGTGGACCTCGTCGCGCCGCTGGGCAAGGGTCAGCGCGGCCTGATCGTCGCGCCGCCGCGAACCGGCAAGACGGTGCTGCTGCAGAAGATGACGCGCGCGATCGCGAAGAACTACCCCGACGTGAAGATCATCGTGCTGCTCGTCGATGAGCGGCCGGAAGAGGTCACGGACTTCAAGCGCAACACGCACCCGAGTGTCGAGGTCGTCGCCAGCACGTTCGATGAGCAGGCGCACCGCCATGTCGCCGTTGCGGAGATGGTTGCGGAGAAGGCTCGTCGCATGGTCGAGTTCGGCCAGCATGTGGTCATCTTCCTGGACTCGATCACGCGTTTGGCCCGCGCGTACAACAACGAGATGCCGCATTCCGGCAGGATCATGTCCGGCGGTATCGATGCCGGCGCGCTCCAGCGGCCCAAGAAGTTCTTCGGCTCCGCCCGCGCGATCGAGAACGGCGGCAGCCTCACGATCATCGGCACCGCGCTGGTCGACACCGGCTCAAAGATGGACGAGGTGATCTTCGAGGAGTTCAAGGGCACGGGCAACAGCGAACTCCACCTTGATCGCAAGCTCATGGACAAGCGCATCTATCCCTGCATCGATGTGCCGGCCTCGGGCACGCGGCGCGAGGAGTTGCTGCTCGATCGCAAGGAACTGGAACTGGTCTACCGCTTGCGCAAGGTGCTCGCCGACATGAACGTTGTCGAGGCGATGGAGCTGCTCAAGAGCCGCCTGGCCAAGTACAAGACCAACACCGAGTTCCTGATGTCCATGGCCCTCGGTTGATGCCCCGCGGGGCCCGACTCGGGTCTTGACATGATCTTGACACTTCAAGCACCCGCCGGGAACGGCGGGTGCTTTTCCATTCGGGGTCCCCCGGCTCACGAGGATTGGCGGAACGATTGGGGCCTTGCCCACCGGCTAGGGTCCACCGCTTCCGGTCACTGGCAATGCCCACGAACAGATGGCATACTCTTGGCGTACGGATCAGCGAGGATGATCCGACTGCAGGATTGGCCATCATGGATGAGTCTTCCCGGCTGCACGGTGTTGACGACGACGGGCTCCTGAGCGAGCACGACGGCGATATCGACGCACAATTCGACGCGGGCTTTGGTACCGGCACGGCGGGCTCCGCCCGGCTCGCCGGTGCACTCGACAGCAAGGTGCTGGTTCTGAACAAGCTCTACATGGCCGTGCGTGTGATCAGCGCGCGCCGAGCTTTCTGCATGCTCGCCCGCGATCTGGCGGAGGTCATCAACGTCGAGGACGGGCGGTACGTCAACTACGACTTTTCGTCCTGGTCGGAGTTGGCCCAGTTTCAGGAGCAGTTCGAGCGCGACAAGCACGAATGGGTTCGCACCGTGCGGTTCCAGATCGCGGTGCCGCGGATCATTCGGCTCCTGGGGTACGACCGCCTGCCGGCGCAGATCGTCAAGCTCAATCGGCGGAACCTCTTTGCACGCGACCGGAACACGTGCCAGTACTGCGGCGCGCACTATCCGACCAGCGAACTGTCGATCGACCACGTCAAGCCCCGGTCGCTCGGCGGCGGCGACTCGTGGGAGAACCTCGTCTGCGCGTGCATCCGCTGCAACGCCCGCAAAGGCGGCCGCACGCCGGAGCAGGCGCGCATGAAGCTCATCCGCAAGCCGGTGATGCCCAAGCGAAATCCGCTCATCGCGCTGCGGCTTGGGCAGGACAAGTATTCGTCGTGGAAGGCCTTCCTCGACAACGCGTACTGGAGCGTCGAGCTCAAGTGATCGCGTGCGCAGCGCTCGCCCGCCGTCCGGATGATCGGCGGCGAGCAACTCGGTCGGTGCATCCGCAGTACGATCTGGGTTCCGAATGTGGGGTGGGCTTCGATGACGCAAGTCTTGCCAACACGCGGCACAGCACGTTCCGGGAAGCACCGACGCCCGGCCTCTGAGATGATGGCACGCGCCCGCCGCGAGAACGGGATCGGCATGACGATCCCCGCGGAGAATGTGCCGCCCGAAGTGCTCGCGGCGGCCCGCGGGCCGGTGCGCGAGCGATTGATGCTGGTGCCCGCGGAACTCTTCGAGGACCAGAGCGTCAAGCGAAGCCGGAAGAGATCTCCGGATGTCATCGTTGTCCGTTGGATCACGTGGCTCGTGGTTGTTTCGGTTGCCTTTGTCGGATTGTGGTTGAACGCGGGAAGCACCTTCGCGATCCACTGGTTCGTCGGGTTTGCGCTGCTTCCGTTGATCGGTCACTTGGCCGCTTCCATCGTCGAGAGGGTCGTCGACCGCGTCCGCAACGGCCCTCGTCCGCGTCAGCCCAACGCCTTCGACGACTACCGCGAGATCATGACCCGCGTGCAACTACGCAAGGGTCACGTCTGCGTCTGGTGCGGCGTGGACCTCTCAGAGTTCCTCTCGCATGGTCGGTGCGAACGCTGCGATCATGCTTTCAGCGCCCGCAGCACCCGTCAGTACTGGGGATTTGGCGATGAGGGGGTTTGGATCGGCCCGCTTCGCGTCGGTCTGCTCACCGATGCTCCGATCGCCGGCGGGTCCCCTTCGCCGGTCGATCCGGCTCCTTCGAGCGACGATGACTCGGAACTGCCTGATGGCTCGCTCGAGCCGATCGCCCCAGAATCCACCCCTCGCACGCGGTAATGGCGGGATCGTCCGCGGGCTCTCCTGAGGGTGCATCGCCGCGAACGACGCGTGTCATCGCTATCGCCGCGATGAACGCGTCAAGGTCATCCTCGCCGTCGAAGCCATCGCGGATCGCCGATGCGAGCGCGCGGGTTGGCGAGACGCCCGACTCACGCATCGCCCGACGCAGCTCGGGCGCCATCGCGCGGCGGTGAGCAAGATCTCGCTTGCTCGTCCCGACGCCTCCGATCGACAGAGCCAGTTGTGTGCCAGCATCGGCTGGGTAGATCTCCGCAACGACGACCTCGCGCGCGGCGAGCAGCGCGTTCAGCGCTCCATCGAAGGGCCACAGTCCAACGCGGTTGGCTGCATCAGCCTCGAGCAGCGGCCGGAGCACTTCCAGCCACGCGCTGATCGCGGCCTTGCCGACTTGTGCGGCGCCGCAGGTGAAGAAGATCGACTGAGCGTTGCGTCCGGCGTGGGCATGGTCGCAGCGTCGGAGCAGGTCCTCGGTGCTGTTCAAGCCGAGGGCCGCTGCAAGGTGCGCTCGTGCTCCCGGGAACTGCTGCGTAAGCCGGGCGGGAAAGAACGGGCGATTGACGGTGGGCTCGTTCGTCGGCGAGAACCAGCGTCGTCGATCGTCGGCGGTAAGGTGACGCAGGATGCCGCGGAAGCCCTCGCGCTCGGCGATCGCCGACAGCTCCGTCCTCAGCGCATAAGCCCGCGGCAGGCCGATGGGCACATCGAGCCCGAGCAGCACAGGGCCGTGATTGTGCAAGGAGCAAAGCCGCGCGGCGAGTGTGGCGGTCTCTCCGACTTCGCGCGGCGCATCGGCGACCCACGCTCCGGCATCCCCTTCGCGCGGGCGAACGATGCACATCCGCCGCTTGCGCGGATCGATCGACCAATCCGCCGCGACGACCAGCGGGCGGCGATCCGCACTCATGGCGAGGTGCCCGGTGCCGCGCTCGGAACGGGTTGGCGCTCGCGTGTTCGGCGCGTCGGCCTTTCCGCGGGGATCATCCGCGCCAGCGTCCGCTCGCGGTCTCGCACCCATGTCGCGTCCTTCGCCAGCAGCCCCGCTTGCTGCAGGCGCCACAACGCGTCATCAGCGATCACCGCAAGCCCCTCAGGCGTTGCGTGCAAGCCGTCGATCGTGAACAACCCGCGTGCATCGGCGTTGTCCATTTCCACACCGCCAAAGGTCACGCTCTTGCCGCCGAGAACCGCGGAAACCGTTTCGCTGAGCGGCACGAGCACGACGTTTTTGCGTCCGCTGGCCCACTGCCGGATCCGTTCATTTGCGCGAGCCAGGGTCTCCTTCGACGGAACCTGCATCGGCACGAGCATCCGATCGGCGTGGCGCATGTCGGGGATGTCGCCCACGATCATGGGCACATCGATGCCATTCAGACGCGAGAGTCCCTCTTCAAGCCACGCCATCCGCTGGTCGTGGTTGTCTTCGAGCAGCAGTCCGTACATGCGCCAGAACAGGTAGTCGATCGCAAAGACCAGGTCCGGACCGCGTCTCTGAACTTCGCCGATCTGCGTTCGGGCCGTCTCCTCCGGGCTGTTGAAGAACCACTCGGTCGCGACGCTGACGGGGCGTGCGCTGGGATCGGCACTCATCGCGCCCAGAACATCCGCGAGATTGATGGGCATCATCCGCTCGCGCCCGGGCGTTCCCTGAGGCGAGCCCTTCGGCGGCGGCAACGTCACGTTCCACTGCGCCATGAAGCCCGCGGACACGCTCGCGCCGATGACCATCGCTCTGTCCAGCCGCAGTGTCACGCTCGCGGCGGATGACTTCGCGTCGGCCGCGGCCGCGTCGTTGGAGGCCGTCGCGATCGCGGGAGCGATGCCCTTCGGCGACGGTTCGCTTGCCAGCACGAGGCCGGCGAGGCATGCACCCGCGGCCGCGCAGACCCACCAGCAGCTCCGAAACGCGCGTTGCGTCATGTCTGACCTCCGATTGCTGCAGGGATCGCCGAACTTCCGGACCGAATTCGTCGGGAACGGTCCCGCGGATTAGACCATCGCGTCCATTGTTGACGCGAGGGCGAAGTCCTTCGCGGATATCCCGTGCGCATCGTGCGTGCTCAGGGTCATCGTGACCTTGTTGTAGCGGATCAGCACATCGGGGTGGTGCTGCGCGGCCTCCGCCGCCGCGGCGACCTTGTTCACAAACGCCATCGCCTCAACGAAGTTCGCAAACCCGAATGTCCGCTGGATCGCGTCGCCGACAAGCGACCACTCCGGGAACTTCGCCAACTCCGCCGCGACCTGCTCATCGCTCAGCCGCGCGACGCTCCCCGTGGTGCCGGCGGTCGTCGGGGCGCTCTTGGTGCTGCCACTCTTGCTCTTTGTCGATTTGGCCATAATTCCCACCCGTCTGCCCACGTGCGCCGACGAAGGGTCTTCGAGTGTATCGTGCCAATCCCGATGAACGAAGCCGCCGCCAGCCCGCCCAGCTCACGCCGGCCCGCAACCACGCGGCTGGCACCGTCGCCGACGGGTGAACTGCATCTGGGAAATCTCCGCACCTTCATCGTGAACTGGGCGATTGCCCGGCAGCAAGGCCAGCGGATCTTGATGCGGATCGAGGACCTCGATGCCCCTCGGGTGAAGGCCGAGTGCACAGCGGAGATCTTGGGCACCCTCGAATGGGTGGGTATTGATTGGGATCTTGGGCCGGTGTACCAGACCCATGACCTGGAGCCATATAAACAAGCGATGACCCACCTTGCTCAGGGGGGATGGGCGTATCCGAGCGAGCTGTCCCGGTCGGAGATCGCCGCGGCGGCCTCCGCACCGCAGGAAGGTGGGGGTGAGAACCGGTTTCCGCTCTCGCTTCGCCCCGCGGACGCGGCGACGCCGCGCCAGTTCGCGGATGTGGGGACGAACTGGCGACTGATCGTTCCTGAGGGCGAGACCGTTCTGGTGGACGATGGCTTCTACGGGCCGACGGCGATTGTGCCGTCGGAAACCATCGGCGACTTTGTGATCTGGACACGTCGGCAGGTGCCAAGCTATCAGCTGGCGGTGGTGGTCGACGACCATCGCCAGGGCGTGACGCACGTTGTTCGCGGGGCGGACCTACTGGATTCCGCGGCTCGGCAGATGCTGATTTATCGCGCGCTCGGTGCGGGGCCGACTCCGGAGTATCTGCACTTGCCTCTGGTCGTGGGGGAGGATGGTCGACGGTTGGCCAAGCGTCATGGCGACTCGCGCGTGAGCATGTACCGGGCGATGGGTGTTCGCGTGGAGGCGGTGATCGGCCTCATGGCGAGGTGGTGCGGAATCATCGGCGACCGTCGGGAGATGGGCATCGCGGAGTTCCGCGAGCGGTTCAGGGTGGGTAGCATGAGCCGCGAATCGACGATGTTCACATCGGAGGATGACCAATGGCTGCGATCTTGCGCACGTACCTGAAGGTGTCGGCTGTGGCGGGGTTGTGCGCCGCGATGGCGATTGGCGTCGCGTGCGATCAACGCGGCGGCTCAACCGGCGCGAGCAACGCGGCGGCCGGAAGTGATGTAGCGGCGCAGGGCCCGGCAAAGCCGGCGACCCGGACGGCGAAGGTCACCATCGCCGGAGAGACGTTCGAACTCGAGTTGGCGCTCGACGATGAGTCCCGGTTTCGTGGCCTCTCCGGACGGACCGAGATCGCGCGCAACGGCGGGATGCTCTTCGTGTTTCCGGACGCTTCGGTGCGAGTTCAGGGCTTTGTGATGCGCGATTGTCCGATCCCGATCGACATCATCTATGTCGGGCGTGACGGGCGGGTGGTGTCGATGTTCGCGATGACGCCCGAGGCCCCGCGTGCGGACGACGAGCGAGAGCTTTCGCCGCCGTTCTCGGGCGCACCACGATGGGCATGGGTCAACGCGAAGTATGAGGCGCGTCTGCAGCAGTACAACAGCCGATATCCGGCGCAGTATGTCATCGAACTTGCGGGTGGACGCCTGAAGGACTTGAAGGTTCAGGAGGGCGACCTGATCGAGTTCGATCGCGAGTCGCTCAAGAAGCGCGCACGGTAGACCGATCCGACAAGGGCGTGCCAAAGGCCGACGGCGCGCACCATCGGAGGCGTCGCGCGGTGAGCCCCAACCTGCACAGTCTGAGCGGCGAGGGCGTGGCGGTTGTCGTCGCCGGGCTGAGCGAGAGCCGCGCGCAGGAGATTCTCGGTCCGTTGCGCCGGGCATTCTCGGACCTCGGCCGCATCAACACCGATGTCCCAGCGAGCCGCGGCGTGAGCGGCTTCGAGCGATTCCCGATCGAAGTTGCCACATCCGCCGAAGGGCTCGCGCGGATCGGCCAGCGGTTGACGGCGATCCTTGTGCTTGCCTCGGCGAGCAGGGCTGAGGCGGTTGGATCGCGGCTTTCGTCGCTGCAGGGGATCGGAGCCGCGCCGGTGCTTGTGGTGGTCGATGCGCCTGTCGCGTTGATTCCCGCCCCGCGGGATTCGCTGGTCATGTGCGTCAGCGCACAGGCGGGCGCCGAGTCGATCGCCGGAGCGCTGACCGCGTGCATCGCTCTTGCGCCGACGTTCCGCCAGCAGCAGGAGCTTGTCGATCGCGAGGAGCGGCTGCTGGAAGCCGCGGGTCGGAGAATCGAAACGCAGGAACAGGAACTTCGGCTGGCCACGCTGCTGCAGCGCGAACTGCTTCCCGGCCGTCTCCCCAGCGTTCCCGGGCTGGAGATCGGTGCGGTGTATCGGCCCGGCACGAGCGTCAGCGGCGATGCGTACGACGTGTTCCGCCTGGACGAGCATCACGTCGGGATCTTTGTTGCCGACGCAGCGGGGCATGGCGTCTCGGCGGCGCTGACGATGATGATCGTCACGCGGTTGCTGCCGCACAAGGATGTTGATGCTCGCGGGTACCGCGTTGTACCGCCGGGCGAGGCGCTCACGCGGCTGAACCGTTTGTTCATGGATCGCCGCGGCGAACTGTGCACGATGGTGACCGCGGCGTACGCGATCATCGACACGCGCGACGGCCGCGTTCGGCTCGCTCAGGCCGGCAGCCCGCCCGCGGTCATCGCTGGCGCCGGTGAAGGCAGCGGCGCAACGGGAGACGGCGGCGTAGCGCGGCTGATCCGCGAGGGCGGCCTGCCGCTGGGCGTCGACGAGCGGGTCACGTACACCGAGACGCTCGCGCGCATGGACATCGGACAGTCCCTCCTTCTTCACACCGACGGTCTCGAGCGCGTGATGGGTGTGAGCGACGCGACGCTCGTCGGCGGAATTCTGGGCGAAGTCATGCTCGGTGCCGAGCCCGACGTGAACGCGAGGCTCGCGGACCTTGAATCCCGGATGGATCGACAGCGTGGCTCGCTGCATCAGGCCGATGATGTCACACTCGTCGCGGCGCTGCGGACCGCGCCGAGCGAGACCGTGTGGCTCGCCGCGTGATCGTGCGATGCGCCGATCGACCTGACTGCGGTCAACTTGCCCGCTGCGTCAGGTCGTCGAGAGCCCGCGGCTCTGAAGAGGCGATGAGGTTTCCGGATTGATCGTCGGGTCGAGGTTCCTGCTCCACACCAGCGGCGCGCCGATGGCGACCGATGAGTAGGTCCCCGTGAGCACGCCGACGATGAAGCAGTAGCTGAACGACCGCAGCGCCTCTCCGCCGAGGAAGTAGAGCACGAACGTCGCGGCGATGACCGAGCCGCCGGTCATGAGCGTCCGGCTGAAGGTCTGGTTGATCGAGGTGTTGATGATTTGCCGCGTGGCCCCCGGGAGCTTGCCGCGATTCTCGCGGATGCGATCGAGGATGACGATCGTGTCGTTGAGCGAGTAGCCCAGGATCGTCAGCACCGCGGCGATGACGTTCAGGTCGATCTTAAAGGGAAGGATGCCCATCGCCGACGCCGTGGTCGGCGCGGCGGCGAAGAACACCTCCGCCACGGCGATAAAGCCGACGGCGACGATGCAGTCATGCAACGTGGAAACGATACACGCGGCGGAGTATCGGAAACTGGCGAAGCGCACCCAGACGTAGATCACGACCAGCAGGACCGAGATCACCACCGCGATGATCGCCTGAGCGGTGAACGTGCGTGCGACCGATGCGTCGAACTTTTCGACGCCGGGCAGCGTGCTGGCGCGTAGCAGAGCTTCACGGGTGATCTTCCATTCCTGATCGCGCAGTTCGCCCTGCCAGCGCAGCTGATCCGTGCGGTAGTCCGCGATCGGATCGGCAACCAGAATCGCCACCGAGCGAGCCGCCTCGGGCGTGCCGTCGAGAAGTTCGACGCGGAACGCACGCGTGTTTGCGGTTGCCAAGAACTGAGGCTCGCTCCGCATCCGCAGGAGCCGGTCGCGGATCTGGTCGAGCGGAGGCGGCGTGGGCCCGATGTCCTCGAGCACGACGGCGAGCCCGCCCTCGAAGTCGCGCACATCCGTGCGGATGCCGGGACGGTCGATGCTCTCGCCCAGGGTGCGTGAGAGGATCGGGCGGATCGGTGCAGCGCGGCCGGTGGTCGCGTCCGACCCCTTGAATGTCAGCGACTGCTCCTGGATGAGCTTGCCCGCGAATGCCCGGCTCAGAGCCGCCGAGAGCGTCTCGGTGTCGGTGATCGTCGTCTTGATGGTGAAGGTGCTCGACGTGACCTGGTCCGCCTCCGGATTCACGGCAAGCACGGTCGCCTGCTTGAGTTCGGACAGGGGACCGTCCGCAAGCGATGTGACCTTCTCCTGAACCTCGGCGCGGGTCATCGTCAGAGGCTGCTTGGTGTCGGGGTTGCGAAGGTCGAGCGTGATCCGCGTGCCGCCTCGGAACTCCGTATCGAGCATGTCGCGACCCTGATAGGAGATCAGACCCAGCAGGGAGAGCGTCAGGATGATCGAGAACGCATAGGCGACGAACCGGAACTTCATCCAGTCGAAGTTGGGCGTGATGGCCCGCTGCAGGCCGGGCAACGCCAGCGGCAGCATGTTGCCCAGGTTGCGGAAGTGGAGCTTCTCGACAAAGAAGGTGTAGATCACGCGGGTGATGAACAGCTGGGCAAACAGCGTCGTCACCACACCGATCGACATCGTGATCGCAAAGCCGCGGATCTCCTGTGTTCCGGTGAAGGCCAGCACGACGCAGACGATCAGGTTGGTGATGTTGCCGTCGATGATGGCGCTGAGGGCCTTGGAGTACGCCAGACGAACCGCGGTTCGCAGGTCGTTGCCGCGGAGGATCTCTTCGCGCAGTCGCTCGAAGATCAGCACGTTGGCGTCCACGGCCATGCCGAAGGTCAGCACGATGCCGGCGATGCCGGGCAGCGTGAACGCGGCCTTGTTCAGGCTCATCAGCGCGAGGATGAGCAGGCCGTTGGCGATGAGCGCGACGACGGCGATGAGCCCGCCGAAGAAGTAGTACACAACCATGAACACCGCGACCGCGACGAACGCGACGCCGGTAGCGATAAGCCCGCGCTGGAGGTTGTCCAGGCCGAGCTCGGGACCGATGGTCGTTTCGCTGATCGGCTCGGGCGAGAGCTTCGCGGCCATCGCGCCGGCGTTCAGCGTGCGGACGATGTTGCTCACCTCGGCCTGCGTGAACGAGCCGGTGATCTCGCCGCGGCTGGAGATCGCGCTCTGAACCGTCGGGGCGGTGTAGACCTGATCATCCAGCAGCACCGCCATCGCGCCGCGGATGTTCTGGCCCGTCAGGTTGCCCATGAGCACTGAGCCTGGCCCGTTCATCTGGAAGCCGATGCCCGGCCGACCCAACTGATCCGGCTGGGGGAACGCCCGCTCGACCGACCACGATCCCTCGCTCTGCGTCAGACGCTTGCCCGGAACATCCCAGAGCAGCATGTAGATCTGACCGTCGTACTGCTCGGCGACGAGCTGGTACCGCTGGGCAAAGTGCGCCGCGGTGTTCTCCCGGAGGTTGCGATAGGAGGCGTCATCGCCGTCCTCGTACCAACCTTCCTCCTTGTGCAGGCGGAACCAGCGTGCCTGATCGAACCGCACCGCTCGCGGGCCGCGCTGGCGCAGTTGTTCGCGGAGCGATGCTTCCTCCGTCAGGTCGCCCGGACGCACACCGATGCGGAAGTTCAGCACACCGGCGCCGCGCAGGATGCGCTTGAGGTCACCCGGATCGTCGAGCGTGCGACGCTGGCTCTGGTACTGGTCCCAATCGCCGACCAGCGCGAGCAGCTCTTTCTCAACCGCCGGATGGGCCGCGAGCAGTCGCTCGATGCCGCGATCTCGCGGGCTCTTTCCTTCCATCCGTTTGCCCGAGGCATCGACGAGCTTCGGACGCCGCGTGGGCAACTCCAGGACTCGCCGGATTTCCGGACCTGTGATGCTCTTGGCCACCACCTCGCCCCGGACCTTCTCGTAGTCGATCGAAGCGAGGGCGGCCTTTCGCGATGCATCGATGATCGCGTCGTTCGCGGCCGTCACGGCATCGCGAAGGGGCTTGAGAGCTTCTTCACCCTGGTTTG
This sequence comes from Phycisphaeraceae bacterium, assembly GCA_021297895.1. Classification (GTDB taxonomy): domain Bacteria; phylum Planctomycetota; class Phycisphaerae; order Phycisphaerales; family UBA1924; genus JAJTHN01. The sequence goes on along the minus strand of JAJTHN010000058.1, from coordinate 28,933 downwards.
CGACCAGAGCCAGGCGCAGGGCCTCGGTGGCCTGCTCGAACGACTGCTCGAGCGCGGAACGGCGATCGCGGAACTCGGCTTGGGCGGCCGTCTTGGCATCGAACGCCGCGGCCGCTCGGGCCAGCAGCGCGGAACGCTCGGCGTTGCCCGCCGCGAGCGAATCGAGATTGCGCTGGCGATCCGCGGCGGGGCGCGACATCATCTCGTCGAGTTGCTCGGGCTTGACCGACCCCGCCACGAGCGCCTCGAGCTTGGCTTCAAACTCCTGGCGACGCTGCACCAGTTCGGGCGAGGCCAGCGGCATCGTGATTTCGATGCGGTTGCCCCCGATAGGGTTCATCTCGATATCCAGCACGCCATTGGGGTCGACGCGCTGCTTGAGCAACTCGACGACCGTTCCGAGCGTGTCGCCCGTATCGCCCTGGCCGATTTCGACCTGATACGTCAGCGACACGCCGCCGGCGAGGTCCTTGCCGCGACGGAGGGTGTCCGCCGGCGGGACGATCATGTAGATCGCCCAAAGGATCACGAAGATGGTGATGAACGTGTTTCGCAGAAGGTGTCGCATGGGTCGTCTTCGCTGAGGCTCGCCGCGATCGGGCGGTGCGATGAGTCGGGGCGAGATCAATCGGGGAATGAGGCGTAACGCCGCAGGACGGTCGAGGTGTCTCGGGATGAGGGGCTTACGACTTCACGCGGGCATCGTTCTTGGGCTCGATGCTGCTCGAAGCGCCGCCCGACTCTGAACGGAGCACCTGCTGCACGGCGGACTTGGCAAAGCGGATGCGCGTCTTGGTGTGCTCGTCGACGATGAGCGTGATCTCTGAATCCGTGACCTCCACGATCTCGCCGATCACGCCGCCAACTGTCTGCACGCGGTCGCGTCGACCGAGTTCCGCGAGCATCTTTGCTCGTGCCTTGCGCTCCTTGCGGCCGGCGAGAGAGCTGATCACGATCATCGCGACAAACGCGAGGCTGATGATCAGCAGGAACGTGAGGGGGTTGCCCTGTTGCGCCGCCGGCATCGGCAGCGGGGTGCCTTCAGCCCCGGCGGTGCCGGACTGAGCGGTCGTCGTCACCGGCGCCGCTGCGGTCGCGGCAGGAGCAACGACGGCGGGGGCAGGGGCGGTCGCGGCGGGAACGCCCACGACTTCGGGGGCGGCTTGGGCGAGCGTCCAGGACGTCAATTCAAAGGAGTTCATGTGGGTGTGCTCTGCAGTGCGGACTGGGTTTCGACTGGGCCGGCGCAACGCCGCGGGTGCGAGGTGGGCCTCCCGATCGCATCGGCACGATGGCCGATGTGTGAAGAGTCGGGATATTAGGCATCTGCGCGGGAATCACGCGGGGGTTCGGCGATGGCCATGATCAGTTCGAGAGGCGCCGCGGTTGCGGACCTGCGTGCGGCATGTGTTTGGGTTTGGTGCGGCCAATCAGATCAACCGCGAACGGCGTCGTAGCCGGGTCGAGCGACCGGCCAGCGTGTCAGCAGCGAGTCCCAGTCGTCGCCGGCGATGGAGCCTCGAACATCGCGCATGAAGCGCTGGAAGTGCCGCAGGTTGTGGAGCGTGACGAGCATCGGGCCGAGCATCTCGCCGGTGAGGAAGAGGTGCCGGAGGTAGCCGCGGGTGAACGGGCGGGGCTCGGGGCCGGCTGGATCGCCGGCGCAGGCGATGCAGTCGCAGCCCGGCTCGATGGGCGACTGGTCGAGCGCGTACTTGGCGTTGCGCAGGCGGATTTGGCCGGTGCTGGTGAAGGCGTTGGCGTTTCGTCCGTTGCGCGTCGGCAACACGCAGTCGAACATGTCGACGCCGGAGAGCACAGAGGCGAGCAGGTCGCGCTCGTAGCCGACGCCCATGAGGTAGCGCGGCTTTGCATCCGGCAGCAGCGGCGCCGTGTGACGCACGACGCGAGCGATGTCGTCGGAGGTCTCGCCGACCGCAACGCCGCCGATGGCATAGCCGGGCAGGTCGATCGCGCACGTGTGCTCGGCGCTCCAGGTCCTTTGCTGCAGATCGGTGCCGCCCTGAACGATGCCGAAGAGCGCCTGATCGTGCGATCGGGCATGAGCGGCCTTGCAGCGATGGAGCCAGCGGATCGAACGCTCGCAGGCTTCGCGCAGGCGTTTGGCGTGATCGGCCTGCCCCTTGACCTTGTCGCGAGAAAGCACACGAGAGAGTCGAGGGTCGTTGGCCAGTGCTGAGCCCGGATCAATCGCCGGCGCATCGGCATCGGCATCGGGCGCGCTGGGCGGGCAATCGTCGAAGGCCATGATGATGTCCGCGCCGAGCTCGTTCTGCACCGTGATCGCGCGCTCGGGCGAGAGATGGATCATCGCGCCGTCGAGGATCGAGCGGAACGAGACGCCGTCGTCGGTGACCTTGTTGATATCGGCCATCGAATAGGCCTGATACCCGCCGGAATCCGTCAGGATCGGCCGGTTCCAATTCATGAACGCGTGCAGCCCGCCCATCTTCTGGACCAGTTCCGAGCCCGGTCGCAGAAGCAGGTGGTACGTGTTCGCCAGGCACACCTGCGCGCCGAGATTGGCCAGTTGCGACGGCAGGACACCCTTGACGCTCGCGCGTGTGCCTACGGGCATGAACGCCGGCGTGTCGAACTCGCCATGGGGAGTTCGAACCCTGCCAAGGCGGGCGTTGAAGCGCTGCGACCGCGCGAGGATCGAGAGCGAAACTGCATGGCTCATGCCGAGGGCCCCGCGGGTGGCGGTGTCGGCGTCGACGGCTTGTCCGGGCCGCGGGCGGTGCTGTGCGTGCTCGATCCTTCGCCGCGGCGTCGGGCCTCGGTGTCGCGTGCCAACGCCACGCGTTCGGCGGGCGTGAGGCTCTCAAGCCCGGACGTGCGGATCTTCGCGAGAATCCGATCGAGTTCCGCGGGCGACGGCCCGCCCGCGAGCGGCGCGGTCAGTCGCTGGCCGAGCGACCGCCCCGCCGGCGCGGTACGCGGCGGCAGATCATCGGTGTTGCGCGAGTCGCTGAAGACGTCGAAGAAGTCCCGCAGCAGGTGCATCCGGCGTATGAAGAAGTAGCCCGCGACCGCTCCGCCGATGTGGGCCGCCTCGCCTCCGGCGTTGGATGTCCCCAGATACAGACTGGCGATGGCCAGGAAAAACAGCCCGATGGCCAGCGTGCGGATACGTACGGGGATCGCCGCGAGGATGTACACGATGTCGTTGGGCGCGAGGTAAGCGGCGGCGACGATCACGCCGAAGATCCCCGCGCTCGCGCCGACCAGCGGTGTGGTGGGGGAGTCAAAGAGCAGGAAAGGAACCTTGAACGCGGTCATGCCCAGCCCGTGCACGAGCACGTTTCCCGTCAGGTTCAGCAGCAGATACAGCACCGCCCCGAACACCCCGCAGACCAGATAGAACGCCGCGTATCGCCGGGCGCCGAGGATCGACTCGACCAGCCCGCCAAAGAGCCAGAGGCCGAACATGTTCAGCGCCAGGTGCATCAGGCTCGCGTGCAGGAACTGGAACGTGACAAAGCGCCAGACCTCCATCCCCGCGAATCCCAGCGACGTGGAGAAGTGCCCCCAGGCGTTGAGCCAGTCCATGATCAAAAACCGCTGCACGCCCACCTCGCGCATCAGCACGCCCTGCGGCGTGACGATCTCGCGTCCGGACGGATCGGTCTGCGGCACACCGAGCGACCGCTGTCGCAAACCGTTTGTTCCCGGAATCGCAGCGTCATTGTCGAGCGGCACGGCCCGCGCCTGATCCGCGGCGGAGATGCCATCGACCCATATCACCTCCACCGGCACAGCCCGCAGCCCCGCACCGCGAGCCTGCAGCACGACCGCGATGATGAACACCGCAACATTGACGATGATGAGCCACGTGTTGAACGACCACGCTCTGGGCGAGCCGGCGCCGGGCAGCAGAGAGCCGGTTCTCGCGGGTGTGGACTTCATGTACGGTCGATCGGCAAGACCCATGTCGGAGGTGACTCGGATTGGTCGCTTGGTTGTCCGTGAGACGTTCGTCACGGCGACTCCGATTGTTCGGAATCGATCAATGAGCGTATCAGCATCAGGCCGCGTCGGATCGGATCACTGCACGCGCCGGCGTGTCGTGTCGGCCTCGAGGAACTTCCGCTCGGCACGTGTCAGGCTGCCCATGCCGTCGCGGGAGATCTTCTGGAGGATCCTGTCCAACTCTTCCGCGTGGGCCTTGGCGCTCGCTTGCTCCTCCAGCCGACGCCGCAGTTCCTTCTTGCTCGGGCCGCGCTGCGGCAGATCATCATCGCCGTCGTCGAGTTTCAGTGAGCGACGCCACGGCTCTTCCTCGTCCGTGTTGCCGGTCCATGGATTCGCGGCGGTGGTCCAGGCCAGCCGCTGCTTCTCCTGCCAGCAGGTGATGCCCGCGAACAGCGCGATGCCGACCAGCACGCCCGCGCCGGAGACCAGGCCCCAGACGCCGACCGCGATCGCAAAGAGCAGACCCACGGTTGTAGCGATTTCCATCGACCGCTTGTACCCCAGCCGTGACCAGAGCACCTCCTGCAGCACACGCCCGGCGTCCATCGGGAACATGGGCAGGAACATGTTGAAGGCAAAGAGGTACAAGTTCGTGCAGTAAATCCACCAGAGCGTGTACCCGGCCCACCCGCCCTCGATAAACGCCACGTTCGCCGCGGCACCCGGCAGAAACGGGTTGAACAGCAGCGTCGTCGCGGGAACGCCCAGCAGGATCACCGCCGCGCCAAAGAGCGGTGCCAGCACCGCGTTCACGCCCGGCCCGCCCAGCGTCGTGATCAGACTCGCGCGCCAGTTGTGCGGCGGCCTGCACGAGGCCAGTCCGCCGAGGGGCCACATCAAGATGTCGTCCGCCTCACCCCCGACGCGACGACAGGCAAAGCAGTGCCCGAATTCGTGCAGCAGCACGAGCACGAACAGTGCCGACAGCGCGATCGCCTTGTTCTGAAACCCCGTCCAGCCCGCCCCCCCCGCGCCCGATGTTGCCAGCTCGATCGCGATCCAGATCAGGTAAATGACGTGCACGCGCACGGTGATCCCCGCCACGCGGCCCAGCGGGAGTGCCCACGACAACGGATTGTTCGCAAAACTGAAGTTTGACGGCATGGGCGGGCTTCGCGTTCGTCGATTCATGCGCATTGGCGGCGCGGCGGTCGCGTCGAGGCAATCTGCATCCGAACTCTAGCTTCGGCGAGATTCGCCCCGGCGTTCGATCACTCCGCGGGGGATTCGCGTGGTTGACCCTCCAAGCAGCCCTGCGCAAGGCTCTGTCGCGCAACTGCTGCGCTTGTCCATCTGTAACGCCTCATCGCGTCTTGGGCATACCCGCGTCCGCCCTTTGCGGTGCAGCGTGCTTCGCGCTGAGGCGATAGACTTCTATGCGATACGCGAACTATCGACGCGAAAGTGATCGCGCCGCCGGCGGCCGTGCGCAGGAGAATCGTGTGACCAGAAACCCCAGCAAGGTCGTCGGGCTTTTCGCGCTCGCGCTCGCCGCGTGGGGTGTGACGTTCTGGCTGTGGCCCCTTGGTCAGGCGGGTGGCGTCGGTCGAACGGCCGGACCGGGCACACCGCTGGCTGCGCCGATCACCTTTGGCGATCGCCCGCGCCTCGCTGAAGATGTCGTCCCCTCGCAGCCGGTCCGGGCGGCTCAGCCGCCGACGCAGCCGCTGACCCCTCAGCCCACGCGTCCCGACGCTTCGGCATCGGGCGAGCGCCCCGCGCAGACCCCCGCCCGCACCGAGCCCGTCCGCGTCGTGATCCCGCCGCGCTTCTTCAACTACACCGTGCAGCAGGGCGATGTGAGTGTTCAGGTCATCGCCCGCCGGCTGCGTTCGCGTGTGCCCGGGCTGACGGCGGACTCGATCCTTGAGGCCAATCCGCTGGCGAATCCTGCTCGCCTGATCGCCGGTCGAACGGTCCTGAAGATTCCCGAGGACCCGAAGAACATCGAGGGCAAGGTGGTCACGGTCCAGAGGCCCATCGCCGGTCCCGATGCGGGATCCGAACGCGCCGAGGCGGCGAACGACTCCCCGCCCGCCGGTGCCCAGACCTACACTGTTCGAGATGGCGACACGCTCTCGACGATCTCGCAGCGGCTCTACGGCCGTTCCGCCTTGTGGGAGCGCATTTTCGAGGCCAACCGCGACACCATCCGCGACCCGGCTCGGCTCAAGCCCGGAACGGTGCTGACGATTCCGGCCCGCAACTGAGCACGGCCCGGCAGGTCCAGTAACCCCGCGTGCCCCATCGGCAAGTCCGCCGCGGCCGCAAAGACCGAGACTTGTGGCTCGAGAATGCCGATTCTCCCCTCGGCGATTCACCCGTCGGATCGGGTGTACGCTTGAGGCCCTGGCTTCGGCTCGACTCACGCCGCGTTCTGCGCACGAGCCGTCGCACTGTGGTACTTCTCGCCAGTCTGGAGTTCACTTCGTGCCCACGTCGATCAAGCGGATTCTGGTTACCGGCGGCGCCGGGTTTCTTGGCTCGCATCTTTGCGACCGGCTCGTCAAGCAAGGTCACGATGTGATCTGCCTGGACAATCTCTTCACGAGCCAGAAGTCGAACATCAACCACCTTCTGGAACGACCGAACTTCGAGTTCATCCGGCACGATGTGACGCACCCGATCTGGCTGGAGGTCGACGAGATCTACAACCTCGCCTGCCCCGCCGCGCCCGGTCACTATCAGTACAACCCGATCAAGACGATGAAGACGAGCGTCATCGGGGCGATCAACATCCTGGGCATGGCCAAGCGATGCAGGGCCAAGGTTCTGCAGGCCAGCACCAGCGAGGTGTACGGCGATCCCGAGGTTCATCCGCAGCCCGAGTCCTACAAGGGCAGCGTGAACCCCATCGGCCCGCGTGCGTGCTACGACGAGGGCAAGCGGGCTGCCGAGACGCTGTTCTTTGACTACCACCGCAGCAACAAGCTCAACATCCGCGTGATGCGGATCTTCAACACCTACGGGCCGCGCATGCACCCGTTCGATGGGCGCGTGGTGTCGAACTTCATCCGCAAGGCTCTGGCGGGCACGCCGATCGACTGTTTCGGCGATGGCCAGCAGACGCGCTCGTTCTGCTACGTCGATGACCTGCTCGACGGCATGATGGCGCTCATGAACGGGCCGGACGACTTCATCGGCCCCGTGAACATCGGCAACCCCGGCGAGTTCACCATTCGCCAACTCGGCGAAATGGTCATCGAGCTCACCGGCAGCAAAAGCGAGATGCGGTTCCTTCCGCCGACGCCGGATGACCCCAGCCGCCGCCGCCCGGACATCACGCTCGCCAAGAAGCACCTCAACTGGGAGCCCAAGGTGCCGCTGCGCGAGGGCCTGAAGCGCACGATCGAGTACTTCCGCTCGATCGACATCAACAGTTTCCGCGCCCCGACGCCGCACTATTGAGCGGGCTGGCCAGCGTCCCCGGCAGAACCAGGTGGTGAACCTTTAGCGCATCGGGTTGAACGCGGCGGCGCGGAACACCTTGTGATGGTGGGCTCGATGTTCGCGCTCGCTCGCAAAGCGTGCTGCACGGTCCGTGGCTCGGCGCTCATCCGAGCCTCGCGCCGCCCACGACCTCGTACACCGCCCCTGCCTGCGTCAGCACGCTGGCCACGAGGTCCACGCGGCTGACCGAAAACGTCGTCTCCGCCTGCTCCGTGCCGCTGAGCGTCCGCTGCCACGGCCCGCCGCGGGTGCCGACCGGGAATCGGCACAGCGTCAGGTGCGGCAGGAAGTGCTCCACGCGCCCGGGCTTGCGTGGACGCGCAAGCCGTATCGCCAGCCGACGCTGGATCTCCAGCAGTGCGGGCGGAGCGTCCGTCGTCGCGGCGATCAGCGCCGGGGGCGAACGCGGCACATCAGGCGGTATCGTCACCAGCGCCGTCGGCGTGAGCACAAACCCACCAAGTCCCGCACACGAGCGTTCGACCGACTCGCCGATGGTCCTGAGTTCCTTCGCGGGCGATTCACCGATGAACACCAGCGTCAGGTGCACCTTCGAAGCGTCGACCGCCCGATGCGTTGGCAACGGGGGCCATCCCTCGGATGCCCTCGGGACCGTGAACGCATCGAGCGTCCGCACGAGCGCTTCTGCGACCTGCGCCGGCGGGAAGATCGCCACAAACAGCCTCAATGTCCCCTTCCGGGCCATGCCTCAGCGTATCGCACGCGGTGTTGCTACGCTCGACGCGTGCAACCCGCGCAGCGCGAAAGTGTGGAGCAGGTGGCCGACATCGCGATCGTCGGCGCTGGGGCCGCGGGGCTCTTCGCGGCGATCTGGGCGGGTCGAACGCTCCGCCAACTCGGCCTGAGCGGCGCGAGCGAATCAGCGTCGCGACACCCGCGAATCATCGCGCTCGATGGTGCCCGCAAGCTCGGGGCGAAGATCCTCGTCGCCGGCGGCGGGCGCTGCAACGTCACCCATCACGCGGTCGACGAGTCCGCGTACGCCGGCTCCTCGCGCAACGCGATCCGCAACGTGCTTCGGGCCTTCCCGGTCGCGCGGACCGTCGAGTTCTTCGCGGAACTCGGCGTGCAACTCAAGCGCGAGGAAACCGGCAAACTCTTTCCCACGACCGACGATGCGCACACCGTGCTCGACGCGTTGCTGGCCGAATGCAGCCGCGTACACGCCGAGCTTCGCCATCCCTGGCGCGTGCATCGCATCGAACGGCTTGGCGAATCGGGCGAGCCGTCGACCGATGGCAACGCGCCGCGGTTCCTGATTCACGCCGCGCCCGACTCGGGCCATCCGCCGCTGCAGGCTCGCACGCTGATACTGGCCACCGGTGGCATGGCCCTGCCCAAGTCCGGGAGCGACGGTGCGGGGTACGCCTTCGCCCGAGGCCTCGGGCACACGATCACGCCGCTCGTTACGCCGGCGCTCGTACCGATCACGCTCGACCCCGCGTGCTTCCTGCGCGAGCTCTCCGGCGTCACGCTCCCGGCGAGCCTCACCCTGCTCTCCGGCTCGGGCAAGAAGCTCGTTTCGTTCACCAACTCCACACTGCTGACACACTTCGGCCTCAGCGGCCCGGGGCCGCTGGACATCAGCAGGTATTGGCTCGAGCAGGCCAATGCCGATCCGGCCTGCAGGCTCGTGATGAACTTTCTGCCCGCGATGAACGTCGAGTCGCTCGATGCAGCCCTCGTCGAAGCGCGTTCGATGACCATGCTCCGGGTCTTCGACCGCCCCGCAACGGCCCTGCCGGAGCGTCTGGTCCGCGCGGCCTGTGCGCACGCGGGCATCGATCCGGCCAGCACCGGCGCGAATCTCTCACGCACCGCCCGCCGAGCGCTCGCCACCGCGATTTGTGCGCTCGAACTCCCCGCCACGGGCTCGCGCGGCTATACGTTCGCGGAGGTCACCGCCGGGGGCGTGCCGCTGAGCGAACTCCGCCTTGATTCCATGGCCAGCCGAGTAACCCCCGGATTGCACATCATCGGCGAGATCTGCGATGTCGACGGGCGCATCGGAGGATTTAACTTCCAGTGGGCCTGGGCCTCTGGTTACCTTGCCGGAGTCGCCGCGGCGAGGGCGGCGATTGATGCGCTCGGTCTCACCGAGCATCGCCCGCGCGTCTGATTTCGTGTATCCTCACGCCCGCGTCGCGTGCGATGATGCGGCGCTCGCTCAAGGAAGCAACCGCCATGACCATCGGCCGATCCCTGCCAGAGAGCACCGTCGGAGGTTCGCCCCGAATCCTCGCGATGGATGCCACGCGCGGGCTTGCCTTGCTCGGCATCTTCTTCGTCAACGCCGCGTTCATGGGCATGCCGCTCATGGAATCGGTCAACAACACAGTGCCTTCCTCCGAGGGGCCGATTAGTGTGGCCGTCTGGGCCTTCACGGCGACATTCTGCACAGGCAAGTTCTTCCCGCTCTTCTCGCTGCTATTTGGCATGGGCCTGGCCATGATGTTCCTCAGTGCGCAGCGCAGCGGCCGGAGTTTCGCCGCGGCGTACGCACGCCGGCTCGCCGGCCTTGCGACGCTCGGCTTCCTGCACGTCGCGCTGCTCTGGTACGGCGACATCCTGCTCGTGTACGCGATCATCGGCATCGCGATGTTTCTCATGGTCAGCCTCTCACCACGTCTGCTGGCATGGTCCGCGCTGGCGCTGTACCTGCTGACGATCGCGATAAGCCTGCCGGTCGGCCTGTTGATGCAGATTGGCGGCGGTACCGCCGAGCCGGTGAAGATCGACACGGACGCGCCGCTGTTCCTGCAGTGGGTGGAGGTTCTGACCAGCCCGCTGAGCATGGCCGACCCGCGGCTTTCGGAGCTTGAGGTGGCCATTCTCGGCACCGGGCCGTTTTGGCAGGCCGCGCTCGTCCGTATGGTCCAGTACATGCTCACCGCGCCGTTCATCGTTCTGGCGATGGCGCCGCTCATTCTGGCGTGCTTCTGCGTCGGCACGGCGATGGTCAAAGCGAAAATCGGAGCCGTCGACACCGAGGCGCAGCGAGAGGCCACGGCTCGCTGGACCGGTCGGTTCATCGCCGCCGGCGCGTTCGTCGGATTGCCCATGAGCATCGCGTCCGTTTCGATTCAGGCCAGTGCCTGGCCGAGCGTCGCGCCGGGCATCGCGGAGGCGACCTCATTCGCCCTGGCATCCGCCGGAGGTCCGCTGATGAGCCTGATGTATCTCTCGCTGGTCATCCGGCTCTGTCAGCAAGTCGGCAACGCTTCGTCCCCCGCCGCGATCGTCATCGACGCGTTCGCGCGACTCGGCCGTATCGGCCTGACGGGCTACCTCGCCAGCACGCTGTGCATGTCCGTGTTTATGGCGCACTGGGGGCTGGGGATGTTCGGGCAGACGACCTGGGCGGAGAGATTCGTGCTCGTCCTCCTGATCTTCGGTGGGCTTCTCGTCTTCGCGGGCATCTGGACGCGTGTGTTCGCCGTCGGCCCGCTCGAGGCAGTCCTCCGCAGCGTCACGTACCTCCGATGGCCATGGTCCGCCGCGGCATCGACGGCGCCCGCAGCCGCAGCCGCCGTGCCGTCGCCGTCGTCACCGTCCGATTCTTCACCGCCTCCCCCTTCGGTCTGACCACGCCCGCACGCGGCGTATCCTCGAATCCGATGGCCACCCTGCTCTGCGTGCCGATCCTCGTCGATGACCCAGCCGCCGCACTCCGCGACGCGGTGGAGGCACGCGACGCGGGTGCCGACATCATCGAGTTCCGCATCGACCCGTTCTTCTCCGGGAACGAAGGCCCCGACAGCGAGGACGAACTTCTGGCCATTCTCTCGCTGGTCGAACAGTGCCCGCTCGACTGCATCGTCACCTGCCGACCGGTTCTCGAAGGTGGCCACTACCGAGGCGGGGACTCGGCCCGAGTCGCGCTCTTCGAGCGCCTCGGCACCGCCGCGAGCGAAGGCCGAAAGCCGCCGCGATACATCGACGTTGAACTTTCGGCCTACGGCCGATCCGAGAATCTCAAGCAGAAGGTCAACCTCGCCGTCGACCATCCGCGCCAGGTTCGCGAACTGTCGACCGAACTGATCCTCTCCACGCACGACTTCGTCTCCCGGCCCAGCGACCTGATTCGGCAACTCGAGCAGATGCTCAGCCAGCCCGCCGCCCGCGTGGTCAAGATCGCCTATCGCGCCCGATCGCTCCGCGACAATCTCGAACTTCTCGACATTCTGCGCGAGGTCCGCGATGGTGTCATGCCCCCGCCCCCGATCGACTCCCCGCCGCCGGACGAGGCCGATGCCGATGCGCCGGGCAAGCGTGCCATCGCGCTGGGTATGGGGCCTTTCGGCCTGCTCTCGCGTGTCCTTGCGCCGAAGTACGACGCGTTCCTGACCTTCGCCTCTCTCCGCCGCGACTCGGCCACCGCACCGGGCCAGCCGATCATCTCCGAACTGCTGAATCTCTATCGCTTCCGCAGCATCCGTGAGAGCACGCGCGTTCTGGGCGTCGTGGGGTATCCGGTCGAGCATTCGATCTCGCCATGCGTCCACAACGCCGGATTCGAGGCCGTCGGCTTCGATGCGGTGTACCTCCCGCTGCCGGTGCCGCCGGAGTACGAGCACTTCAAGGCCACACTCCTGGCCCTGATCGACCACGCGACGCTCGACTTTTCCGGCTGCTCGGTCACGATCCCGCACAAGGAACACCTCGTGCGCCTGGCCCGCGAGCAGCGCCAACTCGAACTCGACGCCGCCGACGGCAAAGCCGACAGCGGCCACGACGAGCACCGCACCTGGCACCTCGACCGCCTCTCCGACCTCTGCGGCGCGGCCAACACGCTGGTCATTCGCCACGACACCCGCGGCCGGCCCGCGCGATTGGAGGTCCTCAACACCGACGGCCCCGCCGCCATCGCCGCGATCGAGCAACGCGTCGGGAGTGTCAAGGGGCGACTCATCGCCCTCCTGGGCACCGGCGGCACCAGCCGCTCCCTCGCCGTCGCGCTCGCGGACGCCGGCGCCAAGCCCGTCTTCGTGTCGCGCACGGCGGAGAAGTCACTCGCGCTTGTCAGCGAACTCCGCGTTCTGGGCCTCGAGAGCGCCGCTTCAACCGCTGACGCTCTGGCCGACCTCTCGCCGATGGCCGTCGTTAACTGCACGCCCGTCGGCATGACCGGCGGCCCCGATCCCGACCGAGCGCCGCTCGCGTCGGACGTTCTGCGGTCTCTGGCCGCGCTCGCCGTCAAGCCGCTCATCGCCGACGCGGTCTATCGCCCCCGGCGTACACCGCTGATCGCGGCCGCATCGGACCTTGGCCTGCCGACCCTCGACGGCGTCGCGATGTTCCTAGGTCAGGCCGCGGAGCAGTTCCGGGCGTGGACGCAGAGGCCCGCGCCGATGGGCCTGTTCGAGCGTGTCGCCAGCGAAGCCCTCTCGCCCGCGGAGCACCCCGCCCCGCCGAGCGTCTGACCGACGGTCCGGCACGATCAGGCTTCGCCGAAGCCGCTGTTGCGAAGCAGGCTCTTGAAGCTCTCGCCGAAGACAAAGTTGTGAGCGGGGAGGTTCTCCAGCCCCGCACCCGCGACCATGCTGTTGTTGAGGTGGCTGAAGATCAGTTCGATCGAGCCGATGGTCACGAATCCCTCGGCCGCGCGGGCGTGATCGAGCATCGCGACTTCGCCTCGGATGCTCGCCCCCGCATCGTCGAAGCGCTCGGCCGTCGCGGTGTATCGCAGCGTTGCGCCGGGAAACACGTCGCGCGTCAGTTCGAACTTGCCGACCTTGGCAAGCACGACGTTGTACGCAAACCCGCTTGCGTGGCCGACGAGAATGCCGCCGGTCTGCGCGAGCCCCTCGACGACCAGCGACGCCGGCATCACGGGCGTTGCGGGCAGCCCGCGACCGATATCAGCCGCGAAGTGGTCGTGCAGGTGCTCCTCGGCCAGACTGACGTTCTTGATCGCCACCAGCCGCGTCCGCGGCACAAGCTCGATCACCCGGTCGATCCACATCCATCGCATGCCCGCGCTCCGCGATCAGCCGACAGCTCAGTGCGTGCCGAGCTTCTTCTCGACAAAGTCCACGATCATCTCGACCGTGAACAGCCCTGGAACCTTGCTCACGCTCGGGTCCTTCTCAAAGCTCGAGAGGTCCAGCTTCGGCATGCGCTGCTTGAGAAACGCGACGCCATCACCCGTCACCTTGCCCGCGCTGACGAACTTCGGATCCTGGGCGAAACTGTTGGGAAACAACTCCCCCTCGCCGATCTTGAACCCGAAGGCCTGCTCAAGCTTGAAGACTATGTCAAGAAAGTCGATCGACTCGGCGCCGAGGTCGCGCACCAACGACGCCTTGAGCGTCACGTCCTCATCGTCGACCGCCAACGCGTCGACCAGCACGCCGCGAACTTTGGCCTCAATATCTGCACGAGTCATGGGCATTTCCTGTCCTTGAGTGATGCGTCGGCCCGACACCCTCCGCCGATCGGCGTGGTTCGGTCAATGGCCGGCATGATACCGCTCCCGCACGGCCATTTCACGCCCGCAATGTTCTGAGCACAAATCGCCCCGAAACGGCGACCGCATCCGGATCAACCGCGGCTCCGGCACCCGACTCGACGCGAAGCCCCTGGCCCTTGAACTCCCACGAACATTCGCCAAGCTCCTTGGCAAGTTCGACCGTCACGACCAGCGCGTCGCCCGGCCGGACGAACCGCCCGTACTTCAATGATCGAACGCCGCCGAGAACCAGCCGCTGCGCCCCCGCGCGATCCTGCACAAGCCTCGACGCCGCCTGCACGAGCGACTCGAGCATGAACACGCCCGGAAGTACCGGAAACGTCGCGAAGTGATCCTGCAGATACTCCTCGCTACGCGTGACGAGCTTCACGGTGCGGATGTGATTGGGGCTGCGCTCAAGTTCGCGGTCCACAAAGTCAAAGTGCATGGGGTCAGTCTATCTCCCGTTCCCCGACGTCTCCCGTTCCCCGACGTCGCCCCGTCGGCGGCGCGCGTTTACCCTCCGACGTGCCACCAGTCTTCGATCAGGCCATTTGCATCCGTCACTGGGACTGGTCCGAGACCTCCCAGACGCTCACACTCCTGAGCCGACAGCACGGGCTGCTTCGACTGCTCGCAAAGGGCTCGCGCCGCCCGAACGCGCCCTTCTCCGGCGGGGTCGAGCTGCTCACTCGCGGCGAGGCCGGCATCATCCTCAAGCCTTCGGCCGACCTCGGTCTCCTCACCGAGTGGGACCTCAGCGAAACGTTCCCGCACCTGCGACGGAGACTCTCGGCGTATGTCGCCGCGTGCTACGGCGCCGACCTTGTTCAGCATCTGGTTCTCGATCGCGATCCGCACCCGGACCTGTACGACGCGTTGCTCTGTCTGCTTCGAGGCGTGGCCGACGACACCCGCGCGCCCGCCCAACTGCTCGTCTTTCAGCATCGCGCGATCGCCAGCGCGGGCTATGCCCCGGAACTGACCGTGTGCGCCGCCACGTCGCAGCCGTTGCCGAAGGCCGCGACGTACCACTACAGCCCCGCCCTGGGCGGCCTGGTGCGGGCCGCTCAGCCAGATGCGCAGACCTGGCCCGTCCGCGCCGCGACGGTGGAGTTGCTGCGTGCTGTCGCGGCGATGCGAATCGACGATGGCCCCGATGCGCTCAGCGACCCGGCGATCCTCGATGCCGGTAAGGCCACCATCGCAAGAGCCAATCGCCTCCTCGCGTCGATCATCCGCATGACCCTCGGGCGCGAGCCGCCAACACTGCGCACCGTGTTTCCGGACCTCGCCGCGGGCCACTAGGGGCGGCGGCACGTCCGATCTTGGCGATTGAGGGGAAGTTCCAGCCATTCCGCACCCTCTCGGAAGGGGGGGGTGGGTGAAGTTCGGGGCCGAATGCGCCGATGGATCATCGGAGCGGTGAAGCGACGGCGCGCTCTCATTCCCATGAACCCAGATCTGGTCGAAAGTGTGTTGGCCTGCAAGAGGATCCCGAGCCTCCCCGCGGTGGCGCTGAAGGTTCTCGAACTCACGCAGGATCAGAACGTCCGGATTCAGGCGATCGCCGAAACCATCTCGAACGATCCCGCACTTGCGGGCAAGGTCCTGCGCACGGTGAACTCTTCGTTCTACGCGCTGCGCAAGCCCTGCTCGACGATCAATCAGGCGATCGTGATGCTGGGCCTTTCCGCGGTCAAGACTCTTGCGCTGGGCTTTTCGCTGGTCTCCAGCGTCGCCGAGACCGCCGACCGCGAGTTCGACTATCCGTCGTACTGGCGTCGGTCGCTGGTCTCCAGCGTCGCCGCCAAGTGCGTCGCCCGAACCGCGGGGATCGGGCAGGAGGAAGAAGCGTTCCTCGGCGCGCTGCTGCAGGACATCGGCATGGTCGCGCTGCACCGAACGCTCGGCCGCAGCTATGTCCAGATCATCGCCAGCACCATGGGCGACCACCGGCAGTTGAGCAAGTTCGAGCTGGCCGAGCTGGAGATGACCCACGCGGACATCGGCGCGATGCTCGCCCAGCGATGGAAGCTCCCGCCCGAACTGTGCATGCCGATCAAGTTCCATGAGCGTCCGAGCGCCGCCCCGCAGGAGAGTCTCAAGCTCTGTCAGGCGGTCGCTCTGGGCGGCATCGCGGCGGATGTGCTGGAGAGCTCCGAGCCCGCTGTCGCGCTCAAGAAGTTCTACGCCCGCGCTCAGGAGTGGCTCGCGATCAACAACGCGCGTGCCGACGAGATCATGAAGGCCGTGACGCAGGGAGCGCGTGAGATCGCGTACCTGCTCAAGGTCGACATCGGCAGCGTTCCCAACGCATCCGAGATCGTCGCCAGCGCGACCGCACAACTCTCGGCCTTAACGCTGCCCGTCGGCGCGGACGAGGGAGAGAACCCCAACAGCGGTGTGCTCGACAGCGTCACTGGCCTGCCGGGACGGATGGTCTTCAGCCGCAACATTGTCGCCGGTGTCGAAGTCGCCCGGAGCGGCGACAAGATCTTCTCCGTCGCACTGGTGCGCTGCGATCAGTACGACGCGGCCGCGTCTCAGGGCCCCCACATGGCCGATGCATTGATGAAGAGCCTCGCCGAGGTCGTGAACAAGGCCATTACGCCGTCGGGCGGTCTTGTCTGCCGATTCGATGACTCGCGCCTGGCGATCGTCCTGCCGGACAACGACCGCAACGCGTGTACGAAGCGGCTCGAGGCTATGCGTACGGAATTCGCGGGCAAGCCGCTGGCGATCGCCCCGCCCGGCTTCAAGCCCATGGCCATTCCGGCGACGATTAGCATCGGCTCGGCGACCTACGACGCCATCGTGCAGGCTCGCGTCTCCGACGCCGACACGCTCCTTGATGTCATCCAGCGTGCCCTCACCGCCGCCAGCCAGGGTGCCGGCAGCCAACTGCGGGTCTATGCCCCGCGCTCCGCGGCGTGATCGATGGGCGAGTCTCCGTCCCAGGAAACTGTGTGAGTCGCGCCACTTACGCGCCGGGCAGCATCGTCGCGATCGTCCGCGGGCTGTTGGCGGATCGCGCCATCGGTAGCGCCTTGATCAGATCGATCACGTCCTGAACACCAACCGCCGTGATGCGCTCCAGTTCCTGCGCAAGCGTCGTGTACTGCCCGTGACAAAGCCACATCCGTCCGAGCCGGTGCATCCGCCCCTCGGGCTGCTCTCCGGCGAGCGTCACGCCCGTGGCGACCTTGGCGCGGATGCGCTGCACATCCTCCGGCGTGATCGCAGAGGCGAGGTTCTCGATCTCACGTTCCACAACCTCCCAGACCTCATCGAGCCGCTCGGGTTCGCACGCGACAAAGACGCGGAAGTCCCCGACGCCGTCCTTCGGGTCGTATGAGGCTTCAGCCTCCTCGGCCAGACCCGGCTCGATCAGTGACCAGTGCAGCCTGCTGTTGTCCGGCCCGCCCAGCAGCAGCGCGAGCACGAACGCGGCGTATCGCCGATCATCCGAGGCGCCCGGGGCCTCGCTCAGCAGCATCCTGTACGCGCGGCTCACCCGCGCGTCGCGGAGGTCCATCGTTCCGCCGGCGAACGATGGCCTCTCCGGCACCCTTGTCGCGCCGGTGCGCATCCACCCGCCGCACAGTTCGCGTGCCCGCGCCACGGCGTCGTCGAAGTCCACCTTGCCCGCGAGCGCGAGCACCGTGTTGTCCGCCGAGTATCGCTGCACGAAGTACTCGCGCATCTGCTCGACACTCAGGTCGGTGATCGTCTGCTCGGTGCCCAGAACGCGATGGGCCAGCGGATGCGTGCTGTAGTGCCGCTCGAGCCCCGACTCATAGAGCACAAAGCCCGGGTCGTCCTTGTACATCGCGATCTCTTCGAGGATCACGCCCTTCTCCATCGCAAAGTCCTCCTGCCGCAGCGCGGGCCGCATCATGTCGGCGAGGACCTCCATGGCATGGGGCAGTTTGTCCGGCAGCACCGCCGCGTGAAAAGCGGTCATCTCGCTGCTGGTGTACGCGTTGCTCCGCGCGCCCATCCCGTCGAACGCCTTGTTGATCTGGTCGCTGTTCCGCTTGGCCGTGCCCTTGAACATCATGTGCTCAAGAAAGTGCGACACGCCCATGACCCGGGCGTCCTCGTCGCGGGCTCCGGTCTTGACGAAGAACCCGCACGCCGCGGTGTGCGCGGCATCGTCGCACTCGCCGATGATGGTCAGTCCGTTCTCGAGCGTCGTGTGCTTGAAGGTGACAGGCATGGCCAATGCTAACCCGGCAGTTGCCCGGAAACCGCCGACGGTTCCTGCCGATAAACTCGTCCGAGCAGGTCCCCGACTTCGAGCGTCTTGAGGAGTGCCATGGCCAAACTCACGATGTCGTTCATGCACCCCGCGGCGGCCGCGGCCGCGATTGTGACCTGCATCGTCGCGACCGCGATTGTTCCGAGCGCTTCGGCCCGGGAGTCTCCACCGCCCGCATCGACCGCGCCCGACAGCTCCGCGAACAATTCACCGTCCAGTCCGCTCGCCGGGCCGAACACCGGCGCGGCATCGAATCCCGCGCCGAGCCTCGTTCACCGCGACTTCACCGGCCGCGTAGTTCGTCCCGAAACTCCGATCGAGGTGCTCGCCCTGGAGGGTCTTGGTCTATCGCCGGCCGACCGCGCACGCGTCGACGAGATCCTCGGCCAAAGGGCCCGTGATTTGGAGGTCTTCGTCCTCGAGAACATCGAAACGCTCGGGGAGCTCTACGGCGCCGTGCGCACGAGCAACACGCGCGAAACGATCCGATTGATCCTCCGGCTCGCCGGCCGTTTGCCGCCGAGTCTCGGCTCCGGAACGCTCCAGCAGCAACTGGCCGATGTCCTTCCGGCGCACCTGCGCGATGCGTACAACGCGAGACTCGAGGACTACTGGCTCGCGCTGATCGACGACGACCGAGCCCAGCGAAACCTCAACGCCCCCCGCGCTCGCTGGCAAGCGCTGGCCGAGGACCGCCTGCAGGCCCTCGGCAAGGAACTCGCTCAGGCGTTCGAGCGGACGGTCGCGTCGGGAGACCTGGTCCACCGCATCGTGACACGCGATCTTGGGCTCACGCCCGATCAGAACGCCGCGGCTCGGGACCTTGCACGGGAGTTCCAGGAAAAGACCGGCGGTAACCCAACTCAGGCACAGGGCGCGAGTTACGTGCTGCGATTCATGGCGATCCTGACGCCCGAGCAGCGGACCAGGGCGATCCGAGCGTTTCGAGATGGTCAGATGACGCCGGAGCGACGACCTGCCCCGACCGCCGAAAAGGCAATCGAGCAGAGTCGGGAACTTCCTGCGAAAAACGGCGAATAGCCGTCGAACTGCGGCGAAAAGTCTGACTTAGGCCACGTTCGGTTCCGCTCGGTCGCTGGCCCGCGACTCCTCGCGAGCCTTTCGGGAGCGAACGCTCAGCGCAAAAGCCGCACAACCAAGACCGACCAAGGCGAGTGCCCCCAAGGGCTGCGACGAGGCCTTACCGGGCGACGTGGCCGCCGCGGCGGTGCTCGACGCGGCCTGGGTAACGGGAGCGACCGAGGAGGCCTCCTGGAACGCCCATGCGGCGCTGACCAGAACGGCCCCAGCGGCACCAACCGCAAAAACAAGACGACGAATCGCGGGCATCTCTCAAACCGTCCTTCCGTGGAAATCCGAGGATCACGTCGTTGGGTGTTCGCCTCAACAACGCGGGTTAAAGTACGTTTCCATCCCCCAAAAGCCAGCGCTTCTGCGCATACTTGCGATCGAATCCGGCCCTGTATACACGAAGAGTCGATGAACCCACCTCTTTGAGGCAGGCGTGATCGGCATCGTGCATCGTGGAACTCTTGATTCAAGCGGTAAATGAAGGGAGCGGGTGCCGCTTTTTCGAGCGCGCAGGGGCCGCCAAGGAATTACGAAATGTCGTAATTGCGCCTTGCCGGATCGGCATTCGGCATCGCGCCGCCGCGAAGGGGCGCGTTACAGGCGGCATAAACCGTACAGGCAGACCGCTCGGCAGCCTGTGCGCGGTTATCGGCAATAGATGCGTCTGTGGACGGTCGAATCCAGCAGAAGCCGCGCGGTGATGCGTGGTGGCTGGAGAACGCCATGGCCATCGAGGCGGTTGGGAACAGGTCGGATTTGAGCATCGGGTCGCTCTTTGCCGGTGTTCTGAGCAACTCGCCTGTGCTCGCGCAGGCGGCGGAGGGGTTGGGGGCGGGCGCTGAGGATCGAGCGCGGCTCGGGCGGCTTGTCGGAGCCGCGGTGAAGGAGCAGACTGCGCGGGTCATTGATGACGTGATCGATGAGTCACTCAAGCGTTCGGCGCAAGCCCGGGAAGAGGCCGCGGCTCGGCGTGCGGAGCGGGAGGCTCAGGAACAGCGGATCGAGCGTCGGCGCGCCGAGCAGGATGCGCAGGAGCAACGTGCGGCGGAGGCGAGCGAGCGGCTCAAGGCGGAGCTCGCGCGTGCACAGGCGAGCGATGCCGAGCGCCGAGCCGCGATCGCTCGGGTGTCCCGCGGCGTGGACCTGACGGCCTGAGTTGATGCGCGGGGCGGGTTACTGCGGGCGCTTGAGCCAGCCGTGAGGGCGAGGCACTGCGGGCCACGATGGGGTGTAGCGGTACCAGATGTTGCCGTTGCCCTGAGCGGCGAGGATGTCATTGCCGGTGAAGTCGCCGGCGTCAGCCTGAGATTCCGGATCGCTGCCGCGCGGGAACTCGAAAAGCTCGACATCCCCGGCCAGATGGACGATGTGTCCCTTTTTGTCGTGACGAGTGGACATCTGATCGAAGTTGCTGAACATGCCGTCGGGGCTCTTGGCGTTGTACCAGATGGTGTCTTCCTCGAAGAAGACGGGGATGCCGCGGAACGGGCGCAACGCCGCGAACTGCGCGGGTGGCCGTTCGGCTTGCGCCGACAGGCGGATGCAGTTGGCGTCCCACATGACCCGAGTGGACGTTGACAGCGGAGCGCCGCTGGCGCCGGTGGCCATCGTGTAGTCGAAGTTCAGCGAGCGATCGGAAAGGAACTGGTTCCAGAGGATCTGCTGGACCTGCCCTTGAGGCATAGACCAGTACGGATCGCCGCGGCCACCGAGGCCGACCGGTGTGCGGCGTTTGTTGGACGGGCACTCGAAGATGCGATCCTGAATGTTGAGGTAGTCGAAGGCTGCGCCGAGGACAATCGGGTTGGAAGCGTCGGACGGGCTCGTCGGGTTGCGGGGCCCCGCGTACCAGAAGCGGAACGGCGTGTTGTGGCCGGCTTCCCAGATCTGTTCCTTGTTGTCGTTGGCGTACATGCCGAAGCCGACGCCGATCTGCCGCATGTTCGATGCGCAGACCGCCATGCGGCCGGCTTCGCGTCCCTTAGCCAGTGCGGGGAGCAGGATGCCCACCAGCAGCGCGATGATGGCGATCACCACGAGCAACTCGATGAGCGTGAACGCGCTTCGATGCCAAGAGTGGATGGGCATGACCGTCGAGACTACATCAAGCTCTGACATGTGTCGAGTGCGCTTGCCCGGGAGTACCCGATACCCAGTGGGGGATGCGGGGCGCACGAAAAAGCCCGCCGCGGGGCTCGCGGCGGGCTTGAGTGACGAGTGCTCGAGTTTCGGACCGCGCCAAGCTGGGATCGGCACGGTTCGCCGGTGATCACCACCGGAAGAGCAGTGCGCGAGGCGTCGCGAGGATGACGGGTTCGTTACGGAGTTGGAGCATGGCTTCAACGCCCGAGCGGACGGTGTCGAAGGTCTGGTCACCGAGCAATGCCCGGGCGGTGGTGCTGACTTGAGCCATGAGGGGGTTGCCGGAGTTCATGGAAAGCGACGCCGAGGCCCCGCCGAAGGCGTTGCTGAGCATTTCCTCGAAAGAGGGTGGCGGCGGGAAGTCGAAAACGTCGAACTGCCCGGGCGTGAGATTGAGGGTCGAGGCCAGCTCGGTCACGGCATCGTTGAGCGAGCCGATCTCGTCGACCATCTTCAGGTCGAGGGCGGCGGGGCCGCAGAAGAGGCGACCCTCGGCGGCCTTGGACAGGTCGATGCCGGGGCGACCCTCGGTGACCCGCTTGGTGAAGAGGTCATAGGTCTCGGTCATCTTCTGGCGGACAATCGCCTTCTCGGCGTCTGACCAGGGAGACATGGCGCCGAACATGCTGGCACGCGGGCCGCGGGCGCGGGGGACGATGTTGACCTTGAGCTTCTCCATGAGCCCGCCGAGGGACATCTTGCCGCCAACGACGCCGATGGAGCCGACGATCGAGGACTCGTTCATGTAGATGCGTTGACCGGCGACGGCGATGTAGTACCCGCCGCTGGCGGCCATGGAGCCGACGCTGACAAAGACGGGCTTGACCTTGCTGAGCCGCTTGACACCCTGGAGGATGATCTCGCTGGCGATGGCCGAGCCTCCGGGCGAGTCGATGCGGAGGACGACGCCCTTGACATTCTCGTTGTCCTCGAGGTCCATCAGGGTTCGGCGAATCGTGCGGGAGCCGACGTTGCCGCCGCCACCCATGATGCCCGCGGGGGCGGATTCGCCGTCGACGATGGCACCGTCAATGTGAACGACGGCGATGGTGTCGCGCTTGGGCTCGACCTCCGGCTTCTTCATGAGCATGGCGAAGACGGTGAACGGGTTGGCATTGGCCAGATCGATTTCGCTCGAGGGCAGAAGGTCATCGCGCCAGTCCATGTCATCGCCGTAGGTCTTGGCCAGGTGCGCGTCGATATCGGCCCAATCCGTGATGGTGTCGACAAGCCCGACGGCCTTGGCGTCGGTGTCGCTGGCGAGCCATGCGGTCTCCATGGCCTTGTCCAGTTGTGCGTCGGAGAGTTTGCGGCCGGCCTTGAGTTCGGATCGGACTTGGCCGTACATCTGATCGAGGAGTTTGTTGATGTTCTCGTCCCACTGGGGGCTGGGCTTGGAGTTGGCCATCATCTCGCTGGCGCCCTTGTAGTCACCGACCTGCACGAAACTGGGTTCGATGCCGGCCCAGCGGAGGGTGTCGGCGAGGAACATCTCTTCCATGTACACGCCGGGGAGCATGACGCCGCCACCGGTCTGGATGATGATCTCATCGCAGCGTGCGCCCAGGAGCAGTTCGTTGGTCGAGAGATTCTCGGCAAAGAGGTGGACCTTCTTGCCGGCGTCGCGGGCTCGCTTGATGCCGTCGCCCAGTTCCTGGATCATCGTCGGGGTCAGTTCCGCGTCGAGGACCCGGATGATGATGCCCTCGACGTCGTTGTCCTTGGCGGCGGTTTCGAAGGCCTTGAGCAGATCGCGCATGTGGAGTTTGTCGCCGCCGCCGCCGAAGAGGGCCAGACCGCCCGTGTCGCGGCCGCGATCGGAAATCGGTCCGTCGAGTTCGATCAGCGCGACCGTGTTGGAGGCCAACGCCGAAAGTGCGGACCCCGCCACGAGCGCAAGGCCGGCGATCATCGTGCGAGCGGAGAGAAGAGCGGTCGGTGTGCAGCGGGTCATTGAAATCTCCGAAGGGTGTGACTTGAGGCGTGCGCCTGTGGGCGCTGTGTCGCAACAGTACTCTCGGCCCAAGCCCTTGCGTGGTTGTTCCGAAGCGTTTGCTTTTGGTTGCGGGGTGGCTCAGGCGTAGCCGAGTTCGTCGAGGTCATCCTCGTCGAGCCCGAAGTGATGGCCGAGTTCATGCAGAAGCGTGATACGGACCTCCTCGTAGATCTCATCGTCGGCGTTGGGCTGTTCCCAGCCGCCGGCGAGACGGACGATGGGCTCGCGAAAGATGTGGATTGTGGGGGGGAGTTCAAAGGCAGTGTTGACGGATTGTTCGGTGATGGCGATGCCCGAGTGAAGGCCGCAGAGGTCGTCGTCCGTGTCACTGTTGTCTTCGTCGCCGGGCTGTTCGCGGGGGTTGCCGTCGCGCGATTGGGGCTGCTCCGGCGGCGGAAGAACACCCTCCCTGCGGAGGTCGGCGATCATGGCCGGGTCGGGTCGATCCTCGACAATCACGGGCAGTTCGTGCAGCGCATCCTGAAAGTGATCCGGCAGCGCGTCGATGGCGTCCTGCAGGAGTGCGTCGAATCGGTCCTGAAGTTCGGGGCTCATGCGTCGCGCGCTCGCGATGGCGGGTTCGCCGCGAAGGTGTGCCCGGGGGCGGGCGGTGGCGAGCCGTGGAGCACGGCCGACATGCTCGGACCCGGCGCGATGATGGCGCGGGCGATGCGGAATGCGTCGATCAGGGAGCCGAAGAGCCCGATGGTGAAAAGCAGCCCGCCCGTGACCATGAGCGATGCGCCGATGAACATCGCGGTTTCGCTCACGCCTCCGGCGAGGGGCTGGCCCAGCGCGCCGATGGCGTCGCCGAGTGCGACGACGCCGACAGCGGCGGCCATGGCGATGAGCGTCTGTCGATCGACGCGGCCGGTGCGGATGGCCAGCGAGCGTGCGACAAGCACTCGGGCCGTAGGGCGAAGCAGCGCGATGATGGCCAGAATGATCGTGTAGGCCAGGAACCGCAGCCCGCTGGTGGAGGTGTCTGCCCAGACGTCGGCGACGGTCGCGGGGCCGGATTGAATCGGCCGCGGCGTGTCGAGATAGACCATCGCGCCCAGAACGCCAAAGAGCGGCAACGCGCAGAGAACGCTGACAGCCCGCCACTTGCCAAAGTCGGCGTACGGGCGGACGAGCCCGAGGGTGCCCAGTCCGGCGACCCAGATCAGCACGCCACCGACGGTTGTCCAGGCAACGCCGGGATGCGGCGTGAACTGCTCGAGCCAGACCGCGGCGATGAAGCCCCATGTCAGCCGCCACGCCACCAACGCAGCCAGGAGTGACGCGACGATCCACACCAGCAGCCCGAGCGCGACCAGGCGTGGACGCTGGATCGGTCGGAGTTCCTCGGCCAGCGGATCGACGACGGCAAGGATCGTCGCGCGGACGGCGGTGCCGCACTCCGGACAGACGCCGAGGATGGAGATGGAGTGCAGGTCGTAGCCGCAGGTGACGCACGGGAGGCGTCCCTTCAGCGAACGGTCCAGAAGCGCCAGGGCGCGGGTTCTGGAGCCGGCGGCGACTGCATCTGGCGGGGTTGCGGAGGAGGCCGCCGGGCCCGTGATCGGGTCGATCGATGCATCGCGATGTTGGTCGCTCGGATCGGGCACTCGCACGGAGTTTAGCGTGTGTCCGGCCAGCGATACTGGGGCGGAGCCCCTCGGCGGGCGAGGGGAACGACGCTGGGCGTGTGCGGTGCGGGGTGCGGGACGCGGGCGTACGCTCAGCGTTCATGAGCACGAGCAGCGACGAAACAACGGCGGGGCAGATCAAGCGACTGCGTGCGTCCATCGCGTCGGTCTTTCTTGGGAGCGAGCAGAGCATCGATCAGTTGATCT
Organism: Phycisphaeraceae bacterium; assembly: GCA_021297895.1. Classification (GTDB taxonomy): domain Bacteria; phylum Planctomycetota; class Phycisphaerae; order Phycisphaerales; family UBA1924; genus JAJTHN01. The sequence goes on along the minus strand of JAJTHN010000058.1, from coordinate 3,683 downwards.
GCTGCCTGCTTGCGCGGGGCCACTGCCTGATCGAGGATGTGCCCGGCGTGGGCAAGACGATCCTGGCGACGAGCCTTGCGCGGAGCATCGATGCGGGCTTTGCGCGATTGCAGCTCACGCCGGACCTGTTGCCGTCGGACATTCTGGGTGTGAGTATCTATCGTCGGGAGACGGACCGCTTTGAGTTCAAGCCGGGGCCGATCTTCGCGAACATCGTGCTGGCCGATGAGATCAACCGCGCGACGCCGCGGACGCAAACGGCGCTTCTGGAGGCGATGAGCGACTCGGCCGTGACGATCGACGGCAAGACGCACCCGCTGCCCGAGCCATTCATGGTTGTGGCGACGCAGAATCCGACGGACTTTCACGGGACGTTCGCGCTGCCGGAGAACCAACTCGACCGTTTCCTGATGCGTGTGACGCTCGGTTATCCCAGCCCGGAGAACGAGGCGCGGGTGCTCCAGCAGCGGCCGGCGCAGACGTCGCTGAGGGCGATGAGCCCGGTGCTGAGCACGGCGGCGGTGCTCGAGCTCCAGAAGCGTGTGGACTCCGTGGCGATGGATAAGTCGCTGGTTGAGTACATCATCGCGCTGGCGACGCGGACGCGGCAGCACGCGGAGTTGCAGCTCGGGCTTTCGCCGCGGGGTGCGCTGGCACTGTCCGCGGCGGCGCGGGCGAGCGCGGTGCTGGCGGGGCGCGGGTTTGTGGTGCCGGAGGACATCGTCGAGAACGTGATCCCCGTCGCGGCGCACAGGCTGATTCCGCGGGCTGGCGCGGGGCTCGGCGGGGGCGGGCTCGATGGCATGATCGAGGCGAGCGCGAGGATTCTGCGCTCGGTGCTCGATGAGGTCGCGGTGCCCGTGTGATCGCGGGCGGGGCGTGCCAAGTGCGGGGGCGGCCGGAGAGGAGCAACTCGTGGGCAGTATCGCCGGCAAGCGTGTGGTGATCGTCGGTGCGGGGCTGGCGGGATCTCTGCTGGCGGTTTCGCTGGCGCGCCAAGGGTGCAGCGTTCGGGTGTACGAGCGAAGGCCTGATCCGCGGGCCCGCGGATACGTCGGGGGCCGGTCGATCAACCTGGCGCTCTCGGCGCGTGGCATTCACGCGCTGGCGAGCGTGGGGCTTGATCGCGCGGTGATGGAGCGCGACGCGATCCCGATGTACGGACGCGTGGTGCACCCGGCCGGCGCGGGCGAGCCGGTGTTCCAGGCGTACTCGACGCACGCGGGCGACGCGATCAACTCGGTTTCTCGAGGCGGGCTGAACATGACGCTCATCGACGCCGCGGCGAGGGAGCCGGGCGTGGAGATGCACTTCGAACAGACCTGCACGGACATTGATGTGTCGCCGGGGTACGCAAGGGCCGCGTTCCGGGATGCCGGCGGCGCGAGCCGGAGCGTGGATGCGGACTTGATCGCCAGCGCCGATGGAGCGTTCAGCGCCGTTCGCGGCGTGATGATGAAGACCGACCGCTTCGAGTATCAGCAGACATACCTGCAGCACGGGTACAAGGAGCTGCACATCCCTCCTGCGATGGAGATCGCGCGGGGAGCGGAGGCGGTCGCGGCGTGGCAGAAGTCGGCCGCGGCCGCACGCGCGGCGGCGCACATGGGCACGCGGGGGCGTGGGGTCGGTGTCGATGCATCGCGATACGCGATGGACCCCAGCGGACTGCACATCTGGCCCCGCGGGGGCAAGGCAGGGGCGATGATGATCGCCCTGCCGAACCGCGATGGCTCGTTCACGTGCACGCTGTTCTGGCCGATGAGCGGCGATGAGCAATCCGGCGGGCACGCGTTCGATCGTGTCGGCGTGAGCCGGGACGGTGGCGAGAGCGTGCGGAAGTTTTTTGAGCGCGAGTACGGCGACGCCGCGGCATTCATGCCGACGCTGGAGCAGGACTTTGCGAGCAACCCCGTGTCGTCGCTGGTGACGGTCCGTTGCTATCCGTGGCAGCGGGATGGACGCGTGGCGATGGTCGGCGATGCGGCCCACGCGATCGTGCCGTTCTATGGACAGGGAATGAACGCGGCGTTCGAGGATGTCGTGTGCATGACGCGGCTGCTGGTCGAGCATTCGGGGGATCAGCGCGCGGCGCTGGAGGCGTATCAGTTCGAGCGCAAGCCGCAGGCCGACGCGATCGCGCAGATGGCGCTGGAGAACTTCGTCGAGATGCGCGATCTGGTGGGGCGGGAGGATTGGCGTTACCGCAAACGCATCGAGCAGGTGCTGCACGCGGCCGAGCCGGAGCGGTGTGTGCCGCGGTACAACCTCGTGAGTTTCTCGACCCAGCCGTACACGGCGGCGCTGAAGGCCGGCGAGCGGCTGGAGAAGGTCATCGCCTCGGTCGCCGCGGCGGTGCCGATGACGGTGCTGTCGCAGCGCGGCGAGGAAGCGTGGCGTCAGGAGGTGACGGCGGCGGGCCGGCGCGTGCTCGATGGGCGGGGGGCGGCGGCGGTGCTGCACGACTGCTCGCCCGTGGTCAACGCGAGCTTGCCCGTCTGGCCGGGGGACACGCCCGCATCACGCCGCGTGCTGTGCGAACTCTCGCGCGGCGACACGGTGACGCTGAGCACGCTGACGGCGACGGTGCACCTTGGCTCGCACGCCGACGGGCCGAACCACTACGCGACCGACGGGCGCCCGATCGATCGACAGCCGCTGGATCACTACATCGGCGAGTGCATCGTCGTCTCGGCGAGCACGCCCCGCGGCGGGCGTGTGCGGCCGGAGGATCTGAGCGTGCCGATCGCCGATCTTTCCTCGCGCCGCGTGCTCATCCGCACGAACACGCACCGCGCCGGCGGCGTGTTCGACGAGGGATTCGCCGGGCTTTCGGTCGAGCTTGTCGAGCGCCTCGCCGCGGCGGGCGTGATCACGGTGGGGGTGGACACGCCCAGCGTGGACACGTTCGACAGCAAGGATCTGCCCGCGCACAAGGCGATCCATCGGGTGGACATCGCGATTCTTGAGGGGCTCGTGCTCGAGGGGGTCGGCGACGGGCGGTACGAACTGATCGCCCCGCCGCTGAAGCTCGAGGGCTTTGATGCGAGTCCGGTGCGTGCGGTGCTGCGGGCGCTGTGAGTTCAGCCGCGGGCTTTGCTCCGCGGCGAGCGTGGCGGCCGTGACATGAACGGGTGGAGCTCCGGCGGCACAGCGCGGATGCCCCGGCGCGTGGCTTTGCCGATGGCGTAGTGGAGGGACTGGTGCATCCGTCGGCGGACGGCGTCGGTGATGCTCAGGCCGTGCTCCTCCATCGCGCGGAGCGACCACGCCCAGGCGTGGTACTCCTCAAGGCAGCGGGGTTTGTAGCGATTGAAGCCGATGGCGTGATGGCCGATTTCGTGGAGGAAGATCGCCGCGGACATGGGGCCCTTCGGCCGCGGGCTTTCGATGAACCGGGCGGTGCTGCCGTCGCGATAGGCGACCTCGTACGCCACGCCGGACATGCTGTTCCGCCAGCGTCGGACGCGGATGCCGTGCTGATCGAGCATGAGCTTGACCACCGCGTCGTAGCGGGCCTGGGCGGTGTCGGATGCGGGCTGTGCGGCGCGCCGGGCGGCGCGATCGCCCGCGGCGGGCCTCGCGCCGCGTGGGCGGCTGGCGATCGCGCGCGGGGAGCGTGGCGGCGTCGCGGCGGGGGTCGCGGGCGTGGCCGCGGGGGTTGCGAACAGCGCGGCGGGCGG
>JAJTHN010000078.1 GCA_021297895.1 Phycisphaeraceae bacterium | reverse complement strand
GCCTGCCGCCCTTGGGGTTCACCGGCGCATCGGGCAACCGCGCGGCCAGCCAGTCCAGTTGAAGATCCGTAAGTCGCATCGCCATGCAAGGCTATTCTCGCATCGATCCCCACCGATTGCGCGGTTTGCGGATAGGCTCTAGTGTTCCCACGAAGTTGGATGGGAAATCTTCGGCACGTACAGACTGTCCAGTTCCGGAAAGCCGCGTCCGTTGCACTCGAAGAACTTCTCGGTGTACCCGGGCAGCCATGCTAACCACGATCCGGGAGGCGGTCGTCCGCATCGCACGTAACTCATTTTGCCACCCAGCTCCTCCACGATCGACCGGAGTTCCTCGTAGTAGCGGCGTTGCCTCCTCATGTTCGAGGGATACCAACCTCGCCCGAATGCGGCAATTCCCGGCGGATCTGCCCCCCGACCCTTCGGAGCGACTGCGGATGCATCGGGTGGCGGTGTTGGGGCTGCTGGTTAGCTGTCGCGTCCCTGACCCCAATGGCGACTCGGAGGCGGGTTACATCTATGGCGAACGGCTCGCGATCGCCAACGACCCGGGCCTGGCGACGCCCCCCGGATCGCCGGAGTGGCTGGTGCCGGTTGGGGAGTCGATTGGGGATAGTTGCGGAATCGCAACGTACAAGGTATACTCTGGGCATGGGTCAACTGACGAAGGCCATATCGGCGGCGATCAAAGCAAGCGATCAAACCCCCTATGCGATCGGCAAGGGCACGGGCGTGGCCCGTAGCCAACTCTCCCGGATGATGCGCGGCGAAAGCGGAATGACGGCGGACACTATCGAGAAACTGGCCGACTATCTGGGGCTGCGGATCACGATCGAGCCGAAGCCCACGACAAAGACCACGAAGGGACAGTGACCCATGGCGAGTGTTTCACGCGACGCGAACGGGACCAAGCGGGTGTTGTTCACCGACGGCGACGGCGAGCGGCACTCCGTCCGGCTAGGCAAGGTGTCAACCAAGGCCGCCGAGTCGTTCCGGCTGCGCGTCGAGGCCCTGCTGGCGACGAAGGGACTGCGCCAGTCACCCGAGCCGGAACTGGCTGCATGGGTGCGCGAACTGCCTGACCGGATGCACGAGCGGCTGGCCCGCGTCGGGCTGGTCGAGCCCCGTGGTGCGGCGGTGGCGGTGACACTGGACGAACTGCTGACACGGTTCAATGCGGCGGCATCGGTAAAGGCGTCAACAAAGGCGGCGTACAGGCAGACGACGGAAAGCCTTCGGGCTCACCTCGGCGAGACAACGCCGGTTGCGTCCATCACGCCGGCGGACGCCGACACGTGGCGCAAGGCCATCGGCGAGCCCGTGACGGTCAAGGCCGAGGACGGAACCGAGAGGACCAAGCGGCTGGCCCTGGCGACGATCGCCAAGCGGGTTCACGTTGCCCGGGCCATCTTCAAGCGTGCGGTCCGCTGGGGGTTGATCGCGTCCAATCCGTTTGCCGAACTACGGGCGGGTTCGCAGTCCAATCCCGACCGCGCGTTCTACGTGGATGCGGAGTCGATCCGGGCGATCCTCGAGGCGTGCCCCGACGCCGAGTGGCGAGCGATCGTGGCCCTGTCGCGGTTCGCCGGGCTCCGCTGCCCGTCCGAAATCGTGGCCCTGCGGTGGGGTGACGTGAACTGGGAACGCGGGCGGCTGACGGTGCGAAGCCCCAAGACCGCAGGCCACGAAGGCCACGCGGTGCGCGTCGTGCCGATCGCCCCGGAACTGCGCCCGATCCTCCAAGACCTGTTCGACCACGCCGAGCCCGGGAGCGAAGCCGTCGTGCCCCGGCTCCGGGATGCGCGGATGAACCTGCGGACCACGTTCGGCAAGATCATCGCCCGCGCGGGCGTCAAGCCGTGGCCGCGGCTGTTCCACAACATGCGGGCGTCGTGCGCGACCGACTGGGTGGAGCGGTTCCCGAACCACGTTGTCGCGAACTGGCTCGGGCACTCCCCGCTGATCGCGGCAACGCACTACCTGCAAACGCGCGATGCGCACTTCGAGCTGGCGACCGGGGGCGCCGGCGTCCTGGTCCGTGGCGAGGCTGAGAACGGCGATGAAAAAAGCGGCGCAAATTGCGGCGCACTTGAGGCGCAAAACGCGGCGCAGCAACCTTCCGCAACCGTTCGCGATGAGCGGGCGGAATCGCCAGAAACGCCTTGTTTTGTCGGAGTTTTGCAGCACACCGCGAGCGATCGCGAAAGAACTGCAAAACTGCAAAGTGGGCGAGGAGGGATTCGAACCCCCGAAGGCGTTAAGCCAGCAGATTTACAGTCTGCCCCGATTGGCCACTCCGGCACTCGCCCAATGGGGCGGATGCTAGGCCGATGACCGGGCCGAGGAAAGCGTCGCGACGCGTGAGCTGATGGGGTGCGGAGCCGCGGCCGGGGGTGGCCGAGCGGCACGGGAAAGCCGCCGAGGGGACTCGAACCCCTGACCTGCGCTTTACAAAAGCGCTGCTCTACCAGCTGAGCTAAGGCGGCAATGTCGCAGTGTAGCCGCGGCCGGTGACGCGGGGGCTCTTGCCGGTGCGTCGCTCGACGGCGCGGATGCTCGGTCCGTGCCGCGGGCTGCGGGCGGAACGATAAACGGTCGGCGCGGAGGCCGACCGTCAAGTGCCGAGGGGCGGACTCGAACCGCCGACCTGAGCGTTATGAATGCTCCGCTCTAACCAGCTGAGCTACCTCGGCATGAGGGGAGGAACGGTAGGAGTTCCCCATCGACTTGGCAAGGCTCGCGGGCGACGCGTGCCGCGAGGCGGCATCACTGCGGCGCGTTCGGCGCGGGCGGATGCGTCGGGCCCGCGGGCATGGGCGGGGTCTGCGGCATGGTTTGGCCCTGCGTCGGTGCCGCGTAGGCGTTTTGCGGCGGGTACTGGCCCTGCGGCAACTGCTGGGGGTTGTTCCACTGCTGCGGAGCGCCCTGACCCGGGAGTGCCTGCTGGTAGCCGCTGCCGGGCGGGGGCTGCTGGGCGGCGCGATTCGCGTCGTCCTCAACCCCGCTGATGCCCTTCTTGAACTCCACGATGCCCTTGCCCAGGCTCTTGCCGACCTCGGGCAGGCGACGCCCGAACAGCAGCAACAGCACGGCGAAGATGATCAGCAGTTCCAGCGGCCCGAGGTTCTGAATGAAGCCCAGGCCAAGCGTGCCAGCGTTGGGAATGTTCGCGATCATGCCAGACTCCCGGCGGACATCGCCGCCGATGCGTTCGACTCCGGGCCCGGGTACCCGTACAGCCATGCCGTCAGCACCCGAGCCGATAAGCATGATAGACCCGCGACGGACCGACCAGATGTTCAACGCCTGAGGTGCCGACGCATTGCTCGGCCAATAGGCCGACCGCGTGCAGTGCTCAGGTCCGGGGCATTTCCGCCGCCTGCACGACATTGAGAAGCAGCATGGTCACGGTCATCGGCCCCACGCCGCCGGGAACGGGACTGATCCAGCCGTCCTCGCCGAGCGTGCGGCTGACCTGCTCAAAGGCCACATCCCCCACCGTCACGGTCTTGCCATCGGCACCGGGCACGCGGTTGACGCCGACATCGACGACGATCGCCCCCGGACGCACGCAGTCGGCCTCGACGAGATTCGGCACGCCCGCAGCGCTGACCAGCACGTCGGCTCGCCGCATCACGTCCTTGATCCCCGGTGTCCACTTGTTGCACGAGATCACCGTCGCGTCGGTGCGCATGAGCAGGACCGCGATCGGTTTGCCCACGACGTCGCTCGCGCCGACGACGACGGCGTACTTGCCCCGCAAGCCGCCCTCCGGCGCAACGCCCGTGCTCTCGATCATCTTCACCACGCTCAGGCCGGTGCACGGGGCAAGCGATGAGCGGCCGTACACGACGTTTCCGATGTTCGCCGGGTTGACGCCCTCGACATCCTTCTCCGGCGCGATCAGCCGCTGAACCGCATACGCATCGACCCCCGCGGGCAGCGGCAGGTGGACCATGATGCCGGTGACCTCGGCCTGAGTGTTCAGGAGCAGCACGCGCCCGGCGATATCGTCAAATGATGCGGCGGCCGGCAGCGTGTGGAGGCGATAGTCGATCCCCACGCCCGCGCAGGCCTTGCGCTGATTGTGGGCGTAGACGTGAGCCGGATCATCCTCGCTGCCGCAGATCAGCGCATCGAGCCGCACGCGAACGCCGCGCTGGCCGAGCTTGCGAACGCGCTCGGCGATATCAGCCTTGTGCCGGGCGGCGAGAGCGCGACCATCGATGATTCGTGCGGACATCGGGGCGATCATAGCGACGATGGCCCGCCGCTTAAAGCGCCGCCACCGGGCGAGCATCGGTCACTACACTGCGTCCGTGAGCCCCTCGAAGCGCATCGGCGAACTCCGCTCGCTCCTGGACCGCGCCAACCGCGCGTACTACGTCCAGGCCAGCCCGATCATGGCCGATGCCGAGTACGACCGGCTGATGAACGAACTGATCGAGCTGGAGGCACGCCACCCGGAACTTGCCGATCCCGCCTCGCCGTCGCTGCGTGTCGGCGGCGAGCCCATCGAGGGCTTCTCGCTCGTTCGCCACCAGGTGCCGATGCTCTCGATCGGCAATGTTTACGACGCCGCGGGACTACGCGAGTGGCACGAGCGGATGGTCCGCTCACTGCCCGAAGGCTCCGCAGCGCCGATGATCGTCGCCGACCCGAAGGTCGACGGCGTGGCCATGAGCCTGCGCTATGAGCGCGGCGTGCTGGTCCGTGCCGTCACGCGGGGCGACGGTGTGCAGGGCGATGATGTGACCGCCAATGTCCGCACGATCCGCGGCGTGCCACTGCGGCTCGATGGAGATGCGCCCGATGTGTTGGAAGTCCGCGGCGAGGTGTTCATGCCCTGGACGGAGTTCGAGCGCATCAACAAGCAGCGCGAGGCCGACGGCGACGAACTGTTCATGAATCCGCGCAACTCCACCGCGGGCACGCTCAAGCAGCTCGACCCGCGCGTTACCGCGTCGCGACGTCTGGCCTTTATGGCCCACGGGCGCGGCTTCATCAGCGACAGTCGATTCGCCGATACGCATGCGAAGTTCATCGAACGCCTCAACGCCCTGGGCGTTCCGGTCAATACCCCGTTGATCGTTTCCGCTGGCTTGGACGAAGTCATCGCGGCGATCGACGCGTTCGACTCGGCTCGACACGATTTGGACCACGCGACCGATGGCGTGGTCGTCCGACTCAACGACTTGGCGCTCTGCGATGCTATGGGCGTGACCAGCAAGAGCCCTCGATGGGTTGTGGCCTTCAAGTTCCCTGCCGAGCGTGCGACCACGACACTGCTCCGCGTTGACTTTCAGGTCGGCAAAACCGGCAAGATCACGCCGCGGGCGACCATGGAGCCGGTCCTGCTCGCGGGCACGGTTGTTCAGCACGCGACGCTGCACAACTTCGGCCGCATTCAGGATGCACCGACCGAGACCGACGGTGTGCGAGCCGACATCCGCATCGGCGACACGGTGTTCATCGAGAAGGCCGGAGAGATCATCCCGTATGTCGCGGGCGTGGTGCTTGCCAAGCGACCGAAAACAGCCACACGAATCAGTGCGCCCGACGCGTGCCCGACATGCGGCGGGCCGGTCGACGTTGATCCGCCCGAGGCCCGCACCGATGCGACGATGGAAACGCAGCGGTTCTGTGTGAACCCGTCCTGCCCCGCGCAGATGCGCGAGCGGCTGATCTGGTTCGCCGGACGCAAGCAGATGGACATCGACGGCCTCGGCGAGAAGACCATCGATCAGATCCTTGCCTCCGGCACCGTGCCCCTTGCATCGTTCGCCGACATCTTCCGACTGCGCGACCATCGCGATGCGCTGCTGACCCTGGAGCGGATGGGCGAGCGCAAGGTCGACAATCTGCTGGCGGGCATCGAGCAGGCCAAGTCCCGCGGCATGGCCAAGCTGCTCGGTGCGATGGGCATCCGCCATCTCGGCGAGTCCACAGCCAAGAGCCTCGCGAAGATTTTCCCGAATGTCGAGGCACTGCTGGCCGCCGAGGAGCCGCAACTGCGCCCGAAGGCCTGCTCAAAGGCCGAGGCCGAGCGTTTCGGCATGAGCGCTTCGCCGAAGGACCGACCGGAGACGGGCCTGGGCAAGGACACCGCGCCGGTCGTGCACGCACTGCTGCACACGCCGCAGATCCGCGGCGTGCTCCGCGAGTTGGCGGATCTCGGCGTGTCGATGGACTCGCGTCAATATGCCGCGGCCCCGGCACAAGCGGGAGGCGATAGAAACGCGCACGAACCGGGGCTCTTCGGCAACGCGGCAAACGCCTCTGCACCTCGCGGAAACACGAGCGGCGACTTTGCCGGAAAGAAGATCGTCATAACCGGGACGCTCGATCACTATGAGCGCGAGGCGCTCAAGGACCTTCTCGAATCTCTCGGCGCAAAGGTCACCGGCTCGGTCTCGGCCAGCACATCGCTGCTCATTGTCGGTCGCGAGGCCGGGAGCAAACTCGACAAGGCCCGCGAATTGGGCGTACCCACCATGGATGAGCCCGCATTGCTGGAGGCCCTCTCCCGGGCGGGCGTGCGCCGATAACCTGCTCTCGCACCGGCCCCCACTTTGCCCATGCCGTGTCGGCACGCGGAGTTCCCCGAGTGCGGCGGGTCCTGATCGGCGGGGCAGGTCAACCGGCCGATACACCAAGCAACCGCTCTCGGAGCCACGATGCAGAATGTCGAGTACAAGGCGGAACTGCGGGACCTGGCGCTGGCCCGGCAGATCTGCCGCGCGATCCGCGCACCGCTGGTCGCCTCGCTCTGGCAGACCGACACGTACTACAAGCTCGCCTCAGGCAGGCTCAAACTGCGGCAGACCGAGGGGCTGCCCGACGAAGTGATCCACTACGAACGCGACAACAACGCCACCGCACGGATCAGCAAGTTCACGATCTACGCGCGCGTTGAAGCCGATGAGCGGTTCGGCCCGAACCCCGGACCGGTGTGGGTCGTCGTGCGGAAGATGCGCGAGGTGTACATGCACGATCACGTGCGCATCCACCTGGACCAGGTCGAGAATCTCGGCTCGTTCCTCGAGTTCGAGGCGTTGGTGACGCCCAGTCACAATCTGGTCAAGGCTTTCGCGGCGGTCGAGTCCTTGCGGAACGAATTCGCGCACGCGATGGGCGAGGCGGTCTCGGTCTCGTACAGCGATCTGCTGGCCGCCCAGATTGAGGGGCCGGCGGAGCATTACGACGCGGACAATCCGGGCCGTCTTCCGGGGCTGTAGCGTCGGGCCTGACGCGGGGCTTGCCCCGGAGTCCCAGCCGTCCAACCATCCTGCAACCATATCGATGACTATCGATATCGTTCCATGCAATCGCCGCATCGGCGTACCGTTTGCGGCCGCGGGCGCGTTGAGACGCTCCCGCATCACCCGCCCGAGAAGAACAGGAGCATCCGCGATGAAGCCCATCCTCGAGTCCACGCTGATCGATGCGTTGAACTGGCGCTACGCCGTGAAGGTTTTTGACGCATCGCGCAAGATTCCCGACGCGACGTGGCGTGCGCTGGAAGATTCGCTGCTGCTGAGCCCCTCGAGTTTCGGGCTCCAGCCGTGGAAGTTCATCGTCGTCAAGGATCCCGCTCTCCGCGCCAAGCTGCGTGAACACAGCTGGAACCAGCCGCAGATTGTCGACGCCTCGCACCTTGTCGTCTTTGCACGTCGCACGACGCAGACCAGCGCGGACATCCAGCGGCACATCGACCGCATCGCGCAGGTTCGCGGCGTGCCGGTCTCGTCGCTGGACGCGTACAAGGGCATGATGCTCGGCTTCGTCGAGAAGCCGTCGCCCGGGTTCGACGCCGGTGTATGGGCCTCGCGGCAAGCGTATCTGGCGATGGGTGTGTTCCTCACCGCCGCGGCGACGCTCGGCATCGACGCCTGCCCTATGGAGGGCATCATCGCGCCGAAGTACGACGAACTGCTGGGCCTCAGCGGCACCGGGTACACCACGCAGGTTGTTGCCACCGCCGGATACCGCAGCGAGAAGGACGACCTGGCCCGCGCGCCCAAGGTCCGCTTCGATCGCTCGGAGATCATCCAGTACCGCTGAGTGCGCCAGCACAGAATGCGCACCGACACTTACCCCTCACGCCCCGGTGGCCTTCCCGCCACCGAGGCGATTACCCCTCCGCCGGAGCTCAAGCCTCCGAATCGGGCAGCGGCTCTCCGGCCGCCTTGGCCGCGGCCCGCCTCGCACGCTCGAGGAACCGCTTCTCGCGCTCGATGCGCTCGTGCTTGTTGCGGATCGCCCATCGGCAACTCGACGCGAGCGAGCAGACCCCGGCGAAGAACGGGATTACCGGAATCGCCAGAATCGCCGTGAGAAACAGCAGCAGCAGCCCGCTGAACCCCCGCGTTACACCCGCGAACTGCGAGAATCCCTCGACGACGAGCATCGATGCGCCGTACAGAGCGCACAGAATCGGCATGGCGAAGACGCCTGTGCGGAACCGGTCGGTGGCGAAGTCATCCCTCAGGAACTCGGCCAGATCGAAAAACACCAGGCACAGCGGAACCATCAGCGCTCCGGCCAGCAGCACCAGCGCAGCGCCGATCAGCGAGGCGATCCTGCCCGCGCTGTCCGACGGCCCGCCAAGCCACATCGAAACGCCGATGGCGAGCATCACCGCCAGCCACGCCAGCGGAGCGCACACGCTCAGATGGGCAAGGGCGCGGACGCGATACGAGCGCATCTGTGCGAAGGGCGATACCCCGCCGACACCGGAGACCCCGCGTCGAGCCGTCAGCAGGACCTGCCCGACGAACCACGTCAGCAGCAGGAAGCCCGCCGCGCTCATGTAGCGGGCCAGCGTGCGGTAGTACGGAGTGATGTCCATCGCGAGCCAGTTCTGAGATCGCAAAACGATGAAGATCCACGCGGCGAGCATCACACCGGCGAAGCCCACCAGCCCGACTTGCATGAGAATCGCCGCACGCGAGAGCGATCGCAAGTCCTCATCGCTCGCGGCCATCAACGGCAGTTCGCGCAACTGCGCTGCGGACTTTCGTCGGCGTTGCTCGCCGCCGGGCGCCGCTGCCGCGGATTCATCGGGCGAGTCGCCCGAGAACATGTCACCGTCGAACGGCGTGCCGCACTCGGGGCATCGCCCAGCCATGGGTAATCCGGAGACGTCGTACCCGCAGCGGTCGCACGATGAGCCGGGGGCCATCGCTGAGCCCTCGCCTCGTCCCTTCCCCGCCATCTGCCGGAGGAATCTCGGGTCAACGACCATGCTGCTCCATTCGGGTCACGATCCCGCGCGGTTGCTCATCTCCGCCCGGACGACGCTCACTGCGCTGCGGAACATGGCGAGCCCCGGCGTGTCACCGGCTCGCTCGGCCGGGGACAGCCGTGTCCAGAACGGATGCCGCGTCCAGTCGAGGAATCGCTCGGGATGCGGCATGAGGCCGAAAATCCGTCCCGTCGCGTCACAGATGCCGGCGACACTGTCGTCCGAGGCGTTGGGGTTGTCACCGTTGGCGTAGCGAACCGCGATCATGCCGCGGGACTTCAGGGCGGCCATAACGTCCGCATCACGGGCGACAAATCGGCCTTCGCCGTGGGCGATCGGGAGCATGCGCGCCGATCCGCTGAGCCCCGCCCGAGCCAGATCGCGTGTCCAGATACAGACCGACGACGCGTCGTACTCCACGCCGCACCAACGGTCAATGAACCGACCACCCTCGTTAAAGGTCAGCGACACTTGCTGCGGCGCGGGCGACTCGGGGAAAGGGCCGTCATAGGGTCCCGGCAGCAGACCCGCCTGGACAATGATCTGAAACCCGTTGCAAGCGGCGATCATCGCAACACCGCGCCCGGCGGCGGCGCGAAGGGCCGGGTAGAGCCGCTGACGCAGCCGAAGCGCAAAGACCCGCCCGCTCGCGACATCGTCGCCATAACTGAAGCCACCCGGAAAGCCCAGAAGATGTGCGCGATCCAGCCTTTTCGGCTCGTCGATCAGCGTGTCCAGATGGATCAGTTCCGCATCGGCCCCCGCGAGCCTGAACGCCCGCACCATCTCCGCGTCGCAGTTGGTCCCCGGCGCCCGCACCACAAGGGCAAGCGGACGCTCACGCTCGGCATCAACCGCGATCGGCGGACGTTGCATCTGGACGCTCATGTCCCGATGGTAGCCGCGCCCGTCGACGGCGCTACATCCGCTCAACCGTCGGGATGCCCAGCACGCCCAGCGCATCGCCCAGCACTCGCTCGGTGAGGGCGCAGAGCAGCAGGCGCGATCGGCGCATCGCCTCATCCGGCGCGGCCAGCACAGGGCACTGGTCAAAGAAGACGCTGAACGCATTGGCCAGGTCGTAAATCATGCCGCAGAGTCGGTGCGGCTCCAGCGTTCGCTCCACGTCGAGCACCGCGCCGGGATACCGGAGCAGCGCCAGCGCGAGCGCCTTTTCGGCGGGTGCGGCGGGTGCGAACGCAGCCCCCGCATCGAGCGTCGGAACGCTCAGTCCCTGCGATGCAGCCTTGCGGAAGATCGAGCGGATGCGCGCGAGCGCATAGAGCAGGTATGGCCCCGTATCGCCCTCGAACTTCACCATCGCGTCGAGATTGAAGACGTAGTCCTTGGTGCGCTCGATCGCCAGATCCGTGTAGCGGATCGCCGCGGTCGCGGTGGCCCGCGCGATCGTCGCCTGCTCGGCCGCATCGAGTTCCGATGACCTCTTGGTCAGTTCGCCCATGGCCCGCTCGAACGCCTCGTTGAGCAAGTCGGCGAGCTTCACCGACTCGCCGGTGCGCGTCTTGAACGGCTTGCCATCTTCTCCGAGGATCGTGCCGAATCCCGCGTGGTCCAGCTGCGTGCGTCCACCGCCGGGCCGATCGGCATAACCGGCCTTGACGCACCCCGCGAAGACCTGCGCAAAGTGCAGGCTCTGCCGCGCATCGACGCAGTACACCACGCGATCGGCCCTGAGGTTCCGCACACGGTGGCGGATGGCCGCCATGTCGGTCGTGGCGTAAAGGAATGCGCCGTCGCGTTTGCGCACGATGACCGGCTCGCGGATGCCCACATCCTCGAGCCGAATGACGAGGGCGCCGTCGCTGACCTCGGCAATGCCGCGCTTCTCAAGGTCATCGACCAGCGGCGCGAGTGCGTCGGCGTAACTGCTTTCACCAGCGGAGTGCTCCGGGCGCACATCTGCGTTGAGCATCCGGCATGCCTCGAGGCACGCGGCCATCGTCACATCGCTCAGCCGTTGCCAGACCGCGACCGTCGCCGCGTCATGATTCTGCAGCAGCGAAAGCACGCGCCGCGCGGCACGGTCCTCTTCCTCCGCCCCGGCCACCTGTTCCTCCAGTTCCGCGAGCGCCTTGGGCCCCATGTGCCACTTGCGAGCCGCCTCCAGCCCGCGTCTGTCCGCATCGCACGCGATCTTCGCGCCCTTGTACGCCCTGTCGAGATCATCAAGCGTGATCGTGTCGAGGTTCATCTTTCCCGCGTCGCGCAGCGCGATCACGCGTGAGGTGACCATCGCGATGGGTAGGCCCCAGTCGCCGACATGATTCTGGCGGATCACGCGGTGGCCGCGCCGCTCGAGGACCCGGGCGAGCGTGTCGCCGATCACCGTCGAGCGGATGTGCCCGACGTGCATCTGCTTGGCCAGGTTCACGCCGCAGAGATCGACGACGATTGTCCGAACTTCGCCCGGCGCTACGGTCAGGCCCATGTCCTTCGTGCTCAAACCCGAGAGCAACCGGCCCAGCGCATCGGTTCGCAGCATCACATTGATGAACCCCGGCCCGGCGATACTCGCCTCGCCGAGCGGCTCGGCCAGATCATCCAGCCTGACGGCCGAAACGATCGCCTTGGCAACCTCCCGCGGCGGCTTGCCCACGAGTTTGCTCAGGCTCATCGCCGCGTTGCACTGAAAGTCGCCGAACTTGGGGTTCTTCGACGCGGCAACGAGCGGGTCGGCCCCGGCATGCTCAGGAAACGCCGACGCGATTGCGTCGCTGAAACGCTGGCGGATAATCAGCACGGGATCGGGAGTCTCGGACAAGTCGGGCCTCGCAGGCAAGGGTAAGCGGATTCGTCTTGATCCCCGTCAATCGCGTACGCAGCGTCGGCAACGCGGCCAGGACGGCAGGGAAAGTGTCTGCAGATCGATCGTTGGCGCGCTGAGGCACCAACATAGCGACGCCTGCACGTCACCACAACGCTTCGCGCCTGTCTGTCCGCCGCGACGCTTTCCGACGCCGATCAGTTCGCGTAGGTGCTCATGGGCGGGCAGGTGCACACGAGGTTCCGATCCCCGTACGGATTGTCGATCCGCCCGACGAAGGGCCAGAACTTGGCATCGCGCAGCCACGCCGCGGGATACGCGGCCTTGCTGCGCGGGTACGGGTGCGTCCAGGTGTCGCCGCTGAGGTGCGCCACGGTGTGCGGCGAGTTCTTCAGCACGTTGTCGGCCCGATCGGCCTCGCCGCGCTCGATCTCGGCGATCTCCTTGCGGATGCCGATGAGCGCATCGCAGAACCGGTCGAGTTCCTCCTTCGGCTCGCTCTCGGTCGGTTCGATCATGAGCGTACCCGCGACGGGCCAACTCATCGTCGGCGCATGGAAGCCGTAGTCCATCAGCCGCTTGGCGATGTCCTCGGGCTTGATACCCGCGCTCTTGTCGAACGGACGGCAGTCGATGATGAACTCGTGCGCGCAAAGACCGTTCTGGCCCTTAAAGAGCACGTCGTAGTGACCGTCCAGCCGCTTGGCCATGTAGTTCGCGTTCAGGATCGCGATCTGGGTCGCGCGTCGCAGGCCTTCGCCACCCATGAGCGCGATGTACACCCACGAGATCGTCAGAATGCTCGGCGACCCGTACGGCGCAGCGCTGATCGGACCGATGGCCTGCGCCCCGGCGGACCCCGGAGCAACCACCGGATGGGTCGGCAGGAAGGGCACGAGGTGCTTTGCCACGCCGATCGGCCCCATGCCCGGGCCGCCGCCGCCGTGCGGAATGCAGAAGGTCTTGTGCAGATTCAGGTGGCAGACATCCGCGCCGATGAACCCGGGGCTGGTCAGCCCGACCTGGGCGTTCATGTTCGCGCCATCCATATACACCTGTCCGCCCGCGTCGTGCACCATCTGGCAGACCTCGCGGATGCCCGCCTCGAACTTGCCGTAGGTCGACGGATACGTGACCATCAGAGCGCCAACGCGGCCCTTGTTGGCCTCGATCTTGGCCTTCAGGTCGCCGACATCGATGTTCCCGTCCGCGTCGTTCTTCACCGGGACGACCTTGAACCCGGCGATCACCGCGGAAGCCGGGTTGGTGCCATGGGCCGAATCGGGAATCAGGCACACATCGCGGTGAGCATTGCCCGTGGCATGCAGGTACGCGCGGATGACCATCAGGCCGGCGTACTCACCCTGAGCCCCCGCGTTGGGCTGCAGACTCACACCCGCGAAGCCTGTCACATCGCAAAGCCACCGCTCGAGATCCGCGAACATCTTCTGATAACCGCGCGTCTGGTCCACAGGCGCGAACGGATGGATCCGACCGAACTCCGGCCACGTCACCGGGATCATCTCGCTGGTGGCGTTGAGCTTCATCGTGCACGAACCCAGCGGGATCATGCTCTGGGCCAGGCTCAGGTCGCGGCCCATGAGCTTGAAGATGTAGCGGAGCATTTCGCTTTCGCTGTGATGCTGATTGAAGACCGGGTGCGTAAGGAAACCGGATGAACGTGCGAAGACCGCCGGGATCGGCTTGACCTCGCGCGCCATCGCGTCGACATCCTCAGCGCCCGTTCCGCCGAAGGCCGCGAGCAGGTCGCGGATCATGCCGCGATCGGTGCACTCGTCGAGGCTGATGCCCACGCTGCCGTCGCCGAAGTTGCGAAGGTTGATGTTCCGCTGGAGCGCCGCGCCGATGACCTGCTGGGCGCTGCGACCGACGGGCGTGACGCGGAGGGTATCGAAGACGAGGTCCGCATCGTTGATCGTGTGGCCCAGCCGCCGCAGGCCAATGCGCAGCGCACCCGCGTACACCCGGACGCGCTCGGCGATCCGGCGCAGGCCCTCGGGCCCGTGGTAGACCGCGTACATGCCCGCGATGATCGCCAGCAGAGCTTGCGCCGTGCAGATGTTGCTGGTTGCCTTGTCGCGCTTGATGTGCTGCTCGCGGGTCTGAATGGCCATGCGCAGGGCGGTATTGCCGTGGGCATCACGCGAAACGCCGATGATGCGACCCGGCAGACGGCGTGCGTGCTCGCTGCGCGTGGCGATGAACGCCGCGTGCGGTCCGCCGAAGCCCATCGGTACGCCGAAGCGCTGCGCTGAGCCGACCACCACATCCGCCCCCCACCCGCCCGCGGCCTCTCCCGGCGCACGCAGCAGCGTCAGCGCAAGCAGGTCCGTCGCCGCGACGACCTGCACCCCGCTGGCGTGCATGGTCTTGGCCAGGCCCTCGTAGCACTCGACACGCCCGTCGGTCGCGGGATACTGCACCAGCACGCCGCAGACACCCGACAAGTCCACGTCCTTCATGCTGGGCCCGACCGGGCGAGCGGGAGACTGATCGGTCAGCGGCACGTCGCGCGTGTCGATCAACACGATTCGGATACCCAGCCCGTCGGCACGGGTCCGAACAACCTCGATCGTTTGCGGATGACAGTCTTTGGCGATCAGGAACGTCCGGCGCGTGTTGCTCGCCTCGTGCCCACCGGCGATGCCGAAGCACATCGCCATCGCCTCCGCCGCGGCGGTGCCCTCATCGAGCAGACTCGCCCCGGCCAGCGGCATGCCGGTCAGGTCGCTGACCATCGTCTGGAAGTTCAAGAGCGCCTCGAGCCGGCCCTGGGCGATCTCTGCCTGATAGGGCGTGTACTGCGTGTACCAGCCCGGGTTCTCGAGAATGTTCCGCAGGATCACGCCCGGCGTGATCGTGTCGTGATACCCCATGCCGATCGCCGAACGCACCACGCGGTTCTGCGAAGCAATGGCCTTGAACTCCGCCAGCAACGCGGCTTCGCCCGCCGCGGAGGACAGGTCCCCCATCGCGAGCGTGCCGCGACCGCCCATCTGCCGCCGATCGCGGATCGCCTCGGGCACAACGGCGTCGGTGAACTTCTCAAGATCGCTGTACCCAAGGCTCTCGAGCATCACCTGAACATCCGCTTCGCTCGGGCCGATATGGCGGTGCGCGAAAGTGTCCGAGGCGTTGAGCAGGCCGAGGACGCTGGCGGAGCCGGCCGCTCGCCCGGCGGCACCGTGAGCGGTATTGAGCGTGACGGCAGGACGGGTCTGGGCGGTCGTCATGGCGGTGTTCCGTGCGTGCGTGGCCGGGTCGAAATTCGGCCACGGCGGGGGGTGCTGAGGGGGTTCGGGAGTCTAGGACGAGCCCGCCCCCCGGCGGAGAAGATACGCTGCACCGCACCTCCCGGCGGCCCGCCGCCCGTTCCGAAGCTGCAGGCAGGACTCCCCCACGAACACATGTGCGACGGCGCGGTAGACTGGACTCATGGCCAACCCTCCCGCGACAAGTTCAGCCCCGGTCGCCTCGCCTCGCCGCTTTGTGACCCTGGGTCGATCCGGCCTTCGTGTTTCTCCATTGTGCCTCGGCGCGATGACCTTCGGACAGGACTGGGGCTGGGGCTGCGATGGCGTCACGGCCAAGCGGCTCATGGACTACTACATCGACCACGGCGGGAACTTCATCGACACCGCCAACATCTACACCAAGGGCCATAGCGAGAAGATCATCGGCGACCATCTCGGGTCCTCTCCCGTCAAACGCCACAAGCTCGTCCTGGCGACCAAGTTCTGCGGCACACTCTTCTCCGGCGAGCCCAACGCGGGCGGGGCAGGCCGAAAGAGCATCTTGTTCAACCTTGAACAGAGCCTCCGCAGGCTCCAGACGGATTACATCGATCTGTACTGGATGCACTTCAGCGATGAGCACACGCCGATCGATGAGACGATGCGGGCACTTGACGACTGCGTACGCGCGGGCAAGGTCCGCTACATCGGCTTCAGCGACACGCCCGCATGGAGATGCACGCAGGCCCAGATGCTCGCGCAAATGCACGGCTGGTCCCCACTCGTCGCGCTGCAACTCGAGTACAGCCTGCTTGAACGCACCATCGAGCACGAACTGGTGCCCATGGCGATGGAGATGGGCCTTGGGATCACGCCTTGGAGCCCGCTCAAGGGCGGCATCCTCAGCGCCAAGTACGCAGCCGACGGCACCGTCAACGGCCACACGCCCGCCCGCGGCGAATGGGTCAGCCGCGCGATCAACGACCGGACGAACGCCGTCACCGCGGCTCTGCGAGAATTCGCCCAGCAGTCACACTGCACCCCGAGCCAGATCGCCCTTGCCTGGGTCCGCTCCCGGCTGGGCGTGAGCAGCACGATCATCGGCGCTCGCACACTCGAACAACTCGCCGACAACATCAAGTCGCTCGACGTCCATCTTCACCCGAGCCACGCGGCCAAGCTCGAGGAGCTCACACGTCCCGACCCTCCGTTCCCGCAGAAGTTCCTCCCCGCCACCCGCGCAGTCATGCACGGCGGCTGCGAGATCAACGGCGAACACGCCGAGCCATGGCCGCTCGCGCCCAGGACCGACAACGAACGGCACTGAGCGATCCGGGAGAGCAATACACGCGTTCTTCCGTCGTTCCCCGATCCATGAACGATCTCCGCTTCTCGCGATTGCTCCGGCTCGCACTCGCACTGGCCGTTGCCTTCATCTACAGCGTTGCGATCCGCAGCACGCCAGCGTCGAGTCCCGCGGACGATGCGGCCGCGCCACGATGGATCACGCGTGAGGTGCACGCCCCGCGCGTTTCGTTTCGCACATTCGACAGTGCCGCGGCGGGAACCAAAGTCACTTTCCACATCTACGCGCCCGCCGCCTATGACAAGCCTGAGAACAAGGACCGCCGCTTTCCCGTCGTCTACTGGCTGCACGGCTCCGGGGGCGGCCTCGGCGGCATCCCGCAGGTCGCGGCGCACTTTGACGCAGCCATCGAAGCCGGCAAACTGCCACCCTGCCTTGTCGTCTTCGTGAACGGCATGATCGGCGGCTTCGAGGGTATGTACGTTGATTGGAAGGACGGCACTGCGCCGCTCGAGACGGTAATCGTCAAAGACCTCGTGCCGCACATCGACGGTGCATACCGCACCATCGCCGCACGCGAGGGTCGCCTGCTCGACGGCTTCAGCATGGGCGGCTATGGCGCTGCCAGGCTGGGCTTCAAGTTTCCCGATTTTTTCCGGGCCGTATCGATCGTCGGCGCGGGGCCGATGCAGGAGCGACTTGTGCAGACGCCGCGGGCCGGGCGTCAACGCGCGGCCGAGGTGCTCGCCAAGGTCTACGGGGGCGACCAGTCGTACTTCGGCGTCGTTAGCCCTCGCACGCTTGCGACGCAGAATGCCAAGGCGATCGCCGCGGGCTCACTCGTTCGCGTCGTCATTGGCGATGCGGATGAGACGTTCGAGAACAACCGTCGCTTCCGAGAGCATCTGGTCGACCTGAAGATCCCGCATACGTGGACCGTGCTTCCCGGCGTCGCCCACGACCCGATGGCCGTGCTCCGTGCAATTGGCGATGACAACTGGGCGTTCTATCGCCAAGCATTCGGCGAATCCTTCGCTGCCGCGGCCACACCCGCGCTACTCAGCAAACCCTCGCTCGCGCCCGGCAAGACCATCACCCGATCGATCAAGGTCGGCATACTCGATCGCCGCTCGCTGATTTACATCCCGCGCGGGTATGACCCGGCCCGCCTTACGCCCGTCGTCGTCGTCTTTCACGGTGGCGGCGGCAATCCTGAAACGATGGTGAACTTCTGCGGGCTCAACGACAAGGCCAATGAGGCGGGCTTCATCGTCGTCTATCCGTACGGCACGGGTCGCTTACCCGATCGCCTGCTGAGCTTCAATGGCGGCAACTGCTGCAGCTACGCGATGGAGAACAACATCGACGATGTCGGCTTCACGCGGGCACTGCTCGACGACCTTTCGAGCGTGGCCAACGTCGATGCGAACCGCGTCTATGCCACCGGAATGTCCAATGGTGGAATCATGGCCTATCGCGTCGCGTCAGAGCTGGCCGATCGCTTCGCCGCAATCGCGCCCGTTGGCGGACCGATGGGCACCGAAGCATGCACACCGTCGCGTCCCGTCTCCGTGATGCACTTCCACGGCACGGCAGATGCACAGGCCCCGTTCAACGGCGGGCAGGGCCGGGGCAATCCCCTCACGAACGTCCGCCCCGTGTTCCTATCTGTGCAACACTCGCTCGAACAGTGGATCAAGGCCAACGGCTGCGCTCAGGCCCCCGAGGTCGTGCAACTCCCCGACATTGCGGACGACGGGATGACCGTTACGCGAAAAACATGGGGCGGCGGCAAGGACGGCACGGAGGTCGTCCTGATCGAGATCACCGGCGGCGGCCACACATGGCCGGGCCGCAAACCGACCTTGCAACTGCTCGGTCCTTCGACCATGGATATCTCGGCGAACGACCTCATGTGGAGCATCTGAACAACCCCATTTGCGCCACGTCCGATGAACGAAGCGGTAAACAAGGGCATGAGCCAGCGAGTGAATGCGTCCAAGGGGTTTGTTGACCTGGTGACGGCGGAGTTCGGGGGGCCACGGTCGGCCGAGCGG
>JAJTHN010000054.1 GCA_021297895.1 Phycisphaeraceae bacterium | reverse complement strand
TGAGCAACAGGGTCTTCGACGACTACCAACACCTGCTGGACGCCGGCGCCGAGGCTTGGCAGCAGCTCACCCCCGAACTGCTCCGCTCCGTCTGTGCCTGCGACTACATCACGCACGACTTGGAGAGGTGATCCGTATCAGATCCTGCGTACGGGTGCTTGCAGCACTCAGCACATTCGTTACTGCTCGCCCGGTTCCGGCAGGGTGCCCGCGGCCTCGGCCTGTTCTTTGGGGACCAGGGCGTACGTCGGCCCGGGGACTTCGTTGTACCGGACCATTCGGCTGCGGACGTCCGTGTTGCGCGGGTCAAGGAAGTACGCCATGCGCAGGCGCTGCGATGCCGCGGCGTCGTCGCCGACGGTGCGGTAGAAGTCGCTGAGGGCGATCTGCGGCTCGATGGCCCGGCCCTTGCTGATTCTGGCGGCGGTGAGGAGCGCCTGTCGGGCGGTGTCGGCGTCGCCTGCGCGGAGGCTGAAGACGCCCAGGCGCTGATAGGCGCGCCATCCGGCCTCGCCGATGCCGCCTTGCTCCTGAGCGTCGGAGTTGAGCACGCGGAAGAGCTCGTCTCGGCGGCCCGCCGCGAGCATGACCTCTGCCCAGTCATCGCGGAAGGTCGGGTTGTTGGGCTGCTGCATGATCGCGACGCGGAGGCTCTCGGCCGCTTCGGGGAATCGCGGCGGTGTGGCGCGGGCCAGCGCCCGGCCATAGGCGGCGCGGACCTCGGCATCGCCCGGGCGGATGCGGAGGAACTCGGCGTAGTTGGCGACGGCGTCGTCGTATCGCGCACCCTGCATGGCAGCATCGCCGCGGTCCTTGAACGGCAGCGGGCTCTGGCAACCGGGGAGCATTCCCGCGGCCAGAGCGATGGCGAGCGCAAGGCCGATGCGGCGTGCGAGGATTGGGGAACGCGATCCGTGCGTGTTCGTGGTGATCATGGTGGTCATGGTATGGAGTTGTCGGCCATCGGCGTGTCCCGGCTGGAGCGGAGCGGGGCCGTGAGCCTGAGGAGCGGGGTTGGCGGCCGCTGGATGGACGCCGAACCGGGCCCTAGCGTCAGACATGAACGCTGCCAACGGCCAAACTTCCGGCGACCCCGCCCCCGATGCGACGGCGCGGAGCATGCGCATGGTCCTGCTGCGGCACGAGTTGCCGGGCGATGGCGGGGCGTTTCACTACGACTGGTTGATCGAAGGCCCGCAGCGGATCCCCGCGCCGCCGACGCCGGATGATCGGTGCCTGGTGAGTTTCCGGGTGCTTGAGAGGCTGGACTTGCTCGCGCCGGTGGTGAGCCCGAAGATGGCCAAGGGTGAGGAGCCCGCCCCGGTGGAGTTCGAGGCTCGGCGGACGCCGGACCATCGGCGGCAGTACCTGACGTACGAGGGACCGGTGACCGGCGGCGGTGGGGGGCGTGTGGTGCGCGTGGCGTCGGGTGTGGTGCGGGCGGTGGAGCAGGAGTTCGGCATTGTTCGTGTGATCGGAACGCTGGAGCCGGAGGACGGGCAGGCGGGGTCGGGCGGTCTGGTCAAGACGTGGGAGGGCGTTGAGATTCGCGTGGAGACCAACGGCGAGCGGGTATGGGCGTTCTCGATGACGCAGGCTCCGCCCGCGCCGCCGGAGCCGCCGCCGAACCGCGCGGCCAGGCGAGCGCAGAAGCGGGGCGGGGCGTTGTGAGCGATCGATCGGCGCGCGCGATGGAGGGTGTGCTGCCGGCCGGTGAGGTTCTTCCTGCGCTGCGGGCGGCGGTGGATGGCGATGCGCTGCGCCGCTGCTCGATCATCGATGCGAGGCAGATCGGCCAGCGGCTGAGCAGCGTGCTCGGACGGCTGAACGCCGGGGAGGATCCCGCGCGGTGGGCCGCGGGCGCGACACGGATTCTGGCGGATCTTCGCGGGGCGACGGAGCGGATGGCGCGGCGTGAGGCGACGGCTCCGACGCGGATCGAGTATCCGGCGGAACTGCCGATCAGCCAGAAGCGGCAGGAGATTCGCGAGGCGATCGAGCGGGCGCAGGTCTGCGTCATCTGCGGCGACACGGGCTCGGGAAAGAGCACGCAGTTGCCGAAGCTGCTGCTGGAAATGGGCCTGGGGCGTCGAGGCATGATCGCCCACACGCAGCCGCGACGCATCGCCGCCCGCGGCGTGGCGGCGCGGGTCGCTGAGGAACTTGGCACGCGCGCGGGCCGCGGCGGGCTGGTGGGTGTCAAGGTTCGATTCAACGACGAGACCGGCCCGGAGACGATGCTGAAGTTGATGACCGACGGCATGCTCCTTGCCGAGACGCAGGGCGATGAGTCTCTGGAGCAGTACGAAGCGATCATCATCGATGAGGCGCACGAACGCTCGCTGAATATCGACTTTCTGCTCGGCTATCTGCGTCAATTGCTGCCGAGAAGGCCCGACCTGAAGGTGATCATCACCAGCGCGACGATCGACCCGGAGCGTCTCAGCGCACACTTCGGCGGGCCGGAGAAGTGCCCGATCGTGATGGTTTCCGGGCGCGTGTATCCGGTGGAGGTGCTCTACCGGCCCTTCGCATCGCACGATGAGGACGAGCGCGAAGACGCGATGGAGCACCGCGTCGTGACGGCGGTGGGCGAGCTCTGCGGCATGGATCACGGCGGGCTCGGCGGGGAGAAGCCGGGGGACATTCTCGTATTCCTGCCGGGAGAGCGCGAGATTCGCGAGACGGCCGAACTGCTGGCCGAAAGCGGGTATGACGAGCGACATGGAATCGAGGTCGTGCCGCTCTACGCGCGGCTGAGCGTGGCGGAGCAGCAGCGGATCTTCGCGCCCCACAATGGACGCCGGATCGTGCTGGCGACGAATGTTGCCGAAACGAGCGTCACGGTGCCGGGGATCCGGTACGTCGTCGATACGGGTCTGGCGCGGATCAGCCGGTACAGCGCGCGGACAAAGGTCCAGCGGCTGCCGATCGAGCCGATTTCGCGCGCAAGCGCGGATCAGCGCAAGGGGCGATGCGGACGACTCGGGCCCGGTGTGTGCATCAGGCTCTGGAGTGAGGAGGACTTCGCGCAGCGGCCGGCCTTCACCGAGCCGGAGATTCTGCGGACGAATCTCGCTTCGGTGATCCTCCAGATGGCGGCATTGCGGCTCGGGGATCCGCGTGCGTTTCCGTTCGTGGAGCGGCCGGATGATCGGCTGATCCAGGATGGCTACGACACGCTGATCGAACTCGGTGCGGTGCGAGAGGCGAACAAGGCCGACGCATCGGGGACATCGTTCGTGCTCACGCCGCTGGGGCGGGACATGGCGCGTCTGCCGATCGATCCGCGGGTGGCGCGGATTATTCTGTGGGCGCGGGAGCACAGCGAGCGGGCGGGCAATCGGCAGTTGCTCGACGATGTGCTGATCATCGCGGCGGCGTTGAGCGTGCAGGACCCGCGCGAGCGGCCGATGGACAAGCAGACGCTGGCCGACGCGGCGCACGAGCCGTTTCGCGATGAACGGTCGGACTTTCTGGGGTATGTGAAGCTTTGGGCGTGGTTCGTCGCCGCGGCCAAGGCGATGGGGTCCGGTCGGCTGCGGAAGTACTGCATGGCGCGGTTTGTGTCGTATGTGCGCTGCCGCGAGTGGCAGGAGGTGCACACGCAGCTGCGGGAACTGGTTGAGGAGTTGCCACGACGCCGCGAGGAGGGGCGGGGAGATGGCCGCGGCCAGCGCAGCGGCAGCCCGCAGCCCAAGCGCGGCACGCACGCGCCGGTGAGCAAGCCCGACCCGAATGACCCGCGATTTGCCGCGCCGGTGTGGCTGCAGGGCAAGGACGGGGGCAAGCCCAAAGCCGACCAGACCATGACGGCGCACGAGGAGCAGGTGCACATCGCGGTGCTGAGCGGGCTGCTGAGCAACATCGGGATGCAGGTCGAGAACCGCGAGTTTCAGGGCACCCGTGGGAGCAAGTTCGCGGTGTTTCCTGGTTCGGCGTTGTTCAAGGCTCCGCCGCGGTACGTAGTCAGTGCGGAACTGGTGCGCACGAGCAAGCTTTATGCGAGAACGAACGCGCGGATCAGGCCCGAGTGGGTCGAGCAGTTGGCCGGGCATGTGCTCAAGTGGAGCTTCGGCGAGCCGATGTACGACGAGCGGCAGGCGCGGGTGATGAGCGCGGCATCGGCGACGCTGTGGGGCGTGCCGATCGTCGTCAAGCGGCGGGTGCATCTGGGCCCGAGGCAGCCGGCGATCGCGCGCGAGGTGTTCATTCGTGAGGGCCTGGTGCGCGGGGCGTTTCACAGCCGCGGGCGTTTCGAGGGGCACAACCGCGGACTGATGGCGCGGCTGCGACTGCTCGAGGCCAAGCTGCGGCGGAGCGATCTGGTCGCGGACGAGACGAAACTGTGCGCGTTCTTTGATCGGCGGCTTCCGGCCGATGCGTACAGCGGGGAGATGTTCGAGCGTTGGCGGCTGGAGGCGGAGCGGTCCGCACCGGATGTGCTGTGCATGAGCCCGGCGGATGCGATGCCCGACGGGCTGGAGCCGCCGAGCGATGGCGAGTTTCCCGATGAACTGGTGACGCCGATCGGGACGCTCGAACTGCGGTATCGCTTCGAGCCGACGAGCGAGAGCGACGGCATCACGGCGACGGTGCCGCTGCACGCGCTGGCGGATCTTGATGAGCGGATTGGCACGTGGCTCGTGCCGGGGATGCTCGCGGAGAAGGTCGAGGGCTTGATCAAGTCGATGGACAAGGCGGTGCGGACGAACTTCCTGCCCATCGGCGCGTTCGTCAAGCGAGCGGTTCCCAGACTGCTCGCGCTGCGGGCCGAGGCCGCGGCACAGGGGCGTGTGCTGGCTCTGCCCGAGGCGCTCGCGGAGGTGCTCGAGCAACTCATCGGCTCGGACGCGGGCGTGGAGTTGTCGCCGGCGAGCTTTGCGGTTGCGACGCTCCCGGCGCACCTCTCGATGAGGTACGAGATCATCGATGAGCGCGGCGAAGAGATGGCGGCCGGGCGCGACCTGCGGCGGCTGAAGCATGAGTTGAAGGTGCGGATGGCGAGGGCGCTTTCGCAGACCGCCGCGGGGCCGTTCAATCGCGATCGCGTGGACCGCTGGGACTTCGGCGATCTTCCCGAAGCCACCGAGGTCAAGCATCGCGGAATGTCGATTCGCGCGTTTCCCGGGCTCGTGCCGCCGGCGAACCCGGCCTCGTCGCTTTCGCTGCGGCCGCTGCCGTCGCTAGAGGCGGCGGAAGAGTCGCACCGGCGCGGGCTGGTGTTTCTCGCGGCGAAGGTCGCGCACGAGCAGCTCGACCGCGCGGTGCGGTACATCGATCCGAGCGTGAACTTCGATCGCCTTGTGCTGCTGTACGCGCCGCTGGGCAACTCGATGGAACTGCGGCTGGACATGGAGTACACGCTCGCGCGGCGGGCGTTTCTGCCAGACTTGCCCGTGATCCGATTCGAGTCCCAGTTTCGCGCAGCGATCGAGCGGGGTGTTCGTCAGGGCGATGGCGAACTGCTCGACCAGATCGCGGTGGATATCGCCCGCACCGTTGCGCAGACGCTCAGCACCCGCAACGCGCTTGTGTCGCTGATGCACACGCTTGACCGCCCAGCATTCGCTCAGGCCGTGCTGGATGTGCGGGAGCAGGTCGCCACGCTTGTGCCGCCGCGGTTCCTGTACACGACCGACTCGGCGTTTGTCGGCGAGTTGCCCCGCTACCTCAAGGCGGCGGAGGCGCGGCTGCGGCGGCTGGCCATCGGCGGGCCGGGCGCGCTGAGCAAGGATGAGCGATGGATGAGCGAGCTCGAGCCGCGCATGCTCGCGTACGTTGTTGCTCGTGACAGCCAGCCGCCGGAACTGCGATCCCCGGCGCTCGTGCGCGAACTTGAGACCATGAAGTGGATGCTCGAGGAGTATCGCGTGTCGCTCTTTGCTCAGGAACTCGGCACGAGGACGACGGTCTCGGCCAAACGGCTCGATGAGCAGTTCGGCCGCGTGCAGGTTGCCCTCGCAACGTGATGACACGGCAACGCGGGCGCAGCGATGCACGCGAATCAGCGGGTGTTGGCCTCTGGGAGCGATGCGACCAGCGCGGCCAGATCGCGGGCGAGTTCCTCGCGTGTTCCGGGTGACTGGGCGGGCTGTGCCCCGGCGGAGTTCGCGCTCGGGCTGCCGGGTGCGTCGGGAGATTCGTGCAGCGCCATGGCCGCGGCGTTGCGGCGATCTCCCAGCAGGCGGCCGGTGATGCGGATGGCCAGCAGATCGATGACCCGCTGTCGCCACGCCGAGTCGAGTTCCGTGGAGGTTGATGCTTCGCCGACGCGGAGCGACTCGGGCAGCGTCGCCGCGAGTGCGGGGGCGAACTCACGGGCGATGCGCCATCGCTGGAGCATCGCGTTGCTGTCGGCCCATGCCGAATCGTGCGGCGGATAGCCGTCCGGTGTCGGGTTGTCGAACACGCCCATGCGCGAGCGTGACAGGAAGCCCTGTGCCGGGCCCGCCGCGGGGGCGTCGGCGTCGATCGCGCGGAGCAGGCGGACGATGAAGTCGGTCGGCGTGCAGAGGCGCGGCGCGGCCTCGGGGGACATGAGCAGCTCATCCGATGATGCAAGGACTGCCAGCACGCTGCGAAGGTCGCCGTTGGTCTGCAGCCAGCGTTGGGTCATCGCGTTGATGAGCAGCGTGCGGTCGGTGTCGAGGCCGGGCGGGCCGAAGGTCGCGGCGAGCTTTGTGCAGACGAATCGGGCGGTCGTGGGGTGCGCGGCGAGAAGCTCGAGCATCACGATGATGCGTTCGAGTTTCTCGGACGGAGTCTCGGCCCTCGGGAGATCCACACCCATGATCCGCTCGGCGCGTCCGTCGTTGAGCCGCGGCTCGAAGCGCAGTTCGTACGCGCGGACATCGCGATCATCGCGTGCATGCGGCTCGCCCTCGGTGCTGAGGCTCCAGCCGGTGAGCACGCGGGCCAAAGCGGTGACATCATCCTGCGTGTAGCCCGCATCGACGCCCAGCGTGTGAAGCTCGAGAAGTTCGCGGGCGTAGTTCTCGTTGAGCGACCGGGCGAACGAGCGCTGCTGATCCAGATAGCGGATCATCGCGGGGCTCGTGGCGCTGGCCATGAGCAGATCGGGGAACGCCGATGCTCCCAGGCGAGAGAACGTCACGTGCTCGATCCACTTGCGGTCCGGTTCGACCTTTCGCGCCCAGGTGCTCAGGTGGTTCTGTACGAAGAGCGTGGCCCGCTCGCGTGCCGGAACGCTGCTCTGCGCGGCCTGCTGAAGCACGCGAGCGGCGATGTCGCTGTAGTTGCGACGACCGGGGTAGCGAGTGGCGGCGGCATCGAGGGGAGCCAGCGACGCCGACGCCGAAGCGGTCAGTTGCGCTTCGAGCCATGCCTCGGGGCTGGTGAGCAGCACCGAGGTCAGGTCGCGGGGCGACGGGCCGAAGCCCATCCGATCGAGCACCCGCACGGCCTGCTCGTAGCGAGTCGGACGCTCGGGACGGCGCTGAAGAACCTCCGCGACAACGCTCGGCGTGCGGATCGATCGCCCATCGACAAGCCGAAGTTCGCACGCGATGCGCACGCTCCCGGATCGGATATCGCGCAGCGGCAGCGGGAGGTGGACCAGGCCGTCGGTCCAGCGGACCGGCACGATGATCCCTGTGGGCTGATCTTCGATGATGACTTCGGCTTCCCGTGCGGGCGTCGTGCCGATGTATCGAGCAATCGCCGCCGCCTCGCGGAAGAGCCGCTCGCCCGGCGCGGGCCAGAGCAGCTGAGGCGCGTCATCGCGGCCGGCTTGCTCGCCGGGGAACAAGACGCGTTGCGATGCGCTGCGGGCCTCTCGACCCGACGAATCCCGAGCGATGACCTGCACGAGGTTCTGACCGCTATCGAGCCACTCGGGCATCAGCGGCAGACGCGCGTTGGCGATCGGCGAGGCGAAAACCTCTCGACCGTTGATCGAGAGCGTGACAACCGGACGATCGATGACCTCCGTGTTCGCGGGCGGCACGGGGAGCAACTGCACGCTCACAGAAGTGGGGCGGACGATGGTCATGCCGTCGATCGGCCGATCGAGCGCGACGCGGAGCGGACGCGTGGTCAGGCCGAGCGGATCGGGTTGTTGAAGGGAGTGCGCGAGGGCTGCAGCGGGAATCATGCCATCTTCCGGGCCGGGCTCGACCTCGCGGGTCTCCTCCCATGGCATGCTGATCGGTCCGTCGAGCCGCACGAGCTCGACGCGATCGAGCCGGACGTTGCGGTCCTGACCTCCGCCGCCAAAGTCGTTCTCAAAGCGGATGCTGACGGTGCGCCATCCTTCGGTCAGACGAATGGGAAGGCCCACCGCGACGCGTTCGAACGTGCCGGCGCGCGTCAGTCGGCCCGCGGTCGCGGCGTTGTCGGCGTCGTCGATGATCACGCCGAGTGTCGGCAGCGCCTGGCCCGCCTCGTCGCCGCTGACAAGGGCCATGACCTGGTACCACGAGGGCTCGGCAACGCGAAAGGTGATCGAGAGTGGCGGATCATTGCTGGGATGGCTCGTGAATGCTCCGCCGCTTGCTCCGGCGTTCTGCTCGACGGGAATACGACGCAGCCCGAAGCGTCGCGGCCTCGCGGCATCGACGAGCGACTCGGCCTCGATCACCCGAACATGCGGCACGCGGGGCGCGAGAGCGACTGGCGACGCATTCGCGGCGTCATCGGCCGTAACGATCGACGAGATCTCGCGGAGACGCACGCTCGCACCGGTCACGTCCCTCCACACACCCGCGTGATCCGCCCATCGAGCGCGCGGCACCAGCGTGCGGATAACGCCCTCCGGCGGGCTACCGGCTCCTGAAGCCGGAGCGATCGTGAACGACGCGCGCCGAGTCAGACCCGCGCGATCTGCGGGTGTGACTGCACTCGGGGCCAGTCGCTGCCCATCGACCTCCAGCCAGACTTCACGCTCGATGGGCTGGCCGGTGAGTGCGTTGACCGGGTCGTCCATCCATTCGACACAGACATTGACCCCATCCCACACCGTCGCGCCGGCCAGGGGCGACGTGATCCGGGGCGTTCGTTGCTCCAGCCAGAGCGAACCGGCAGGGTCGTCGTCCGGCGTCAGCGTCCGCACGCGCAAGGTGGGAAGCGAGCCCGTCGCATCGGTCGCGGCGGCGCCATCGATCGACGCGACGCGGAGTTCCGCCAAACCGGGGCGGAGCGCGACGATGCGGACGAACGCGTGGCGGCCGTCGGTGATGAGCTGTGTCGGGGGCGTAATGACCGCGATCGTGTCCGGATCGGCAGAGGCAACGACAAACGGGCGATCGCGTGCAGGCGCCCCGGTGCCGACACCCTCGCTCGCGGGCTGGCTTGCGTCGATCGCGGGACGCACGACCTCCAATGCCACCATGCGTGTCTGGCCTACGAACGCGGTCGTTTCATCGATCGCCCATCGCAGCGTCGGCGAGGAGGCGCCAGGCCTCGGTGCGGCGACATCCGACGCCTGCACCATCGCCGGCATCGCGAACCAGTGGGTCGTTGCGACGATGCCGGCAAAGCCGGCGCTGGCGAGCAGAAGACCAAGGCGCGGTGCGCGAATGGACCGGAGGGCGCGAGCGGGCTTGTCCATGACCAGAGCATAACGCCAAGTGGCGGGCGCGCGGCCAATCGCCCGCGAATCCTTGGATCCGAGCGGCGATTTCCCCTGCTCTCGCAATCGCTCCGGGCGTGGACTCGATCAATCAAACGGCTTCGCGGCGGTC
Organism: Phycisphaeraceae bacterium; assembly: GCA_021297895.1. Lineage (GTDB taxonomy): Bacteria > Planctomycetota > Phycisphaerae > Phycisphaerales > UBA1924 > JAJTHN01. Next base: position 24,246 of record JAJTHN010000054.1, on the reverse strand, counting down.
TTGATCGAGAAGTTGTACAGGTCGGCGATCTCGCTCACGCTCTTCTTCTCGATCGCCGACAGCCGGGTGACCAGTGCCGGGGCGTTCTCCACCGCCAAGGCACCGAGCATCGAGAACTTGTGCTTGAGCAGGCCCCGCAGGTCGGCGGAGGTGTTGCGGGCGTGGCCCGTGGGGAACATGACCAGACCGGAGTCGTGATCCGTGCCGCGATCGTCGGTGATGACCACGCTGGTGGGAATCCCCTCGGGGTAACGCCGGTCGTACTCCGGACCGCCGTGCACGAAGGTGATCTTCTTCATGATCGCGCGGGTGAGCGGGTTGAAGATGGCCTCCGGTCCGTAGTCCGCGGGCAGGAGCATGTTCTTGGCCCAGTCGCTGCTGCCGCTCTCGAGCGCCCGGCGGAGAAGCGTTGCGACGATATAGGCCATGGAGTGGTCCGCGCTCTGGCGGGTGCGCGGGTCCATCTTGGCCGGGTCGCCGATGATGCCGAAGGCTGGCTCATAGGCGACGATGCGGATCTTGGAGATTCGTCCGGCGTTTTTGTCCTCGAGCAGTGCAGGATTGCGGCGGAGAAGGTCAAGCGTGGCCTGCAGCGCGCCGGCGGACTGGTGCTCGTACAGACCCAACTTAAAGTGCATGCCCATCACGGCGAAGTCGCTGCCCGCCCGCGCCAGGATCAGGTTGAACGGGCTCATGCCCTTCTCCGGCGGCTTCTGGAACAGGCAGAAGACCGCCTCCGGGTTGCGGAAGATGTCGCGCGGACCGAGGAACCCGTGCATGGAGCGCTGCATCGCAACGATCGCGGCTTCGGTGCTGATGGCGGCGCTGGAGCCCTTGGAGTCAGACAGTTGCTTTCCGGCACGGATCGCGCGGAAGGGCACGTGGTGCGCGACGACCATGCCGATGGCGCTCTCGATCTGGTCGACACTCGCGCCGAGCATCGCGCCGTACGTTGCGGCACTGGCGATCGCGCCGTGGAGAACGTGGTCGATCTTGTAGGTCTTGAGGCTGAAGACCTCGGCAAGCCGGCCGCGGATCTCGTCGAGGAGAATCATGCCGCGGAGCGCGAACTCGCCGTCCTCTCCGGCCAACTGAGCCGCGGCGATCGCGACGGGATAGAAATCGTTGTGACCGAATTCACCGGCGACATGTCCCAGTGTCGGGTTGTAGCCGAAGTTTGTGCCGTTGCTGTCCCACTCGCGGACGGCGGCGCAGTTCGCGACGATGGCTTTCTCGGGCATGACCTTGGCCGTCGAGCCGAACACCGTCGCGCCGCTGGTGCCGAGGGTGGTGCCGGCCGCCTTGATCTTGGCACCAAGTGATCCGAAGCCCGCGGCGGGCGCGGCGTAGCGAAGGGCTTCTGCTCGGAGAAGCGTCGGGGCGTTTGTGCCCAACGCCAGTGCCGAGACGCCGCAGATGCACGCGTCGGTGTGGAACAGGTTGGTCTTCTCGCGCACGCTGGCGTCCGGCTCGCCGATGCCCAGGCCCCGTGGTCCCGCACCTCCGCCGTCGTTGGCGGGGCCGGCGTGGACGGGGCCGTGCATGAACGCCAGTGCGTACTCGGCGATGCCGCGGGCCTGATTCGTGTCGGCGGCGAGGGTGACGTGGGTGTCGGCGGAAATGTGCGGCGTGTGATGGTGGGCGGTGGTGGCCATGGGTGCTCCGGGATTGGGAGGGATGATAGGTGCGGATCGTGCCGCGACAGGCGGTACCGGCGATGTCGTTGGCCGCTCGCTGTGTCCGCCGCTAGACTCCGGAACGAATCCCCTCGAACCACCGGAGCACTTTCATGTCCGCCGCGCACACACCCGTGATCCTCGCCGCCAAGCGCACCCCGATCGGCCGATTCTTCGGCGGGTTGAGCAAGGTCCCCTCGCCGATTCTCGGTTCGTATGCGATCCGTGCGGTGCTGGAGTCGAACCCGGCGATCGCCGCGGCGGCCAAGGGCGGCGTGGACGAGGTCGTGATGGGCTGTGTCCTGCAGGCCGGCGTGGGTCAGAACCCTGCGCGTCAGGCCGCACTCAAGGCCGGCCTGCCCGACACCCAGTCGGCCAAGACCATCAACAAGGTCTGCGGCTCTGGTCTGGAGGCCGTGATGATGGCCGCGCAGAGCATCAAGGCCGGTGACAACGAACTGGTGATCGCCGGCGGGCTGGAAAACATGACCGCCGCCCCGCACTTTTCGCGCGTTCGCGAGGGTGTCAAGTATGGTCCGGCGACGATGGATGACCACATGGCTTACGACGGCCTGCGCTGCGCGTTCGAGGGTTGGGCGATGGGCAATGCCGCCGACCATATCGCCAAGGCTTACGGCATCAGCCGAGCCGAGCAGGATCGCTTCAGCGCGCAGAGCCACCAGCGTGCCGCGGCGGCGACGAGCGCGGGTCACTTCAAGAACGAGATCATCGCCCTGACCGGTGAACAGTGCATGGACAAGAAGTCACCGGGAGTTTCCGCTGACGAGGGCATCCGCGGCGATTCGACCGCCGAGGGCCTTGCCAAACTCCGCCCGGCTTTCGACAAAGATGGCAGTGTGACCGCGGGCAACGCCAGCCAGATTTCCGACGGTGCAGCGGCCGTTGTGGTCGCCAGTCACAAGAAGGCCGAGGCCCTTGGGATCAAGCCTGTTGCGAAGATCGTCGCGTACGCGACCAGCGGCATCGCGCCCAAGGACATCTTCGCCGCGCCGATCGAAGGCATCCGCGCTGTACTGGCCAAGGCCAACCTCGGCGTCAAGGACATCGACCTGTTCGAGATCAACGAGGCCTTCGCGGCGCAGGTGCTCTGCAACATCAAGGCGCTGGGTGTTGACGAGTCCCGCCTGAACATCTGCGGCGGCGGCATCGCCCTTGGGCACCCGATCGGCGCGAGCGGCGCTCGCGTCCTGACAACGCTGATCCACCAGCTCCACCGAACCGGCGGCAAGCGCGGCGTCGCCGGGCTGTGCCTCGGCGGTGGCAACAGCGTCGCGATGTTGATCGAGGTCTGAGTGTGGTCGTGGTCGCCGGTGCAGCCGGGACTTCTGTGACTTAGAGGGGGTGACATGGACCCATCGGTTCTTCAGACCGCTGTTTCGTGGACCGCGATGGTCATCGGGGGCGGGATCTGCGTTCACGGCATCCGGGAGATCGACCGGGTGCTCATCCTCGGCGGCATCGCGATCTTCATTTCCGGGCTGAGCGACGGGCCGTGGTACCTCTCGCTTCTGGCGATGATCGTCGTGATCTGCGGATTCCTTTGGATCAAGCGGCGTCGCGAGTAGCAGCCCGCGGCCAAATGGGGCGAGAACTTGCCCCGCCGGGCCATCGGGCAACAATCGCAGGCACATGAGCAAGAAAGGCCGGAGCATGGACGCGACCGAAGCACTGACCTCCCCCGCCGAGGCCGAAGCACTCGAGCAGGCTCGCCAAAGGCTGAACAAGAAGGGTGCCCCGCGAGCGACCGCCGAGAGCATGGCGCTCAAGCAGCGGGACATCTCCGTCAGCGAGTTCTTCGCCAAGAACCGGCACCTGCTGGGGTTCGACAACCCCCGCAAGGCGCTGCTGACCACGGTCAAGGAAGCGGTCGACAACTCGCTCGACGCCTGCGAGGAGGCGGGCATTCTGCCGGACATCACCGTCGTGATCGAGGATCTTGAGCCGGGACGTCCCGCCAGCGCCAAGCAGAGCCGCTATCGCATCACCGTTGTCGACAACGGTCCGGGCATCGTGCGGAAGCAGGTCGAGAACGTCTTCGGCCGGCTGCTCTTTGGCAGCAAGTTTCACCGGCTGAAGATGAGCCGCGGCCAGCAGGGCATCGGCATTTCCGCCGCGGGCATGTACGGACTGATCACCACCGGCAAGCCGATGCTGATCCAGACCCGCCCGAGCGCGCAGAAGCCCGCGCACCACATCGAACTGGCGATGAACACCAAGACCAACCGCGCGGAGGTCACGGCGGACGATGAGACCGACGATTTTCCGCTACGACGCCTGCGCGAATTACCGCAGGTCCGGGAGGTTGGCGATTCGTTCCTGTCGCACCGTGATTACCCCACGGGCACGAGCGTGAGCATCGAGCTTGAGGGCAAGTACCAGCGCGGGCGCGGGTCCGTTGACGAGTTCCTTGAACTGACCGCGATTGCGAATCCGCACGCGCGGATCACCCTGGTGCGCCCGACCCGAGAGACCGGTGACGATGAGGATGCGCCGACGATCAAGGGCAAGAAGGGAAGCGTGCCCGCGCCGAGCACGCCCGCGGCGGCCCCGGCGGAAGCAACCCCTGCAGCCACTGCAGCCACAACGTCGCCGACGACATCGGACCTTGGCCCGCTGGTGATCTTTCCGCGCGCTGTGAACGAGTTGCCGCCGGAGACCAAGGAGATCCAGCCTCATCCCCGCGGCGTGGAACTCGGCACGCTGCTGCAGATGCTCAAGGACTTCGAGGCGAGCGAGAAGGGCGGCACGCTGTACACGTTCCTTCAGGAACGGTTCAGCCGCGTCAGCAGTCAGACCGCATCGTCCTTCTGCAGCGCGATCGGCGTGACGAGCCGAACGAAGGTTGCCGACATCGAGCCGCCTCAGGCCGAGAAACTCTACAAAGAGTTCCAGGACGCCAAACTGCCCCCGCCCCCGACGGACTGCCTCGCGCCCATCGGTGTGCGCCAGTTGCTCGCGGGCATGCTCAAGGGCGTTCGCGCCGAGTTCTACGCGGCCAGCAGCCGCGAGGCGAACGTGTATCGCGGACGGCCGTTCCTCATCGAGACCGCGATCGCCTTCGGTGGCGACCTTCCCGCCGACGACTCGGCTCGTGTGATTCGCTTTGCCAACCGCGTTCCGCTGCTCTTCCAGCAGTCGGCATGCTCGAGTTTCAAGGCGGTGGCGGAGACCAACTGGCGGAACTACGACCTTCAGCAGCCACGCGGGGCTGTGCCGGTCGGGCCGCTGGTGATCATGATCCACATGGCCAGCGTGTGGGTGCCGTTCACCAGCGAGAGCAAAGAGGCCATCGCCGACTACGACGAAATCCGCAAGGAGATGAAGCTCGCGCTCATGGAGTGCGGGCGGAAACTGGGTACATATCTCCGCAAGCGTGCCAAGATGCGTCGCGAGAGTGAGCGTCGGGATGTGTTCGAGCGATACATCGGCGAGATCAGCCAGGCGATCAACGCGCTGACCGGTGTCGAGACCAAGAAGCTCTACGACGCGTTGCTCACGCAGGCCCGCAAGCGGACCGCCATCGCGGATCTTCAGCTCGATGAGGACGGCAAGGCCGTCAAGGATGAAGACCCCGCCGACAGCGAGGGTGTGATCATCGTCGAGACTGCGGCCAGCCAGCCAGCGCAGGCCGAGCCGCGTCGGCCCGAGCAAGAACCGTCGTTGCTGGATGTCGAGCCGGTCAAGCGGGCCTCGGCCAAGGCGCGAGCCTCCCGTAAGGCCGAGCCGAAGTCCAGCCCTAAGCCGGGAGCTGTGACGCCGAGCAAGACTGCGCGCTCGGCAAAGCCGCAACCGCAGGCCGCGGCATCCGCGCCGGCAAAGGGAGGCTCCGGCACGAGCCAAGGACAGGCCGACAGCAAAGCGAAACCGAAGCTCCGCCTGAATCTCAAGACCGGCAAACTCGAGCCCGTTGATGATGGTCCCAAGCTCTTCTGAACAGGCGAAGATCGACCGCGCACACCGCGCCACCGAGCCCGCCGACAGGGTCGTTGTCGCTTCGCTGGCGATCACGCTTGACGGCTTCGTCGCCGATGAGCGGGGCGGCGTGTCGTTCCTTGATGCATTCAACCCGGACACGCTGGGCTTCGATCGATTTCTGGCGGGTGTCGCGGCGCTCGTGATGGGACGGCGAACGTTCGATCAGATCCTGTCCTTCGGCGTGTGGCCGTATGGCAGCCGCCCGACGACGGTGCTGACCACCCGTCCGCTGGTGCTTCCCGATTCTCGGGCACAGCCGTGGTTCGCGCCCGCTCGGGTCGCCGCCTCAGCGCTTGCTCCGGAGGAACTGCGAGCAAGCATTGAACGTTCGCTCGGCGCGCCGGGTGACATCTGGATCGTCGGAGGAGCAAGGGTGCTCGCGGACTTCGCCCGCGCGGACGCCATCGACCGATGGGAACTCACTCGCGTGCCGGTGTTGCTCGCCCGGGGTGTGCCGTTGCTCGAGTGCATGCCCTCAGGCTGGTCCCGCAAACTAACGCATACGCGAAGCGACGTGCTCCCGGGCGGCGTGGTTCACAGCGTCTATTCGCGAACTTAGTCGCGGACATTCATCGATCACCCGGGTTGCATCCGGGTCTGTGTCGCCCCGTACGATCGTGACGAATGTCACACTCTTCGAGCACGATCGGTCGACCGCTGAGTTCGCACGCCGTCACCGGCGCGCTGTGGATCTTCGTGTATCTCCTGCTCACGCTCGCGCCGCTGGGCATTGTCATGATCGCACCGTCGATCACCGGCGTGTCGCTGCCGGCGGGACGGAGTTTCTGGACCGAGTTCTCGGTTGCGCTCGGCTTTGTCGGCCTCTCGACGATGTGCCTCCAGTTCGTCCTGACCGCGAGGTTCTCGTTCCTGAAGGCTCCGTACGGCTCGGACATCATCTATCGGTTCCACAAGATCATCGCGATCTTCTCTCTGGGTCTGATCCTGCTGCATCCACTGGTGCTCTTCATCGAACGCTGGGACACGATGAAGGACCGCTGGCACACGCATCCGCTGGCGTTCTGGACCGGAACGGCCTCTATCCTCTCGCTCTTTCTGCTGATTCTCGTCAGCGTCTACCGCGCACAACTGCGCATGGAGTATGACCGCTGGCGTCGTTGGCACGCGATTCTGGGCGTGCTGGCGATCGCCTTTGCGGTGGTTCATGTGATGCGCGTGGGCCACTATCTCGCCGAGCCGCTCCAGCGATGGCTCTGGGGCGGGTACACGCTGGCGTGGGTCGCACTGATCGTCCATGTTCGGCTGCTCAAGCCGCTGCGCGAGTTGCGCGAGCCGTACGAAGTGGTGAGCGTGCGGCCGCAGCTGGGCGACGCCGCGGCGCTGACGATCCGGCCTGTTTCGCACGCCGGGATCCGCTTCCAGCCCGGGCAGTTCGCGTGGCTCACGGCGTTCGCGTCGCCTCTGAGCGATCGAGAGCATCCGTTCAGTTTCAGTTCGAGCGCGGAGCGTCCCGAAATCGAGTTCACCATCAAGAAACTCGGCGACTTCTCGTCGCGGATCCCGACGCTCTCGCCCGGGCAGCGCGTCTACATCGATGGTCCATTTGGTGCGCTGTCGGCAGATCGTCACCCGCACGCCCCCGGCTATGTGTTCATCGCCGGCGGCATCGGGATCACGCCGATGATCAGCCACCTGCGGACCTTCGCGGATCGGCAGGCTCGCGACCGAGCCGCGGGTATCGCTGCCGGCAATCAGCCGCACGAGCGCCCGATGTGGCTCTTCTATGCGACCAACACCTGGAGCGATACGACCTATCGCGACGAGCTCGCGGCACTGGTCCGCGAACTGCCGAACCTTCGACTTGTGCACATTCTCTCACGCCCGCACGACGGCTGGGCCGGTGAGCGGGGAATGCTCAGCGCGGATGTGATCCGTCGCCATGTGGACTTTTCCCAGGGTCGATTCGAGTGCTTCATCTGCGGACCGCCCGTCATGATGGACGCCGTCGAGCGAGCGCTCCGCAGCCTCGGCGTGCCGATAGGCGATATTCACGCGGAGAAGTTCAACCTCGTGTAAACGGACGCCGGATCCTGTTCTCTGACGATCGACTTGCCGGGAGCATTCGCCATGCGGAGAGCCATTGCCACCTATGCCGCCCTGCTGACGGGGGTGTTGCTGCTGCTGTTTGCGATCGCATTTGCGTACGTTCGGTCACGCGGCTGACCGCGCGGGCGCCGAGTCGCACCCGGCCGGATCATGCCGGATAGGTCGCACTGGTCTTCTCCGTCTCAAAGACGGTCATGCTCTCAAGACGGGCGTGGCCATGGGCGAGTACCTGCGGGGCCAGTCGCTCGTAGAACACGCGTGCGATGTTCTCGACCGACGGGTTCACGCCGCCGACGCGTTGGTCGAACTCGGGCGTGTCGATGTTCAGGAACGTGTGGTCGAACGGCTCGAGAATCGTGCGGTGCACGAGCGATTCCAGCATCGCCAGCGTCATGGGCGATTCGCAGAACTCGGCCCGCACGCACGGCTCGATCACGTAGTTGTGGCCGTGGCCGCTGGGCCTGTTGCACTTGCCGAACATTGCGCGGTTTTCCTCGTCGCTGAGGGTCTCGGCGTGCAGCCGATGCGCCGCGGCGATCTCGAACCGCTGCCGAAGCAGAAACGCCGGTGCCGATGAACCTGTCGTTGGCATGAAGACCTCCACGTTGTACATCGGCGTGAGGTTCCACCGCACGCTGACGAGCGACCCCCGGCCGAGTTTGGCGTCGAGCGAATCCATAAAGCCGCCCAGAACCGCCGCGGGATGGGTGCGCGGGCGAGCGATGATCGCCGACGCGAGCCCGGGCAGCACCGAGCCGCGCACGGCGTCGTCGATGATCTTGATGTCCTTGAAGTAGCCGGTGCGCGAATCGGGCTCGCCCTTGCACGTGATGATCAATTCGCAGAAGAACCCCAGCCCATCCATCGCTGGCACGCCGCCGAAGCCGTTGACGCCGCGAGCGATGAACGCGTCGGGCGAATCGCCCGCGCCGCGAGCAATCGGCAGCGAGGCGCGAACAGCACGTCGAAGCAGGAGCATCCTCAAGTCAAGCGCTACGCCGCGGCGAGGTCAAGCGAAGTGGAGGGGGTGCGCAGCCGGTGCTGTCCCCACCGCCGCGGGGTTGCCGCCGGTCGGTTTTTCTGAGCGCCCATTGCCGATGTCGGGCGGGCGGCTGGGCATCAACGTCGGGCCAGTTTCCATGGGTCACCCTCGGTCTTGCCACGCAAATCGGCGTTGCATCGTTCTGCGGAACGTGTTACACTCAATTCCGTAGGGCAAACGTGCGACCGTCGGCTCGAGAACGACCGTTCGGGGCAAGGGGACTTGACGCCCGATTCGCTGCGTGTGCGGCGGACCGATGGAAGCACCAGATCGCCCTGGAGTAGAACATGAGCAAGCGCATCGTTTCGTCCATGATGGTCGGCGGCATCATCCTTTGTGGCCTTACCCTCGGTGGCTGCGAGAAGAAGTCCGAGCCGGCAAAGGCCGTCGACGCGGCCAAGCAGGCCACCAGCGACGCCGCGAAGAAGGTTGAGAGCGGCGCCCAGGGCGTTCAGGACGCGATGAAGAAGTAATCGACTTCTTCGGTGTTCCTGCCGATCGAGTGTCGCGAGAGTGCCGTCAAGAGCGCCCACATGGGCGTCGCGGTGCGTCTCCGCCTGACATTCTTGATGCCCGGCACACAGAGGCCATCGCGACCGCGCGGTGGCCTTTTTCGTTGGAGCAGTGTGCGTACCGGCACATGGGCCGGCCTCTGTCGGAATCTGATCGCATGCGGACGGGACGCTGTCGCGGCCGCTCGTCCCGTCCCACCGAGCGGCGGTCTCCTCGGCCAGCCCGGCTCAGGGTCGGCTCTTGGCGGCGTAGATCGAGCGCGTACGCTTCGTTCGTCCGGAACAGCTTTGGCGGCGGCCGGATTCGTCTAGGCCCACCAACCGTCGCTGAAACCAGATCCACGGAGACCGACGCGATGTTCCGATCCATCTCTGTTCCCATCATCCTCAGCGTCTTCATCCTCGGCAGACTCGTCAGCGCGCAGTCTCCGACCCCCGAGGCTCCGTCGGCACCTACCCCGACGCCGGCCGCCCCCGCCCCCACCCCCGCTCCCGTCCCCGCGCCCGCCTCATCCGCTCCTGTCGTACCGACACCGCCGAGCATCGCAAAGGACCATCCGTTGAACATCACCGTCAAGTCCATCGACGGCAAGGACGCGAACCTCGCGGCATACGCCGGACAGGTCGTCGTTATCGTCAACGTCGCCAGTCGCTGCGGCTTCACGAAGCAGTACGCGGGTCTGGAGGAGCTCTACAAGTCACGAAAGGACGACGGGCTGGTCGTTCTCGGCTTTCCCGCCAACAACTTCGGCGGGCAGGAGCCCGGCACCGATGCGGAGATCGCCAGCTTCTGCTCGACCAACTTCGGCGTCACGTTCCCGATGTTCTCGAAGGTCTCCGTCAAGGGCAGCAACCAGCACCCGCTCTTCACCCGCCTCTCGAAGGACGGGGGCGGCGACCCGGACTGGAACTTCACCAAGTACGTGATCGACCGTTCGGGCAAGGTCGTGGCCCGGTTCGGCCCGCGTGTGGCCCCGGATGACAAGGCCTTCGTCGCGAAGCTCGACGAGCTGCTCGCCGCGAAGGCTCCGTCGGTCCCCCCCGCACCACCGACCGCCGCCCAGCCCCCGGCTCCGCCCCCTGCTCGTTAACCGAGTCTTCACACTTCCCCGCTTTCATCTTTCGCTCATCGGCAGACAATCCTCCGTCTCGGCAGCCCCGCCAGCGTTGTGCTTGCGGAGGTTGGCCGCGAGACTGATCGACCCATGACTCCCGGCGTCGTTGCCGGAACCGGAGCCCGCCATGCGCCTGACCGCAAACGCTGCAATCTTCCGCGACCGCCTCCCTGTGAGCCCGCTCAAGTCGTTGATGCGCAGGCCGTTTGCGCCGATCCTTGCGGCGGTCGTCGCCGCGTCCAGCCTCGCCATGGCCGCGGTTGCGCCCGAGGGTCAGCCGAAGGACACGCCGGAGAAGGACAAGGCCTCCGGGCACGGCGGCAATGCAGTGCACGGGTCGATCGATACTGCGCTCCCGAGCTATGTCGCGGCGCAGGGTGTCGCCGGGCAACTGCGCTCGGCGGGCTCTGACACGATGAACAACCTCGTGACCGAGTGGTTCACGCAGTTCAAGAAGTTCTACCCGAACATCAAGGACTCGGTGGAAGGCAAGGGCTCGCGGACCGCGCCGAACGCGCTCATCGATGGTCTTGCCGAGTTCGGCGCCATGTCCCGGCCGATGAAGAGCGATGAGCTCGACCGATTCGAGAAGAAGTTCGGCTACAAGCCCACCGAGCTCCGGGTGGCGATCGACTGCCTGGCGGTGTTCGTGCACAAGGATGCACCGATCACCGAGCTGAGCCTCACGCAGGTGCGGCAGCTTTTCTCGGTCGACGGCAAGAACATGACCTGGGCCGATATCGGCGTTACCGACGCCGCGTGGGCGAGCAAACCGATCGCGCTGTATGGGCGCAACACCGCATCCGGCACCGCAGACTTTTTCCGTCAGGTGGCCCTCAGCGGCCGCGACTTCAAGCCGACGGTCGTCGAACTTCCCGGCTCCCCGGCAGTCGTTCAGGCGCTTGCGACCGATCGCTTCGGCATCGGGTACTCGGGCGTTGGTTTCCGTACCGCCGATGTCAAGCCGTTGAGCATCAAGGCCACCGATGGCGATGCGGCGGTCGCCCCGACGCAGGAGGCGGCGTACGACGGAACGTACGCCCTTGCCCGTCCGCTGCTGCTCTATGTCAACCATCGCGCCGGCACCGAGTTGGACCCGCTGCGGGCCGAGTTCCTGCGCTTTGTCTTCAGCCGACAGGGTCAGGAGGCGGTGATCAAGGTGGGCGAGATCCCCGTCCCCGCCGAGATCGCCCGCGAGGAACTCGCGAAGGTCGGCATCAAGGCGTCGTTCTGATCCGGTCGAGCAAGGACCGCTCGGCATCCGTCTGAGCCGACGCGGCGAGGAACCGCGCGGATCACTCCCCGCCCCTCCGAGAACACAAACATCGTCGGCGGCCCGCCGACGTCCCGGCGATCGGCCTCAGCAGGAAGACGGTCTCTGGTCGAATGACGACAACGCCCGCCAGCACGACCTCCGCTCCTGAAGGCTCGCGCCGCGTTCGTGTCACGCGCCCGCGAGTCCGCATCACCGATGCGGTCGCTCGCGTGGTCGTGACGGTCGGCGGCCTGGGCGTGATCGTCGCGGTCCTTGGAATCCTCGCATCATTGCTCTCGGTCGTTTTCCCGCTTGCGGTGCCGGGGCACGCCGAGATGCGCGGTCGGTTCGCGATCCCCGCGACGCTCGCATCGACCGCCGGCGACATGCTCATCGACGACAACGCGGGCGTCGCGCTGCTTGTCGACTTCGCCGGTGCGGTTCACGCGGTGAGCCTTGTCGATGGCTCGGTCGTTTCGGGCGTCGCGGCCGTCACGCTCCCGAACGGAACGACCGTTTCCGCCCGTGCCCCGGTCACTCCGAGCGGCGCAGTCGCGCTCGGCCTCTCTGACGGCTCGATCGTGGTCCTTCGGCTGGGCTTCAGGGCCGACACGGTCGAGCCGATCAACGAGACTGAGCAGGAGCGAGCGCTTGCGATCGGTGAGCGGCTGCCGATCGCCTCTGGCGGCTATGCCGAACGCAGCGCACTCGGCAGGATTCGGCGGACGGTCCCCGCGGTGACCATCGCTCCGCCCGTGCGGCTCGAACAGGGCTCGGGGCCGATCATCGCGATCGACCTGCGCTCGACCGGGGCGAGCGAGTGGATCCTCGCGCTCCGTCAGGACGCGACGTGCGTTCTGGGCCGCGTTACGACCGTGCGGCCGCTCGGCGGCGGAGCACCGCGCGTGCGTTTGACCAGTGAAGTCGTCAAGATCGAACGCGGTCCGGACGGCGTCGGCCCGCTGCCGCAATGGCTGCTGCTGTCGGGAGACGGCGAGCAGATCTTCGGCGTCCACGAATCGGGCCGCGTCGATCGCTACGCCCGCCCGGGCACCGGCGCGTTTGTTCTGGCCGACCGGACGGAGGCGTTTCCTCCGGGCCGCAAGGTCACCAGCGCGGAGATGCTCCTGGGCGGACGGACGCTCGTGCTCGGCGACTCCGCCGGCGCGGTTGTCGGAGCGTTCGCTGCGCAGGCCTTCAGCGTTTCGACGCCCGACGGTCGGCGACTTGTTGTGGCCCATCGCTACGAGCCCGATGGCGCGACGGGCGCTGTGACGAAACTGCTGCCCGCCCAGCGTGATCGCTCGATCGCATCGCTGCACGCCTCCGGCGAACTCATCGTGCGGAATATGACCAGCGGTCGGCTCGTGTGCAAGATTCCGAGTGTCATCGAGCCTTTGCCGGTAGTGACCGGCAGCGACAAGGACCATTCGACCGGGCTTGTCGCCGCATCTCCTCGGGGCGATGCGATGGCCGTGCTGAGCCCGTCGGGCCAACTGGCCACCTTTGGTGTGCAGCGAGGACACCCCGAAGTTTCGCTCCGCTCGCTGTTCGGCAAGGTGTGGTACGAAGGCGACGCGGCACCGTCGTTCACGACCGCCGCCAGCCAGGGCGAGGACTCCGCCGAGCCCAAGTACTCGCTCGTTCCGCTCATCTTCGGCACGATCAAGGCGACGATCTACGCGATGCTGTTCGCGACGCCCATCGCGATTCTCGCGGCGATCTACACCAGCGAAATCCTCCACCCGCGCGTGCGATCTTCGATCAAGCCCGTGATCGAGATGATGGCCTCGCTCCCGTCGGTCGTGCTCGGCTTCGTCGCGGCGCTCGTGGTTGCGCCGCTGCTCCGCGACACCCTTCCCTTCGTGCTTTTGGCGTTCGTGACGGTGCCCGTCGGTGCCTTGCTCGCGGCGTATGTGTGGCAGATGCTGCCGATGAGGCTGACCGCTCGGCTGCGGACGCTGGCCCACCTGGGTCTGGTCAGCGCCGTGGTCGTTGGCGCGCTCGGCGTCACATCTTTCGCCGCGCCGCTCGTTGAGCGGGCGCTCTTCACGCCCTCACGCGACGACCAGCTCGTGCTGGCGGGCTCGGTGGATGTCGTGCCGAGAGAGCAGTGGCCCGAGGCCCTCCGAGATCGGATGGCCGTGACCGCGGATGATTCGGCGTTGCTGCGGCAGTCGGGTCTTGCCGCGCAGGCCGGGCGGGTCGTGCGGCCTGTTGGCAGCGTCGACGATCCGGCGATAAGCCAGGTCATCGCTCGCGATGCGCTGGATCGTCCGAGCATCCGTCGCTGGCTGGATGGATCGATCGCCGCGGTCTGGCCCGGATGGTTTGTGCTGCTGGCCCCGCCGATGATCGTTCTGAGCGTCCTTCTGCGATCGAGGCTAATCGACCCGATGATCGGTACCTTGCCGATCGCGGGCTACGGCACGTCGGCCGCGGTCATCGAACTGATCAAGTTCTGCGTGACGCTTGTGGCCGCGGCGGCGGCGGCGTTCGTGCTCGCGAGCCTGATCGCCGAACTCGGCTTCGATGCGAGAGACTCGATCCTGGGCTCGTATCAGCAGCGGAACAGCCTGGTCGTCGCGATCGTCATGGGCTTTGCGGTGATCCCGATCATTTACACCATCAGCGAGGATGCGCTCTCGGCCGTGCCCGCGAGCCTGCGATCGGCGTCGCTTGGATGTGGCGCAACGCGCTGGCAAACGGCGACGCGCGTGGTTCTGCCCGTGGCGATGTCCGGCGTCTTCAGCGCCGTGATGATCGGCCTGGGACGTGCCGCGGGTGAGACCATGATCGTGCTCATGGCCACGGGCAACACGCCCATCATGGAATGGAACATCTTCAACGGCTTTCGCACGCTCGCGGCCAACATCGCCGTGAGCATGCCCGAAGCGCCGGAAGGGTCAACGCAGCTGCGGGTGCTCTTCCTCGGTGGGCTGTGCCTCTTTGCGCTGACGTTCTTCATCAACACGCTCGCTGAACTTGTCCGCATCCGCGTCCGCCGGAGGTCGGCGAACCTGTGACCACCGCGACGCCCGCCAACCCGCGAAGCCACACACCGCGAGCGTCTCGCTCCACACCGCTGCACGCGCGGGGCGAGCCGATGGTCTGGCTCACCGGCGCGGCATTGTGCGTGTGCCTGCTGCTGATCATCTCACTGCTGACCACCGTCGTGGTGGGGGGTGCATCGGCATTCTGGCCGAGACCCATCGAACTGGTATCGCTCCGGGCCGGACCGGGCGCCGGCTCGGGCGGTACTGAGCAGTTCGTCGGCGTGCCGATCCGTGATGAGCCTTTCGAGGCCGGCACGGAGGAGAAGGCCGCGGCGATGGCCATGAAGGCCGCGGGCACGCTCCCTGCGGGGAGCATCGACGAACAGGGTCGATTGATTCAGCGGTTGTACCGTGTTGGCAATCGCGAGTTCAATCCGAATCCGTTCCGTTACGTGCCGATCTATCGCATCGACTCCACGGAACGCCGCGAGGACTTGATTCTCGCCGAACGCACGGAGTGGTCGGTGTGGCTGGGCGTGCCGACGGCGATCGTGCTCGACACGTTCGGCACGCGAGAGATCTTGGACGAACGCGCCGCTTCGCTGCCGCCCGCCGCCCGGATCGAAGCCACCCCGCTCGACCTCGAGCCGATCACGGACCCAACCAGCGTGGGCATCGACCCCTCGGTCACCGCCGCATCTTTCCGCGAGCGCCGGTTCCTGCACGAGGGCGACGCCTCGCGCGTGCTGGCGGAACTTGGCCCGCTGATGGCCGAGGCACGTGTGCGGCGTGATGAGATCGAAGCGATCAAGACCACGCAGGTCGGGCGGATCAACGCGCAGCTCACCGCCTCACGCGAACGCATTCGCTCGGCGGAACTCGAACTTGACCGCTGGATGCGGGGGCAGACCCGTCCGCTTCACCCCGCGGCGTGGCTCGGCGGCCTCGTCGTCGCGATCGCGGCCGGCGCTGGCGCTCTGGTGCTGTTGCGGCGCTTGCCGACGATCCCCACCCGCGTCCTGGCCTTCGGTCTCGCGTCGGTGGCCCTAACCGGCGTGCTGCTGGCCGCGATGGAGAATCCGCTCCGGCTGCGAGAGGTCACACCCGAGCAGGTCGCCTCGTTGCGAGCATCCGAGTCGGCGTTGCAGGCGGACCTGAACACGCAGTTCGAAGTCCTGCGCGAGCGGCTGCGCGTGCTCGATGAGCGTGACGCGATGCACCGCGTGGTGCTTACCGATCCCGTTTCGGAGCGTTTCGCCCCGCTGACCCAGAGTGAGCCCGCTGAGCCGATGCGAATCTCGCAGTTGGTGCGGATCGTGCAGCCCAACTCGCTCGATCTCGCCGGCAAGGTCTCGGTCTACGCATCGCGATGGTGGGAGTTCCTCTCCTCGGCGCCGCGAGCTTTCAATACGGAGGGCGGCGTGTTCCCCGTGATCTTCGGCACGGTGCTGCTGACGATTCTGCTGTCGGTCGCGGTTGTGCCGCTGGGCGTCATCGCCGCGGTGTACCTGCGCGAGTATGCCACGCAGGGCCCCGTCGTTTCGGCCCTTCGCGTCGCGATCAACAACCTCGCCGGTGTGCCGTCGATCGTTTACGGCATCTTCGGGTACTCGTTCTTTGTCGTCGGGGTCGGGCGGTTTGTTGATCGCGGGCCTGAGGCCCCGATGGAGCGCACGGGGTGGTGGATCGCGGTGGCGGCCCTGCTGATCGTCGTCGCCGTCGCCTTCGCGGCAAGCCTCCTGGCCGGGCGTTTCTCCGGCGACCGTCGACAGGAACAGGTGCGAGGCGTCCGCAAACTCCTCACGCCCGCTGCGCTGGCGGCGATCATGTGGTTCATCGCCGCCTTCGGCGCGATCGCCCTGATCGTCACCACGCCGTACTTCGGCGGCTTCTTCGCCCATCGCGACGGCGGCACCTTCGCGAGCAAGGGCCTTCTCTGGTCGGCGCTCACGCTCGCGCTGCTCACGCTGCCGGTCGTCATCGTCGCGACCGAGGAGGCCATCGCCGCCGTGCCGCGGTCCATGCGCGAGGGGTCATACGGCTGCGGCGCGAGCAAGTGGCAGACCGTCAGCCGCATCGTGCTCCCGCGGTCGATGCCCGGCATCATGACCGGCACGATCCTGGCGATGGCGCGCGGCGCGGGCGAGGTCGCGCCCATCATGCTCGTCGGCGTGATGAAGCTCGCGTCGGAACTGCCCGTCTCCGGCGAGCCGCCGTTCCTGCACCTGCAGCGGCCGTTCATGCACCTGGGCTTCCACATCTACGACCTGGGCTTTCAGGCCCCCGACAGCGAGGCCGCCAAGCCGATTGTCTGGTGCACCACCCTGCTGCTCATCGCGGTCGTCGTTCTGTTGAACATCGCGGCGATCCGTCTGCGTTCGAACTTGCGGAAGCGCTACATGGGCGAGGCTTTCTGAGCCGCCCCTTCGGAGTCTGAGATGCTCGTCCAGGAACCACCCGAGAACACCCGCCGCCGTTCGGTCGCCGAGGCCGTCAACGCCGGAGCGCCCTACGAGCCCGAACTGCACCCGAGCCTTCTGCGCGAGGAGCACATCCTGCGTGTCCAGGACTTCTCGCTCTTCTACGGGCAGTCCAAGGCGATCCACCGCGTGAGCATGAACATCCCGAAGGGCCGCGTGACCGCGCTGATCGGGCCATCCGGCTGCGGCAAGTCCACGCTCCTTCGATCGATCAACCGCCTCAACGACCTGATCGACAGCGTCCGCATCGAAGGCGACATGATCCTCTCCGGGCGATCGATCTACGCGCCGAACGTCGATGTCATCGACATCCGCAAGCGCATCGGCATGGTCTTCCAGCGGTCCAACCCCTTCCCGATGAGCATCTTCGAGAACGTCGTCTACGCCCTGCGTATCGACGGCGAGCGCCGCCGCTCGGTGCTCGCGGAAACCTGCGAGCGGGCGCTGCGCTCCGCGGCGTTGTGGGACGAGGTCAAGGACCGCTTGCGCCAGTCGGCGCTCGGGCTTTCCGGCGGTCAGCAGCAGCGCCTGTGCATCGCCCGGGCCATCGCGGCCGAGCCGGAGGTCCTGCTGATGGATGAGCCCTGCTCAGCGCTCGATCCGATCGCCACGATCAAGATCGAGGAGTTCATCCGCGAGATCGCCGGGCGGATCACCGTGGTCATCGTCACGCACAACATGCAGCAGGCCACGCGGGTGAGCAACTACACCGCGTTCATGTACCTCGGCCGGCTGGTCGAGTACGGCGCAACCGCGGACCTGTTCCAGAATCCCAGGCTCCCGGAGACCGAGCAGTACGTCACCGGTCGCTTCGGCTGAGGCGCGAACACCCCGGCCGCGTGCTCGTGGCGGCACCGCGCGGCATCGCAGCGCGGCCGCGGGCCTCAGTGGCCGCCGGCCACGCGGTCGACTTCCTCAAGGTCCGTCATGCCGCGCGACGCCAGCACCCAGCCGGACTGCTGCAGCGTCGTGAACAGGCCCTTCTCGATGACCTTCTTCATACTCGTGATGTTCGGCTCCTTGAGCACGATGTCGCGGAGCTCATCGGAGAAGTCGAGCATCTCGTAGATCGCCTTGCGGCCGCGGTAGCCGGTCTTCAGGCACGCGGCGCAGCCCACGGGGACGTACACCTCGTTCTTGCCCTCGAGATACTTGCCGAGCCTCGTGCTCTCGCCGGGCTTGATGCGCACCGGCGCCTTGCAGTTGTCGCAGAGCTGGCGGACCAGGCGCTGGGCCAGCACAAGGTCGAGCGAGCTTGCGACCAGGAACGGCTCAACCTTCAGGTCCAGCAGGCGGAAGACGGCCGAGATCGAGTCCTTGGAGTGCACCGTCGAGAAGACCAGGTGGCCGGTCATGGCGGCCTGCATGGCCGTGCGGGCGGTCTCCTCATCGCGGATCTCGCCGACGAGGATGACATCGGGGTCCTGACGCAGCACGGAGCGAAGCAGGTTCGAGAAGGTGTTGCCCTTGCTCTCGTCGCAGGGAATCTGCGTGGTGTTATCGAGCTGGTACTCGACCGGGTCCTCGATCGTGACGACGTTGGTCGTCTCGCGGTCGATCTCGCGCAGAGCGTTGTACAGCGTTGTGGTCTTGCCCGATCCCGTCGGCCCGCAGACGAGCACGAAGCCCTGTTCCTTCTGCGAGACCTTGCGGACGCGCTCGTACATGTACGGCGGCAGGCCCAGCTCGGTCAGAGATCGCGGGGCGATCGCCGAATCCAGCACGCGGATGACCAGCTTCTGCCCGTGCACCGACGGTGTGATGGACACGCGGTAGTCGACCCGGCGGTCCTTGAGCTTGCAGCCGAAGCGTCCGTCCTGCACCGCCGAGTCCGCGGCCATTCGCATGAGGCACGCGGTCTTGACCAGGCCCAGCACCAGCTGGCCGACCTTCTCGGGGAAGTCGCACACCGAGACCATCTGCCCATCGACGCGGATGCGCAGGCTCCAGACGTTCTGCTTGGGCTCAAGGTGCAGGTCGGTGCAGCGGCTCTTGGCCGCCAGCAGCAGCATCATGCGCATCGCGCGCGGTCCTTCGCTCTCCCCGCCCAGCGCTCCGGAAGCGTTGCCCGCGGCGTCGATCAGCGTCACCGCATCCAGGCCCTCGCCCTTGGGCGGCAGGTTCGTGATGACCGTTGAGATATCGCCCAGCCAGCCGGATGCGGGGCCGGATTCCTCGCTCGCGGCGGCCCTGCCCTTGGCCTTGGTGCGGACTTCGCCGATGGTCTCCTCGGTCTCGATGACGAACGAGTGGGTGCCGATCTTGACCGAGTCGCCGGGGTTGATGGTGACGGTCTGGTTGAAGATCTTCTCGTTGTTGTGCCGCGTGCCGTTGCGCGAGCCCAGGTCGCGGAGCGCCGGGTTGCCCGCTTCATCCAGGAGCAGCACGCAGTGGTAGCGGCTTGCGGCCTCATCGTTGAGGACCAGCACATTGTCCTTGTTGCGGCCGATGGTCAGCGGCGTCCCGCCGATGGGGAACAGGTAGCCGCGGCCATCGGAGGAGGAGAGTTGGTACGTTGGCATCGACGATGGCCCCGTGCGGACAAGGAGTGGGAACTGGCGGTTGCGGTCTGAACGCTGCGGCGGGCGGCGTGGCGGCCGCGGCAGCGCCGAACGCCCAAGGACTCACAGGATTTCGACGACCTCGAACTTCTTTGGCCCTCGCGGCGTGCGGACCGTGACGACTTCGCCCGCGCGGGCCTTGACCAGGGCCTCGCCCATCGGGCTGGTGGCCGTGACCTCGACGATGTCGGCCGGCGCAGTGCCCGTGGGCTCGCCGACAATGCGGAACAGCTCGACCTCATCGCTCCCGGACTCGCGGATACGCACGGTGGCGCCGATGAACACGAAGTCGGCCTTCTGGTTGGAATCGACGATCGAGCACTGCCGCAGGCGGTCCTGCAACCTGCGGATCTCGGCCTCTTCGATGCCCTGCTGCTCCCGCGCGGCGTGGTAGTCGCCGTTTTCCTTCAGGTCACCGAGCGCCCGCGCTTCGGCGATGCGCGTGGAGATCACGCCGCGGTTGTCGATCAGGGCCTGGAGCCGGGCCTCGATGGCCTCTTTTTCGGCTTGCGTGATGAGTTCCATGGTCAAGGCTCGATGGGAGTGTGTCGGCGAGAGATGGGGCAAAGCAGAACCGGGCCGCGGCGATCGCGGACCAGCGAAGGGAATACGCAAAAAGGTAGGTCGGGGTTGCGATGACGGCCAATCCCCGCCCCGCGGCGGACGGTTCAACCCGCGCGAGGGTATTGACCACGGCCGCGAGGCTCCTAAACTCCCCCCTCACACCGTCCTGGGCCCTCGAGACCGAAATCGAGGTTCACACTGGCCCCATCGTCTAGCCCGGTCCAGGACACCAGGTTCTCATCCTGGGAACAGGGGTTCGAATCCCCTTGGGGTCATTGACAAAGCCGGCTCCGCGCAAGCGGGGCCGGCGTTGTTTTTGTCCCGGTTCGGAAGAGGGAAGGCACGCACGAAGACGCGAAGACGCGAAGAAGAGGGGCGGGAGGGGAGGAAGAGAAGTGGGGAGGACAGGGTCAGGGCGCGAGCGCTCGGCGTCCAAAGTCCAGCCGCGAAACTCTGCATCAGCACGCTCCTCACCCGGTTCCGATCGGGGGAGGTGGCGAGTCTTCGAGCCGGAGGGGGCGGGGGGGGAAGCAAAGTTCAAAGTTCAAAGTTCAAAGTTCAAATCAGAAAGATCCTCCCTCGGTTCCTACCGGGGGAGGTGGCGAGTCTTCGAGCCGGAGGGGGCGGGGGGGGAAGAAAAGTTCAAAGTTCAAAGTTCAAAGTTCAAATCAGAAAGATCCTCCCTCGGTTCCTACCGGGGGAGGTGGCGAGTCCGCGAGCCGGAGGGGGCGGGGGGGCGGCGAAAGTTCAAAGTTCAACGTCCAAAGTTCCAATGCCAAGCCGCGGGGTACCATGATCACACAAGGCCGGCGCGTCGAGCACGCCCGGCGGAGGGTCACGCATGACACACGGGCGAACGGGCATGGCGGGCGACATTGCACGCGCGGCGGCGGTGGTGATGCTCGCGGGTGTTGCGATCATCGGCGGGGCGGGGCTGGCGATGGGCACCGCGCACGCCGCGGCGCGGGGAGCGGAGGAGCCCGCGGCACCGGCGGGCGGCGGCGCGGCGGGGGCGGACGACGCGGCGCGCCGGGCCGAACTTGCCAGCGATGCCGCGGCGTTCGACGCGTGCGCGGAGTACGACGCGGAGAGGGGCGTGCTGACCTTCAACAGCCCGCCGACGGCGGCGGCGTTACGCCACCTTCCGCGCGTGCCGGGGTTGATGGAGCGGACGGAGTTGATGCTCGGCGGCGAGTTCACCGTCGATGCGCTCAAGGCCATTGTCGCCGTGGACACGGGCCTGAAGAACCTGACCACGCTCGTCCTTTCGGGCACCGGCGTCACCTTCGAAGCGCTCAAGGCCTTGGCCGACAGGGACTCGGGCCCCAAAAACCTGATCTGGCTCGGCCTCTTCGAGGCCCAAGTCACCGATGACGGCCTCAAGGCGCTGGCCGCCGCGGACACGGGCCTGAAGAACCTGACCACGCTGTATGTCGACGTCAGCAGCGTCACCGCCGATGGCCTCAAGGCGCTGGCGGCGGCGGACACGGGCCTGAAGAACTTGACGACGCTCGAGCTCTCGAACGCCGTCATTACCGTTGACCACCTGAGGGCGCTGGCCGCGGCGGACACGGGCCTGCGGAATCTGTCCACGCTCACCCTCGATTACACCGCTGTGGACGACAACGGCCTCAAGGCCCTTGCCGCCGCGGAAACGAGCCTGAAGAACCTGACGACGCTCAATCTTGCGGGCAGCAGCGTCACCACCGACGGCCTCAAGGCCCTTGCCGCGACGGACACGGGCCTGAAGAACCTGACCACGCTGCAACTTCTGAGCACCAGTGTCACCGACGACGGCCTCAAGGCCCTGGCCGCGGCGGATACAGGCCTGAAGAACCTGACCGCGATCACCCTTCACGGCGAAGGCATCACCGACGACGGGCTCAGGGCGCTTGTCGCCCGGGATACGGGCCTGAAGAACCTGACCGCTCTCACCCTCTGGGACACCAGCGTCACCGCCGACGGCATCAGGACCCTTGCCGCCACGGACACCGGCGCGAAGAACCTGACCTCGCTGAATCTCTACGGCAACAACGTCACCGATGACGGCCTCAAGGCTCTTGCCGCTGCGGATACGGGCCTGAAGAACCTCGCCACGCTCAAGCTTTCGCAAACCAGCGTCACCGAAGAAGGCCTCGCCGCAGTCAGGGCCCGTTTCCCGGGGATCACGATCAAGCGAGAGTGAGCATCGCCCGGCCGCACGGCTGGCGCGCGGGTCCGCGCGACGGATGCGGTGAGGGCGTGGTGGCGGCGGCGGGTACGATCGTTGACAATGACCGGCGCGTCGAGCACGCCCGGCGGAGGGTCGCGCATGGCACACGGGCGAACGGGCGGGGCGTGTGTGCGAGCGCGGGCTGCTCGTGTGCGCCCATGAGGCCCTCGTGAGCGCAAGTGCGGCCCGCATCATCGCAAACGGGCTTCTCACGAGCGCAGATGAGCTCCTCGTTCTCGCAAACGAGCTCCTCACTTGCGCAAACGAGGTCCTCACTTGCGCAAACGAGCTCCTCGTTTGAGCAAACGAGCTCCTCGTTATCGCAAACGAGCTCCTCATTTGGGCAAACGAGCTCCTCATTTGGGCAAACGAGCTCCTCGTTTGAGCAAACGAGCTCCTCGTTTGAGCAAACGAGCTCCTCATTTGCGCAAACGAGCTCCTCATTTGCGCAAACGAGCCCCTCCGATGCGCATCGCAAGAGGCAAAGACCGCGCATCGGCGGGTCAGGAGGGCACGTGCGGGGCAGGGTTCGCGGACCTTGGAGGTCGAGTTGTGTCCGGGAACACGCACCAAACGCAACAATTTATTTGCAATCCGCTGCGCCGCGACGATGATGCGGCCGCGCCGGGCCGATGTCTCCCGTGCAACGGCCGAGGCGCTGTGCCAACGCCGGATGCAGGAGGATGCGCACCGACCGGTTGGACCGGCGGGGCGAGCAGCAGCACGGAGACATGATCATGAGTGTGATTCCGAACAAGCCCATTGATGTGTACGAGTTCTCAACCGCCAGGGTCGGCATCTGGTCGGCGATCGCGCCGCAGATCGGGCTCACCGTCGCCGAGGTCACGGCCCTTGAGGACGCCAACGACGGCTTCAGCACCGGCAACGACAACGCCGTCAAGGCGCGCGCCGCAAGCAAGGCCGCCACCGAGACGCTGCGCGTCAGCACCTCGCTCATGCGCACGCGATTGAGCGATGCGGTGCAGAAGATCCGCCTCTTCGCCGAGGCGACGAACAACCCGAACGTCTACGGACTTGCCCAGATCCCCGCGCCATCGGCCCGCACCCCTCTGCCTCCGCCCGTGCAGCCGACGGATCTGAACGCAACAATCTCCGCAACGGGCATTCTCACCCTGTCCTTCCGAGCGCCCAACAGCGGCCAGGGCACGACCTTCCTGATCCGCCGCAAGCTCGCCACCGAAAGCAACTTCTCGTTCATCGGCACCGCCACCGGCACCCGCTCGGTGATCAAGACGTTCATCGATGAGACCCTGCCCGCCGGGAGCACGAACATGCAGTACATTATCTACGGCCAGCGGGGCTCCGTTCGCGGCCCGGACAGCCCGATCTTCACCGTGGTCATCGGCGGAAGCGCCGGCGAACGCTCGGTGAGCGTCGTGAAGCTCGCCGCGTGAGCCGATAGCGGCGGAAGTTCGATAGTGCAAGGTCCTCCCCCGTTTCCCAACGGGGGAGGTGGCGAGTCCCCGAGCCGGAGGGGGAAAACGCGTGGCGAGGATCATGCCCCGCGCTTCTGCGAACCCCACCCGCCCCCTCCGCCGCGAAGACGCGGCACCTCCCCCGGTGGGAACCGGGGGAGGAGCCTTCTGATGTGGCCACTTGATCAAAAGACCATTTGGAGCATCTGAACAACCCACAACGCCGATCCCTGCGGGCGATTCAAGGGCGGGCTGTGAGCAGCGGCGTTTCCGGGCGGGAGCTGCGGGATGCGGTCGAGGGGCTCGGGGTGGCGATCAGGCGGACCTGAGAATC
>JAJTHN010000008.1 GCA_021297895.1 Phycisphaeraceae bacterium | reverse complement strand
GACACGCCCGCTCCCCCCGCCGCGACCGCCCCCCAGCCCGCGGCCGATGAGTCCCCCCTCCAAGCCGCCAAACGCCGCGCCCGCGAACGCATCGACGGAGGGTGAGGAGAGGGGAGGGAGGGGAGGGTGGGCTCAAAGCTCAAAGCTCAAAGCTCAAAGCTCAAACCATCCAGATCCTCCCCTCCCGGGTAGGTCGGCACTCCCGTGCCGACTCTTCGTCTTCGCCTTCATCCCGATCCTCCCCCGGTTCCTACCGGGGGAGGTGGTGGGGGGGCGAGTCCTCGCGGCGGAGGGGGCGAACGCCCCGCACTCGCCAAGGCCCCAACCAAACCCCCAACCCCCCGCCGCCTGTTCCGCCTTGAACCTTTCCCCAATTGAACTTTGAACTTTCGCGGCGTTTCGCCGCGTGTTCCCCGCAGTTCGACTCAACTTCCCGCCTCATTCGCGGAACATCGGACTTTTCGGGGGCCGCGTACGGCGTCGTCTGCTGCCCAGCAGACGACGTCTGCTGCCTCGCAGATCCCGTCCGCTGCCCAGCAGGACTCGTCTGCTGCCCAGCAGGTCTCGTCTGCTGCCCAGCAGATGTCGTCTGCTGCCCAGCAGATGTCGTCTGCTGCCCAGCAGATGACGTCCGCTGCCTCGCAGACGCCGTCCGCTGCCGTGCAGATGACGTCTGCGGCGGTGCCGGAGCCGCCGTTCGGCCGATCGGGCGGCCCCGGACGGGACCCTTGAGGATCTGATGGGTCGCGCGCCGCCGCCCCCTTCCATCCCGCAACGGCGTCGGGTACCCGCCATGCCCGCCCCGTCCGTCCGCGACACCCGCCGTGCCGCAACGAATGGGCGCGCAACGACCATCGCGGAATTCCCTACTATGTCGGCATGGGGATGACCTCAAAACTCCTCGCGCGTGCGTGCGATGCGACCGGCTCGTTCAACGCCGGGCTGCTGTGTAACGGCATCTCCGCCGCCGTCATCGAATCGATGGGTACGGGCGGCGTCGCCGCGGGACTCGCAACGCTGGGCTTGAGCGGCGGGACGCTCGTGCCCGCCGCGCTCATTCTGGCCGCGCTTGGCGGCTCGGCGGCATTCAAGGCCGTATGCAACGCCCGGAAACAGAAGGAACTCGAAGAGAAGTTCAAGGCGATCGATACGCGCAGCAAGTCCGTTGAGGAAGCGGTGCTCGTTATGCGCGAGGCGATCGAGTCGACGGGCGTTCGGCTGCACGCCGACGCGGTCATCGACCTGCGCTCGATCGTCGATGCGGCCAAGCACCAGGACCTCTCCAAACTGAGCGACGATGTTTCCAAGCGAATCATCGCGGCGCTCGACGACGCAGGGCTCGCCACTGCGGAGCAGGTTTCGCACCTTGAGGGATACATCAAGGAGACATGGCTCCGAACGCTGCACATCTGGGAGGAGCAGAGGGCGGGTGCGGATTGGCTTCGGCAGTGGGACGAGCGGCTCAACGCGAAGCTGGACGCCATCAAGAGTGACACGGAGGAAATCAAGCGGAAGCTCGTCGGCCGCCTGCGCCCCGCCGGCCTGCCGCTCTGGACCATCCCGCCCCTGCCCACCAACCGCATCGACCGCGAGGCGCTGGTCGAGAGCATCCGCGCGGCGCTGACGAGCGGCGGCACGGCGAGCCTGTCGCAGGCCGTCGCTCACGCGGGCGGCGGGTTCGGCAAGAGCGTCGCCGCCGCGCTGTACGCTCACGCACACAGGGACGACTACCCCGGCGGCGCGGTCTGGATCGACGCAGCCGCCGAAGATGCTCACGAGAAGCCGCTCGCGCCCGAGCAGGCGCTGCTCGCGTTGGCCCGCGGACTAGCGGATCTGGCGGGCAAGTTGAAGATACCCGAAGCGACGTGGGAGGCCGAGGCCGCAGCGCGTCGCTTTGCCGATGCCGACAAGCAGCTCGCCGCCGCGTGTGCTGTGTCGGCGTACTTCGAGTCGAACGTTGACGACAAGAAGTCGCCGCTCATGGCCCTCATCGTGCTCGACAACATCTCGCACGAGTCACACTGGAGCCACGAGCCGCTCAAGCGGCTCCTGCCGCGCCGGAACGTTCACATCGTCGCTACCACGCGGCGCGAGCGGCTGGGAGGGTGCCACATGGTGCCGGTCGATAAGCTCACGCCACGTGAGGCGGTGAGGCTGCTGACTCGGTATCTGGAGGACGACCGATCGCCCGCGCCCGCCCGCAGAGTCGCGGCCAACGTAGGCGTCACCGATGCCGAGCTTGACGGCCCGCACGCCGCCTCTGACGCCGCCCAGCCCCGCTGGGGCCCGGTGCTGCACCTAGCGCAGCACGTTGAGTTCATCGCGGTGTATGTCGCGGCGATCGGCGCGTATCTCCGCAACACCCCCGGAGCCACATGGGCGGCATATTGGGACGAGGTGAGGCACTCGCCGATCGACGCCATCCCCGCGGAGGTTGACGGCATCGGCACGACCATCGACTACCCGCGCCACCTACACAAGATTCTCGCGGACGCGATAAACTCTCTTCCCAAGCCGGAGCAAGCCGCGATGCAGCACGCCGCACTGCTACCGGTACGAGGCTTCCCGGCAGGCTGGCTCGAAGAGTTGCTGGCGGCGGACACGAGCGTGACGCTCGTGAAGGCAAAGGGCGTACCGGGCACGCTGGCGCGAAGCGTGCTGGAACGTCTCCTGAGGCTGGACATGCTGCGTGGCTCGGCTGAACCAGGCGGGTTTGTATCACCTCACCGCGTTTACGCGGCCTTTGTGCGCCAGCAACTTGATGCGCAGCTAATTCGCCGCAGGGTGATAATGTACGGCATCGAACTACTTGTCTTCGCAATCGAAGCTCGGTGGGTGGAGCCCTGTCTGTCCGAAGTGCCTTGGGCGGAAGTGATCGCGCTTCACGATCTGAGCGAGCGACTAGCTCCGGA
The DNA here is from genome assembly GCA_021297895.1 of Phycisphaeraceae bacterium. Classification (GTDB taxonomy): domain Bacteria; phylum Planctomycetota; class Phycisphaerae; order Phycisphaerales; family UBA1924; genus JAJTHN01. The sequence goes on along the minus strand of JAJTHN010000008.1, from coordinate 13,253 downwards.
GGGGCGATCTACGGCTCGCACCGCTGCGCGGACCGCCATTCGCCGTGTGATTCCGTCGCTCCCTGCTCCAGCTGAAGCAATCCAAGCACAAGCGTTAGTGATCGCGCGCTCTGTAGGAAGGCAGGTTTCATAAGTGAATGACAAGAAAAAACTGCCGGAGGTGCCTCCGGCGCTACCGGTGGAACTGACTGCAAAGAGGCAGGCATTTCTAAAGCGACTGGTCGAGAACCTGTGGTCGCATCGCGACTCGACATCCGGAGAGCCATCCCAAGCCGCGGCGGAGGTCGGCGACCTCGTCGCAGAACTCCGTGAGCAGGGGATGTTCACGGAGGCGGCCAGTGCCGCGCGCTGGCGCGTTGAATTCTCGGAGAAACTCCGCCCGACGGATTATGAGAGCTTGGCAGCCGCTTTCAATGAACTCGCGTTGGTACAGTCGGCTCAAGGCGACCTGCCGGGGGCGCGGGCAAGCTTGGACCGGGCCATTTCTATTCAAGAAAAGCACTTCGATCCGGACCACCCCAGCTTCGCTACCACTTACTCCAACCTCTCGGCGATTCAAAGGGACCAAGGAGACCTGCAAGGAGCGCAAACGAGCATAGAGCGTGCCATCGCCATCGACTTAAAGCACCTCGCCTCGGACCACCCGAACATCGCGGTTAGTCTGTCAAACTTGGCGGTGATTCAGCAAGCCACTGGCGACCTCGAGGCGGCACAATCGAGTATGCAGAAGGCATTGCACATTCAATCGAAGCACCTGCCTTCGGACCACCCGAATATAGCGATTAGCCTCGGCAATCTCGCGATCATTCAATCCGCCATGGGTAACCCGCAGGAAGCTCGTGCGTGCATGGAGCGAGCCATCGCCATTCAGCAAAGCCACTTCGATCCAAATCATCCGATTCTCGCTACCAGTTTCGCAAACCTTGCGATGATTCAACTGGATGAGGAGAGCACTCCGGCGGCACGGGTTAGCATGGAGCGAGCAATCAGCATCATGGGCAAGCACTACGGCCCTGACCATCCTCACCTCGCAACGGCCCTGAATAACCTCGCCCATATCGCCGTCGCCGAGGGCAAGATCCCTGAAGCCGTAACATTATGGCGAAAGACCCATGCCATCCGCCTCAAGGCCCTCGGTCCTGTTCATCCGTCAACAAAAGATGTCGCTGCGGCGCTTCGTAGGTACGACCCGACGTGGCCGTGACGGCGCGACAGCTCGGGTGAACGCTTCGCCGTGGCGCTGGGCGCAAAGGTTGCGTGTAGCGCGTGCGTCGAGAAATCAGCCCGATCGGCCCATGATATCACTTCTCCTCCGTCGCGCTCAAGTCGGCCCCCGGGTCGGCCGAATCTTCATTCCATGTCCATCGCCGCGGCGTGCGTCGCGGGGTGGGCAACACCGCAACCGGAGAACGACTCATGTCCATCGTGCCTCGGAAGAATGAAGACTTTCTGACGTTCCTCAATGACCGCACCGAAATTTGGTCGGACTCGTCAACGGTCCTCGGAATTAGCCCCAGCAACGCCGCATCGTGGGTTACGCTCGTGACCAACGCCAACGCCGCGTTCTCCAACGCCAGCAAGGCACGCAACACCGCCAAGGCCGCGTTCGCCGCGCAGAACGACGCCTTCCGCGCTGTCCGCGACGCCACCGCCGGGCTCATTCGTGACATTCGCAACACCGCCGACCGCGCCGCCAACCCCGGCCTGATCTACCAGACCGCCAACCTCCCCGCCCCGCAGCCCCCCTCGGCACGCCCCGCCCCCACGCAGCCCACCGACCTGCGCGCCACCATCAACGCCACCGACGGCACGATGACGCTGCGATGGAAGGCCCGAGACAACGATGGGTCGGTCTACCGCGTCTCCCGCGCCACGATCTCCGACACCGGCGAGCTCGGCCCTTCGCAGGAGGTCGGCATCTCCGGCAAGAAGTCGTTCATCGATGAAACCGTCCCCGTCGGCGTCGCGGGCGTTGTCTACACCGTCCGCGGCCAGCGCGGCCAGAGCATCGGCGCACCGAGCGTCACGCTCACCGTCCGCTTCTCCACCGGCGCCCGCGGCGCGCTCCGCATCGCCAGCCAGGAACGCAGCAAGGCGGCGTGAGGAAGTGGCACAGTGGCACAGTGGCACAGAGGCCCAGAGGCAGAGTGGCAGAGTGGCAGAGTGGCACAGTGGCACAGTGGCACAGTGGCACAGTGGCACAGACAGAGGCAACGTGATTCCGGGGCCGCGCACCGCGCGGCCCCGGTTTCATTTCATCGCGGTCGGCCGCGGACCCCATCAATACCCCCGACTCACCCCTCCGCAACCGGCCACTTGGGCGTCTGACCCGCCGTCCACTTCATCCCGCCCGCCGAGAGCTCCGGCGCAAACAGCCCCACCCGCATCTCCTCGCACGCCCAGCGGTACTGCTCGACCTCCGGCGGCATCGCCCCGGGCTGCATCGCCCACACCGCCGCATCGGCGTTGATCACGACCGTCTGACGCCGCCCCGCCGGCAGCGCCGCGCGAACGCGTGCAGCACCCGCTCCGGCCCCGCCCGCCCCCGCCCCCCCCGCCCCGCCCGCCCCGCCGGCCCCTGCCCCCCCCGTCCCCCCGGCCTCCGCGCGCAGCGTCGCCTGCCGCCGCGCGATCCACAGCGTCAGTTTCTTCCACACCGGCCCGATCGTCGCCAGCGCCTCCTTCTCCACGCCCGAGCCATCCTCGCGCAGCTTCAGCAGCCGCTCCCACATCGCCCGCGCATACCGCGGGTACTCGCGCAGCCGCTCAAACGCGACCAGCCCCAGGAACCCCGGCGGCATCAGGTACGCCGCCTGCTCGCGAATGTCCGCGATCGACGCCGCCCACAGCCGCGGCGTGCCCCCGCCGATCCGCCGCGCCACCAGCGCCCTGGACTCCAGCGTCCGAGACACAAGATCCGCGATCTCGAACGTCACCTGCCCCAGCCTTCCCCATCCGCCGCTCAGCCGCTCCTCGAACACCGCGCGCTCGCGCACCTCCGCCTGACCGCTCATGAACGTCCGCTCGCAGATCTGGCACATCAGCCCGTCGACCAGTTCCTCCACGCTCCCCAGCGCCTTGTACTGCTGCTTCATCGTCTCGAAGTTCGCCAGCGCCCCGATGCGGTGCCGCAGTTCCTCGCTGCACGAAAGCACGAATAGCCGTCGCACCCCCGCCCGGCTCATCACCCGCGCATCCTCGGCGCTGGCCGCAAGCGACAGCGACACGCTGCCGCCCATGTCCATCACCGTCGGGTACCACCGCGATCCATCCTCATCATCCTCCACGCTCTGCGGCACATCCCCGAAGGTCCACGCCGTCAGCCCGTCCTGCGCAAACCGCGACCGCGCCGCCTGCGCCTGCGCCCGCGCCAGCCTCGCCGCGAGCTTGCCGCGGATCTGCGCAATGTCGCGCCCCGCCGCCAGCGGCCGCCCCGATTCATCCACGACCCGCACGTTCATCACGCAGTGCCCCGGCACGCCGCGCTCGCTCGCCCGCCACTGCTGCGCGCTCACGCGCACGCCCGTGAGCACCTCCACCGCCTCGCTCAGCGCTTCGCACAAGTCCCCCTGGCCGACGGTCATCACCTCCGCGACCTCCGCCGCCAGCCCCGCCAGCCCCGCCCGCCCCGCCAGCCCCGCCAACCCCCCCAACCCCACCAAGCCAGCCTCCCCCGGCCCCGCCCGCTCCAGCGCCAGCCGCTGGTCCTTGCCCAGCCCCTTGATCATCGCCAGCACACGCTCGCCGAGCATCCCCGGCACCAGCCACGCCAGCCGCTCATCACGCAGCGCCGCAAGCCCCAGCAGCCCGATCTGCAGCGTCACCCCGTCCTCATCCTTGCCCGGCGACAGCCGGTACTCCAGCCGCCCGCGCTCAGCGCCGACCGCCATCTCCTCCGGGAACCGCGCCGGCCCCGCGCGCCTCTCCAGTTCCTCCGCATCCCCAGCAGTATTGGCGGCAACATCCGCCCGCGACAGCCGCAGGCGAGCATCCGCCCCCGGCTCCCGCGCCAGCCACGCGCGCAGCGTCCGCACATCCACCACATCCCGCGGCAGGGTCCGATCAAAGAACGCCGCGATCTCCCGCTCGCCCCTGATCACCGCCCGATCGCGCAGCTTCGCTCGCACACCCTCCGCCCATGCGCAGATCCCGCGGTTGTGCGCCGCGAACGCGACCACGCTCGGCGACTCGCCCGCTCCTGCACGCGCTTCTGTGCCCGCTTTGGGGCCCGCTCCTGGGCCCGCTCCTGGGCCCGCACTCAGCCCCGCCGCGCCGCCATCCTCTGCGCACAGCACCTTCTCGATCAGCAGTTCCCGCGCTCGCGCCGGGTCCGTGCCGGCCACCGCCACGCTCCGCCGCGGCACGATCACCAGCCCCGCCATGCTCACCCGCTCAAACCCCCGCGCCTCGCCCGCCTCCGAATCAAAGTGAACATCCGACATCTGCCGCTCGAACACGTGCGGCGCGACCGCCTCGATCCACTCCGGCTCGATCGGCGCACAGCACCGCGCGTAGTTCTTCGTCGTCTGCACAACCTCCCCCGCCATGATCCACTTGGGCGACCGCTTGAACAGCACGCTGCCCGGATGGATCGAACACCGCACGCCGCGCGCAGCGCGATACTCAAAGCCGCCCCCCGCCTCATCGCGGCAGCACGCCGAGCCCACCAGCCCCGTCAGCAACGCACGATGCAGCCGCTCGCGACCCGCCTTGCTCGCGCTGCCCGCCTCGCTTGCGCCGCCCCTCTCGGGCGCGATGTCACCCGCCGCATCACCCTCGCGCCCGGCCCCGCGCAGGCCCAGATCCGCGGCGATCGAGCACAACTGCTCCCACACCTCGACCCATTCGCGCATCCGCACGCCGCTGACAAAGTGCTCCCGCGCCCACGCGAATCCGCCGCCACGCCCATCGCGCGCGTGCCCATCGCGCGCGCAATACTCGCGCCACAGGTTCAGCAGCGAGATGAAGTCCGATGTTCCATCGCGAAACACCGCGTGCGCGGCATCCGCCTGCTGCTCTCGCCCCATCGGCCGCTCGCGCGGGTCCTGGATCGACAGCGCCGCCGCGAGCACCAGCACATCCGGCAGGCACCGCATCTCCTCCGCGGCCAGCACCATCCGGCCGATCTTCGGATCCACCGGCAACCCCGCCAGCCGCCGCCCGATCGCCGTCAGTTCGCCGTCGCTCTGGCTCGAGCTCAGCGCGCCGAGTTCCCACAGCAGCCGATACCCGTCGCGCAGCATTCCCGCATCGGGCTTCTCGAGAAAGTCAAAGTCCTCCAGCGGCCCGAGCCCCAGCACCTTGCTCTGCAGGATCATGCTCGCAAGGTTCGACCGGCGGATCTCCGGCTCGGTGAACTCCGGCCGCGAATCAAAGTCCTCTCGCTCGTACAGCCGGATGCACACGCCCTCGCTCACGCGACCGCACCGGCCCGACCGCTGCGCCGCCGATGCGCGGCTGATCCGCTCGATCGGCAGCGTCTGCACGCGCGTGCGATGGTCGTACCTGCTGATCCGCGCCAGCCCCGTATCGACCACGCCGCGGATCCCCGGCACCGTCAGCGATGTTTCGGCGATGTTCGTCGAGAGAATCACCCGCCGCCGTCCGCCGACATGGAAGATCCGATCCTGCTCATCGCTGCTCATCCGCGACATCAGCGCCAGCACATCGACCGAGTCGCCGAGCGTCCGCCGCAGGTGCGTCTGGCAGGCGCGGATTTCCTTTTCCCCCGGCAGAAAGACCAGCACATCCCCGCCGCAGCCGCGCGGGCCGAGGAGTTCATCGACCGCATCGCCGACCAGTTCCGGCTCGACCCCCGGCGGATTTCGCGACAAATCCGCGCTTGTGGATTGTGAAGAAACGTATCGATGTTCCACGTGGAACATTCGACCCGAGACCTCGATCACCGGCACGACCGCTCCTGCAGCCGGCCCCAGCACTGGTCCCAGTACTGGTCCCACCACCGGCGCAAAGTGGGCCGCGAACTTCGCCGGGTCGATCGTCGCCGACGTGACGATCACCTTGAGGTCCTGCCGCCGCCGGAGCACGCCGCGGAGAATGCCCAGCAGAAAGTCGATGTTCAGCGAGCGCTCGTGCGCCTCGTCGATGATCAGCGCTGAGTACGCCGACAGCAGCGGGTCGCTCTGTGTCTCGGCCAGGAGCGTGCCGTCGGTCATGAGTTTGATGACCGTCCCCGGCCCGGTGCGGTCCTCGAAGCGAACCTTCACACCGACGGCCTCATCCGACGGCGCGATGCGGAGTTCCTCGGCGATGCGGGCCGCGACGGCGCGTGCGGCCAGGCGCCGCGGCTGTGTGTGGCCGATGATGCCGCGCTTGCCCAGGCCCAGCGTGAGGCAGATCTTGGGAAGTTGCGTGGTCTTGCCCGAGCCGGTCTGGCCGCAGAGGACCACGACGCGGTGATCGCGGATCGCCGCGGCGATCTCATCGCGCCGCTGGTTGATCGGCAGCGCGGGGTCGAACTCGCACCGCGCGCGGAGCGATTCCTCGGACTTCAGTCTTTGCTCATCGCGGCGCACGGCTGAGTGTTCGCGTTCCGGCGTGGGGGTTCAAGCGTGCCGGTCGGATCAGATGCGATCGCCGGGCTGGATGCCGCGGAGGATCCGCAGGGCGCGCTGGCCCTTGAACTGTCCGATCTGCGCGAGGAACTTCTTCTCCCCTTCGACGCAGACGACCACTGGCACGTTCAGCGCCTTTTCCGTGGTCAGCAGGTCGCCGGGGGCGAGGTTCTGAAGATCCGACAGCGTGATGCTCGTTTCGGCGAGCAGGCCGGTGACCGTCAGGCCCGCGCGGCTGAGCGATCCCTCGATCCGCATCCGAGCGTCGGAGCCCTTGCCGACCTTCGATGAACTGAACCAGCTCTGGCTGGCCAGTTCCTCCATGACCGGCTCGATGACGGCGAATGGGATGCACAGGTTCATCGTGCCGGCGCGGTTGCCGAGCTTGACCTCGAAGCCGATGACCACGACCACTTCGTTCGGCGGGACGATCTGCACCAGCTGCGGATTGGACTCCTGCGCGGTGATCTCGAAGTTGATCTGCTTGATCGACGCCCACGACTCGCTCAGCGCCAGCAGCCCTCGGCTGGTGACCTTGGAGATGAGCCGGGTTTCGATCAGCGTCATCGGGCGCTGCGGGATGAACAGGTCCTGGTTCGTGCCGCCGAGAAGGCGGTCGATGATGGGGTAGATGATCAGCGGCGAGATCTCAAGGCAGATCTGCCCTTCGAGCGGCTTGGCCTCGATGAGGTTGAACGAGGTGGGGTTGGGCAGCCCGCCGATGAACTCGCCGTAGGTCATCTGCTCGCAGGTGGCGACCTTGACCTCGACGATGGTGCGGAGGAAGCCCGAGAGGCTGGCGCCGAAGTTCCGGGCGAAGGCCTCGTGGAGCGTCTGGAGGGACCGCATCTGGTCCTTGCTGACGCGCTCGGGACGTTTGAAGTCGTACGGACGGACCTCGATGTTGGCCGCGTCCTTGCGCGTGCGCGAAAAGATCTGGATGGACTCGGCCTTCTGCTCGACGACGCCGGTATCGACCGCCGCGAGGAGGGCATCGATCTCACTTTGGTCAAGAACATCGGGCATGAGGTGCGCACGTCGGCAGGATGCGTGCGCAGGGAGTGCGCACAGGTAGATGATTCGGGTATCGGCCCGTCTTGCCGAGGGGCTTGAAACCGAACCGTCGTGAGAACATCAAATGGGATGCCGCGTGGTTACGCTTGTCTGGGGCGGGGGCGGTGGCGAGGCTCAGGAAGGATGAACGATGCCGAACGGAATGCGGACAAAGTCGGGTGTTCGGGCTGGGGGCGTGGCGGGGGCGCTCTCGGCGCTGCTGGCGAGCCTGATGGTGGTGTTGGGGGTCGGTGTCGCGACGGCCGCGGCCCAGCCGGGCGGGGATGATGACCGGGTGACGGTCACGGCGCACGTGCAGCGGCCGGTGGCGGTGCCGGGGGATCGGTTCGCGGTGGCGGTGCGGTTCGAGTTCGCCGAGGCGATGCACATCTGGCCGAATGACCCGGTGCTGCCGCCGGAGCTCAAGGGGCTGGTCCCGATCCCGACGACGATCGAGGTTGGCAAAGGTGCCGGTGCGGGTGCGGGTGCGGGGGGAGAGGACGCGCCCGCGCTGCCGGCGGGTGTGAAGGTGTACACGACGCTGACGGCGTGGCCCGCGGCGGAGGATGTCGAGGTCGCGTTCCTTGGCGACCCGGTGGTGATCAAGAGCTACAAGAAGACGACGCACGTCTACGTGCCGGTGGTGGTGCTGAACGATGCGCCGCCGGGCAAGGTGACGATGCCGTTCGATGTGCGGTACCAGGCGTGCAACGACACGATGTGCTTCCCGCCGGAGACGGTGCGGGTGGAGGCGACGTTCGAGATCGCGCCGGTGGGGACGATGACGACGCCGGCGTTCGACTCGGCGACGTTCGATGGGTTCGACCCGTCGGTGTTCTCGCGGATCGATGCGGGGGATGTGCCGACGGCCGCGGCGAAGGTGCGGCAGTTCGACTTTCTCGGCTACACGTTCGGCGTGGCCGAGAACGCGTATGTGCTGATTCTGGGGATCGCGTTTCTGGCGGGGCTTTTGATGAACTTCACGCCGTGCGTGCTGCCGGTGGTGCCGATCAAGGTGCTGTCGATCCAGTCGCACGCCAAGAGCCCGGGCAAGCTGGTGTGGTACGGGACGGTGTATTGCATCGGGATCGTGGCGATGTACGGGGTGCTGGGCTTGCTGGCCTTCGGCGTGATCACGGGCGGGCAGAAGTATGACTGGGGTCAGATCTTCACGCACGCGTGGTTCGTGATCGGGATGTCGGTGATCGTGGCGGTGATGGGCGTGGGGATGATGGGGTGGTTCACGATCCGGCTGCCGAACTTTGTGTACGCGGTGAACCCGACGGGTGAGAGCGCGACGGGGAACTTTGTCGGCGGCGTGCTGACGGGGATTCTGGCGGTGCCGTGCACGGGGCCGCTGCTGGGCGCGACGCTGGCGTGGATTCTGACGCAGCCGCCGGCGGTGGGGATCGGGGTGTTTGTGCTGATGGGTGTGGGGATGGCGTCGCCGTATGCGCTGCTGATTTGTTTCCCGAAGTTGCTGAACAAGGTGCCGCGGGGCGGGCCGGGGAGCGAGTTGCTCAAGCAGGTGATGGGGCTGTTCATGCTGGCGGTGGCGGCATTCCTTGCGGGGAACCTGGTGCGTGAGAAGTGGCCGTGGTACGTGGTGGGGCTGCTGAGCGTGTTTGCGTTCGGGTGGCTGGTGGCGCAGGGTCGGCGGATGCTCAAGACCGGCGTGGGGAAGAACTGGGCGACGGCGATCGGGGTGATCGGGATCGTGACGAGCATCTGGGTGACGGTGTCGCTGACGCGGCCGCCGCCGGTGGAGTGGCGGGTGTTCATGAACCAGCCGGATGCGGAGCTGGTGACGGCGATCGAGCAGGAGCGTGCGGCGGGGCGCGTGGTGGTGGTGAAGTTCACGGCCAAGTGGTGCACGAACTGCCACGTGATCGAGAAGACGATCATCTACGCGGAGGAAAGCCTGGCGGCGCTGAAGGCCGCGGATGTGGTGGAGTTCAAGGTGGACCTGACGGATTCGACGGGCGAGCAGGGATGGGGCACGGTCCGCGCGATCTCCGGCGGCGGCGGGATTCCGCTCATCGCGGTCTTCGGACCGGGGATCGACAAGCCGGTGTACTTCCAGTCGTTCTTCAAGCCGAGCGATCTGGTGGCGGCGATCGAGAAGGCGCGGGGCGGGGGGGGCGGTGGCGGTACGGCGGCGGCGGTGGAGTGAGTGTTCTTTGCGGCCCGGCCGCTGGAGTGATGCATGTATTCCGTTGCGTTCAAGATGCTCGTTGGCGATCGGGCCAAGTACTTCGGCATCATCATGGGTCTGACCTTCGCGGCGCTGCTGATCACGCAGCAGTCGTCGATCTTCATCGGGCTGATGACGCGGACCTTCGGCTTCATCACGGACACGAGCCAGCCGGACATCTGGGTGATGGACCCGAAGGTGCAGTTCGTCGATGACATCAAGCCGCTGCAGGACACGGAGCTGCTGCGGGTGCGCGGCGTGGACGGGATCGAGTGGGCGATGCCGCTGTACAAGGGGCTGATCCGCGCGCGGCTGGAGAACGGGAACTTTCAGCAGTGCAACGTGGTGGGGATCGATGACGCGACGATGATCGGCGGCCCGCCGGAAATGGTCGAGGGGAGCCTGTCGGACCTTCGGCGAGCGGACGGGGTGATTGTCGATGAGGTCGGCGCGCGGACGCGCCTGGCCAGGATGCCGCGGGACCAAGCGGGCAACCCGATCCCCGGTGCGGCGCCGGTGCCGCTGAAGATCGGCGATGCGCTGGAACTCAACGACAAGCGCGCGGTGGTGGTGGGGATCTGCCGCGTTGGGCGGACGTTCCAGAGCCAGCCGGTGATCTACACGACGTACACCAGGGCGACGACGTTCGCGCCGCGCGAGCGCAAGCTGCTGAGCTTCATCCTGGTCAAGGCCAAGCCCGGGCAGGACATCGGCGAGCTCTCGCGGCGGATCGAGGTGAACACGGGGCTGCGGGCGATGGAGAAGTGGGACTTCTCGGTCAAGACGTATCAGTACTTCATGAAGTACACGGGCATCCCGATCAACTTCGGGATCGCGGTGGCGCTGGGCTTCCTGGTGGGGACGGCGATCGCGGGGCAGACGTTCTACAACTTCACGCTGGACAACCTGCGGCACTTCGGCGCGCTCAAGGCGATGGGCGCGAGCAACATGAGGCTGCTGGGGATGATCCTCTTCCAGGCGCTGATCGTGGGGCTGATCGGCTACGGGCTGGGCGTGGGGCTGGCGTCGTGCTTCGGCCTGCTGGCCGGGCGGACGGAGCTGAGCTTCCGCCTGCTGTGGCAGACGCTGGCGGTGACCGGCGGGGCGATCACGTTCATCTGCATGCTGTCGGCGACGATCTCGCTGGTCAAGGTGATGCGACTGGAGCCGGCGATCGTATTCAAGGGGTGATTTGCACGAAGGCGCGAAGGCGCGAAGAGGAGGGAGAAGAAGAGAAGAGGAGAAGAGAGGAGCAGGGGAAGAGGGGAAGCGAAGAGGGGAAGCATGGTGAAATGAAAGCGGGGCCGCGCGGTGCGTGGCCCCGGGAACGCATGGCCCTTGTCTCTGCCACTGTGCCACTCTGCCACTGTGCCACTCTCGCACGCGCGCGTGGCACCAGCCCCGCCACCCGTCACCGACGTTCCCTTCCCCGCACATAGTGCGCACGAGCGTTGCCGGCGGCGCGGCGAGGCTTTGCGAGCAAGCCGCCGGGGATGAAGAGCAACAAGCCCCTTCGCGCGTTTCTTTCCGCCCGGCTGAGGGCGGACGAGCCCTGTGCGCAGGCGGGGGCGTCCGCCCTCAGACGGGCGTGGACAGGAAGGGAACTAGACAAGTGGCCGTGTTCCGGTGGCTTGCGAGGGCCGTCCGAGCACGGGCCTTGCCGCGGCACCGGCAACGGTCGTGCGCCCGAAGCGGGCGAGTCGGCTGACGCGGCGGCGGGGCGGTTCGGGTGGCCGAACGGACACGCCGGGGGCGCGACGGACGGCTTCGGGCGAACGGCGGAAGGCTCCGGGCGTTCGACAAAAGTCTCCGTACGGCCCTCTCGAAAAAGCCGATGTTCGGCGAACGCGTTGGGAAGTGGCTGCGATCTGCGGTGAACGCACGGCGAAAATCCGTGAATTTCCGTACGCGCGATCGGTCGCACCGGCCGCGTGAGCGATCGGGCTGTGCGTGTTGTCGATGGTGCCGGGCGTGGCGGCTCAGGAGACGATCGAGCCGGGGGCGATGTCGGCATCGGGGCGGAGGAGGATGACCTTGCGGACGGCGTTCGGGTCGGCGGCGGCGGCGTCCTTGGGGATGTCGCTCGCGGCCAGGAGCATGCCGCGGGACTCTTCGCCGCGGATGACCTTGGGGGCGAGGTTGGCGACGATGATGATCAGGCGGTTGACCATCTGGTCGGCGGTGTAGTGATCGCGGACGCCGGCGCAGAGGTGACGCGGCGTGCCCGAGCCGTCATCGACCTGGAGTTTCCAGAGGCGGTCGGCCTTGGGGTGGGGCTCGCAGGAGAGGATGCGGGCGACGCGGAGGTCGAGCTTGGCGAACTCGTCGAAGGTGACGGTGGGCTTGGGGGCGCCCGCAATGGGAGCAGCGGAGGGGCCCGTCGCGGGCGCGGCTGCGGGGGCGGTGGTTGGTGACTGCGCGGGCTGATTCGTGGCGGGATTCGTCATGCGGCCAGTGTAGACCGCGGGTTCGGCGACCGGGCGCGCGGGGTGGCTGGGGGTGGGGGGATTCGGTTATGGAGCGACCCACTCGCCGCGGCGGAACGCGCGGAGCGAGGGGTCGATGCGCATGCGCTGGGCCAAGAGCGCGGGCTCGGGGTCGACCAGCGGCGCGCCCTGGTCGGCCTCGACCTGTGCGGACCAAACGCGGTGGATGCCGCGGAGCAGGGCGTCTTCGAGCCGCAGGTCGGCCAGGAGTTCATCGGGCGAGAGCGCGGGGCCGGGGGAGGCGTTGCAGGTGTTGCACGCGTGCGCGCGGGCGGGGGCGCGGCCGGGGTTGTCGCTGCGGAAGATGACGCGGCGGTTGCGGCACTCGGGGCAGACGGGCCAGTCGCGGATGATCTCGCGGAGGCGGTCCTCGCCGGAGACGGAGGATGCGTCGGTGCGGATGAGGTTCTGGTATGCGCGCAGGAGCTCGGTCACGCCGGGGCGGTTGAGCAGTTGCTCGGCGCGCCGGCCCTCGCCGGCGCGGGCCAGGCCGAGGGCCGAGGCCAGGTCGAGGGCGACATTCTCCGGCGCGGCGACGACCTTTGCGGCGGCGCGGGGGCGGGCCGATGGCGTGGTGCGTTGCTGGTCGATGAGCTGCGCAACGGCGACGAGCCAGCGCTTGTCCGATTCCTTCGGGCAGAGCGCGGCGATGCCCAGGCAGGCGCTGGCGGCGATGGCGTTGGCGGTGGAGTCGGGCGGGGCGGAGGGGGTGTTGGCGCTGGCGTGCTGCTCGATGTCGATGACCGCGGCCAGAACGTACAGCCGGATGGCCAGATCGCGGATGGCCGGGGAGAGGTCGGCTTCCATCGCGACTTCTTCGGCCAGGAGGAAGTAGTCGGCGGGGCGGCGCGGGTCCAGGGCGGAGAGGCGCGCGGGCAGATCGCGGATGCTGGCGATGGCGGGGGTGGTGGGGGAGGCGGGGGCGGGGGGGGCGAGGGGTGTGGG
>JAJTHN010000075.1 GCA_021297895.1 Phycisphaeraceae bacterium | reverse complement strand
CCGAGATCGCCGCGTCCGTCGTGATGAAACTCCGCGACCGCACCGGGCTGTCCATGATGGAGTGCAAGAAGGCGCTCGTGGAAGCCGGCGGCGAAATGGAGAAGGCCGAGGAACTGCTCCGCAAGAAGCTCAAGGGCAAGATGGACGGCCGCACCGACCGTCCTGCCGGCGCAGGCCGAATCGGCGTGCACATCAACAACACCCCCGGCGCGGGCCAGTTCCCGTTCGCCGCGATCGTCGAGGTTCGCGCCGAGACGGACTTCACGGCGATCAACGAGAAGTTCGTGAAGATGGTCGACCTGGTCGCCGAGGGCGTCGCCTCGGGCGTCCCGGGCAAGCACACCGCCGCGTCCGGCCAGGGCGCCGCGGCTCTGGACGAGGTGCGGATCAGCACGGGTGAGAACTGCTCCTTTGCCCGCGGCCTCAAGCTGGCGTGCGGCGACGGCAAGAGCGTCTTCGGGGCCTATGTCCACCACGACGGCAAGACCGGCGTGCTGATCCAGGGTCACGGGAACATCTCCGTGGACCTGATCAAGGACATCGGCATGCACGTCGTCGCGAACCCGGTGCGCCCTCAGGGCGTGTCCGCTTCGCAGATCCCCGCCGAAGTCGTCGAGCGCGAGCGCAAGTTCCGCATCGAGCAGGCGATCGAGTCGGGCAAGCCCAAGGACATCGCCGAGAAGATGGTCGAGGGCGGTATGCGCAAGTTCTTCGAGGAAGTCGCGCTCCTCGAGCAGCCGTTCATCAAGGACCCGACGCGCAAGATCAAGGATCTGGTCCCCAAGGACGCCCAGATCATCTCGTTCGCCCGTTGGGCGGTGGGCGAGACCGCCTGAGTCCGAAACCGGCCCGGGCGTGCCTACGCTCTTCGGCCAAGCTCAGAATCGGGGCCGGAGTGGCGGAATTGGCAGACGCAACGGATTCAAAATCCGTCGCCCCCTAAAGGCATGCAGGTTCGATTCCTGTCTCCGGCATTGAGCGTTCCTCGTCCGTTCGCCTCGGTTTTCAGAGAAGTTCACGGGCCAACGAGCCGATAGCCACTGTGCTCGACTCACGCCCCCAATCAGGTCAACACCAGAAAGGCTCCCATGTCCGATCAGCAGCAGCAGCAGGTTCAGTTGTCCATCAACGACACGCGTATGCGCTCCGGCTACGCCAACTCGTTCCTCACCACGACCACGAACGACGAGGTCGTTCTGGACTTCGGCTTGGGCATGCCCCGTCCTGGTCAGGACGGCCGCACCGTCATGCTCATGGACATCTCCAACCGCGTCGTCCTCAACTGGCGCGGCGCCAAGAGCCTCGCCATCCGCCTCTCCCAGCTGATCCGTCAGTTCGAGGAGACCAACGGCGAAATCCCGATGGCCCCGCAGCAGGGCCCCAAGCAGGGCTAAGTCCCGCTCCGCTCAAGCGATCCACTCCAAAGGGCTCCGCAACTCGCGGGGCCCTTTGTCATTTGGCACTGCTGCGCGTCATCTCATCGATCGCGCGTGGCGATCCACCTCAGGCCCGAAGTCCGCTCAGCTCGCCCCGCCCTCGAAGATGATCCGGTCGCGCTTGCGCCGAGGGTCGGGCTCCGGGACCGCGCTGAGCAGGCTCTGCGTGTAGCGATGCTTCGGTGAGAGGATCACCTCGTCGCGGGTGCCCTCTTCGACGATCTGCCCCTTGTACATCACGCAGATCTTCTGGCACATGTGCTGAATGACGGCCATGTCGTGACTGATGAACAGGTACGACAGCCCCAGGTCGCGCTGAAGATCGCTGAGCAGGTTGAGAATCTGCGCCTGGATGCTCACGTCCAGCGCACTGGTCGGCTCATCGCAGACGATGAACCGCGGCTGAAGCGCCAGAGCGCGGGCGATTCCGATGCGTTGCTTCTGACCGCCGCTGAACTCGTGCGGGTAGCGGTCCGCAGCCGCCTTGGGCATGCCGCAACGCTCCAAAACCGCCTCGACTTTCGACCGCAACTCGGACTTGTCCTTGACGATACCGTGAACGAGCATCGGCTCGCCGATGATGTTGACGATCCGCATTCGGGGGTTCAGCGAGCCGCCCGGGTCCTGAAAGATGATCTGCATCTGCCGTCGGAGGCTCTGGAGTTGCCGGCCGCTTGCGGCGTACACATCCTGCCCGTCGAAGGTCACGCTGCCACCCGTCGCCGGGATCAGCCGAAGCAGCGTCCGGCCAACGGTGGTCTTGCCGCAACCGGACTCGCCGACGAGACCGACCGTCTGGCCGGGATAAACATCGAACGAAACGCCATCGACAGCTTTCATGTACCCAACGACGCGCTGCAGCACACCCTTGCGGATAGGGAAGTACGTCTGCAGATTCCGCACGCTCAGCAGTGGCTTGCCGGAGGCGTGGGAGGCGGCGTGAGCAGGCTCGGCAAGGGTGGACATCGCCCAAGCGTAGCGACCAGCCACCCCCACTGCCACGCATGCCCCGGCCGCTCAGCCGACGCCGCGACGGTGTACCGTTGGCCATGAGCACGCTGGGTCAGACCGAATCAACCAATCCGGGCATCACGCCCAACTCGCCGCTGGTCATCCGCGGCCGTTCCTTCCGTAGCCGCCTCATCGTCGGCACGGGCAAGTACGCGAGCATGGACCAGATGCGCGTCGCCCTCGACGCGAGCGGAGCCGAGGTTGTCACGGTCGCGGTGCGCCGCGAGCGGCTGTACAACGCCCAGGGGCAGAGCCTGCTCGATGCGCTGGACCTTTCCCGATACACGATCCTCCCGAACACCGCGGGCTGCTTCAGCGCTGAGGACGCGGTACGCGTTGCCCGCCTGGGCCGCGACTTGCTCGAGCAACTGGGCAACCCGGGAGCCTCGTGGGTCAAGCTCGAGGTGCTCGGCGACCGCAAGACCCTTCTGCCCGACCCCGTCGGCACCATCGAGGCCACACGCGAACTGGTCAAGGACGGTTTCGATGTGCTGGCCTATTGCAGCGACGACCCGATCGCGGCCCTGCGTGTGAAGGAGGCTGGCGCTGCGAGCGTCATGCCGGCGGGCTCGCCCATCGGCAGCGGTCAGGGTGTGCTGAACGCCAACAACATCGTGCTCTGCCTCGAGCTTCTCAAGCAGGGCGACGGCGCGTACCCCGTGATCGTCGATGCGGGCGTTGGTGCCGCGAGTGACGTCGCCGTTGCGATGGAGCTCGGCGCCGACGGCGTGCTGCTCAATACCGCGATCGCACACGCCAAGGACCCGATTCTCATGGCCAGCGCGATGCGTCACGCGTGCATCTCCGGACGCCAGAGCTTGCGCGCAGGGCGGATCCCGAAGAAGCTCTACGCCTCCGCGAGTTCACCGTGGGAGGGCGTGATCTCATACATCCCCGGCGAGTGACCCGCTCCGCTGTTTCAGGCCAGTGCGCGGCGGGTGATCGGCGCGGCGGGGATCGAGATCGCCGCAACGAGCACGATCACCACGCCCGGCACGAGATAGGCCCACTGGCGGTCGACGAATCCGAGAAAGTAGAACGGCAGCGCGAGTATCACGGCCGCGGCGAACACGCTCAGCTGCAGCGTGCTCGGGCGTACATGCTGATAGCCGCTGCCGGGCCGCAGACAGGTAAGCACGTACGCCGGTGCAACCAGACCGTAGAAGCCCATGAATACGCGATACATCGCCTCCGAAGCGAGCAAGCCTCGGAACATGGCCTGATCTGCCGCGACGGCGCAGAGCACGCCGCAGAGCGCGCCGACCGCGACCGCGATCGGGACGAAGCCGGGCGTCTGTCGACGAGAGTTCGTGTCACGCGCGCAGGCGCGGTGCATGGAAATGGTCATCAGCAACTGCGGCACGATGTGCAGTGCGATCAGCACGAGCACGCTCAAAGACGCGACGCGCTGGCCCATCGCCGGGCCAAGCACCGCCGGAGCGTACCAGAGCGTGCCGAGAATCATCAGCGTGAACATGAACCCCAGCCCCAACGCGAACGTTCGTCCCGCGGCTGGCTGGCCCAGACTGGCCCGGGTGCGAAGGAATGTCGCATCCAGATATGGACTGCACGCAAAGCCAAGCAGGCAGACCATGAGCAACGGCAGCAGATCGATAGAGAATGCCGCGCTCCCGAGGGATGATGTCGACGAAGGGCCGGACCACGCACCGACCAGAACGCCCTGCACGATGACAACCAGCGAGAGTCCCCAGACAATCAGCGGTGTCCAGCCGGGCGTGTGCTCAGTGCGGGTCTGCCGCGTGTCGAGCACGCCAAAGCACACGGGCAGAACAACGGCGAGAACGCCGAGCCAGACCAGCGGCAAGCCGGCCCACTGCGCCGCCCAGACCAGAAAAAACGCCTGGAACGCGATCGTTATCGCCGAGAATGCGATGACCGCGGGACGATGAAACGTCTGAATGGACTGGGCATCGATCCGCGAGAGCACTCGGCCCATCAGTGCCGCACCGAGCACATTGGGAACGGCAAAGACGACGAACGCCCACACGCCAAGGTCTCGCATCAGCAGCACCGGCAGAAACATGCCGATGCACCACGTCCAACTCGTAGCCAGATAGGCCGACCACCTCAGCGTGGAGCCGCTTACGGCGGGGAATCCGCTTGTCGCAAGGCTGTCTGCTGAAACTGAGGGACGAGAGGACGATTCACGTTGCGACCTCGCCGAGGACGGCTCGTGCTGCATGGTGGTTGTGGACATGGGTGCTCACGGTCTGCGGGATGCCTGAAGCGTACCCGAACCGGCGACCTCGTGCGCGATCCCCGACATCGGGCTCGCCGAGATCGTCAGCGGATCGGACGCCCAGCCGCGGGCCGCGAGCATTCGGTGGCCAAGGGCCGCGATCATCGCGCCGTTGTCCAGACAGAACTCCATCGACGGGAGCACAAGGCGGAGCCCCCGCTCGGCGGCCAGGGACTGCAATCGCGAGCGCAGAAGCGAGTTGGCGCTGACGCCGCCACCGACGAACAGTGTTCGTGCGTTGTGGCACACTTCGAGCGCCCGGTCCAACTTGAGCATCACGGCGCTTACCGCCGCGGCTTGGAACGATGCGCACGCGTCGGCGATGCTCCGCTCGTTCAGTTCGATGGCGGCGGTGCCCCCTCGGCCGCGTGTCGTGGGCACTCCGTGGACGTGATAGAGCATCGCGGTCTTGAGCCCGCTGAATGAGAAGTCGAGCGAACCGGGCTCGAGCCGCGAGATGGGAAACTTCACCGTATCGGGTCGGCCGTTGCGCGCCAGGCGGTCGACGATCGGACCGCCGGGGTATGGCAGCCCCAGTATCGCCGCGGCCTTGTCGTAGGCCTCGCCGATCGCGTCGTCGCGGGTGCCGCCAAGTGTGGTGATGCTCAGCGGGCTGCGCATCAGAAAGATCGACGAGTGACCGCCGGAAACGACCAGCCCCAAAGCCGGGAACATCGCGTGCTCGTCGGTCAGCGAAGGGACATCCTTCGCGACGCCGCCCGCGGCCAGGCGAGCGAGAAGCCCGGCGACCAGATGCGCTTGAACATGGTCCACACCAACGAGCGGTCGATGCAGCGACCACGCAAGCGCCTTGGCCGCGGAGACGCCTACGAGCAGCGAGCCGATAAGCCCGGGCCGTACGGAAACAGCCACGGCGTCAATCTGCGCGAGTGTGACGCCGGCCTGCGTCAGCGCCTCTCGCACCACGGGCGTGATTCGTTCAGCGTGCGCACGGCTGGCGATCTCCGGCACCACGCCGCGGTACTCCGCGTGCAGATCGTGCTGGCTGGAGATGATGTTGCTCAGAACGATCCGACCACCAACGACCACACTCGCGGCTGTCTCGTCGCAGGAACTCTCGATACCCAGTACGACTCGTTCGCTCGAATCTTCCGCGGGCGAGTTCTCGGTGCCATGCGGAGCCTGAGTCATGGCGTCTTCGCCTCATCCGATCCGGCAGCCTTTGCTGGGAGTTCGCCTTCCAAGGCCTTTGGCGAGGCAGGGCGGACATCCGCGTCGATCAACCACCGCTCAAGATCGTCACGCAGGATCTTCAGTGTCGCCAGCGGTCGGCCCGCGCTGTCAAAGACCTCAAGCCTGCCGCCGCGGACCGTTGCGTCATCGGGCCAGAGCGACGCGGGGCGGGCCGCTTGGGGCGACTCACCGCCGCCCTCGATCGCCGAGATCCGTCGTTCGATGCGGGAGAGCTCCAGCAGGAGCATGTCGTAGGTGTTCTCGAGACGATCAAGCTCCGCCGATGCGATCGCACCCTGCTGCGACGCCGCAACTTCCGCAGCAGACTCGGGCCTTGGCCAGTCACCGGAGGCGAGTCGTTGCCCGATCTTCTCCATGGCGCGCGAAAGCTGGATGTCGCCGAGCACCTCACCGATCCAAACCGGATCACCCCAACGGGCCGAGCGCGGGTCCAGTAGACCGTCGGCGGTGTTGGCCGGAGAAGCGCTCGGACTTGCGAGCGATGCGATGTCGGTCTGGCCCGCCGCGACGCGCTGGATCGCCTCGAAAACGCGGCGGTTGAGCCCCAACTGACGCCCCTGCTCGGCGTTCATGGCGATAAACATGCCGGGCGTGGGGTCCACGCCCCACTCCTTGGCTTCATCCGTCCGGTGAAGCAGCCTGCCACTTGGAAGGTAATAGCGCTGCTCGGTGAGCTTGAGCTGCGCGCCGGGAACACTGAAGATGGGCTCGATGGCCTGCACAAGACCCTTGCCAAAGGATCGCGTCCCCAGCACGACCGCTCGCTGGTTGTCCATAAGCGCCCCGGCGAGGACCTCGCTCGCGCTCGCGGAGGCCTGGTTCTGCATGAGCATCACGGGCATGTCGGCGGGAATGAGCACATCGGGCGAGGCGACGATTGTCTCCCCCGAGCCATCGCGTCCACGCGTCGAAACGATCGTGCCTGAAGCCAGGAACATGTCGGCCAGTTCGACCGCCTGTTCCAGGACTCCGCCGCCGTTGTCGCGCAGGTCCAGAATCAGTGCCGAAAGGCTCGTGCTCGCGGCACTCGCCTGCGCCTGTGCATCGGCGAACGCCGCCCGAAATTCAGCCGCGATGCTCGGCGTGAACTGCGACATGCGGATGTACGCAACGCCGCGGGACGGATCGATCAGATAGTCCCATCCCGGCTTGCCGTCGTGGCGGCGCTCGGCGGGTAGAAACCTGAATCCTCGCACGGTCCGCGCCGTGACCTGACTGCGGGTAAGCGCACGCTCGAACGTACCCGTGCCGCGAGAGATCGTCAGTGTGACGCTGGTTCCTGCATCGCCGACAAGTTTGGCGACGCACTGGTCAACGCTCAGACCGAGCGTTGGCTCGCCGTCGATGCGCTCGATGCGGTCTCCGGCCATGAGCCCGGCGTCGAACGCCGGGGAGTCCTCGATCGGCGAGATGATGGTCAGCACGCCATCGACGATGTTCACCGTTGCACCGATGCCTGAGAACTTGCCGGTCAGCGCCTTCTCGAAGCCCTCACGCTGCGCAGGCGGAATGAACTCGGAGTATCGATCATCAAGCGATCGGACCATCCCGTCGATCGCGCCGTTGAGCAGCACCTGCTGATCAACGGGCTCGACGTATCGCGCTCGGATGATCTGCTCGGTCTCGACCAGAGCCCGCGCCCAGTCCGCATCGCCGCGGTAGTACGCGACGGTGGCCGGCAGGCGCGCGATGAACACGCCAAAGAGGAACGCGACGAGAATGGCGAGCACGGCCTGCCGGGCCTTCATGGGGTGGTTCCTTCCGCACGCGGCCGAGGGACGCGCACAGGAACATTATCGGCACCCCGGCGGCCTCCCATCGACCGACGAGGCCAGGAAAGAAAAAGGGCCCCGCCAAGAGTGGCGAGGCCCTGAAGAAGCGGGTGAAAGCTGACGAATACTCGAACTCAGCGACGGCGACGCGTGGCAACCAGGCCACCGAGGCCCAGCAGGGCCGCCGCGCCGGGGGTCGGGATCGCCCAGACGGCGAAGGCCAACGCGCTGCGGTTGTTCGGGGCCGCGGCGTTGATGTTGCGGTTATCGCTGCCCAGGAAGTTTCCGTTGGTCGAGGTCGCGGACGCGTTGCGGTAGTACGAGCTGGGGTTCGGCAGGGCGCCGATGAAGCTGCCGCTGTTGCGGATGGCGGTGGTCAGGCCCGGAACGCTCGTGTACTCGCCCGTGCCCAGATCCAGAACCTGCCAATTGAAAGTGATGCCCATAATCGGGTCGCTGATCGCCACCGGGCTGGTAAACTGGAAGAACGGGCTGTCGGTCGGATTCTCGAACACCTT
This sequence comes from Phycisphaeraceae bacterium, assembly GCA_021297895.1. Lineage (GTDB taxonomy): Bacteria > Planctomycetota > Phycisphaerae > Phycisphaerales > UBA1924 > JAJTHN01. Next base: position 1,871 of record JAJTHN010000075.1, on the reverse strand, counting down.
GAGGGTGCCGTTGTTCCAGTCGCTATCGAGCGTCACATCGAAAGACTGCTGCGTAAGCAGGTTGCTGAATGCCGGCGTGGTGCCGCTGGTCGCGAACGAAGGCGAGTCCCACAGCCAGACATTCAGACGCATCTGCGTGCCGGCCGAGTAGTTGTTGCCCGAGATGTTGACACCGAGATTGTCCACGCCCGTAACAGCCGCGCCCGGGAAACCAATCGCGGAGTTACCGAGCCCGAAGGTCTGCCCCATGAACGTGTTGCCCGCGTTCGGGGCGGCCTGGATAGACCCGTTCATCGTGAAGAAACCAAGCAGGTCCTGAGCCTGAGCCATACCGGCGCAGGACAGGGCAAGACCAGCAACGATCACGCAACGCATCTTCATGCTCTCTCTCCTCAAGGCTGCCGGTCAGGGCAGCAGTTAGCCAAAGGGACACCCCTTGGCATTCACGAGCCAGCAAAAACAGCGCAATGTGCGATGGCTCTCTCCTCGCACATCCCCAAAGCTACAGAAGTATGCTCACTTTTTTGTGGCGTGCAAGGTCTTTCCCTCAAGATTCTGAATCTGTATCCCGGAAATGGGGAAGAATAGGCATAACTACCAATATGACCTGCCAAATTCTCGGGCGTTACGACTCAGGACCGGGTAACGTCTGGCGATGTTGATGCGATCCATCACGTCCAACACTGTCTTGTGCTGCGTCATGCTCTCACTTGCGATTGAGGCGGAAGGTGGACGGCAGTCACCGGATGCCTCTTCCCCGTCGTCACCCCAGCTCGAGAGCATTGATGCACAGATCCGCGGGGCCGCAGCGGAGCTCCTCGATGGTGTTGAGGCCCGTTTGCGTGGCTGCACGAACTATCGCGACGTGCTGCGCATCACGCTTCGAGTCGACGGAACTGACGACGCACGACGGATGATCGATCGTCACGCTCCAAGGCGGTGCGCCCTCTTCGTCGCAGACGGTTCAGGCTCAGTCGGCGGGCCGAGACGCGTCGCCAAGTACTTCCCCGCCGCGGCGATGATCTATGACGGCGCGACGCTCACACTGGTCGACCGATCTCGATCAAGAGAAAACCCAGCCGGTCGCTACCAAGTTCTGGCCACAGACGGCGATCTCATCCTCACAAAGGCTTATGCCGCTCTTCCGCCGGGCAACGAGGGCCTCGAGCACCCGCTTCTGGGCACGCTCCTTCGACGGTCGGGCGATGGGGATCGCGGCACGCGCTGGCTCTTTGCTCCCTTCGGGCGCGTTGATGCCATCACGCGGCGCGAGGCCAACGGCCGGGCGATCATCACCCTTGCCGGAACGACCGGCCCCGATGCGATTCAGGGCGGCGGGGGGGTTCCGCCATCTGCACTCGAACTGGATGTAGATGAGACCACCGGCCTGCCGACAGAACTCCGCGTTGATGCGACCGCCCAAGTGCGGACCATGCTCCTGGCGATGAAGCCCGTCAACGAATCGCCGCGTTCCGCGATCGAAATCACCAGGGCTTGGCAGGTGTTTTCATTCGAAGATCAGTCGATCAACGAGCCGGATTCCCCGGCACTTGCCGAGAGGTTCTCGTTCCGGCCGGTGCCCGGCATGAAGCGAGTCGAGTCATTCCGCGACCAGCCTGCGCCGGCCCCCGCGACGAAGTGACACGGTGGCGAGCGCCTTGGTGTAGCGGCTTCAGTTGCCTGCGTTCTTCGCGAGCGCCTTGTGCACTTCCTCAATAAGCCGCTCGGCTTGGAAGGGCTTGAAGAGCACGCACGAGAGTCCTTCCTGACTGGCACGAACGACCGAATGGTGCGGGTCGTAGCCGAACCCGGTCATGAGGATCACCGGCAGGTCCGGGCTCACCTTGCGAGCCGCGGCGAAAATCTCGTAT
>JAJTHN010000045.1 GCA_021297895.1 Phycisphaeraceae bacterium | reverse complement strand
CTGTAAGATTGGCGTCATCGTTATTGGCAACCATCGGCGGTGCTCCCGGCGCGTTGTCGGACGATTGAGGTGGCGTGGGGGCGAGAAGGCAAGGCATGTCTTCTCCCCGGCTACATACGCCACGCGGAGGCGGGCTGTCCGCACTGGGCATGTGAGGGATCGATCTGATTCGAGTTGCGCGGTGGGATCGCCACCACCTTCGCTGCCGCGTTCACGCGAAGCTCGTCGATGCGTTGGCATCACACGGATCGAGTTTGCGTTCGAGATCGCCGTCGCCGCTGCCGGGCCCGCCACGTGTTGCCGACCCACGAGATTTCGAGTCACGGCTATAACGGCGTGCCGGGTGAGACGCAGAGACTCTGAGACTTTTTCGGTTCCGGCGCGTCCCGGCAGGCCAGATGCCGCGCCCCGTGAGTCTCACGGCACAAGTCGGTGAGACTTCCCGCGGTGGGGCATGTCGAGAGACTCGGCAAAACGCGGCCCGGAAACGCAAACGCCCCGGCCTTGCGGTCGGGGCGTTCACTTCTAACGGGTGGGTCGCCCAGTTTCTGGACGACCCGGGTAATAGCGGGGACTGGATTTGAACCAGTGACCTCCGGGTTATGAGCCCGACGAGCTACCAGGCTGCTCTACCCCGCAAACTGGACTTCAGTATAGCCGCCAGACGGCGAAGTTCAAGCCATAGACCTGACGCCGCTCCGGCACCCGGCCGGCAGATCGACCCGTGGAGCGCGTTTGGCCTCATGGCGGCTCTGGCGCCGGCGCGGTCCAGCGCCGCGTCACACCTCATCCGCCCCGACCGCCAATAGCGTCGCTTCGCCGGAGAGCCCGGGGCCGAAGGCCAGCAGCGCGATCGGACGGCGGTCATCTCGGCGTGCTCGGTGCCGGTTCGCGATGAAGAGGACAGTGGGGGATGACATGTTTCCATGATCGCGCAGCACCGCTCGGCTCTCTCGCACGTGCGCGTCATCGAGACCGAGCGATTGTGCCACGGCATCGAGCACGCGCGGGCCTCCCGGATGGATCGCCCAGCGAACATCATCCGCGCCCGCCGCGTTGCCGAGGTGCGATCGCAGCCATGGCCAGATCCACGCCTCGAGGCTCCGTTCCAGCAGCGCGGGCACGCTGCGATCGAGTGACATCGAGAAGCCATGATCACCGATGTGCCACCCCATCGCCGCCTCGCTCCCGGCAAAGAGCATCGACGAGGAGCCGACGATCCGCAGAGCATTCCTCGGCGTGGCTGCCCCGATGACCGCCGCCGCGCAGCCGTCGGCGAACAGCGCGTTGGAGACATGCTGATCCACGCGCGATGTCCGCTGGAGATGCAGCGAGCAGAGTTCGGTACATACCACCAGCACGCGCCGCTCACGGCCACCGCTGCTCATCCCGCTCGCCACCAGATCCGCGGCGGTGCGCAGCGCGACGATCGCGCCGTGGCAGCCCATGAAGCCGATGTTCACTCGCCGCACATCCGCCGCCATCGGCAGGCCGGTCATCAACGACACATCAACCCCCGGCGAACTCAATCCTGTGCAACTGACCGTCAACAGGTCCGTGATCTGCCCCGGGAGCACACCCGCATCGGCCAGCGCGCGTCGCGCGGCCTCGAGCGCCAGGCCTGTCGCGTGCTGATCGAAGACTCTCATCCGATCGGCCGTTGTCGGCCAATGTTCGCCCGTCGAACTCGGAAACACCGACTGATCCGGGCCGTGTCCATCGCCGGTCTCGCTGCGCAGCAAGACGCTGCCCCTGCGGTCCACGCCCGCCCGCGAGTAGAGCCCTGCGACAAGCGCCGCTTGCGAAGGGTCTTCGAGCGTCGCCGCGAGCGCGAGCGCCGTGGTCTGCGGCTGCCGCGCCGAGTATGTCGGCGTCGCCAACCCCATGCCGAGAATCGCCGCGGCGGGTGCGATCATGGCTTCACCTCGCCCATTCGCTCGCCATGACTCACTGCTGCCATCGCGGCCCCCGGCTCCGGCTCCGCCACGAGGCTCGCAGGCGCGAGCCGAGAATCGAGCGGCCCTCTGCAGGCTGTGTCGCGGCCGGTGATGCGGGTGCTCAGCTGCGCCAGGGCTCGCCGCAGTGCTCGGCAGCGCGTCGCCGCGGTCGCGACTCCGCGCAGCAATCCCGGAGTGCGCAGCAGAACACGGATCGTCCTGCAAGTCGTTTGCATCGGCCCGATACTGGCATCGTGCCATGATGCCCAGGCGTCGCCAACCCGATCGATCGCAGACTCCCCCTCACGCCCCGCGGCGGCGGCAAGCGAGCCCGCCTGCGCTCCCGAAAGCGCCGCCCACGTCATGCCCTCACCCGTGAAAGGTTCGACGTAACCCGCAGAGTCGCCCGCGATGATCAATCCGGGCATGCTCAGCATCCGTCTTCGTCGTGTCAGCAGGGGCGTTCCCGTGAGCCGCACGTTTTCGTCGAGCCTCACGGCCACGCGTGCCTGCTCGATGATGCGACGCAGCAGCATGATCGGCCCTCCCGCAGCACGCGCTCGCCTCGGGTCGATTGCCGCCGCGAGGTCGATCGTCCCATCGGGCATCCGCACGAATCCAACATACCCGCCAACGCCATGCACAAGCAGCACGGTCCCATCGGGCACCACCGCCGCGTCGACGTTTGATGGCGAGAGCTTTGCACCGATGCCCATGAACGATCCGCGTGCGACCGTCGGCACCAGTGCGGGGAGACCCTCGAGCGCGTGCCCGCCGAGGCCATCGGCGACGATGACGCTCCGAGCGCCGATGCACTCGCCGCCAAGCATCACGCGCCAGTATCCACGCCGTCGCTCAACGACGCTCGCCGAACACTTGTCTCGGAACGTCGCTCCGCTCCGAACCGCGGCATCGACGAGCGCTGCGTCGAGCATGCTCCGTGACAGCACCCTTCCGCCCGCGTGCGGCAGCTCAAACGTTGCTCCTCCGCGTGACGTGATCCGAACGTGTTTCAGCGATACGCCGCGAGCCGGGCCAGAGGCCAGATTCACGCCGAGCTGCTCGATCGCGGCGACCCCGCGTGCCCCGAGGCAGCAGCCGCAGACCTTCTCGCGAGGCCAGGCCGATCTGTCAACCAGCAGCACGCGGCCACGTGTGCCGAGCGTGCGAGCAGCACCGATCGCTGCGCACGCGCCGGCGACTCCCGCGCCGATGACCAGAACATCAACCTGCTCGCCGGCGCTCATGCTCGCCTCCACGTCAGCAGCAGCCGCTCGGGCCAGACCTCACGGATGATGGCGTCCTTCATGCCCGCCCGGAACGCGAACTCCGCGAGTTCCTCGCGCGTAAACGCGGCACGAACCGACTTGATGCTATCGACATGCACGACGCGAGATCTTGTCACGATGCGGCCGGCGCAGAACGCCATCGCGAGCCCCAGCCGCGATCGTGCCAGGTCCGATACCACGACGCCAACGCGAGAAACGCGGGCGAGTTCCGCGAGGACACGAACCACATCCACGGGCATGAGATGATGCAGAAACAGGGAGCACACACCGACATCCACGGCCGAGTCGTCAATCGGCAGTGGAGCGGCGAGAACGTCCGCCCGGAGCGTCCGCACCGTGTGCCCACGCGCCCTCGCGTGCCCTTGTGCGACCTCCAGAGCGGTCGGACTGATATCCGCCGCGACATCCGCTGCTCCCCTGCATGCGCATCGGCCGATGACATCGCGAACACCAAGCAGCAGGTCCCCGCCCCCGGCCGCGAGATCCAGCAGGATCGCATCCGAAGCGGGCAAGCTCCGTTCTCGCAGCAGGTCGGCGACCGCGCGGGCGACGCTCACGTGTGCCCTGCTCAGCCGGTTGAGCCGAGCGAGCCCTCGCAGCGCACGCCGATGCTCGCGCGGGTCGATCGCCGCGTCGTCCATGAGTTCCGGCGTGAGCACGCGCTGGTCCATACACATCCGGGCTGTCGCGATCGGCCGTGAGCAATGCTCGCAGAAAGCCGGTAGGCGATTCTACTCCATCGCCGTTCTTGCCGACCGCCGCGCAGATATCATGGCCCCCATGACTCCGCCCACGCCCGCCGAATCCGCCGTCCGTGCATCGAACACGACGATCAACGTGCTTCTCATCGGATCGGGCGGCCGCGAGCACGCTCTGGCCGCGGCGTTGCGTCGTAGCGATGGGCTTGGCGAGCTCTACACCGACTCACCCTCGAACCCCGGCCTCCGGGCGCTCTGCAAGCCTGCCGACTGCTGGGGTGCCACCGGCCGGTTCAACCCGAAGGACACGTTCCCGATCGAGCGTTTCTGCAAGGAGCATCGCATCGGTCTGGTGGTCATCGGTCCGGAGGATCCGCTGGCGATGGGCCTCGCCGATTCGCTGCTGGGCGTGCGCGAGATCGCACCCGGCGCGGTTCTCTCCGCCGCTGCGCGCGGTGCGCACATGGATACCGCCGCTCTCGAGCGAGCGCTTCGCGCCGGCCCACTCACCGGCGGCGGCGGTCTGGGTGGCATCGTCCCCAGCGTCTTCGGTCCGCTCAAGGCCGCGGCCATGCTCGAGGCGGACAAAGCCTTCGCAAAGCAGCTCATGCGCTCCGCCTCGATCCCCACCGCCGAGGCGAGAGTCTTCACCGATCCCAGCGCCGCGAAGGAGTACCTCCGCTCCCGCAACGACGGTCCGGTCATCAAGGCCGCGGGTCTGGCAAAGGGCAAAGGCGTCATCCTTCCGGCCAGCCTTGAGGAAGGCCTCGAGGCGATCGATCGGATCATGATCAAGCAGGAGTTCGGCGACGCGGGCCGGACCGTGCTCATCGAGGAACGCCTCAAGGGACGCGAGGTCTCCGTGCTGGCGCTCACCGATGGCCGGACCATTTTCGTGCTCGATCCCTGCCAGGATCACAAGCGACTGCTCGACGGCGCCAAGGGCCCCAACACCGGCGGCATGGGAGCGCTCTGCCCGACGCGCGCGATCGACGCCCGCTCAATGGAGCGAATCGAACGTGAAGTCCTCGTTCCCACCGTCGATGCGCTCCGTCGCGATGGCATCGAGTACCGCGGCGTGCTTTATGCAGGCATCATGCTGACCCCCGCCGGTCCCAAAGTTCTCGAATTCAACTGCCGATTCGGCGACCCCGAATGTCAGGTCCTCATGTCGCGATTCCGCGGCAACCTCCTTGCCGCTCTGCTGGCCTGCAGCGGCGGCGCGGGCGCGGGCCTCGGTGCTTCGCTGGATGAGATCGAGATCGGCATGGACTCCGGCGTGAGTGTCTGCGTCGTCCTCGCCGCGCCCGGATACCCCGATTCGCCGCGAGCCGGACTCGTGATCGACGGCGTCGAAAACGCCGCGAAGATCGAAGGCGTGCAGATCTTCCACGCCGGCACCCGCACCGATGACACCGGTCGTCTGGTCACCGCCGGCGGACGCGTGCTCAACGTCGTGGCCCGAGGCGACACGCTCGAGCAAGCCCGCGAACGTGCGTACGCCGCCGCCGACATGATCCGCTTTGAGGGCAAGCAGGTTCGCCGCGACATCGGGACCGACATCGTCGGCTGAGTGGGCGCGGGGAAGGCTACTTCTGCGGCTCGACCGGTGTCGCCGGCGCTGCGGGCGTGCCGACATTCAGCGCGGGCTGTGCGAGCAATCGCTGGAGCAGGTCGGGCAGCGAACTGACCGCGCGGAATGTGCCATCTACCTCGACCCAGATCATCGCGGGCTGACCCCGCAGGACTCGCGCCGTCTGCACAACGCCGCCGCGAGCATCGCGCAGCACAACCCTGCCCATCGGCGTCGCATCGGGCTCGGGAGTCGTGATTCGGATCGACATCGCCGGAGCTCGCGTCAGAAAGTTCAGCATCAACTGCACCTCACGCGCCCGCTCCTCGGCCTGCGCCACTCGCTGGCCATCCTCGCGGATCTCATCCCAGCCGCTGGCGGATCGCGCCAGGTTCAGCAGGTTCTTGTCGCCTTCATGTCCTGTGATCGTCAGACCGTGAATGTCGGCCTGTTCCAGCGACGCGATCATCGGGCTGATGTACGAAGTCGGCTCGGCCGCGATTCGGCTGAGCGTCTCCGCATCGATCGTCGCCGCGGGCCGCTGATCGAGCCGCGCAAAGACCGTTCGCGCCGCCGGGTCCGCCGCGCGGCCGATGAGCAACTCCAGCGTCGCGCCGTCCGCCTCACCGGCCACCCTCGCCCTCGGCGAAGCGAGCGAGCTCTCCGCCTCGGCCCGTGCCGCTGGGTCATCGATAAACGTCGCGATCCGTACGTTCGCCAGCGATGAGAGCAACGCGCTGATCGCCTCCGGGTTCGCCGGAGCCCTGACCGGTTCCGTGACGGACCACGCCGCGCCGCTGCGGCCCAGCACCACGCTCGCGCCGCTTTCCCCGATGATCCGCACGCTTGTAAGCCGGGTTGCCAGTCGCGTCCACGGCGTGCGCAGCCGCCACGCCATCGGGCCGCGTTCATCCATCTCCGCGTAAAGGTTCTCGCTAATCACCGCCAACCGCCAATCCGCCGCGCTGCCTTCGCCACCTGGCGATGAGACCAGCACGAGCGACTGGCCGCCCAGTGTCGTGGGCGATAGGTGCAGCACGCGCGCAACGCCCGAGCTCGTTCGCAGCCGCACGCTCAGCGTCCGTTCGCCGAACACGGGCACAAACGCCCCGTCACCTCGCAAAGCCCCCTCCAGAGCGGCTGCGCGCTGGCGCACGCCCTCCGAAGCGCTGCGGAGCGCTTCGTTCGTCGGCTGGGCTGATGCACGCGTCTCAAAGATTCGCCGAATCGCAACGCGGACCAGTTCCGGATCCAGTTCCGTGGCCCCGGCGCTCGCCGCGCCCGGCACGCTCGGCTCGCCGGGAAGCAGACTCCAGGAAGCCAGGTCCGCCGAGCGCACGCAGCGAGATGCACCGCTCGCATCGCCGACGACGATCTCCTCGACCTGCCCGATGTCCATGTCCACCAGTCGCTCACCGGGAAGGACGAACAGCCGCTCCACCGTGCGGCTCATCCATCTCGGCACGAGCACGACGCCCAGCGTCAGAACGCCCAGCAGAATCGCAACAAGCAGCGCACCCAGCAATGGCTTGATCGGCATGCACGAGGGTACGAGCCTCGGCGCGCGGCGGTTCGATGGCCCGGCCCGGCACGCTCGATACGGCACGCCGTCCGTCGCGTGGCCCCACGAAAGTGCCGCGACGCTCGCTCAGAGTTCCGGCGCGAACCCGCGACGCATCGTGTTCTCGCACACCGCCCGCGGCTCGACAAACTGCAGCAAGTAGTCCTTGCCGCCGGCCTTCGAGCCCACGCCCGACATGCCGAACCCGCCGAATGGCTGTCTGGCCACGAGAGCACCGGTGATGCCGCGGTTGATGTAGAGGTTTCCGACACGGAACGCCCGTCGCGCAAGCTCGATGTGCGATGGCTTGCGAGTGAACACGCCGCCCGTCAGCTTGTACGGCTGGTCGTTGGCGATCCGCAGCGCCTCAGCAAAAGTCGGCGCGTGCAGGATCGCCAGCACCGGCCCGAAGATCTCCGCCCGGGCCAGTTCGTGCGTCTCCGGCACGTTCCAGAAGATCGCCGGGCCCACGTAGTGCCGCCCCGTGGCGGCTTCCAGCCCCGCCGGAACCGGCAACTCAAACCCCGGCAGCCCCGATGTCTTCGCCCGGGAGATGAAGCCCGAGATCTTCGCCTTCGCGTCCGCGTCGATCACCGGGCCGATATCCGTCCCGGGCAGTGACGGGTCGCCGATGGTCAGCACTCGCGTCGCCTCCACCAGTCGCTGCCGCAGGTGCGTGATCGCCGGTCCGTTCGGCCCATCCGGATCGACAACGATCAATCGCGAGCACGCGGAGCACTTCTGGCCCTGGAATCCGAACGCGCTGTGACGGACGCCCAGCACCGTTTCGTCAGGGTCGCCCGAGGTGTCGACGATCACCGCGTTCTTTCCGCCCATTTCGCAGATGACCTTCTTCACCTGCGCATCGCTGCCGCCCGCCCATGCCTCGAACGCCGCGCGATCGCCGGCGAACGGTGAGCGCGGCGCGGCCGCGTGCAGAATGTCGCAGCCGACATCTCTCGAGCCCGTGAACGCGATCACCGCGACGCGATCATCGCGCACCAGCATCGCGCCCGTTGTCTCGCCCGGCGCGGGGCAGAAGTGCAGCACGTCAACTGCCTTCGGTGCGCCGCTCACGTTCGCCAGTGCACGGTTGATCGCCTCGTGCAGAATGTCCGTCATGACCCGCGCGATCCCCGGTGTCTGCTCGGCGGGCTTGACGATCACCGTGTTGCCGGTCACCAGCGCCGCCACCGTCATGCCGCAGCAGATCGCCAGCGGAAAGTTCCATGGCGAAATGACCACGCACACACCCCGCGGCTGGTAGAACTGTTCATCGAGCTCGCCGATGTACCGACCGATCCGCTCGCGCTCAAAAAGCCCGACGCTCAGCCTCGCGTAGTACTCGCAGAAGTCGATCGCCTCGCAGACGTCCGCATCGGCCTCACGCCACGTCTTTCCCGCCTCGCGGATCATCATCGCGGCCAGTTCGTCTCGCCGCGCACGCATCACTTCCGCCGCCGTGAGCAGCGCCTGCGCCCGCGTTCCCGGGGCGACATCGCGCCAGGCGTCAAACGCGGCGTGCGCCCGCGCAACCATCGCGCGGGCCTGCTCGAGGCTCGTGTCGCTCCTCACCGTCGGAACCTTCGCCGATGAAACCGCCGAGGCGAACGCCTTGTGCTGTGCGGCATCCGCGAAGTCCCGAAACGCCTCGTTGCAGAACGGACGGACGACGCTTCCGCCGATCTTCACGCTGGGCGTGAGCCTGTGCCGCTCCGGCGCTCGCTCCAGATTCGCCGCCGTCGGCTCCTTGGTCTTGATCGTGTTGGCGTCCCCGGTGGTCTTGTGCTCATGGGCCGGCTCACCGTGAGGGCTGGCCAGCAGTTTGCCCTCGTCGGCGTTGTCGAGGAATCCGCTCTTGAGCCAGCTCTCGTTGCTGGTGTTCTCCAGCAGCCGCCGCACGAGATACGCCATGCCCGGAATCATCTGCCCCACGGGCACGTACTCGCGCATCCGCAGCCCCATTTCCGCCGCGGCGTGCTTGAGTTGATCCGCCATGCCGTGAAGCATCTGCAGCTCGATCGCGCTGTCCGGCAGACCTTTGCTCCGGCTGTAAGCAACCGTTGCCGCGATCGATCGCACATTGTGCGACCCGAGCGCCAGCTTCACACCCCCGGCCCCCGCCGTCCTCGGGCATGAGTCCACGAAGATCCTTGCCATCCGTTCGAAGCACGCGTCCGTCTCGCGCTTGGTGGGCCACACCGGCACGGGCCATCCGCGCTGCTCGGCGTTGATCACCTCGTAATCCCAGTACGCACCCTTGACCAGCCGCACCGTCACCACGCGACCCGTCCGCACGCTCCACTCGCAGATCCGTCGCGCGTCGCTTTCACCGCTGCGCAAATAGGCCTGCATCGCCAGCCCCGCATGAAAGTCCACCTCTTCGCAGCAGCGCATGAACAGGTCCAGCGTGAAGTCCTTGAACGCGAACTGCTCCATGTCAAAGTTCACGAACACGCCCCGCGCCTTGGCCGCCTCGAGGATGGGCCGCAGCCGCTTCATCAGATCCCTGCGAGCACCCTCGGCGTCGATCGGATCGCACCGCGCGCTGAGCGAACTAATCTTCACGCTCACGTTCGTCCGCGGAATCGCCCCGAGGTGGTCACGCTCCAGCCGCTCGCTCGCCGGCCACGACGCCACGCTCCCCGGCAGGTTGTTGATCAGATCAAGGTACTTGTCGCGGTACGCATCCGCCTCCGCATCGCTCACGCACGCTTCGCCCAGCAGGTCGACACTGAAGGCGATTCCTTCGTCCCACAACGCCCGCAGGTTCTTCATCGCGCCCGCGGCGTCTGCTCCCGCGATGAACTTGCTCGCCATCCCCGTGATCTGCTTGCTGATCTGCGAAACGGCGAGTCCCTTGGCCAGTTTGCCGGCCTTCATCGCCGCGGCGATCACCGTCGGCGTCGTCACGCCCGGCTGCGCCAGATAGTCCTCCAGATGGTCGTACGTGTCCTCGGTGTTCCTCAGCACCGGAAACGTGTCGACAAACCGGAACAACTGCACCTTGAACGCCTGGTCCTTCATCGACCATTCCATCAGCGCATCGCTGTAGAACTGCGATGAGAACACTCCCGCCTTGTGCCCGCGAGCGCGACGCAGCATCTCCGATCCGATGCTCGTGATCGCCGCGTCATGCTCCGGGCCGAATCCGGACACCACCGCCGCGCCGTTCGCGTCTCCGCCAGCGTGCGAGGAGTGGGGGGCCGCCGCTTGAGCGGGCTTGGTCGCACCGGTGCTGCTCTTGCGTCCGAACCAGGCCATGCTGCTTCCCCTTCATGCTGGCGCGGCATTCCTGCCCACGCGCCGCTTCGGTGCTTCCGGATCTGGACCGCCGACCTCGTGTCACTCTATCACCCGCACGCGTGCCGGTGGTGCAGCTCCGCCGTGTGTACCCTCCTGCCGATGCCCGATCCGAGCATTCTGACCATCGGCAACTTCGACGGCGTCCACGCCGGCCACGCCAGCCTCATCGCCCGCGCACGCCATCTGGCAGCCAACCGCCACCCCGGCGCTCGCGTCGTTGCCCTCGCCTTCGATCCATCACCCGTCACGATTCTCAACCCCCAGCGCGTCCCCGCGAGGCTCAGCACCTTTGCCCAGAGATACCGCTGGCTCACCGCCCTCGGGGCGTCCGACGTTGTCCAGCTCATCCCGACGCCCGACCTGCTCTCGCTCACTGCCGACGAATTCGTCGCCCGCGCACGCGACCGCTTCAACGCCGTCGGCTGGGTCGCAGGCCCGGACTTCCGCTTCGGCAAGGGCCGCGGCGGCACGATGGACACCATTCGCGCCGCCCTCGGTCAGCCCGCCTCCGTCGAGCAGGCCCCCGCAGTTGACCGAGCACTATCGGATCACACCGTCGTCCGAGCCTCCAGCACGGTCATCCGCACGCTCGTCGCCGCTGGCCGGGTTCACGATGCATGGTCGCTCCTTGGCCGTCCGTATCAGATTGAGGGAGTCGTTGTTCGTGGCGACCGCCGGGGCAGAAGCATCGGCTTCCCCACGGCCAACATCGAGACCACGCAGCTCCTGCCCGCCCACGGCGTCTACAGCGCCATCGCCGAGGTCGTCCCGATCACCTCGCAGCCGGCCGACTCCATCGCGCGGCTGGGCCTGGTCGACGCCGCCACGCTTCGCGTTCCTGCCGCGGTAAACGTCGGCGCACGCCCGACCTTTCCCAACGCTCCGCCGACGCTCGAAGCGCACCTCATTCTTCCTGATCCGCCAGCGAGCATCGACCGCGACGGCACCATCCCCGCATGGTCCCCAATCCCCGCTCTCCGCGGCATCGAGTACGGCTGGGGCATCCGGCTCTCGTTCATCGCACACCTGCGCGACCAGGTCCGCTTCCCGGCGCTGAGCGCGCTCGTCGAGCAACTCCGCCGCGATGTCGATCGCGCCCGAGACTCTGTCGCGATGGCCACGAACGGCGACGCTAACATGCTCGCTCGCGGGTGGAACCTGCCGACGCTGGATCCCGTCGTTCCCAGATGATCCACCGAGGTCCCGCTCCGATGACGCCTCAGGCCGCGACTTCCTCTCAATCGACCGCTTCCGCCGCAAGCGCGTCGCGACCTCCATACACCGCCAACGCCACTGCCGCGGAGATCGCGGCCCGGCTTTCCGCGACCAAGCGATTCATCGTCACCACTCATGCGAAGCCCGACGGCGATGCGCTGGGGTCCACGCTCGCCATCGCCCGCGCGCTGGCGCGTCATGGCGCCCAGGGCGAGGTCTGGGTTGTCGGTCCCTGGCCGCGCTGGATGCCCCAGATCGCGGGCGACACCCCGCTGCGAAAAGTCTCCGCCGATGCGCCGGACGTGTCCCTTTCGGCACCGATCGATACGACCATCATCACCGACACCGGCTCTTGGTCGCAGCTCGATGGCCTCAAGGACTGGCTCGCCACCCGCGCCGATCAGACCCTGATCATCGATCACCATCTCCATGGCGATGCCTCGATCGCGTCACTGCGATACATCGACACATCGGCCGCCGCGGTCACCGAACTCTGCGCAGAGGTCATCGAGCATCTGCTCGGTCTTGACGTTCTCGACGGCTTTCCGCCAGAAATTGCCGAGCCGCTGTACCTTGGTCTGGCCACCGATACCGGCTGGTTCAAGTACAGCAACGTGACTCCCGACACGCTCGCCCTCGCCTCGCGTCTGCTCGCCAGCGGCGTGAACCACGCCCGTCTTTACCAGCTCACCGAGCAGACCGATGATCCCTCGCGCCCGCGGCTGCTGGGCAAAGCCCTTTCGAGTCTCGAGTTTCACGCCGACGGCAGGATCGCCCTGATGTGCCTGCGTCAGAGCGACTTCGACGCCACCGGCGCCGGCACCGAGGACACCGGCGGCTTCGCCGAGAGCGTGATGGCCGTCGCCGGCGTCAGCGTTGTTTGCACCCTCACCGAGATGAGCCGCCCGGGCCAGCCAACCCAACTGACCAAGGGCTCCCTCCGCAGCAAGCCCGGCCCGCACGCCATCGATGTCGCGGCCGTCACCGCGACCCTTGGCGGCGGTGGCCACGCCCGCGCCGCGGGCGTCAAGCTGGCCATGCCCATCGAACAGGCACGCGCCGCAGTCCTTCAGGCCCTTTCCGCCGCGTGCGCCTCCGCCCATGCCGCGACCCCCGGCACCTGACCCGCACGTTCGGACGCCCGCCCATGCCACGCCCAGATCGCCGACGTCCGACTTCAGGCCCACACGGTGGACCGAACGCCGGGCCACACAGCCGCCCGTTCTCTCGCCCCGCGGCTCCCGACCCGGCCACCGGGCCGGCACACGCCGCACGCTCGCGGCCGATCGAAAAGCCCGTCCTGACCGTGCAGCCCACGACGCTCTGGGACTACCCCTCTCAGCACTACGAGCGATTCCTCGACGACACAGGCACCGTTCGCACAACCCGCGCCGCCCGCACGTCCCGTGCTTTTGCCCAGCAGGGTTCACAGGCGTACGAAGGCGCAACCCCATCCTGGGTCGTCTGGCAGTGCGTGCGCCGCTACACCAGCCCGGGCCAGACCGTCGTTGATCCCATGTGCGGCGGCGGCACCACGATCGACGTCTGTGCCGACCTCGACCGCCAGTGCATCGGCCTCGACCTCGCACCGAGCCGACCGGATATCCGACAGGGCGATGCCCGGAAGATCGCGCTGCCAAACAACAGCGCGGACTTTGTCTTCATCGACCCGCCGTACTCGACGCACATCAACTACAGTGAGGATCCCCGCTGCATCGGCCGCCTCGATGCCGCCGGCGAGGATCAGGGCCGCGCGTACTACGACGCCATGCGACAGGTCATCGCCGAGATTTCGCGGGTACTCCGCCCCGGTTGCGCGATGGGCCTTTTCGTCAGTGACAGCTGGCGGCGCACGCAGCGGGCCAAACGCGATGTATTCATGCCCATCGGCTTCGAGCTCTACGCGAGGCTGCTCGAGCGCTTCGATCCCATCGACATCGTGATCGTCGCACGCCAGAGCGCCAAGATCGAGAAGGGCAACTGGCGCATGGCCGCCGAAGCCCAGAACTTCTACCTGCGCGGCTTCAATTACCTCTTCCTCATGCGCAAGCCCGGCCCGGAACAGCCCGAGCCTCCGCCCGCCCCGGTCACGCCGCGGCCCGATCGCCGCCCGTCAGGCCCCCGGCGCCCGTGATCGACGCGACATACTGCCTGACAAGCCCGACGACGAACGCCTGCTGCTCAGGGTGGAACGAGAAGTCGAACCCGAAGCCCGCGTACACCGTCCCGTCCGAGTCCAGGTGCGTGTGCACGCGACGCACCGTCACCGTCACGGGGATCGGCAGGAACGGCTTCAGCGGCAACTGAAGCCAGCTGAATGCCCGTCGCTCCAGCACCGGCGCCTGCGACTGCGAGATCGCCAGCCCCACGCCGCCCGGCGAGATGTTCAGCAATTTGGCGTTGTACTCCGGCCCCGCGTATGGGAGCAGCAACTCCCGCTCCGTCTCATCGCTGACCAGCCCGACCCCGCTGGCCGCGTTCGCCAAGTAGGCCTCGATGTTCGCTCGATTGGCCGCTTCCGCCGGCACGGCGCTGAGCGGATCAAGCAGCGGCCGTCCGATCACGTCGGGCAGGTTGAACGAGTTCGTGCTCGCACGCTCGTGCGCACGCCGCGGGCACCGCGTGACGCCCGTGGGCATCTGCAGCGCCAGCCCGGGCTCGCCATTGCCGACGGGTGCTCTCACGCCCAGCGTCTGCGTCGGGAAGGACCACCGATTCTGCCCCACGCTGTACGACGCGAGCACATTCGCCCCCGCCATCACACGCAGGCCCTGGCCCGCAAAGCCCGGCAGCGACACGATCAGCTCGTGATCGTTCAGGCGCAGCAGTCGCACGCGGAAGACCACATCGCGCTCCTGCGTCCCGCTCGCGGGCTTGAACGACAGCTCGAGCGAGCCCCCGCGCTCATGAATCTGATGCAGGCTCTCACGAAAGTTCTCGGTCCGTGATCGGTTGGCGGGCACTGGGTCTCTCCAGGTTCGCTCGTCGGTCCTCGGGGAGCCGCACTCATCGGCGACGAACGTCGTCGCCCCGGCGCCGGCAGCGTCGTCACTGCGACGCCTCGCATTGCTCCCCTGACAACGCTGGTGACATCGGCTCCCGCATGTCGCCCCTGCAACGCCCGCTCGCACGCCCCCGGGCAGCGCGGCAAGCCGCGCCGTCTGTAACGCCAACAGCCCGACTCCTGAACTCGCACCCACGCAGCCCCGCGCTTATCGGCCCGTTCCCATCACGCGACCCGATCCCGCGCCCCCTGTAGCCGCCAGCGAAGCTCCGCCACCGCCGACACTGCCCACGCGCGCCCCGCACTATCCATCGCGACCCCGCCGAACCGCACGCGGTAGTACCGCTCGACAATCTCGATCACCAATTCCCGGACCCTCGCATCGCCGTGCGAAATCGACCGCGCAAAGTGCATCGGCGCAACCCCTTCGCCCTTCTCGTGTCCCGCCCGAGCCAGCGCCGCCAGTGCCTCGCCATAGAACCGCGTCGCCGGGTCGGTGCCGGTTGTCGGGCGTCCTGTCATCCGCGAAAGCACCCCGCGTATGGCCCGCATCAGCGTCGGCATCACGCCGCCCAGCCCGCGCGAGATCACCACCGCGCCGAACACGCCCGCACCCGCGATCAGCACCAGCGCCGCCCATCGCCCCAGCCCCGTCTCAGGCACCAGCCCCCGCAAAGTCTGCCCAACGCTGCTGAGCATCTCCAGCACCGGCCCGCGGCCGCTCTCGCTCCGAGATGCCGTCCCCACGCGAGACTGATCGAACGACACGACCGACGTCACCCACGTGAACTCCAGCGCATCGTAAAACTGCCGAAGCGTCGCCAGCAGCCCCGTTCGGCGTCGCGCCACATGCGGCACACTGCCCTCGGGCGTCGGGTCGATCGTCTCCCATCGCGTCGGCACCACGCGAGCCTCCACCCACGCGTGCGCATCCGACTCCCGCACAACAAAGTGTCCAACCACCGGGTTGAACTCCCCCGCCGCGTAGCCCGTCACCACCCTCGCATCGATCCCCGCCGTCCTGCACATGATCGCCAGCGCCGATGCGAAGTACTCGCAGTGCCCCGCCTTCGTGCGGAACAGGAACATCTCGATCGGGTCCTCGTCCTCCATCGGCGAGGTCATCTCCAGCGTGTACGAGAATCCCTCGCGCAGAAACGCTCGAAACTCGTTGATCGCACGCCGATTCGCGGGCGCATCCCGCTCGAGTGGATTCCGGGACACGCCCGCGCGGTCCAGCAGCCCGTCAACCAACTCCCTGATCCGCGGCCCCGGGTCGATCGCTGGCGGAACCTGCCGCGGGTTGCTCATCGTCGAGTTGACAACGCTGCTGACGACATAGCGAAACGGGCCCGCCGCGCCCTGGCGATAGACGATCCCGTCGGACCTGCTCCGGATGAACCGTCCCGGCTCATCGCCCATGATCGTCGCGGGCTCGAACATCGAAAACAGCGGCGCCGTGCCGTCACGGACTCGGCGCACCGTCACTTCCTGCCGCACACGCGTCGTGCCCTCCGGCTCCGGTCGAAACACCACCACCGTCCCCGCAGACGCCGGGCGGTCATCCGTGTCGTTTCGATCCTCCGACCGATCGCGCCGCTCCCACGAGCCCGTGTCGCGGTCATAGTCCGTCAGCACCGCGCCGCGCAAGTACAGCGTCAACCACTCGCCGGAGATGTTCCGCCCATCGCCATCACGCAGCACCACCTCCATCACGCTCTGCGGCGACTGCGAGATCACCCCCGAGGCCCCGAGCCTGATCGTGTCGCTGAACCCGCTCGGGCTGGTCGCGCCGATGTCGCCCCATGTGCTCGAAACGCTCGGAATCAGGTTCCGCGGCGTGACCACAAACGCGATCACGCCCAGCAGCAACGAGAGCACGATCGCCACAAACGCCGTGCGCCGAAGGCTCCAGATCGCCGCCCCTGCAACGCCGAACGTCGCCGGCTCCGGTGCATCGCGCCCGAGCGCCCCGGATGCCCGCAGCGCCTGCGCATGCCCCGCGTGAGCCTGAAAGTACACAATCGCCGTCACGATCAGCGGCGTGTAGATCATCAGCAGCAGGCCCAGCGCCAGCGAGTTGCTCGTCAGGATCGCCCCGATGACAACGAACAACGACAGCGCAATCGTCTGTGCCTCATCACGCAGCCGTCGCCGATCCTGCAGCCGGATCAGCAGCACGAGCGTCAGAAACTCCGCCACGACCGTGATCAGCTCCGTCCGCTGCTGCGCCGCTTGCAGCAGCGCATACCCCGCCGAGGCCAGCACCAGCGCGTTAAGCCCGAGCGACGGCAACGCCCGTACCGGCTTCATCAGTGTCAGCACGTGCGACAGCACCGCGGCCGCGGCCACCACCAGCCCCAGCCCCGGCCTCACATCCGCCGCGACAAAGCACAGCGCAGCCGTCACCGCGCTCCCGAGGATCAGCAGGCGCAGCCGCGCAAGACGGATCATGAGGCCACCGCCTTCCGCCAAAGGCGACGGATTCGCTGCATCGGCTTGTGCCCGGTATCCCCGGTCGCCGCGGTCCCGGAGCCGCCGCCCGAATCCTCCTCGCCGTCCGCCAACTCTCGCCCCGCCGCCAGGTGCACCGCGCCCGGCCACACCGAAGAATCCACCATTCCCGCGTGCACAACCATCACGTGATCGCCGCTTCGCGGGCCCATCGTCCGCCGATCTTCCGGCCCGCCAAGCCGCGGATCGTCCAGCCGCTGCATGGCCAGCGCGTTGAGCATCGCGTGCAGATGCGCCGGCCCATCGCGCGGCGGCATGCTCAGCCCCGTACCCACAATCACCAGACCCACGCGCACGCCATCATCGATCGACCGCGTCAGCAGTCCCGCCGCCATCGAGATCGCGCGCTCGCCCCGCTTGCGCCGCAACTCACCCGCCCGATCCTCCGCTCGCCCCGCCGCGCCGGACATCGCCTCCAGCCGGAGCATGATCCACCGTTGGCCCGTCGCCTCTTGGCTCGACAACCGAACACGCAACTGGTCGTGCCGGGCTGACAGCCGCCACGCGATCGCCCTTGGTGGGTCGCCCTCGCGATACTCGCGCAGCGAAAGAAAGTCGTCCCCCGGCCCCGGGTCGTTACTCGACCGCGCATCCTGCTGACGCTTGACCTCCCCCCGTCGCGGCGGAACCAGCGCTACCGCCTCGGCCGCCGGACGCACGATCCCGTCACCCGCAATGTCCCACCGCAGCGCTTTGCGGATGATCCCGAACGGGAACGACGAGGTCACCATGTACCCCTTGCTCCGCACCACCCCTCGCTCGACCGCAAGACCCTCCGCCTCCACACGAACAACCTGCCCCGGCCCGACATGCAGCACAAACGCCGTCGCCGCCGTCTCCAGCCTCCCCCGCTGAACGGCCATCGCGCCAGCCCCGGTCCGCGACCCCCCGCCGCGAGCCTCGGGCGTTTCGTCGATCAACTCGCGGATCGTCAGGCAGTGCAGCGCGATGAATCGTGATGTGTTCCGCACCTCGTAACGCACGCGCATCGCCTCGCCGACCTGCGTCGCGTCGATCGCTTCGCGGCGCACCGACACCGACATGAGCATCCACCCGCTGATGATGCCCGACACGATCACCATGCCCATCGACAGCCCGAATACCCAGAACAGCAGGTTGTTCTGGGCATGAAACGCGCCGACCGCCACCAGCAGCGACACGCCGCAGTACAGCAGCAATGGGGGGTGAACGTGATACTGGCGCTTGGGCTTGATCATCGTCAACATCCGCCCGCGGGCCGATCCGGCCGCACTCCCGGGCCACCGATCAGATTACCGATCACGCCGAGAAGTACGCCGGCGCGTTCCCCGGCTTCCACTTGATATTGCACCCGATGCTCGGCCGTTGCTCCAGCGGCGGCATCCTGCCGGCCAACACCGCGTCCACCGCCATCCGCAGATCCCGCCCGGTCACCGCAAGCGCGTTCCCGCCGCGGCGGCTCACCGGCCGCGAGTCGTCGAACTGTCCGCGATACACCAGCCTGTGCGCGGCATCAAACACATAGAAGTCCGGCGTGCACGCCGCCCGATACGCCTTGGCAACCTCCTGGCTTTCGTCGAACAGATACGGGAACACATACCCGGCTTCGCGGGCTTCCGCACGCATCTTCTCCGGGCCGTCCTCCGGGTGCGCCGCGACATCGTTGGATGAGATCGCGACGATCCCCACGCCGCGGTGCCCGCTTCGCGTCGCGTTCTGCTGTCCTGCGTAGTCCCGCCCGAACGCCGCCAACCCGTCACGCAGGTGCTTGACGAAAGGGCAGTGATTGCAGGTGAACATCACCACCAGCGCCCGCCCAGCAAAGTCTGCCGATGAAACCACCTTCCCGCTCACAACATCCGGCAGCGCAAACACCGGCGCAGAAGTCCCCAGAGCCAGCATCGTCGACGGTGTGTGCGCCATATCCGCTCCCGGTTTCGATACTCTGAACGCGTCGCGGTCACGCGACGTTACGCGCTGCGGCGAATCTCAAACCCGCCCTTCCTGCACAACTCCACGAACTGCCTGAGCAGTCCTTTGTTCTTCCCGCTGAAGAACTCGAACATGTTCACCTTCGCCCCGGGCTTGAGCAACCGGATGTCCTCGTGGTACGGCAGGTCCACCGTCGTCAGCACCTTGTGCGCCAGCGCATCGTGATCCGGTATGTCGTCCATCACCGCATCGAGAACCCGCGCGATCTCCGCCGCATCCTCGTCGCTTACGCGCTCGCCCATGCCCGCGAAGTAGTTCATCACGGGCCACTCGCGCACGTTGCCGTACTTGTCCAGATGCTCGGGCCGCTCGCCCCAATCCGCCGGCGCGATCGTCCCGCGGGGCTTCCACCCGCGGTCAAATGCCATCTTCAGCGCCAGCCCGTACTGAGGCTTGCTGAACCGGATCGTCCCGCCTGCTCCGCTGACCGTCCTGGACATGAAGCAACCGTAGTGCGCTCCGTCAACCTCAGTCGTTCGGGTCGCGCATCAGCCGCCGGAGCAGAGGCGTCAGCGCGATGATCGCGATGCCGCCGCCAATGGTCAGCACCACGAACTGCAGGAAGAAGTTCGCGAACGGCGCTCCCATGTCCAGCCCGATGTCCTGCACGAAGAAACGCGACTGCGCGATCGTCGCAGGGTCCGCCTCGCCCGCAACCTTGCCGCCCACCGTGTACGCCAGGAAACTGCTCAGGAACCAGACGCCCATCAGCAGAGACGTCGACGACTTCGGCGCCGCCCGCGTCACATACGCCAGCCCGGTCGGAGAGAGGAACAACTCCCCGATGGTGTGCAGCACATACGTCGCCACCAGCAGCCACATGCTCGCCAGCAGACCGTCCCCCTTGATCTGCAGACCCGCGATCACCATGAACACATATCCGAGGCCGAGCCAGATCAGCCCCAGCCCGATTTTCACCGGCTGCGGCACCGCGATCTTCTTCTGCGCGAGCGTCACCCACATCGCACCGAAAATCGGCGACAGCAGAATGATCACCAGCGGGTTGATGTTCTGAAACCAGCTCGTCGGGACCGCAAACCTCCCGAGGTTCCGATCGATCCGATCATCCGTGAAAAAGTTCACGCTCGTGCTCGCCTGCTCGAACGCCAGCCAGAACAGAAAGTTGAACAGCATGAAAATGAAGATGCTCGCCACCGGACCACGGTCGCCCCGCGGCTGCTTCAACGTGAACACCAGCGCCCATCCCAGCCCGCCGCCGATCAGCGTCCAGAACACCCGTGACTGCGAGACAAACCCATCAATGGCCCCCAGGGCACCAAGGTGATACGCCACCCCGACCCCCGATGCGGCGATCACGCCCGCAAGAAAGAACCACGGCCCCGTCCGCTCGCGCCAGCCCTGCCCCGGCGCCAGCACCGGCGCGACGCCGACACCACCCAGGTACCGCCGCCGGAAGTACGTGTACTGCACCAGCCCCGCCAACATCCCCACCGCCGCGAGGCTGAAGCCCCAGTGCCAGCCGATCCGCTCGCCGACATACCCCACCGCCGCCCCGCCAAGCAGCGCGCCCAGATTTATGCCCATGTAGAAGATCCCGAACGCCCCTTCGCGCCGTTTGTCCCCCTCCGGGTACAACTGGTTCACCATCACCGATACCGATGGCTTGAAGTGCCCCGTCCCGATCACGATCAGCGCCAGCCCCGTCACGAACACGCTCATCCCCACGTCGCTCGTCCCCATCCCGCCGAGCCCGCTCACGCCGAGCATCAGGTGCCCAAGCGTGATCAGCAGCCCGCCCACCACCATCGATCGGTGTGTCCCGATGAACTTGTCGGCGATCAAGCCTCCGAACACCGGCAGCAAGTACGCCATCCCCGCGTACCAGCCCACCAGATTGCTCGCTTCCGCCTGCTCCCATCCGCGGCCGGGGTTGAATCCCGGCTCCGCGCCCGGCGGCAGCGGCTCGATCCCCGTCAACTTGCACTTGAGGTACAACCCCAGAATCGCCCGCATCCCGTAGAAGCTGAACCGCTCCCACATCTCCACCATGAATAGCAGAAACAGCCCCGGCGGATGGCCCATGATCGTGCGGCCATGATCGTGCATCCCCGCGTTCGTCCCGCTTCCGTTGGCGTTCTGCATCCCGCCGAGCATATCGACCGCCCGCGTCTCCGCACCGTCTCACCGCTGATCGAGTATCCTCAACCCCATTCGCGTGGGACGCCGACACTCGTCACCGCCCGCGCCGACCTGCCCTCTTCTTCGGGATCATCACCATGCAGCCCGCGCCCGCCAAAGCCTCGTTCACCACCCGCCTGCTCGACTTCACCGAGCGGCTCGGCAACAAACTCCCCGAACCCGCGCTCATCTTCGTCTTCCTCGCCGCGCTGGTTATCGTCGCCGCCGCGATCGGCAGTGCAGTCGGCTGGAAGGTCCAGCCCATTCGCGTCGTCGGCGTGTACGAAATGACCACCGCCCCAGACGGTTCCCAGGTCAAGAAACTCGACGCGAACAAGAAGCCCATCCCCGTTCTGGATGAGCACGGCCACCAGAAGCGCACCACCGAGAACGTCGGCCAACCCCTCGAACCCCGCAGCCTCCTCACCTCAGAGGGCATCTATTGGATGTTCTCATCCATGGTCCGGAACTTCACCGGCCTCCCCGCGCTCGGGCTGGTTTTCGTCTCCATGCTTGGCATCGGCCTGGCCGAGAAGTTCGGCCTCTTCAGTGCGCTGATGCGATTCCTGGCGCTGCTGACTCCCGCCAAACTCCTCACGCCCGTGATCGTCTTCATCGGCGCCAATTCCTCCGTCGCCAGTGATGCCGGGTACATCATCCTCCCGCCGCTGGCCGCCGCGCTCTATCTCGCCGTGGGCCGTCACCCCGTGGCCGGCCTCGCCGCTTCTTTCGCGGGCGTCGCCGGCGGTTTCGGCGGCGGCCTTTTCCCCACCGCCGCGGACGGCTTTCTCGCCGGCGTCGCGACGCAGTCCGCCGCGATCATCGACCCCGCGTACCCCGCTGTGCAGGCCGTTCACAACCAGTTCTTCAAAATGGGCTCGGCCGTCGTCGTCATGTTCGCCGGCTGGCTGGTCACCGACTTTCTCATCGAGCCACGACTCAAGCGCCAGCAGGCCGTCGACTCCGCCGACACCTCCGCCATCAGCACCATGGCTCTCACGCGGCTTGAGACCAAGGGCCTGGCCGTCGCAGGCGTCGTCCTCGTGATCGTCCTGGCGAGTTTCTCCGCTCTGGTCTTCTTCAAGAACGCCCCGCTCAGCGGCGTCGGCATGCCCACACTCGCCAGCGGCCAGATCCCCGCGGCCGTCTCCGCCACCTTCCACCAGGGCACCACCCTGCCCGACGTACCCGGCGATCGCACCCTCATGCTCGTCAAGCCCGAAACCAAGGGCGGCATCACCGAACCGGGCTGGCTCATCGAACAGAACCCCGGCAGCAAACCCACCGTCCTCGAGCGCCCCAGCGACAAGTGGTCGCAGGTCATCGTCCCCGCCATCTTCCTCTCATTCCTGCTCCCGGGCATGGCCTTCGGCATCGTCACCGGCGCGCTCCGCTCCCAGAAGGACTTCATCGAAGCCCTCTACCACGGCATCCGATCCATTGTCCCCGTGCTGGCCATCGCCTTCTTCATGGGCCAATTCGTCAACTACTTCACCTACACCGGCCTGGACCGGATGCTCGCGTTCGCCGGAGGCAAACTCCTTCTCGCGGTCGACCTTCCGCTGCCGCTGCTCATCTCCCTCTTCATCCTCCTAGTCATCGCCGGCGACTTCGTCATGTCCGGTATGCTCAGCAAGTTCGGCGTCATGGCCCCCATCTTCATCCCGATGTTCATGATGGTCGGCATTTCCCCCGAACTCACCACCGCCGCATATCGCATCGGCGACTCCGTCGTCAACATCGTCACCCCGCTCAACAGTTACCTGCTCATCATTCTCGTCGTACTCCAGAAGTACAAAAAGGACGCCGGCCTCGGCAGCCTCATCTCCCTCATGCTCCCGTACAGCATCGTCTTCGGCCTCATCTGGACCGGATTCCTCCTTCTCTGGATGCTCGTCGGCGCCCCCCTCGGCCCCGATGCCCCGCTCTTCTACTCCCCGCTCAAGTAACGCTCTCCGCCGGTCAACAAGAACGCCGTCGACGATCCCGCGCGGGCTCGTCGACGGCGTTGTGCTTATCACGCATCCAGCAGTCTCAACCCGCTGTCAGTTGCGGCCCTCGCTGCTGGTCACCGTCGTGCTCCCCGGCACATCCGGGTTCTTCGGCCCGCCTTCGGGCCTCATCGGCGGCGGGGCCTTCTCGTCTCCCGGCTGAACCTGGATCCGTACCGCCTCGCGCTTCTGCGTCCGCGCCGCGTTGGCCGCCTCCAGGGCCGCCAGTCCGCGATCGCGGTCGAGTGTCGTTTTCGCCCTGCTCTCATAGTCGCTCGCCGCGCCCCCGCCGCCAAGCGACGCGAGTTGTCCCTCCTGCCGCGCTCGGATGTCGCTCAGCCGCGAAGTGATCTGATCCAGGCTTGTCGCGCGATACCGGCTCTGCTCGTTGATCGACTTCTGCCGCTCGGTGAACACCGCGATCATCCGCTCGTTGCGTGCGATCGAGTCCACCTGCCGATCCAGTTGCCACAACTGAACCTGGAACTCGCGCTGCTCGCCCTCGAGTTTCTTCACCAGCGAGCTCAGCCGCTCTTCCTGCTGCTTGAGATACCCCATGTCGCGATCGATGTCGCTCGTCCGCTGCGCGTACGCCAGCCGCGTGTTGACCACGTCCGTCGTCTTCGCGTACGCCTGCTCGATGTCCAGCACCTTTCCGGCGAAGTGGATCTCCACCGCCGGCGGTGCCTCCATCGACGCGTTCACGACCTTCGCGTCCTCCGCCCGCGTGATCAGGTTCTTCAGCGTGTTCAGGTCCGTCTCGGTCATGTCGATCACGCGCGCCGCCACCTGCCGCTCGCGCTCAAGCTGCGCGATGTTCGACCGCACTTCGCTCAAGTCGCTCCTGGCCGCGGCCAGCCGTCGCGGATACTCCCCCTCCAGCGTCCGCAACTGCGCCCGCAGCGCCACCGGGTCCTTGATGTGCTTGTCGATCTCGCTGTTGATCGAGTCCTGCGTCTGGCGGAACAGCGCCATTACGCGGTCCGTTCCCGCAACCAGCACAAGCAACCCCGCCGCAACCCCGCCGATCACCAACGACCTGCCCATGATTCGACCGACTTTCATCGCACGCTCCTTATGCTCGCAGACGCTCGACTCGCCCCGCACTCGCACTCGGCACGCCCGACCGAACGGGGTCCATCTCCGTTCTTGGGAACCCCCGCGCGCACATTTCACACCCCCGACCAGCCCAACGCCGGTTCTGCGAAATTGGCCCCGCCAACTCCGCCCTGCCAACTCCGCCCCGCCAACTCCGCCCCGCCCGATACCGCCACCCGATCCCACCCGCACGCCCCGACAACCCACCACGCGACGCCCATTCTGCTGTACGCTCTGCCGGCCGTCCGACCCGCGGCCATCCATGCTCAACAGCCTCACCACCAACTTCATCTCTCGCCTCCGCGCCCAGGATCAGGCCGCCTGGTTCGAACTCTGGCAGACCTTCGGCCCCGTTCTCCAGGCCCAACTCTCCCGCTGGGGCAAAGGACGCATCGGCCCCGACACGGTTCAGGACCTCTCACAGGAAACCCTCGCCGCGCTCAGCGACTGCATCGATCGCTACGACCCCTCAAAGGGCGCCCGCTTCAGCACCTGGCTGCTGGCCATCGCCAAGCACGTCCTCGGCGATGAAATCGACCGCCGAAACGCCCAGAAACGAGGCGGACTCGGCGCAGGAAAGTTCATCGCCCCGTCCTCGGCACCGCCCACCTCTGGCCCCGCTTCCGGCCCCACCTCCGGCTCCGACACCCCGCGCGTCCTGCCCGTCGGCAAGGCCATCAGCCTCGACGAGGCCTGGATGACCGCCGCGACTGTCCCCGCCGCGGATGACGCATACGAGGCCGCCGTCTTCGCGGCGAAGGTCCACGCCGCGCTCCGCCACACCGAGAAACACTGCGACTTCGCCGACTTTGAGATCTTCCGCATGCGTGTCCTCGACGGTCAGCCCGGCAAGGACGTCGCCGAGAACCTCGGCATCAGCGAGCCCACCGTCTCTCGCCGCCTCGCCCGCGTTCGCGATGTCCTCCGCAGGCACCTCTCGGAGATCATCGCCACCTACTCCTTCACCGCGGAGGAACTCGCCGAGGCCCGCGTCAACGGCGTCGACCTGCTCGCCTCCAAAGGCGACGACACGCAGTTCGACGAAGCAGTGGGGGAGATCTACCGCCGCGCCCGAATCGCCGGCGAAAGCGACGAAGCCGGCCCGCGCCGATAACCGCACGCGCCGGTACACTCGTCCCAGTCCGGCTGCAACGCCCCCGCGAAAACCCGCCGCGCGAAAACCGAACAACATCCGCAACCCCCGGCGTCGGCCCATCGCGCTCACCGCGAATGCACCACCGCCACGGCCCCAAGCGGATCTGCCACCATGGAACTCATCTTCGGCATCTTCGGCTTGTTCGCCCTCTTCGTCATCATCCCATTGGTGCTCGTCGCCCTCATGTTCGCCATCATGCCCATCCTCCGCGGGCTCGGCTATCTCTTCGGTCTCATCTCACGCTTCATCCGCAACACCATCACCGACACCCTCCGCGCTCTGGGCACACTCATCACCGCGATCGTCTTCATCTTCCTGGTCCTCGGAAACGTCTTCGTCGGCCGCTGGTCCGCCTCGCGGCACTTTTCAAACGCCGTCGCGACAGAACTCACCGCCCTGGCCGCCTGCTTCTATCGCCTGCTCATCGGCCACCCCGCACGCCTGCTCATGCTCGACCCGCTCGTCGAAGGGATCGAGCGCCGCGTCCCCGCCGCGATGCTCGGCGCGCCCGGCCCGACCCTCCCCGTCGTACCCACAAGCGATCAGAACCTCAACACCCTCAGCCAGCCCACGCCCGACACCAACGCCTCCGCACCGCGCCACTCGCGCCCCGGCGTCTTCGATGGCTACACCATCACCGGCACGCTCCCCGGCGGCGGATCAGGCAGCCGCCTCTACATCGCACGTCCCGATGCACGCAAACTCGCCGAACTCGCCGCCGCGGGCTTCGACGGCATCGATCAGGTCGTCATCAAGTCCTTCTCCGTCCGCGAGGGCAGCAGCCTCCCGCAGATCGTGCGCGAGAACCGCGCCCTCATCGCCGCGCGCCGAATGGGTCTGGTTCTCGAGCACGATCTCTCGAGCGACCGCTTCTACTACGTCATGAAGTTCGTCCCGGGCCCGTCGCTGGGCCTGGCGGTCCAATCGCTCCACGCCGCCGCAAGCGCGCAGGGCCTCGATACACCCGCCATCCGCACGATCACCGGCTACGCGCTCGACCTGTTGACCACCCTCGATCAATACCACCGCGCCGGCCTCTGGCACAAGGACATCAAGCCGGACAACATCATCGTCAGTTCCGCCGACCATCGCGCTCATCTGGTCGACTTCGGGCTCCTCACGCCCCTCCGCTCGACCATGACCCTCACAACCCACGGCACCGAGTACTTCCGCGATCCCGAAATGGTCCGCATGGCTCTCCGCGGCGTGAAGGTCGCCGATGTCGATGGCGCAAAGTTCGACATCTACGGCTCCGGCGCTGTCCTCTTCGCCATGATCGAGAACAACTTTCCCGCTCACGGCGCACTCTCCCAGATCACCCGCCGCTGCCCCGAGGCTCTCCGCTGGATCGTCCGCCGCGCGATGACCGACTACGACAAGCGCTACGCCTCCGCCGCCGAGGCCCTCGCGGACCTCCGAGTCGTCGCCGAGTCTCCCGACCCCTTCGCCGTGCGCCCCGCTCAACTGCCAAGTTTCCGCGCGGCCCTTTCCGCCGATGACGCCGCCGCGGTCGCGGTCGCCGCCCCCGCGCTCGCCAATGCCCCGTCTCCCGAGAACGCATCCGCTTCCCCCGGCATCGCCGACACCGCACCAGCCACCCCGCCCGCGTTTATCCCCGCCTTCGCCGCGACGCCTCTGCCGCCGAAGTCCCCCTCTCGGCCCGCACGCGAGCAACTCCTCTCCGCCCGCGCACGAATGGAACAGCGCCGCCAGCGTGCACACGAGCGCATGTCACGCCACCCCGGCGTCCTGGGCATTCACGGCCCGCGCAGACCCATCACCCTCAACTCCGGCGTCCTTGCCGCCGCCGGAATTGCCTTCCTCGTCATGATGTTCGCCCTCGCCGGTATCCAGGCCAGCCGAGAGAATGACCGCGTGCGCACCATTCCCAGGCCGGATCTCTCCGGCACGCCCCACCCAATCGCCGTGTCGATCGACGGCGTGCCCGTCCCCGCGCCCCGAAACATCGTCTCGCGTTTCAACACCGTCCGCGTTCCCGCCGCGACGATCACATCAATCAGAACACCCGCGCGAATCCTCATCCTGCGCGAGCCCGCGCTCACCCTCGGTCTGCCCGCGCTCCTGGTCAATGACCGAATCGACCACCTCCGCGCCGCAGGCTTTACGATCCTCGACCCCGCCCAGAACTCTGCGCCGACCGCGACCCCTGAAGACTCACAAGTCTCGCCCGCGACAAAGACCCCTGCAGAGAACCAGACCGACAAAGTCCTCAGCCCCGCCGCACTGAGCACCCTCGAGGCCTCATACCGCGCCGCCATCGGCCTCGTCCCGCACGGCTCCAGCGACGCCTTCAACCGCACCCGCATCTGGCTCGACTCTCGCCGATCCGATCCCGCTCAGCCGCAGATCGACGCCATCATGATCCTCGGCCTGGCGAGCACCGAGCCGGTCTCCCTCAGCTCATGGGTCGTCGCCGCCACGGCCCGCGTCGACACCGTGTCCTCCATCCGCTCGGCCCTGCTCATGCCCTTCCCAGAGTCCCTCTTCAACACCCCGCCGCAGACCCCCGAGCCCCTCTCACCCGCCGCCGATCCATCCGCCGCGGCCGACCCCGAATCATCAGCCACACCACCCTGATCGCCGTGCCGACGCTCCGCACCGATCACACACCCCCGAGCCGTCGTACAGTCATGCATGTCCGCGAGTGAGCGCCACGCCGCGTCGATCCGTTCCCGACTCCGTCGTGCCTCCGCCCTCAGCGCCGCCGCGCGCTGGGCCGCGCTCGGGTCCGCCATCTCCGGCATCTCCAGCGTTTCGCTGCACGCACTCAACGTCGCCCCTCTGGCCGCCACGCCGACATCGCTCGCCATCCTCCTTGCGCCGCCGGTCCTGCTGTCGATGATCGCCGGTGTGCTCGCCGCACGCTCCTGGCGCGGCCGTCCCGGCCTCATCCGCGCGGCATCAATCGCCGATGCACGCCTGAACCTCAACGACCAACTCATCATCGCGTTGCAAGTGGGGGCCAGCACCGCCATGGAGCGCTTCGCCCGCGCCGAGGCCGACGATGCGATCCGTGCGATCACCCCCGCGCGCATCGCCGCCGCGTTCCCGATGACCAGCCGAAGCACCGCCCTCCGCTTCGGGTCCGCTCTGGCTGCGCTCGCCGCCGGCGCATCCGTCCTTCTGCTCACGCCCGTCGGCATCCTCCGTCAGCCCGCAAACTCTCTTCTGGCAACGCTCGGCATCACCGACTCGCCTCGCCCGATCCGAGTCACCCCCGAGCAACGCGCCGCCGATGCCGCCCGAGCCGCCGAAAGCGTCCGCCAACTCCGCGAGCAACTCCAGGCCCAGAGCGCCTCGCAGAACGAGCGTACCGCCCAGACCGCCGATGCCGGCTCCGCCAGCGCGCTCTCAGAACTCTCTCGCATCGAGTCCGAACTCCGCTCCGGCCAGATCTCACCCGATGAGTCCCGCACGCGCTCGGCCAAGGCCGTCGAATCGCTCGCCGGTGAACTCTCCCGCCAGGCCCAGCGCGACCGCGATGCCGCCGACGCCCTCGCGCGTCGCCTGAGCGAACAGGCCGCGGCACGCGAGCAGACCCCCGCGCGTGCCGCACGCAGCACCGGCTCGGCCCCCGGCCCCACGCCCGGCTCGCCCTCCTCATCCCTCGATGAAGCAACCGCCGCGGCTGGCGACACCACCCCCGAATCCCCCGCCGACAATCTCCGCGAAGCCATCACCCGCGGCGACCTCGCCGCCGCAGCCCGCGCCGCCGACGAACTCGCCCGCCAACTCCCCTCCATGTCCCCCGATGAGCGAGCCCAAGCCGCCCGCGCGTTGGAAGACCTCGCTCAACAACTCGACCAGCCGTCACCCCCCGCGCCGCCGTCAAGGCCCGACACGCCCCCAGCAAACGATCCGACTCGCCGGCCCCCCTCACGCGACGGCCAGCGAGCCGACACGCCGCCAAGCCCCGAGCCCACCCAGCCGCCCACCCAGCAGCCCACCCCCGCGACCGACCGCGTCAATCAGGAACTTGCCGCCCGCGAGCAACCCCCGATCGATCCGCAGTCGCCGCAGTCGACCGACCCGCGTCAGATCGAGGAGCGCCTCCGCGACGCCGGTATCCCCCCCGAGCGCGCGGCGGAACTCGCCGACGCCGCCGCCCGCGAGCAGCGCGAGCGCCAGGCCGACAACGCCGCACGCCAGCAGCAACAGAACCTCGCCGAAACGCTGCGCGAAGCAGCACGCGAATCCGCACCGCCGCCCGCACAGCCCCAACCGCAAACTCAGCCCCAAACCCAACCTGCGCCCGGGCGCGAGCCATCGCCCCAGAATCCACAATCCACCCAGCAACCGGGCGAACGCCAACAAGGCCAACAGCAGAACCAGCAACAGAACCAGCAGACTGGCCAACAGCAGGGCCAACAGAGCGGCCAGCAACAAACCCCGCAACCCGCCGACCAACCCGGCCAGCCGCCCGCTGCGCCCGGCTCCGCGCCCAGCGATCAACCTTCGCCCTCCGATCAACCCGCCCCCGGCGACCAACCAGCGCCCACGACCACGCCCAACCCCACCCCCAGCTCGGTCCCCGTCTCCCAGCAAGGCCAGTCCACGTCGCCGCGGCAACCGACGCCATCTCCCAACCAGCCCGCAACACCCGGCCAACAGCAGGGCCAGCAACAGGGCCAACAGCAAGGCCAGCAACAGGGCCGACCCTCCATCCCCGCGCAACCCAACGAACCCACCGAACAACCTGCGGGCCAACCCCGCGCATCGGACTCCACCCAGCCCAACCAGCAGCCCTCCAACTCGCCCGGCGACCGCGCCGCTCCCGACGGCGCGCCACCAACCTCGGCGCGCTCCGCCATCGAGCGCCTCCGCGACTCTCTCGACGACCTCTCCCGCGCCCCGCAGCGCGCCACCGAGCGCCAGCAGCAGAGCGATCGCCTCCGCCAAGCCGCCGAAGACCTCTGGAACAACGCCACGCCCGAAGAACAGCGCGAACTCGCCGACCTCGCGCGGCAAGCCGCCGAGCGTGCCGGCCGCTCGCCCGATGAATCACTCACGCCCCCCTCATCAATCCCGTCCTCTCCGGACCCCACCGCCTCGCTTCCCGATCCGACCAACTCCACCCCGCCCGACGCCGCCAACCCCGACCGCGCCGCCGCGCCCGCCCCGGGCGATCCCTCCGCCACGCCGCGCCCCGGCTCATCAACACCCGGCACCTCCGCCCGCGGCCCGCGACTGAACGACTCCGCCACCAAACTCGACAACGCCCGCACCACCACCATCGACGCCCGCACCGCCCCCGCGCCCGATTCCTCACAACGCATCATCAGCGAGTGGCTCGGCCCCGCCGGCGACCGTACCGCCCCCGCTCCCGCCGCACGCCAAGCCATCCGCGACGCGGCCGACACCGCCCAGCGCGCGATCGAAGACCAGTCCGTCCCCGCGCGCCAAAGGCCCCTCCTGCGACGATACTTCGACCGCCTCCGGCAGGATCTCGCACCCGCGACAACCCCCGCCACACCCGCAGCACCCGCAACACCTCCCGCCGCAACGCCCCCCCCCGCCTCCACCCCCGCGCCCGCATCCCCCGCCCCCGCCGCGCCCTCCTCCGCGCCCCGCTGATCTTCCATGCCCGAACTCGTCCTCGAGCAACCCGCCTGGCTCCTCATCGCGCTCGCGGGTGTCTTTCTCGCGACCGTCGGCGCACTGGCCCTCCGCGCCATGTCGCGCGCCCGCCGCATCTCCGCGATCACCCTCCGCCTTGTCCTTTTCGCGCTCCTGGCCCTGGCCCTCGCCGGCGCGAGCACCATCCGCACCAGCGACCGCGTCGCCGTCGTCGCCCTGGTCGATGTCTCCACCAGCGTCCGCACCTTCGCCACCGCCCCCGCGGCGTCCTCCACCGCCGACAACCCCGCCACGCGCCCCGCCCTCGATGCCGTCCGCGACTGGCTCCGCGCCACCGCTAGCGCCCGCGGCCCGGATGACCTTCTGGGCATCATCGCCTTCGACAGCCGCCTCGTTCCCATCGCCCCGCCCACCCCCGGCCGCCGCGCCGCGCTCCTGGCCGACCCCGCCGACAACGACCGCCGCATCCCCGATGTCATCGATCGCCCCTTCGATGCACCGGGCTCACGCGCCGAAGGCACCGACCTCGCCGGCGCGCTGCGCCTCGCCCGCGCGATGTTCCCGCCGGATGCGCGCCGCCGCATCATCATCTTCAGCGACGGCAACCAGACCCAGGGCGACGCCCTCGCGCTGGCCGAGACCTTCGCCCCCGGCGCGCGCGACCCCATCCGCATCGATGTCGTCCCGCTCTCCTATCGCGTGCAGAACGAAGTCATCGTCGAGTCCCTCGACACCCCCGCCCGCGCCAGCCCGGGCGCCGTCATCGCCGCACGCGTCACCCTCACCAGCACCGGCCCCGCCGACGGCATCCTCCGCGTCTTCGAAGAGTCCTCCGAGGTCGATGTCTCACCCGCCGACCCGCGGCTCGGCCTGCCCGTCTCGCTCACCGCCGGACGGAACGTCATCGTCCTCAGCGTCCCGCTCTCGACCGGCCTTGTCCACCGCCTCAGCGCCGTCTTCGAGCCCGCCGCCTCCGCCTCAACACCCGCCCCCCCCCGCCGACACCGCCGACGCCAACAACCGCGCCGAGTCCTTCACCATCACCCCCGGCGGCGGCTCGGTGCTCGTTCTCGATGGCATCGCCGATGCCGACGCCGACAGCCCCGGCCGCATTCTCCCCCGCGCCCTCGATGCCGCGGGGATCCGCACCTCCGTCATCGCCCCCGCCGCGCTGACCGACGACCTCCTGGCCCTTCAGGCCTTCGACGCCGTCATCCTCCAGAACGTCCCGGCCGATGCCCTCGCGCCCCCCGTCCAGCTCGCCCTTCAGCGCTACGTCACCGAGTTCGGCGGCGGCCTGATCATGTCCGGCGGCCCGGCGTCGTTCGGGGCCGGCGGCTGGCGCAACACGCCCATCGAACCCATCCTCCCCGTGCTGCTCGACCTGCCCGAGCGCCTCGTCGCCCCGCCCACCGCGCTGATCATCGTCCTGGACACCTCCGGCTCGATGGGCTTCACCGTCATGGGCTCCAGCCGCACGCAGCAGCAGATCGCCAACGAGGGCGCCGCGCTGGCGATCGAGACCATGGACCCGCGCGACTTCGTCGGCGTCATCGCCTTCGACACGTCCTACTCCGTCGTCGCGCCATTGGCCCCGAACACCGACCCCCGCGCTACCGCCGATCTCGTCCGCGCCCTGTCCCCCGGCGGCGGCACGAACATCCCTCCCGCGCTCCGCGCCGCGTACGAGCAGATCAAGGCCGTCAACGCCTCGCAGAAGCACGTCATCGTCCTGACCGACGGCATCAGTTCCGGCCGCTCCACGCTCCCCGACCTGGTCCGCCAGATGCGCGCTGACAACATCCGCGTCTCGACCATTTCCGTCGGCGACGGGGCCGACGCCGACGGCCTGGCCGTGCTCGCGCAGATCGGCGGCGGGCAGGCCTACTCGGTCGTCGATCCCAACCTCCTCCCGCGCGTCTTCCTCCGCGCTGTCCGCGTCGTGCGCACGCCCGCGATCCGCGAAACGCCCTTCGACCCCATCTCGCTCGTCCCCTCCCCGGCGACCGATGCGCTCCCGCTCCCCTTCCCGCCGCTCAACGGCATCACCCTGGCCCAGCAGCGTCCCGCCATCACCGACAACAAGCCCACCGGCGTGACCGACGCCCTCATCACGCCCACCGGCGAGCCCCTGCTCAGCCACTGGCAGGCGGGCCTGGGGAACGTCGCCGCGTTCACCAGCGATGCGCACAACTGGGCCGGCCCGTGGCTGGACTGGCCGGGCTACGCGCGCTTCTGGTCCCAGCTCGTCCGCCTCATCGCGCGCTCCGCCAACACCCAGCGCGGCGAGGCCACCTTCGCCTTCGACGGCGACCGCCTGCGCATCCGCGTCGAGCTCAACGATGAGCAGGACCGGCCCGCCGATGGGCTGGAGGTCACCGCGAGCATCTTCGCGCCCGATGGCTCGCGGCGCGTTCTCGCGCTGACGCAGGAGGCCCCGGGCGTGTACGCCGCCACCGCCGCGGCGGACACGCAGGGCGCAGCACCCATCCCCGGCGCAACCATCGCCACCATCTCCGCCCGCGCACCAACCTCGCCTTCGTCCCCCGCCGCCGCATCCCCCGCACTCCGCCCACCCCCGCCGATCGTCGTCGGCGCCTTCCGTCCCCCCGGCGCGGAGTTCCGCAGCCTGGCCTCCAACGACACGCTCCTGGCCGCGATCGCCCGCACCGCCGGCGGCAGCGTCTACCCGCTCTGGCCGCCGCCGACCGCCAGCACCGCCGCGCTCTTTGACCGCGACCAGGTCCAGCCGCGGCAGGCCCGCCTTCCGCTCTGGACGCTGCTCATCTGGCTCGCGCTGGCGGTGCTGCTGCTGGACATCGCCACCCGCCGCATCGCGTGGGACCGGCTGCTGATGCGCGACGCGGCACCGCTCGATGCCGCCGACAGCGCCCGCCGCGCCGCCCAGACCCTCGCCAGCCTCACCCGCGCCGCCGCGGGCCCGCGCTCGGCCCAGCCCGCCCCCGGGGTGCCGACCCTGACCAGCGATGACGCCGCCCGCGTGGCGCAAGCCGCCGCCGACCGCCGCCG
>JAJTHN010000068.1 GCA_021297895.1 Phycisphaeraceae bacterium | reverse complement strand
TCCTGGCCGTTGACCGTCGCCTTCTGGTTGTCCTTGATGAACTCGAACTCCTCGACGCTCGCGCCGACGGAGGCCTGCCAGGGGAAGCCGTTCCGCGAGGACGCGACGACCTCTTTGGCGGCGCTCGTGTCACGCGAGATCACGCCCGTCGCCACGAGCTGCCCGGCCTCGACGCGGATCGAATCGGTGTGGCCGACGCCCGACAGCGGGTCATGCCCGAAACGGATGGGGCGTGCCTGCGAGGGAACCGCCAGGCCCGCGAGGTCGATCACGACCGGGTGACGCCAGCCCGCGACCCGCATCGCGCCGCCGGTGTACGCGACCATCTTGAAGCGGGGGAGAGGCGCAGCCTGCCCATCGGCCGCAGCAACGACGGTGATGTCGGCGGTTGCGGTGAGCGTGAGAGCGGGAATGGTCTTCTTGGGGTCAGCGGTGACTGGCACTGGCGGTCTCCTCATCAACTTGGTCTGGGGGATCGGTGTCCTCGGCGGGCGCGTTCGCGGCCGGAGCGGCAGCCGGTGCGGTTGCGAGTGCGAGGCCGAGCTCATTCATGAGCGCGAGCTCCTTGGCACGCTGGCGCAGCTCCTGCTCCCAGTCGCGGCCTTGCCGGGCGAACTCCGCGGCGAGCGTGGTCGTGTGGTTGGCCAGTCGGGTGGCCTGGGCGTTGGCCTCTTTGGCGGGATCAACGTGCTCGACGCCATCCCAGAACCACGCGTGCTCCGGGAGCGTTGCGGCGATGGTCCGCAGGGACTGCGGGAGCAGCCCCTCGACGAGAACCGCCTCGTTGAGCCACGCCTTGAGAATGCGATCGAGCACGGCGAGCTGCAGGTGGTGCTGCTCGACGCGGATGCTCTTGTAGTACACCTGATGGTCGAGGCGACCGCTGGCGTAGTTGTACCCCGAGGAGTTGCCAGCCGCGACGTTGAACGGCATGTTCAAGCACCGTGCGATCTCGTTGAGGATTTCGCGCTTGAACTCTCCGAACGTGGTCGTCGGCTGCTCGGCATGGACCTGGCCGAGCTTCCAGCCACCGGGAAGGACGGTCGCCAGGCGCTGCTCGAGTTCGACCTCGTCCATCGGCTCCAGCGGATCGGCTTCGCCGTTGGCAGGCGCGTCGGTGTAGATGACGGCGGCGAAGTTGGCGGCGGTCTCGGCGGCGGCGATGGTCGCCAATGTGTACCGGCGGAGCTGCGCGAACAGCGGGAGCGCCGGCGTGATGTCGGGGATGCCGCGGAGTTGGCCGGGCCGATCCGGGCGGAAGTAGTGCACGACCGACGAGGCGGGGAACGTGTCGTAGGCCGTAAGGTCGTCGATGGGCGTGCGGAACACGCCGCTGTCACCGGGGTGCCGCTTGAGCACGCGGTAGGCGGAGGGGTTGCCCCACTGATCCAGAGCGATGCCGTCGATCTCGTCGTTGCGCCCGCGGCGCAGCAAGGGCGTGCAAACCTGGTCCGCTTCGATGAGCTTGAGATCAAGCGATACGGGCGAGCCCGCTGACGCGATGCCGGGGTTGTTGATCAGGAGCGCGAACGCCTCACCGCTCTCGGCCCGGGCCAGCCGCATGGTGCGGAGCTTTCCGGGGAGGTCGACCGCCCGCGACCACTGCTCGAACGCATCCTCGATGCGAGCATTCGCGTCGGCGTCGTCAGTGAGCATCTGCAGCCGGGGACCGGTACCGATGGTGTCATTGGCGAGCGTGAGGACGATGCCCTTGGCATACGAGTTGTTGGCGACCTCGTAGCGGGCGCGGTTGCGGAGGACGCGCCGCACCTCCGGGTTGATCGCGGCGTTGGGCGAGAGGCCATCGGCGTTGGCCCAGTGCTTGCGATTCTCCGGGGTGGTCTTGGCCGAGTCGAACTTGGCGACAACCAAACGGCGGCCGCCGCGCGATCCGCCTCCGTGCGGAGCACGCGACGCCGCCGGGGAGGGAGAGACGCTCTGCATCCCGCGAAGGGGAGCAACCCGGCTCATGATGTTGGCAATGGCTTTCAGCATGGGCGGTTAGACAGAACCGGGGGGGACGATCTTGGCGAACTTGATGCCGAGGCCGGGCTTCCTCGCGGCGGCCTTGGACGCGAGGTAGCGGTCGGCCTCGATCTGGTCCTTCAGCGGGTGCTGCTCGACAGACTGACCATCCACGGACGCCTTGGCAGGCTGCGACGCGGCGTCGCGGAGGGCCTGGTCGGGATCCGGAGATGGTGGGGCGTCGGGCACAGCGGTCTCCTCGTCTCGAAACGACGAGACGTCTCCCGGCTACATACGCCGTCGCTGGAGCCGCTGTCCGCTTTGCGCAGCGCTTGGGTCAAGTCATTCGATAGATCGAACGGGCTACGCCTGGGCTTCCCTGGTCGAGACACGCCGCCCGCAGTGCCGGCACTCCCGCCGGCGCACAATCGCACCGGCAATCCGCTTGAGGTAGAGCACTCGGAAGTGCTGGCATCCACAGCCACGACACACCAGCCCGAGGGGCTGGTCCTTCTCCGTCGGGATGACTCGCCGCACGCGTGGCATCAGCGCTGCGCTCCCTTGAGTGCCGACAGTCGAAGACGAGGGCGCACAGCCTGCTTGTGATCAGTGCCAAAGAGCACCGCGCCCTGCATGGATGCGGCGACCGCCGCGCCGACGAGACCATCGAGCCAGTGGTTGTCGAGCCCTTCGACACGGAGCTTCCACTCGTCCACGGTGCGGCCCCGGCCTTCCGTCCGCACGCGGTACTCGCTGGTGAGGTGCTCCGACAACAGACGGTGTGGCTCGGGCTTCTGGCCGAACAGAGAGAGCCCGCCGGGATCGCCCATGGGCACCGCGAGACGCGCGTGCACGAAGCTCTTCCAGTAGTTGGTATCGAACAGGATGTGCCGCACCGCCCGCTTTCCGGTCACGATCGGCACTCGCCAGTTCAAGCCGACCCGCTCGCCGCGCTTCCGCTTGTAATCGCTGAACGGGAGGCTGCTCGCGCCGACATAGCGTCCGTGGCTGGGCGTGAGCACGCTGGCGTGCGGACTCTGGCGACAGAACTGATAGACCACGTCCGTCGACGAACCCCAGTTGGCGTCGATCAGGCATCGGTCGATCCGCACCATCGCGCCGTCGTCGCGCCGCCACTCGCGAGCAACCGTCGCCTCGATGAGCCGCTCCAGGCCACCGTAGATCGCGCCTTCAACGCCGGCGCGTGGTGATGCGGCCCCAAGCGTCCGGCGTACATCCCGAAGCGTGAAGTATGCCTGCTTCTGGTCCGGCTCGGTGCCATAGTCGATGATGTGACCCGTGAAGTCGTCTTCCCAGGCGGCTACGAGGTAGAACAGTGCCTTGCCCTGCACGTCCACGAACATCGTCAGGTGCGAGCACCCGAGTGGGACAAGCCCGCGGGCGTGCCCGTTCACCTTCGCTGCGATCTGGTCGGCGCTCAATAGGTCGTCGGCGACCTCGACCTCCGGCAGCGGCTCATTCTGGTACTCGGCGAAGAATGCAGCCTCGTTCTGCAGCCGCAGGTTCATGGCGTGCTGCACCGCCGACAATTCGTCGTGGTTGAACCGCTCCGGCCAGGCGATGACCGCCCCCTCGTCCATCGCCGTCCGGTGCTTGCCGTAGAACGCCGTGGCATCAATGCTCCCGCGATCGGCGCGAAGCCCCTCGGCCCGCACGCGGGCGTACTCGGCCCAGATCTTCTCGTTCTTGGGGAACGAATAGACCATCTTGGTCCGCTCGCCCTGCCACTGCGGGTGCTTGTCGCGGTCGAGGATGCGGTCGGCCAGGTCGTCGGGGCGCACGACGGTCAGCGTCATGAGCCCAGCGATCTTCCGGCCCGGGCCGGCCAGGCCCAGAATCGCGCCGGCGAGGATCCGCTCGCGGTTGGCGCACTGCGAGGGCGACCGTGCGCTCTCGTCGGTCTGGGGGTCGTCGATGAGCACGAGCGACGGGCGAACGCTCACGCCGTCGACACGCTTGTGCTTCATGCCACGGATGCGACCGGTGATCCCCGCCACGCGGATGATCGCGCCCGACGCCACCGAGCCCGAGATGGTGGGGAGCACGATCTCCCGTGCGGTCCAGCCTATGTGGGTCTGCTTGCCCTGGTAGAGCTGACCCGACGCCCGCTGGTGGATGCCTTCGAGCGAGCGGATCGGGTGGCAGACCTCTGGGAAGTCGCCGCCGAGGATCTCGCTGTTCTCCAGCTCCGCCTTGATCGAATCGAGCATCCCGGCCGCGTGCTCTTCGTCGGAGCCGACAAGCGCCACGAACTCCCGGTGCCCGTACACCAACGCCCACAGACACGCGATCTCGCAGAGCGAGGTCTTGCCTGAGCCGCGCGGCATCGCCATCGCAAACAGCCCGCCCTCGAGCACCGCCTGTTCGATCTTGGCGATGACCTTGAGATGGTCATCCGACCACTTCAGGTGAAACGTCTGCGGGAAGTACGCCTCGCAGAAGTACCGGAAGTCCCGCGCGGCTCGATCTCGCCTGGCCGGGTCCGCAACCGACGGCAGATCACCAATGTCCCGTCCCGACAGCGACAGCATCGCGTTGCGGAGCCGGGCACGCTCCTTCATCGCGTCGTAACCGGTCAGACCTTCGGGCGCATTGGCAGCATCGGCGATCGCCTCGTGCCGCGTAGTCGCCAGCCACGCCACGTATCGGAACAGATCAACCTTGCCCGCATCGCCGTCGGCCGCGACGCGGAACCCCGCGCGCGTGCGATGCCGGTGGAACTGCCGCTCGCTGATCACCTCGCCCAGCGGCGTGCTGTTGAGCAGCCGCGCGAGTTCGCCGGGCTTGAGTTTGCGCGGGTCAATCGCCACCTGCGGACATCTCCTTTACAAGCCACGCCGCGTAGTGCACGAGGTTGAGCGATCCATCTGCGTTGACGGGCGCACCG
>JAJTHN010000029.1 GCA_021297895.1 Phycisphaeraceae bacterium | reverse complement strand
GGGGGCTTGGGGGGGTGGCGACGAACCGATGCCTTTTTGCTGAGGGGTTCGATCAACACGGGCTCGGTTCCTTGTTCGCGGGTCCAGCCGCGCCGACTTCCCGCCAAAGCCGGTGGAGTCGGCGGCACGGGACCGGTGCCACGCTCCCGAATCTAAAGCCGCACCGGCAATGGACGGTATTTGATATCTCGGCAACCCAGCTCTTGCATCTTGCTCTGTAACTTACTGCTCATCACAACGATCGTCTCGCACCCTTGAACACGAAACGCGTGGAGCGACTCATGCCGCGAGATCTTTTCCGGATCGACAAAGGTGTTTCTGCCGACGACGCGCTTTCCTCGTCCGCACGCACTGCAAACCTCCGGCCGTTCACCTTCGGCAAGCACATCTGCTCTCGGAAACACGACTCGAAGCCATGATTCACTTTGCCTCTTCATCGGATTTCGAACGCCAAGCGTCTGACACTCCAACGCGATTCCAGCCTCAAGAAGCCGGTCGAATATCGGTCTGGAAATGACCACATCGCCGGATCCGAATTCTACAATACCATATCTTGACGATATCCTGCGATCAGACGCCACACTTAGGCGACCAATCATCGCGCCACCATTCGCAGCAGCCAACTCGGGACACTCTTGAGCAAGCCCACTTCGCAAAGCCACGAATTCTGGCCATGGAATCACCGGCGGAAGCCGCGCAAGGAGTCGCTTGGCCGCAACTGTCAGATTGGCTGTTTCAAAGTACTCCACACCGGCTGTCCGACCGCATGCATCACAGAGTCCACCAGGAAGCACAGCATCGTGCATTGGTCGACACTTCATTTCATAACTTAGCGGCGAAGCCGGGCTAATCCAGCTTGACATAGTCCACTCCGGAAACAGCATTTACCTTGATCCTCTAGGGGCGTGCCACCGGTTCGTCGAGCTTGGGGGGGTGGCGACGAGCCGGTGCGTTCAGGCTTGAGGGTTCGATCACCACGGGGACGGGTCCTTGTTCGCGGGTTTGGGTTCGCCGTGGGGCTCAACGCGTCCCCCACCGCCCCCTCCGCCTCGAAGACTCGGCACCTCCCCCGTTGGAAACGGGGGAGGATCTGGTTGGGACTTCGCCGAGAGTGTACAGGATTCCGGTGGAGTAGGGGCGGTGGGGCGGGCGGATTGGCGGATCTTTGCGGCGGGGGCGAGGAAGACGCGGTGTGCGAGGGTGCGCGGATGCGTGGCGGTGGGCCGCGGCATCGCGGCCGCGGGGTCCGGGGCGTCCGCCGGAGGTTCCGGCGCATCTGCCGAAGTCTCCGGCTCATCAGCCGGAGAGAGAAGTCGTGCGACTTTGGTTCCCGGCAGCGCTGCCGGAGGTTCCGGCTCATCGCCCGGAGAGCAAAGTCGTGCGTCTTTGGTCCTCGGCAGGCCTGCCGGAGGCTCCGGCTCATCAGCCGGAGAGCAAAGTCGCGCGACTTTGGTCCTCGGCAGCGCTTCCGGAGGCTCCGGCTCATCTGCCGGAGAGCAAAGTCGTGCGACTTTGGTCCTCCGCAGCCCTGCCGGAGTCTCCGGCTCATCGCCCGGAGAGAAAAGTCGCGCGTCTTTGGACTCCGGCTGGCCTTCCGGAAGGCTCAGATGGGTGAATCGGACTCCGTTTGGGGCTTCGGAACGGTCCGCGCGGGGGCGAAAAGGCCGCTGAACTGGCCGCGGATTCGGCGGGGGCGCGGCGGCTGAGGGGAAACGACGAAGAGAACGGCGGGCGGACGTGGGGCGGAAAGGGGGCGGGACGGGGGTGAGACGGGGCGCGGAGGGGGCGGAAGAACTCCCTCCGGCTCGAAGACTCGCCACCTCCCCCGTTGGGAAACGGGGGAGGAGCTTGAGGAAACGGGGGAGGAGCTTTGGGACTGAATCACTCCGCCACTCTGCCACTCTGCCACTCCGCCACTCCGCCACTCCGCCACTCCGCCACTCCGCCACTCCGCCACTCCGCCACTCCGCCACCCATGCCCCGCAGCCGAGCGCGGAACCGGGGGACGATCGAGGAGTCGGCATGGAGTGCCGACCTACTCAAGGCGGTGAACGCGGGCGCCGCCGGCCTCGCCGCGGCGGCTCGGCACTACACTCGGCTCGTGGCTGATGCGGTTTCGGATGCTCTGGTGCCGGCGGTGGTCTTTGACCGGGTGACGTTTGTGTATCCGGGGGGCGACGGACAACGCCCAGACGCGGGCGCGGGGGGGGCGGGGGCTGGGGGCGCGGGGGGTGCGGGCGGTGGGCCGGCGGTGCAGGATGTCTCGATCAGCGTCCGCGCCGGCGAGCGGCTGGGCATCCTCGGGCCCAACGGCGGCGGCAAGTCCACACTCCTGCGGCTGGCCCTGGGGCTGCTCACGCCCACCTCCGGGACCGTTCGCATCATGGGCCTCGACCCCGCCACAGCGCGGCGGCGCGGGCTCATCGGGTACGTGCCCCAGAAGGTCGAGGCCGAGATGGGCTTCCCCCTCTCGGTCCGGCAGGTCGTCACCCTCGGCGCGGCCTGGCGCACGCCCGCGTGGCGGCCCATCGCCCCCGCCCATCGCCGCGCGGTCGAGACGGCGATGGAACTCTGCGGCGCAGCGCCGTTCGCCGACCGGCCCATCGGCTCGCTCAGCGGCGGGCAGACCCAGCGCGCGATGATCGCCCGCGCCCTGGCCGCCGAGCCGCGCGTGCTGGTGCTCGATGAGCCGATGGTCGGCATCGACGCCCTGGGCCAGGCGCAGTTCGCCGAACTGCTGGCGAAGATCCACCGCGAGCGGCGCATCACGATCCTCATCGTCTCGCACGATCTGCGGGCCATCGCCGCGGGCAGCGACCGCGTGGCGTGCCTGTCGCGCAGGCTGCACTTTCACGATTCGCCCGCCGGGCTCACGCCGCAGGTGCTGGCCGAACTGTTCAGCCACGATGTCGCGGGACTCGGCGGCACGGCGCTGTCGGGGATGCACATCCACGCGCACGGGCCCGGCCAGCCCTGCCCCGCCGATCACACGCACCCCCACGCGCACGACGGCCGATCCGGAGGCCCGCGCCCGTGATCATTCTGGAGTATCTCAACGATCCCGATCTGGCCGTGTCGCTGGTCTGGCGTCCGGCGGTCATCGGCCTGGCGCTCGTGCTGCTCTGCGCGGTGCTGAGCGTGCTGGTCGTGCTCAAGCGGCTGGCCTTCGTCGGGCAGGGCATCAGCCACTCGGCCTTCGGCGGCGTCGGTGTCGCCGCGGTCTTGGCCGTGCTGGCGCAGGTCTGGGGACTGGGCGATCTGCTCGCGGCCGACGGGAGCGGCGCGGCGTGGATCGAGTTCGTCATCGTGCTGCTGTTCTGCATCGCCGCGGCCGTTCTCATGGCCTCGGTCTCCGACCGCAAGGCCGTGCACATCGACACCGGCATCGGCCTGTTTCTGGTCGCGAGCATGGCCCTCGGCGGCGTGCTGGTCGAGGTCGCACGACAGGCCGCCGCCGCCCGCGGCCTGCCGACGAGCTCGCGCACGTGGGAGAGCATCC
The DNA here is from genome assembly GCA_021297895.1 of Phycisphaeraceae bacterium. Lineage (GTDB taxonomy): Bacteria > Planctomycetota > Phycisphaerae > Phycisphaerales > UBA1924 > JAJTHN01. The sequence continues at coordinate 63,363 of JAJTHN010000029.1, read as the reverse complement.
TCTTTGGCTCGATCTCCGGCGCATCGTGGACCGACGCCGCCGTGGCCTGGGGCGTGGCCATCGGCGTGGCCCTGACGCTCTGGCTGCTGCGGAGACCGCTGCTGTTCTGGTCGTTCGATGAGACCTCCGCCGAAGCCTTCGGCGTGCGCACGCGGCTGATGCGGGCAACGCTGATGGTGCTGCTGGCCGTCGCCGTCGTCACGTCGATGCGCCTGGCCGGCGTCGTGCCCGCCACGGCCCTGCTGGTCCTGCCCGGGGCCATCGCGCTGCGGCTGTCCTCTCGCATGGGCCGCGTGCTGGTGCTGGCCTGCGCTGCGGGCGTCGCCGGGCTGCTGGTCGGGCTGTGGGCCAGTCTGCAGTTCGATGTGCAACTGGGCAACTGCATCGTGCTGGCCCTGACGGCGGGCTTTGCGCTCGCCGCGCTGTGGAATCGCGGCGGCAGCACGGGACGGGGGCTGTGACCGGGCCGGGGCCATCAGGGGTGATCGCTGAACGTTGAGCATCCGACCGCGCACTTTTTCTGGAGTCGCCGACCATGAAAGCCGAAGCACTTCTCGCCGAACTCGACCGCCTCCGCAAAGACGTCCCCAAGGACGCGACCGACATCGAGTACCTCACGCTGCACCATGTCTTCTGCTTCATCAGCTACAAGATGACCGAGTTCCGCGCGTACGTCGCCGAGGAGGACAAGCGCGGTGCGTTCGAGGAGTTCAAGCAGGCCGAGGGCGACTGAGCGGAACGATCGAACGCGGGGCACGGTGGGACGGAGGGACGCCGGAGAACGCACGGGCGGCGGCCGGGCGAGTGCCCTGGAGCATGCATAGCACGCACTCTCCGCCGCGCCAACGCCCACCCGCCGCCGCGGTCCTGACGCAACCGCTCGACGGCTTGCACAGATGACCAGTTGCCTCCCCCCCGCCCCGCCACGTCTATCCTCGACAATGCCCTCGATGCTTGACATCCCGGCGGATCTCTCGCCGCTGCAGGACCATCTGGCCGGCTCGCTCTCGCTGGTCGAGCGCCGAGTCGCCGATGCGCTCCGCAGCGACCTGCCCGCGGTCCACAGCCTCTGCCGCCACGTCGCCCGCTACCACGGCAAGATGATCCGCCCGGCGCTGACGATCCTCAGCGCTCTGGCCGCGGGCCAGGCCGCGCAGCCGCACGCCTCCGTCGCGACCGATCCGCACACGCCCACGCCCGATCCCATCCTCGTCGTCGCCACCGTCTGCGAGATGGTGCACCTGGCCACCCTCGTTCACGATGACGTGCTCGACACCGCCGACACCCGCCGCGGCCAGGGCACGATCAACGCGCTGCACGGCAACGAGGCCGCGGTCATTCTCGGCGACTACCTCTTCTCCGCCGCGTTCCACCTCTGCTCGAGCCTGGGCGACAAGGACACCAGCCAGTCCATCGCCAGCGTCGGCATGACGCTCTGCGCCGGCGAACTGCTCCAGAACGCCCACCGCCACGACCTGTCTCTCGATGAGGCCACGTACTTCGGCATCGTTGAACGCAAGACCGCCAGTCTCATCGCCGCGGCGTGCAGGCTCGGGGCCAAGCACGCCGGCGCCCCCGCCAACCTCGTCGCCGCGCTGGAGCGCTTCGGCCTCCGCCTCGGCGTCGCGTTCCAGATCCAGGACGATCTGCTCGACCTGACCGGCGATCAGCGCGTCGTGGGCAAGAGCCTGCTCAAGGATCTGGAGAAGGGCAAGCTCACGCTGCCCATGATCCACCACCTGACCACCGCCGACGCCGTGCAGCGCGGCCGCACGCTGCTGCTGCTGGAGGACGCCGCCGACCGCGCCAGCGACACCGCCGAGGCCCTGCGCCGCGCGCTGGAATCAACCCGCTCGATCGCCCACGCCCGCACAGTCGCCGAAACACTCGTGCGAGAAGCCCGCGAAGCCCTCGGGCAGTGCCCGCCGAGCCCCGCCCGACGCATGATGGAACTCATGGCCGACGCGGTGGTCACGCGGGCGTTCTGAGCAACGCCCCGCGCCCACGCCACGACGGACCGCCCCTCCACGCGCATCCGGAACCGACGAGCACCCTGCTCGCTCCCGGATTCTCCCATGCCACCAACCACCACCGCATCTCTCAGCACGCGTCTGCTTTCGGGCCTGATCATCGGCACGCTGAGCGGACTGTTCGTCATTGTGCTCCTGTGCATCGTCGCCACGGTTTACGCCCTGCTCGGCCCGGGCCTGACCAGCGGGTGGTTCTGGCAGCGCGTCGGGCTGGTCGCTGCCGGCGTGCTGACGATGTCCATTGTCGTATCGATCCTCAAGTCCATCCGCCGGCGTTGAGCCGCGGCCGGCCAAATGAACAAGGCCCGCGGACGAATCCGCGGGCCTTGGATCACTTCACATCGAGCCTCGAACCATCAATCCGCGTCGCGGATCAATAGTCCATGTCCTCGCCGCCGCCGGCGGGGACCTTGGCCTTCTTGTCCTTGATCTCCACGACCGCGGCGTCGGTCGTCAGCAGCAGCCCGGCGATGCTCGCCGCGTTCTGCAGCGCCACGCGCTCGACCTTCGTCGGCACGATCACGCCCATCTTCATCAGGTCGCCGTACTCGTGCGTCAGGGCGTTGTAGCCGAACGCCACGTCGCTCGACTCCTCGACCTTGTTGGCCACGATCGATCCATCCAGCCCGCAGTTGGCCGCGATCTGCTTGATCGGGGCCGCCACGGCGCGGTAGACGATGTCCATGCCGATGCGCTCGTCGCCGCTGGCGTTCTTGCGGGCCTTCTCCAGGGCCTTGCGGGCCTTGAGCATCGCCACGCCGCCACCGGGGAGGATGCCCTCTTCGACCGCCGCGCGGCAGGCGTGCAGCGCGTCGTCGACGCGGTCCTTCTTCTCCTTCATCTCGACCTCGGTCGCCGCACCGACGTTGATCTGCGCAACGCCGCCGGCCAGCTTCGCCAGACGCTCCTCGAGCTTCTCGCGGTCGTAGTCGCTGGTCGTGATCGCGATCTGATGACGGATCTGCTCGATGCGGCCCTTGATGTCGCTCGGCTTGCCGCCGCCCTCGACGATCGTCGTGTTGTCCTTGTCGACGGTGACCTTCGCGGCGCGGCCGAGGTCGCTGAGCTCGATCTTCTCAAGCTCGATGCCCAGCTCCTCCATGATGGCCTTGCCGCCGGTGAGCGTGGCGATGTCGCCCAGCATCTCCTTTCGGCGGTCGCCGAAGCCCGGCGCCTTGACCGCGCAGACCTTCAGCACGCCACGCAGCTTGTTGACCACCAGCGTCGCGAGGGCCTCGCCCTCGATGTCCTCGGCGATGATCAGCAGGCTCGCGCCCTGCTCGGCGATCTTGCCCAGAATCCCCAGCATGTCCTTGGCGCTGGAGATCTTCTTCTCGTGGATCAGGATGTACGGCTTCTCCAGCACGCACTCCATCGTCGCCGGGCTGGTCACAAAGTGCGGCGAGAGGAAGCCCTTGTCGAACTGCATGCCCTCGAGCAGCTCGACCTCGGTCTCCAGGCTCTTGCCCTCCTCGACCGTGATCACGCCGTCCTTGCCGACCTTGTCCATCGCCTCGGCGATGATCTTGCCGATCTGCTCATCCTGATTGGCGCTGCAGGTGCCGACCTGCGCGATCTCCTTGCTGCTCTCGACCTTCTTGCTCATCTTCTTGAGCTCGTCGGTCAGCACCGAAACCGCCGCATCGATGCCGCGCTTGATCTCGTTCGGGTTCGCGCCGCTGGTGATGTTCTTCAGGCCTTCCTGGAACAGCGCCTCGGCGTAGATCGTCGCCGTCGTCGTGCCGTCGCCCGCGTCCTTGCTGGTCTTGCTGGCGACTTCCTTGACCAGTTGCGCGCCCATGTTCTCGAACGCGTCATCAACCTCGATTTCCTTCGCGACCGTCACGCCGTCCTTGGTCACCGTCGGCGCGCCGAAGGACTTCTGAAGGACCACCACACGCCCGGACGGGCCGAGGGTCACCTTCACCGCGCGGGCCAGCTTCTGAACACCACGCAGAATCCGCTCACGAGCGTCAGAATCAAACGCAATCTGCTTCGCAGCCATGTCTTGCTTCCTTTCAGGGTATCGATTCAACCGACTTGATCTTCACACGTCCCGCCCGCCCGCTCGAATCCAGACTCGGCATTCATCGCCGAGATCGACTCAGTCCTCGATCACCGCGAGAATCTCGCTCTCGGTCATCACCAGGTACTCCTCGCCATCGATCTTCACCTCGGTCCCCGAGTAGCTGCTGAAAAGCACGCGGTCGCCCTTGCTGATGCTCAGCGGGATCAGGTCGCCGGTCTTGTGATTCGTGCGGCCCGTGCCCGCGGCGACGATCGTTCCGATCCGCGGCGTTTCCTTGGCCTTCTCGGGCAGATACAGACCGCTCTCGGTCCGGTCGCCCGCCTTGTCACGACGCACCAGCACCTTGTCGCCCAGCGGGCGGAAGCCCACGTTCGCGGTCTTGCCAGCCTTGGTCCCGTTGCTCGCTTCTGCAGTCTTGGCCATCGTGCTTCTCCAATTCTCGAAAGTGAACTGTTCTCGAAACTGCTCGGTCGGCCGTCATCGGCCTCCCGCTCGTCCGCATCCTTCAATCGCCCGGCCGAATCGGCCCACCGACCCGACCGGGCCACGTTTGTTCCCCCCCCACCGCTCACACGTACATCGTCCCGCCTCCGCCCAAACCACCCCCAAGCCCGCTCCCGCCCGGCCAGCGACCCGCATAGAAACGGGCCAGACACCGCTGCATCACGCCGAGCATCAACTCAAGATCCGCCGACGCCCGATCCACCACGGCGAACGCTCCGCACCGCAGCGCCGCGTGCAGATTCCGGTGATCATCCCGATGCGACCGCACGGGCTTGATCACCACCGTCGGCGGCGGCTGATCCAACCGCGACAGCAACTCCAGTATCCGCGTCCCGCCATCCTCGAGGCTCGACTCGCCGTCGCTCTCGTCCAGCGGAATCGTCAGGTCCACAACCGCGATATGCACCGGCTCGCGCCGGATCACCCGCTCGGCCTGTCGTGCACTGCTCACCCGTACGCTGCTGACGCCCATCGGCTCGAGCAGCATCGGCAATCCATCGGCCCACGGTGTCGGCGACCAGCCACCGGTCGATAGCAGCAGCCGCAGCCTGTTCCCCGGGGCACCCGCACCGCCACCGGTCGCCGAATCTCCCGCCGCCCCGCCTCCGCCGCGCGCCCCGTCATCGAACACATCGGCATGGTGGCCCCGCGCCAAGCCACGGCTCAGCCACGGGAGTACCTGCCCAAAATGGAATCGGGACCGACGCATCGTTAAGGCCATGGGCAATCTCAGTACCAGCCACGCGGCGCGCCCTCCGTGCCATCACCACCCCGCAAGGCCGCGAACTGCCCGGTAGAACCGCAAAAACGAGAAACCGACCGCCAGTTTGTTTTATGAATGTTCGGGTTTTTGCCCACCACCGGACGTCGCCCGCGGCCAGCCCGTCGTCAACGGGTGTCGATTTGGCAGACGCCGCGGCGACGATCAACCCCGCCCCTTGGCCGCGCCACTGACACCATGCTGTCAGTCTGAGCCCGCCCGGCGGCCGGGTCGCGGCCATGCCCCGGTTAGCATGGTCCCATGGAAATCGCGGTCATCGTCCTGTCGCTCCTCTCCGCCGCCCTGGCGGCTCTGGCGTTCGTCCTTGTCCGGCGATCGTCCCAGAGCGCCGCACTGCTCGCGGGCATGACCCAGCGAGCCGAGGAAGCCGAGCGGGCCGCGGCGGACTTCAAGGCCGAGCGCGATGCCCTCAGAGCCCAGGCCGCGCTGGCCGGGGACCGAATCGCCCAGGCCAACGCCGAGGCCGCGCGGCTGAACGAACGCCTCGCCGCGCTCGACGAGCAGCGTCGCGCCGACAGCGCCGCGGCGGAGCAACGCCTGCGCGAGTCCCTCGCCTCGCGCGACGCGATCCACGCACAGGAACTTGCCAGCAAGGCCTCGCTCCATCAGGCCCAACTGTCCAGCGTCCAGCAGGCCCAGAAGAACGTCGAGAGCAAACTCGCCGAGTTCTCGCAGATGATGGAGAAGTCCTTCGGCCAACTCGCCGGCGCGGCCCTCGAGCGGAGCCAGCAGCAACTGCTCGAACTCTCGCGTCAGCGGCTGGCCGCCGACCGGGCCGAGGCCGCGACCGATATCGAGCGCCGCCGCGAAGCCGTCGACAAGCTCATCGCGCCCATCGCCGAGACCCTCCGCAAGACCGATGAAAAACTCGCGGCCATGGAGCAGGCCCGCACCGGCAGTTACGCGACGCTCAGCGAGCAGGTCCGGGCCATGCAAACCGAGGGCGCCGCGCTCCGTCAGGAAACGGCACGCCTCGTGCGCTCGCTCCGTGAGCCGCAGATCCGGGGCCGCTACGGCGAGGTTCAACTCAAGCGCGTCGCCGAGCTCGCGGGCATGCGCCCGTACTGCGACTTCAAGGAGCAGGACCAGACCATCAACGATTCCGGCCAGGCACTGCGACCGGACATGATCGTGCAGCTCCCGAACGGGCGCGAACTGGTCATCGACGCAAAGGCCAACCTCAAGCCCTATCTCGACGCGATGGAGGCCACCTCACCTCAGGACGTCGAAACGCACCTGCGCCGATACGCCGATGGCATCGTCGAGCAGGCGACCAAGCTCGCGCGGAAGGACTACTACCAGCAGTACAAGGGCTCGCCCGACTTCGTCGTCATGTTCCTGCCCGGTGATCAGTTCCTCGATGCCGCGCTCTCGCGTCGCCCGGACCTGCTCGAGTCCGCCGCGGCACAGAACGTGCTGCTGGCCAGCCCGGCCTCGCTGATCGCGATGCTGCGCGCCGTCGCGGTGGGTTTCCGCGAGCAGCGACTGGCGCAGGAGGCCGACGCGCTGCTGGAACTCGGGCGCACGCTCCACGAGCGCGCCCGCGTGGCCTTCGAGCATGTCTCGAAACTCGGCGACGCACTGGAATCGGCCGTGAAGAAGTACAACGAGTTCTGCTCGTCGTACGAGTCGCGCCTTGAGCCCACGCTCCGCCAGTTCGAGGCCGCGGGCGTTCGCGGCAGCAAGGATCTGCCGGAACTCGCTCCGGTTGTTGTCCGGCCGCGAGCGCTGGCACTCCCCGATGCGCCGGGCGGCCGGACCGAAGCCTGAACCCAATCTTCACACGCTTGCCATTTCTTCACGTGCCGCTCGGCGAACGATCTTCGTCGCGATTCATCCGCACGCGTTGACCTCGGAGCAGATGCCATGTTCACGAACGCCCTGATCCCCATGCTCACCGTGAGCCTGCTCACGCAGCCCGCGCCGGCCGAGCGTGCAACGCCGGAGAAGATTCCTGCTGACGATCGCGTGCGGCTGCTCGCCCACGCCGTGATTCCCGCAGCGACGAACGACAACTCCGGGCTCACGGGCACGATGAGCGACGGCCAACCCCGCGCGCGACTCGGCGGCTTTGGCTCGGGTCTGGCGTACACGGGCGTCGGTGATCGCTTCATCGCCCTGCCCGATCGCGGGCCGCAGGACGGCGCGGTGGACTTTGACTGCCGCTGGCAGGAACTCGACCTGACCCTGACACCCAAGAAGGACCCGAGCACTCGGCCCTACGACCTGACGGTCTCCATCGGCCGCACCGTGCTGCTGCAAAACCAGACTGCGCGCCGGTTTGTTGGCCTGTCCCGCGCGATCGATGATGGCACATCACCGCTCCGGCTGGACCCGGAAGGCATTCGGGTAAGCAAGACGGGTGAATCGGTGTTTGTCAGCGATGAGTACGGCCCCACAATCACGGAATTCACGCGAGATGGCGTCGCGATCCGTTCGATTGCGGTCCCGCCGATCTTCGCGATCGCCAAGCCGAGTGCGGATGCCGAAGCGGAGATCACCGCCAACGCGGCCGGCCGCGTCGCCAATCGTGGTTTCGAGGGGCTGGCCATCTCTCCCGATGGCTCGACACTCACCGCGCTGCTCCAGTCACCGCTCATTCAGGATGGCGGACGCAAGGGGCTCAATTGCCGAGTGCTCCAGATCGATCTGGCTTCCGGCACCTCGCGCCAGCTCGTGTATCCGCTCAGCGATGCATCCCTGGGCACCAACGAGATCCTCGCGATCAGCGCGACAACGTTCCTGGTGATCGAACGCGACGGCAAGGACGGCGCAAAGTCGAAGGCCAAGCGGATCTACCGCGCCGACTTTACCGACGCCACCGATGTGTCGAACATCCCCAGCCTTCCCGCGGACACGCTCCCCGCGGGTGTTGTGCCGGCGAAGAAGACACTGATTCTGGACATGCTCGACCCGGCCTTCGGCCTGCGCTCGGCGGAGTTCCCCGAAAAGATCGAGGCCCTGTGTTTCGGTCCGACCCTGCCGAACGGGAGCGTTGTCTTGTACATCGTCAGCGATAACGACTTCCGGAAGGACCAGGACACCCACTTCTGGGCCTTCGCGATCCCGGCGTCGGCGCTTCGGGGCGATGCGGCCCAGATCGTCGCGCCCCCCACGAAGGTGAACGCCGAGTCAAGGTAAAGCACTTAGCTCTCGGCGCTGGGGCTCTCAGAGCGTCTCAAAAGTGTCCGCATTTTGACAGAAACGGGTTGTTTCTGCAGGCATTTGCTTGGCTCACGCCGAGTTGGTGCTATTTTGGTACACGTCAGTAAGCGAGGTAGAAGGAGTTCACATGCGATGGGCGTTGTTCGCGACGGCTGCGGCCGCGGGTCTTCCCGCAAGCGTTGCCAGTGCGCAGATCAATCAGGGACAGACCGCCCGCACGCAGGTGCAGTGGCAAGGCACGCCGCCGACCGGCTCGCCGCGGGTGACCAGCTCGTTCAGCGCGTCGAGTGTGGCGCAGGCTCTTCCGTCGCCGCAGCATTCGTTCGTGACCGGGGCGGTGTCGAATCAGATGTCGTTCATGAGCGACGTGCTGGCGCGGAGCCAGCCGTATCAGGGACCGGGGACGGGCGATGAGGGGCTCGCGACCATGCGGTCGCGCTCGGCGTTGTCGCTGACGAACGCGAACGTGCAGGCGGCGTCGTTCACGGCCACATCGACGTCGATCTGGGCGGATGTGATCAGCATTTCGGGGCTTTCGGTCTCGACCGTGTCGGTCACGTTCCGCTTCGAACTTACGGGCGAAATGACGCGATCGGACTCGAGCGGCCGGGCGCAGTCCAGGGTGCTGGTCACCGGCGGCGCGTTCAGCGGAACGCCGACGACGCTGCTCAACACATCGCTCACGGGCGATGAACTCGCCCGGACGTACGTGGCCCTTGAGATTCCGTACACGACCACGATCGCGGTCAACGGACCGGGCACCCAGGTGGCGATGTCGCTGGTCAGCACCGCGTCGTTCAACACCGCGGGTGTGCTGGGCAGTTCGGGCTCTGCGAGCAGCAACTTTGCCGATGACCTGCAGATGACGCCGCGGGGCGAGTCGCAGGGCTCGCTCGGCGGGCTTCGGCTGCGGGCGATTGAGGTTCGCGGCCCGGATCAGCAGATCATCCCGTGGCCCGAGTTTGCCATCACCAGCGGCAGCGGACGCAACTACGCCCCGCTCATTCCCACACCCGGGTCGACGGCGCTGCTGGTGCTCGGCGGCGTGATCGCCGCTCGGCGTCGACGCTGAACGGACCTTCGGCGGACGCTGGGCACCAAGTCCCGAAACGGGTACCGGCGTGTCGTGGCCGCGGCGGTCAGACGAACTGCACGCTCAACGCTTCATCGTTCAGCGCGAGGGTCATCCCGCCGCCGGAGGATCGCGATGCGCGGATGTACGCCTGCAGGTTCCGCCCCGGGCAGGCCGTGGCCATGCGTTCCTGATGCGTGCGAACCTCGTTCATCGGCACGCGGTACTGGCGCATCTGAGACGCAACGAACCGGTCCAGAGCCGATCGCATGGCGTTGGTGGGCGACTGATTGTCGTAGTTGCCCATGCACATGATGCCGAGGTTGTTCTCGTTGTTGTCCTTGACGTGCGCACCCTGGTACTGAACGCCGCGACCCTCCCAGATTCGTCCTGCGGGGTCGATGATGTAGTGGTAGCCGATGTCGGCCCACTTGCGACCCTCGACGTGCGAGCGGCGAATCTGCTCGAGGCGGCGGCGCGAGGCGGACTCGTCCGTGGTGGTGAACGAGTCCATGCCGTCATGGTGGATCGTGATCCGACGCACGCCGCGCATAGGGTTGATCTCGCTCGGGCGAGCGACACCGGCGCGGGTCCAGCGCGTGCGGGGCAGGACGATGATCGGACCGCCGGCGCGAGGAAGCGGCTGCGGCGTCTCGGCGCGAGCGGGCGGCGGCGTCGGTGCGGGGCGGGCGTTCCGGTCCGCACGCGCGCCCCACGGCCCGGGGATCGGGTCCTCATCGCCGCCGGTGCGGTCGGCACCACCGGGCGAGGCACAGCCTGCCAGCACAAGGCTGACGGCGCCCAGACCACCGACGACCAGCACGTGGCGTCGGGAAACGCTGCTGAAGTTGTTCTCGCTCACAAGCTTGGTCATCGGCAATCCTTCGCACCGAGCGTGAACGACGGCGCGGGTGTTTGTTCTCGGCCCCGCCGGCGGCCGACTCCGCTTCATCACCACCAAGATCCCGACCTTCGGTCCGGTCAACCCGCGTCCGCGGATGCCACCCAGCGAGTCCAGATCGCGGCCACGAGCAGAGCGTACAGGCGTTGGGCGTGGTCGGCGGCACCGAATTGATGCTCCCGCACCAGTCGCTCGATAAATGTTCGGTGGATGCTCAGCCCCGGAATCGGGCAGGCCTCGCGGCTCGCGTCGAGCGTCGACGCCAGCAGCGATCGGCGGATTCCCATGGCATCGTCGCGAAAGAAGTGGCCAAGAGGCAGGGCGAAGCCCATCTTGGGGCGATCGAGGAGGCTGGCGGGCACGTGGCGTGCCGCGGCGGCGCGGAGAAGGACCTTGAGCCTGCGCATGGGGAACGCGGAGGGCATGAGCGCATCCAGGTGCGCGGATCGCGAAACGTCAAGCAGTGCGGCCGAGAGCAGGGGCGCGCGGACCTCCAACGCGCAGGACATGGACGCGGTATCGACCTTGGTCAGCAAGTCCTGCGGCAGGTAGCGGTAGCGATCGATCGCCAGGGCACCGGCGGTGCCGCGTGTGCTCCATGCATCGGCGAGCGGGTCGGGCTGGGGGTTGAGCCCTGGGGGCAGCATTGAGCGAGGGAAAATCGCGAGCAGGTCGAGCGTCTGGCCACCTCGGGCCGCGTCGATGAGTCGCGAGAGCTTGCCTCGCGTGGACTTTGGCGATGCGCCTCGGGACAGGACCGCGCACGCCAGTGCGCAGAGCGACGATGGGAGCGCGCGGAGGAGATCGCCCGAGTTGCCCGCGAGCAAGTCCGCCGCGGCCTGACGCTGGTAGCCACCGAAGAGATCATCGCCGCCGTCGCCGCTGAGTGCGACGCCGACGTGCTGACGGACTGCACGGGCCAGCCACGTCGAGGGGAGCAGGGATGAGTCGGCCAGCGGGATGCCGAGGGTGGCGACGAGCCCGGCCAGGTCATCGGCGATGGACTGACCGGGCGCGGGGCCGGCTTCTACGGTGGTGTGATTGGTGCCCAGCGCTTGGGCGACGGCACCGGCGACGCCGGATTCGTCGTACGCCGAAACGGGCATGCGGACGGTGAAGGTGCGAAGCCCCGGGGCGAACTTCGCGGCATGCGCGGCGACGAGCGATGAGTCGATTCCGCCGGAAAGAAAGCAGCCCAGCGGAACGTCGCTCTCCATCCGCTCGCGCACGCTCTGGCGGACGAGCGCGTCGATCGTGGCCGCGTCCGGTCGGTTCGTTCGCTCCGTGGGCTCGAGCGCGGCCGAGGGCGGAGCATCGGCGAATGTCGCCAAGGTGCGCGTTCCGGGGGCGATGGTCAGCCGCGAAGCGGGTGGAACGCTCGAGAAACCGTCGGCCGGGAACGCGGGCCCGAAGCCCATGGCAAAGAAAGACGCGAGCGCGCCGGTGTTGATTCGGAGGCTGACCTGCGGCTGAATGAGCCGACGCAAAGGGACAAGGCCGGCGGCCGATGAGCAGAACGCGACAATGCGCTCGGTCGCGGTTGTGAGCTCAAGAACATGCAGCGGCTTCTCGCCCGCTCGATCGCGGGCGAGTGTCAGCGATGCATCGCTTGCGTTCCAGAGTGCCAGTGCGAACATGCCGTCGAGCTTCGGAAGTGCGCTCGTGTCGCCGGCGAGCACGTGCAGCAGTGTCTCGGTATCGCTGTGGTCAGTGCGAAAGCGATGAGCCGAAAGGGCGGCACGGAGCGAGCGGTGGTTGTAGATGCAGCCGTTGAAGACGATGGCAAACGCGGCGTTGCCGGGCGGGATGTTGGCCAGAGCGCCGGCGGAAAGGTGATCCGCGGGGCGGGCGTGCGCGACGGCGGCGCGGGCGAGGGCCGGCGATGCGGGCGAGTCGGCATCGCCGCTCGGCGCGAGCATGGGCTGCGCCCCACCCTGCGGATCGATCACGCTGAGCCGGCGATGAACAAACGCGACCTCGACGAGATGACCGCTGGGCGCGATGGAGCGTGCACGGAATCGGCCCTGGCCGTCGGGGCCGCGATGGACGATCGCGCGATCGAGCGTGTCGAGCCAGTGATCGGGGATGGACCAGGAAGCCGCGGCGTGATCGCTCATCGCATCGCGGGATGCGATGGGCGTGGCGGAAACGCGATAGATGCCCGCGATGCCGCACATGGTGATTCAGTTCCGCGAGGCATTGGTGGTCGCGGCGCTGCGCGTTGGCGGCGCATCGGCCGGAGCGGGCTTGGGGCGGGGCAGGTTGTTCTGCCCGCGAGCGGCCTGCATGGCCTCCCACTGCTCAAACGCCCTGCGCTCTGAACGCAAGAGCCAGATCGTGTGAAGGATTCGCGTGACGATGACGGCAAGGAGGAAGCCCAGGAACGCCGAGATCTCCCGCCCGAGCCCCTCGTGCATCAGCAGCCACTGCGTGTACAGCGCGATGATGTAGAAGAGCGGACTGAGGCACAGACGCTGCAACTGGATGATCGTCGCATCCTTGACGAACGAGATCGGCGGCGGCGCGGCGTCGATAACGCGGTCGGCCTTGTCCACGAGGGTGCGGGTGCGCTTCCATCGCTGCGGCCAGTGATTGGCCAGCCAGTGAAGCCCGACGGCGATGACAAGGTCGATGATCCAGTCGCTGACGAGCGTGATGATGAGAATGGTGATCTTGTGCTCGTGCGTCACGCCGAAGTAGCGCGAGAGATAGAGCGGGATCGCCGTGAGCGTGATGGCCGCGAGGCTGGCGACGCAGATGTTGACGTTGATGTTGACGATCCGTCTGGCATACTGGTTGGCGAGCCAACGGATCATGGGTGGTTCCACGCGGGTTCCGATGCTAGCCGGGCACGAGGGCGAGAAGTCGGTCAATCACCCGCCGATTCGGGGCGTTGGCGGCGAGGGGTGGCCGCGGCCACCGGGAACAGTCGCCCCCGGGCGACCGTGATCGCTCGGGCGTTGGTGTCAAATCCGACGGCGTGACGCCCAAGCCTTTGCGCGGCGACGAGCGTGGTACCGCTGCCCATGACAGGGTCGACAACGGCGCCCCCGGGCGGACAGAAGGCGTCGATGAGCAGTTCGAGCAACGCCAGGGGCTTCTGGGTCGGGTATCCGGTGCGCTCGCGGGCCATGTTGTTCAGCGCCGGGATATCCAGCACATCGGTTGCCTTCTTGGTCGTGCCGGCGAGGCGGCGGCTGGTCGCGGGAACTCTGGGCGCGAGGAAGTACGCGCGGCGAGGATCGAGGCAGTACACGATGATGTCGTCGTGCTTGCGGGCGAAGCAGCGGGGCGAGGAGCCGCCGAGGCCGTAGGTCCAGATCAGGTGGTTGACAAAGCGATCGGGGCCGAGCATGTCGTCAAGGAGCAGGCGGACAAGGTGGCTGGTGCGCCAATCCACATGGATCGCGATGTTCGCAGTCGGACGGAGCGCCGGGAGCGTCGCGGCCAGACGCTCGCGCAGGAAGCGGATGTAGTCGGCGGAGGACTCGAAGCGATCGGCGTATTGCGTATTGGCGTCCCGGCCGGCGCGGGCGGCGTTCGGCGGGGTGCGTCTGGTCTTGCCGGTGTTGAAGGGCGGGTCGGCGTAGAGAAAGTCGATGCTCGCCTGATCGAGCGACGGGGCGAGGTCGAGCCAGTCACCGTGATCGATGCGAACGCTCACGCCTGCGGCTCAGGGAGTGCCGCGAGCATCTCGCACAGACGCGCCAGCGTGGGGCTCTCGGCGTCGCGTACGTACGCGCCGCTGGTGGCGGTGCCCGCGGCGAGGCATTCCTCAAGGGGCAGTCCCGCGGCCTGCGCCAGCGCGAATCCGGCGTTGAAGTGGTCGCCCGCGCCGGTGCTCAGGCGGGGCTTGGCGACCATCGGGCCGTCGAACCACGCCGCGGCGGTCATGCTGTCGCTCGCGCCGGCGCCGCTGCGCGGATGAATGACCACGCAGCTCAGGCCGGTGGCGTTGCGCAGGACTTCCGCCGCGCTGGCGACCTCCTGACCGGTCGGGCTCGACGGGTGCCTGCACGACGCGAACGCGCCGCTGTTCAGGGCGCGGTCGATGCGTACGGCTTCGGCGAGGTTCAGGCCGAGCGTGACGTCGGCGTGCGCCTCGAGATTTCTGAGGGTCGCCATCGCGCTGCGGATGTCCGGATCGGTGCGCTTTGCGGGGTCGGCGAGGTCGATGAAGATGCGTCGGCGGACGATCGGCATGTGACCGGGGATGTGCAGCACCGGGAGTTTCGGGAGTACCTCATCGCAGAGTCCCTGCCAGATGCCCTGCACACCGCCCATCATGGTCCAGTTGACGATGCCGATGAGCCTCTGGCTGGCGAAGAGATCGATGAGCGCGGGCAGGCCGAAGATCGACTTGAGCGAGGCCCATGTGATGCCCTGAAGGTTGCCGGGCTTGCCGAGCATGAGTTTGCCGTCGTCGAACTCCAGCGCATCGGTGAAGGCGGGTGCGCTGACGGGGTACACCTTCGCGCAGCGGCGTGCGAAGGGCTCGTAGATCGGGTGGAGCGTGCGTTCATCGCCCGGCCGACCGACACCGCCGATGTATGTGACCGGGAGGCTGAGGCTGCCGAGGGCTCCGGCCATGAGCGGGCCGTTGCCACCGAATCGCTCTTCGTGAACGACCAGTTCCATGTTCGCGCTCAGGCCCGCCGCGGCGGCGACACGTCGCGCCAGCGCGTCGATGGTGGGGATCGGCACAAAGTCGCTCGGAGCCATGCTTGCGCGGGCATCGACCACGCGGATGATCGCGTCGATGAAGCCGTCGAACCCGACCAGCGCGTTGATCGTCGTGAGGCGTCCGGCGACGGACATGCTGGAAAGGCGCTCGGCGGCGGTGGAGGCGATTTCGCTTCGGCGTCTGCTCATTGGCCAAGCGTTCGCCGACAGGCGGCGGATATCCACCCCCGGGCCAACATCGGCCTCTCAGAACGCGGCGGGTCAGACCTTCCAATACCAGCCCTTGCGGGCCAGCAACCAGAGCACCAGGAGCCAAATCACGCAGTTGGCCAGCGCATAGATCAGCGACGCGTTGATCGGGACGCCGCCGGAAAGCGGCATCGCGAGGTTCTCGAAGAGCCAGACCTGGAGCGAGGCGACGCGATTGGGCGCGTTGTCGGTCGGCTGCTCAAAGCGG
Organism: Phycisphaeraceae bacterium; assembly: GCA_021297895.1. Classification (GTDB taxonomy): domain Bacteria; phylum Planctomycetota; class Phycisphaerae; order Phycisphaerales; family UBA1924; genus JAJTHN01. The sequence continues at coordinate 47,741 of JAJTHN010000029.1, read as the reverse complement.
ATCGCACCCAGGACACGAGCGACCAACCCCGAGCCGACAAAGAGCAGGATCGCGTTGAGGCCGCAGATCTCCAGCGGGCGAGCGATCGGCCACACCCGGCGAAGGTCGCACACCAGCAGGCAGAGGGTCAGCGCGACGATGGCGCACCCGGCGGTGAAAACAACGTAACTGGGCGTCCACAGCGGCTTGTTCATGGGGATGAACGCGTGCAGGACCAGACCGCAGAGCATCGCCAGGACGCCGACGAGAGCGAGAACCATCGCCGACTCGCCGTTGAGCGGGCGCTGGGTGCGGATGAACATGCCGGTCCAGTACCCGGCCAGAACCGTCACGACGGCGGGAAAGGTCGAGAGCAGGCCCTCGGGATCGGTCGGGTTACCGGAATAGAGGTGCCGCTGGCCGAAGACCAGCAGATCGATGAAGCGTTGCCAGTTGTCGGCGTTGCCAAGACCGGGGCGAAGAGCATCGGCCACGACGACGGCCCCGGCGGGGGTTGGCGGGACAACGGGTATCGGCACGAGCACGAGCAGCGCCCAGTAGACGATAAGCACGAGGGCCGAAATGATCACCTGCCCGCGCACGCGCAAGAAGAGGACCGCTGCGCACGCGAGCACGTAGCAAAGGGCGATGCGTTGGAGCACGCCGGGGAGGCGGATGGTGGCAAAGCCCGATGTGTCGCCGCGGAGCAGCGTGTTGAGTATCGGTGTCGCGACAGCGAGCAGAAGGCCAAGGGCGATGAGCATTCCGGCGCGGCGGAAAATCCGAGGCCAGAGGCCGCGTCGGTCGGCGGGGGATCTGGGCGTGATCGCGCGGGCGAGGGAAAAGGCCATCGCCGCGCCGACGGCGAAGAGGAAGAACGGGAAGATCAGGTCCGTGGGCGTGCAGCCGTGCCAGTCGGCGTGGCGGAGCGGCGGATAGACGTGCGACCAAGTGCCCGGGGTGTTGACCAGGACCATTGCGAGCATGGTGCCGCCGCGGAGAGCATCGAGCGCGAGCAGGCGGGGGACGGCGGGGCTGGGTGGTGGGTTGGTCATGGGGTGACGGGCGTTGAGGCGAAAGTGACGCGCGGCGTGGATGAGCCGGGTTCGTTCGCCGAGCAGTATCGCGGATGTCGAAGCGGAATGCCACGACGCACGGCCGCACGCGATCTCCCTGGAGAACGGGGATTTTGATCAAGTCGATCCGGTTTGCCGTTCCGGACATCGCGTCGCGGAATCGCGGCGGTACCCTCCTGTCATGAGCCACACGCACACTCCGAACGACCATGCCGCACACGCCGCCCACGCCGGCGGCCACGACAAGAAGCACCCGCACACCTTCGGCGATGCGCATCATGCGATCGAACTGCTGAAGTTCGCCGACGGGATGGTGCACGCGATGATGAAGAACTGGCCCGCGGATAAGCAGTGCGCGATTCCGTTTCCGCATGATCAGAGCCTGATGTGGACGGTCGGCCACCTGGCGACCAGCGCGGACTGGTTCCACTGGCTCATGACCGGCGAGCCGGGCGTGTGTCCGAAGGATTGGGAAGCGCTCTTCGGGATGGGCAGCAAGCCGGCCCACGACCCGAAGATGTACCCGAAGTTTGAGGACGTGATGCGGGCCTATCAGGCCAGCATTACGCGCATGAACGAGGCGCTGGCCCATCTGACCGACGATCAGCTTCACCAGCCGGTGATGGGCGAGTCGCACGGAATCGCCAAGACGCGGCTGGACGCGGCGCATCGCACTGCGTGGCACATCGGCTGGCACACCGGACAGCTTTCAACGACGCGTCGCGGCCTCGGCCTGCCGTCGGCGTTCGCGTCCTGAGGCTTGCGGATCTGCGCGGACTTCCGAGTCCTTGACGCGGCCGCCCAAAGCGGCCGGACCCGCTTCAGCGCGGCGCGGTCGCCCGCGCGAGGCGGTCGGCGATCGCACGCCACACGGCGGTTTCGCCCGGCATTTCGCTCTGCGTCGGCGGACGCTCGATGATGATCACATCGGCACTGGCCCGGTCGGCTTGGCGCATCGCGGAATAGATCGCTTGCGCATACTCCATCGCCCTTGCCGGGAGCCGAACCAGTTCATGCGGCGGGGGAACGTGCGTGACGATGCGATGGGTGAGAATCACCGCCCGGCCGGTGCCGGCATCGATCAGATCCTCGAGCGCGTCGCATCCCTCGACCTCGTCGACCATCACCGTCCGCGTTCGCGGCGCGTAATGGCTGGCCATCGTGCCCGGGCTGAGCATCGGTCGGTCGCTCGGGGCGGCCTCGTTGGCTTCTTCCGCAGCGCCCTGCGCGATCGCGGCGGTGCCCGGCCTCGTCGGTTCGGCGTGCCGCGGATCGCCGCCGATGGGCGGCTGTGCGGGCGCGACGTCGTCGACGGGCTCGCCGAGGACGCGGGCGATCTCATCGGCGCCGATGATGCCCGGTCGGAGAATGCGGGCCCGCATTCCGGGAATCACGGGGACGAGCAGCACGGTGCTCTCGATGCCGACGCCGCATTCGCCGCCGTCGATGGCCAGCACATCGCGCGGGCTGAACGTCTCGCGGACGTGGTCGACGCTGGTGGGCGAGACGTGACCGGAGCGGTTGGCGCTCGGCCCGACCAGCGGCCCGCCGAAGAGCATGAGAAGCGCGGTGGCGATCGGATGGTTCGGCGCGCGAACGGCGACGGTCTTGCTGCCCGGACCGCCGGTGACTTCATCGGGCACCGCAGGATCCTTGGGCAGAACCATCGTCAGCGGCCCGGGCCAGAACGCGCGGGCAAGGGCGTCGGCCTTGGGTGTCCAACGGCTGACGACGCGCTGGGCCATGTCGGGCCCGCTGACGTGCACGATCAACGGGTTGTTGCTCGGCCGGCCCTTGAGGGCGAAGACCCGGCGCACGGCATCGGCGCTGAGCGCATCGGCACCGAGGCCGTAAACCGTCTCGGTCGGAAACGCGACGATTCCGCCCTCGCGCAGGCGTCGGGCCGCGGCATGAAGCGCGGCGATGTCGCCGCGGTCCTGGCCTCCGCCAGCCTGCGGCGAGTGGCCCGGACGATGTTCGGGATCGGACTGGTCGTCGGCGTTCACGCGACATTGTTGCCGGGCTGCCGAGAGGCCGGGCGGTGAATCCGGGCGGAATCGCCGGGCGAAGTGGGTAAATGCTCGACCGGGCGGGCGTGTCGGGCCGACACTCCTACCATGGACATAACGGCACGGAACGCCGCGACCGGGTCCGGGGCGACGGGGAAGCCCGCAGCACCGCCCGCACCCGGGCACACCGGGACGACGCACGAAATCTTGGAGAACGCGATGCGCACGCAGAGCACGGTCAGCGAATCAAAGCCCACCACGAACTTCTCGAACGGCGTCACGAGCGCGAGCAGCAACGCCAAGCACGGTCGGCCCGCCCGCCGCGGCGTGGCGGGCTCGGCCCGCGTGTTGGCGATGGCGAGCATGTGTGCCGCGGCGTGCTGGTCGATGCCGACGGTGATCGTCGGCGCGACGCTGGCGGCGACGGTCTTCAGCCGCAGCGCGCTGGCCCAGGCACGCCCCGTCGATCCGTATGTCGCGGTCGTTACGACGGCGACGACGCTGCGCGCGGGCGATGCGACGCTGTACTACCCCGTTGCCAACGTGCCGGTGAACACGATGCTGCGTGTCGACGGCGAGAGCGGCAACTGGCTGCGTGTCAGTTACCCGGCGGGAGGCCGGGCGCTGGTCCGTCCCGATGAGTGCAGCCCGAGCGCGGACAACACGACCGTGCGACTGACCAAGCCCAGCACGCTGCGAGCGCTGAACGTTGAGATCGGTGAGCGTGGCAGTTTCTTCCCGTTGTTGCAGGCACCGCTGGCCTCCGGTACGGAGTTCAAGGTGCTCGACACCCTCAAGGATGATGGGGGCCGAATTTCGGCGTACATCGTCGCGGTGCCGAGCGAGGCCCGGGGCTTTATCGCCGCGGGGAACACCCGTCGAGCCTCGCCGGAGGAGTCGGCCCAGTTCCTCGGGACCGCCAGCACGGCATCGGGCGCGAACGCGACCCCCGCCACAACTCCTTCGGCCCCCACCGCGGCCCCCACCGCGGCCCCCACCGCGGCCCCCGCCGCCACAACGGCCCCCACCGCTCCCGCGGCCACGACGCCTCCGGCAGAACCCGCGAGCACGCCGACCACCCCGTCGCCGGCGGCACCCGCGGGCTCGGCACCGGTCGAGATCGTTGTGCCCCCGACGGGCGATCGAACCGGCACTGGCACCGCCGCACCTTCGGCACCGGCGTTCGTCCCCGCAACACCCGGCGCGGCGGGCGAAGCGCCCGCTGCCCCTGTGGCCACGACACCGCCCACACCACCCGCGCCGCCGGCACCTCCCAAGCCCAACCCGGTGGATGTTCTCGTCCAGCAGTACGAGCGCGTGCGTCAGCAGCCGCTGATGGAAGCCGAGTTGGACTCGGCCATCACGGAGTTCCGGAACTACATCGGCACGCTCGGCGGCAATCCGGGTGATGAGAACCTTCGCCGTCGGCTGGGTAAGTTCGTTGAGGCGATGGAGCTTCGCGTGCAGGTGCGCGAAGCGATGCGCAGCCGTCAGGAAACCAGCCGCACGCTCGACACCCAGCAGCAACGCATCGGCCAGCAGCTCACGGAACTGAGCAACTCGCGCGTGTACGCGTACATCGGGCGGCTGATCCCGTCGGTTGTGTACGACGGCCAGCGCCTGCCGCTGATGTATCGCATCCAGAGCCCGGAGCCCGGCACGGGCCGCACGATCGGCTATCTGGTGCCGGATCCGAAGCTGGACCTGCAGTCGAAGCTCGGTGCGATCGTCGGCATTCAGGGCGAGAGCCGATTCGAGGACTCGATGAACGCGATGATCGTCGTGCCGACGCGGGTGGATGTCGTGAACCTTCAGCCCGTGCGGAGTTCGACTCCGAGCGGGCCGGTGAACCCGGGGACGCTTGAAGGTTCGCCCGTTACGCCGGTGCCGACGCCGACCGAGCGATAATCGGGGCCGGTGCAAGGCAGATGTTGATCTGAGGCAAAATCGAAGACGGGCGGCGCACCTTGGTGCGCCGCCCGTCGATCATTTCCGGGCTCAATGCCCTGATGTGTCGCGACTACTTGGCGCAGCAGCCGCAACCGGCGTCGCAGCAGGTGCAGTCGTCACAGCAGCAGCTCGAGCCCGAGCAGCAGCCGCAGCAGCCGCCGCAGCAGCAGCACGACGAGGCGCAGCAGGCGCACGAGCAGGAGCAACCGGCGCCGCAGCCATTGGCCGCCACGGCGGTCGTGGAAGAGCCGACGCCGGAGAACGAGAGCATGGCGGCGGACATGAGGGCGATGAGCTTCATGGTCAACATGTGATGGATCCTTGAGATCTGGCCCGGGGTGTATCGCGATGCGATCCGCCCGGGAGGGTTTGGATGACTGTCAATCGAAAGACACGCTTGATGGACTTGCACGCCGAGCGTGCCGAGAGAACGTGGCACGGTCGACGCGAGCAACAGCCCCGCCGGGGGCATCATGCATGCTCCGGCGGTGGCAGAACGCACTTTCGAATCAGATCACCCAAACAGAAAGCGCCGCCCGATCGGGAGGAGCAGGCGGGGGCAACGCCCGCGCCAGGTTTGGCAAGTTCGGGACCGTCGGCGGCGCGACCTCCATCACCACACCCGTCGGCAGGTCCGAGGGGTTCGGCACGAGATCCGCCATCGAAGGCGTGTGCACCGGCAATGCCGGTATCTTCGACTCATCAACGGGCAGCAGGCCGCAGGTCTCGCAGGACGAACAGTCGTCCCATGGAGAGCAGCAACCTTGATCGATCTGATCGTGGGCTGGCCCGGTGTCCGAGAGTGCCGAACAGCATGGGTCCGCGACGACGCTCGACTCGATTGGGCAGCAGTCGTCGGCGTCGGCACAGTTCCGGCCTTCGGCCTCGGACACGCACGGTCCCGCGGCCACCATCGCGGACGAAACGCGGGCCATGCAGCGGCACCACTCGCCAGCCGCCAGCGGCTGGACGATCATGAGCAGCGACATGAGCACGCGAAGAATCATGGTGCGTTCAGAAAAGGTACTCAGCGGCTTGATCGCCAAAGTCGATGCCGCCGCGAGACACTTCAAGTGTATCGTCATTCAGAGCTGGTACCAACGCTTCTCCGTGGTCGCGACAGCGGTTCCACCGCCGGGGAACCTGTGCGAACAGCGGCCAGGCCGCAGAGCCGTTGGGCCGGGGACGATTCTCGGACGGACGCGTGGCGGACCGATGGATCACAGCCACATTCGCGGCGGAAGAATCCGCCGCGAGGTTCAACTGATGGGCCTTTGAGGGGCGAACGCCGCGGGTGCGGGGCGTCGGAGAAAACTGGGGATCTAGGATTTGAACCTAGACTAACTGAGTCAGAGTCAGTCGTGCTACCGTTACACCAATCCCCAAGGCACCGGAACTGTATCGGCTTCCCGCGTCGAGTCCACTCCGAGGCGGGGGGTGACTTTTTGGTCCCGATCACGGGCTGGGCGTCGGCGTTGGGGCGGAATCGGGCGAGGTCGCGGGGCTAGGTTCGGGCTTTTGGTCCGACTGCGGGGCGGGCGGCGGCTCGGGCTCGGCGTACTTGTCCATCGATTCGACGAGCGACTTCTTTCGCTTTTCCATGTCCGCGGAAGCGCTGGGCTTTGTGGCCGACCGCTCGCAAGCCGGAATCGCGACCAGCGTACAGATCAGGGCGGCGAGGCCCGCGTGCGCCGTGATCCGTCGGTCCCGCCGCGAGGTCGGCACGCGGCTGGAGGGTCGTTGTTCTTGGGAGTCCATGATCGAGGGTACACGCCCGAGGTGTCGGCGGTAACCTGCTGGGATGAACCAGGAACCTCGTTCACCAGGATCGTCTCACGAGCGTTTGCCTCGATCACGAATGATCGGCATCGCGGGTTTCTGCGCCGCGATGCTCGGAGTCTCCGCGATGGCGACCGCTGGCGGCGAGCCGCGTCTGCGGGCGCTTCTCGATGAGCACGTCGACTTTCTCATGCTCGACCAGCCGACGACCGCCAGCACGCGTGGCGATCTGCGATTCAACGATCAGCTTCGCGACGAGAGCCCCGCGGCGTACATCGCACGCCGGGCGATCTGGGCCGACAGGCTGGCTCGGCTGGAGGCCCTGAGCACCGGCGACGCGGCCAAGTCGTGGAGCGAGGATGAGCTGGTATCAGCTGAGATCCTGATTCTGGAGCTGCGCGACAACATCGCCGCGGCGCGGTTCTTTCAGGAGCAGATGCCGATGGACGACCGCAGCGGCCCTGCGGTGTGGCTGCCGCAGTTGGGCGAGCGCGTGCCGATGAGCACGCGGAAGCATCGGGAGGATTATGTGGCGCGGCTGGAGGCGATCCCGACTCTACTCGGCCAGCAGATGCAGCAGATGCGCGCGGGGCTTGAGGCGGGGCGTGTGCCGCCGCGTGTAACGGTGACGCGGATCGCCCAGCAGGCGCGGGCGCAATCCCGAGCGGAGATTGCCGCGGACCCGACGGCCTCGGCGTTCTTCATGCCTCTGGCGGCTCTGGAAGCGACGGATCCGCTGCGCGAGCGTGCGAAGAAGGCCATCGCCGGCGGGATCGTCCCGGCGTTCGCGGAACTAGCGGACTTCCTCGAGAAGTCGTACGTACCGGCGGCTCGCGCGACGATCGCGGCCGGGGCGTCGGTCGATGGGCCGGCGCTCTACGACCACATGCTCCGCGAGCACACTACCACCGCCATGACGGCGCAGCAGGTGCACGACCTCGGCCTCGGCGAGGTCGCGCGGATCCGCGCTGAAATGCTGCGCGTGATCGCACGAACGGACTTTGCTCAGCGCGACACCCTCGCGGGCGACGAGCTGTTCGCGGCGTTCATCGCTCACCTGCGGAGCGAGCCGCGGTTCTACTTTACCAGCGAGCGTGAACTGCTCGATGCGTATCGCGTCATCGCGAAGCGCGCGGACCCGGAACTGGCCAAGCTCTTTGGCACCCTTCCTCGAAACCCGTACGGCATCCGCGCGATCCCGCGGTTTGCAAGCGAGTCATCCCCGACCGCGTACTACTACCGCGGCTCGCTCAAGGCCGGAGTTCCCGGGTACTTCATGGCCAACACCTTCGCGCTCGATCAGCGGCCGAAGTACGAAATGGTCGCGCTGACACTGCACGAGGCGATGCCCGGGCACCATCTGCAGTTGGCTCTGGCGGATGAACTCGAGGGCCAGCATCCCTACCGGCAACTGGTCGGCTTCACGGCGTTCATCGAGGGCTGGGCTCTCTACGCCGAGCGGCTCGGGCTGGAGATGGAAGCGCCGATCCGTCGATCGGCAGAGCTGACCGGCGGCACGGGCATGTACATCGATCCGTACGACGACTTCGGGCGGCTCACCTACGAAATGTGGCGTGCGACGCGGCTGGTGGTGGACACCGGCATTCATGCGCTGGGCTGGAGCCGCGAACGCGCGATCGAGTACATGCTCGCGAACACGGCGCTGTCGCAGTTGAACGTGGAGCGTGAGGTTGACCGCTACATCGCCTGGCCCGGGCAGGCCTGCGCGTACAAGGTCGGCGAGCTGAAAATCCGGGAACTGAGAACGCGGGCGGAGGAGAAGCTCGGAGAGCGCTTCGACCTGCGAGCGTTTCACGATGTTGTGCTCAGCGGCGGATCGCTGCCGGTGGACGTGCTGGAGCGCAGGATCGATCGGTGGATCAGCCGACGCTGACGGAGGCCGCGACGGCCATTACGGGCGACGGATGGGCGTGGCCTTGCCGTAGGGCGAGCGTGATGGCGCGGGCGTGCTCGGGGTCGATGGCGTCTGCGCCGGGCTTTGCGTCGTGCTCGGTGCGGCGACGGGCGCGACGGGCTGGACCGCCGGGGCTGAGGGGGGAAGCGTCGCCGCGGTGAAGGCGCTGGTTATCGGAGCAAAGTAGCTGGTTGTCGCGGGCATGGCCGCGGCACCGATCATCGGACCCGCCGGCAACATGGCGGGCTCGGCCCGTCGCTGGCGCAGGTTATCGATCCTCTGGTCAAGCTTGCCCAGGATTGACTTGACCTGCTCGAATGTACGCTGTGAAGTCCCCATGGCCGATTGCTCCAGTGCTGTCCGGAGGTACATCGGCGGCTGAGTGCGGAGTCTTGTTCAGACGATTCGCGGAATGTGAGCGGATGCTGCATGTCGTGCGGGTTGTAGCGGCTGGGCGGGTCAGTCCGGTCGCCGAGGGCCGCGCGCAAGACGAGCAAGCCGGCGCGGATCGCTCCTCGTCGCGTCGTTGGTCGCGATAACCCGGGGCAAACCAAAAAAGCCGCCGCGGATGCACTGGGCATCCGCGGCGGCGAAAAGGCACTTTTCGCTCATCCGCAGACGGATGAGGTCATGTCGTGAGCCGATCGCGATCAGGCGCGACGACGACGGCCGGCGACCAGAGCGCCGAGGCCGACCAGGGCGGCGGCGCCCGGGGTGGGGATCACGAAGCGGTTGAAGGCGGTGTAGTCGACCTCGCCCGAGGCGGGCGTCACGCCGCCGAACTCGCCGTTGCCGAAGCCGGGGTTGCCGTTGGCCTGCAGACCGGGGCTGGCGGGCAGGGACTCGTTGGAGCTGTAGCCGCTGTCGGAGACATAGGCGGCGTAGAAGTCAACCTGGCTCGGGTTGCCCAGGAGGGCGAGCGGGATCGAGATGTTCTGCGTGCCGTTGAAGATCTCGAACTGAAGGTGACCGTCGGTGCTGCCAGCGTTGAGCTGGAACAGAACCGAGCCGAAGCCGGCGATGACCAGACCGAAGTCGGCCGCACCCATGCCCGCAGGGCCGTTGTCATTGATGTCGCGGGTCAGGTTGGAGATGGCGCGGCGACCACCGTCGGCGTTGTCGTTCATGTCGGCGTCCGTGAAGCCGCCGGAACGCGTGTCGAGGAAGATCGCGACGAGGTCATTCAACGACCCGCCAGCGGCGAAGGAGATGACCAGATTGCTGCCGACGACATCCATAGAGATGCTGCCGCTACCCAGGGTGCCGCCGAAGCCGGAACCGGCGCCGTTGGCGAACACGGCGGGCGAAGCGCCCTCGTTGAGCGTCAGAGCGGGGGCAGCCAGAGCGCTGCTGGCCAGACCAGCGACAGCCAAAACAGACAGAATCTTCTTCATCTCTCTCTCCTCACGGAACAACTTGCCGGCTCCGTCCCGACGCGACGATGCGTCGGGGCTCAAGCCATGGGCGTATGGGCAGGGACGAAACGCGTTAGCGCAGCGACCCTGTCTCTGGCTCTAACATACCACCACATTCCGCCTCGTCAACACCTGTCGACAGGACATGAGCAATTTGCTGGATCAAGGCATCGTCCGTCGATGCCTCGAGGCACTCGGCACCACTCGAACATGTGTGCCATTGTGGAACAATTGCCGGGCGAAACCACCCGTGGAGGCATCACTTTGACCCTGGTGGGGCGGCCACCGCCGGCAGGCCGGGAATGGCATCTGCCCCTGTAGGCAGCTGCATACTGGACGCCGCGAAGTCGTCCCCGACAGGCTCCGCCTTGCCGCCGAGGTGCTGGGCGAGGAACGCCTCCGCCAGGGCATAGAAGGCCAGCCGGTTTTCCGGGCGGACGAAGCCGTGGCCCTCATCAGGGAAGAGGGCGTAGGTCACCGGGATGTTCTTGCGCTGCATCGCCTCGATGATCTGATCACTCTCGCTCTGCTTGACACGCGGGTCATTCGCGCCTTGGGCCACGAGCAGCGGCCGCTGGATCTGATCGACTTTGAACAGCGGGCTGCGGGACTCCAGGAACGCCCGGCCCTCCGGGGTGCTGTTGTCCCCCACTCGCGCGCGGAGGGTGTTGAGCGCGCTGGCCCAATACGGCGGAATCGTGTTCAGGAGCGTGACGAGGTTCGACGGGCCAACGACCGCGACATGGGCCGCGAAGACCTCCGGCGTGAACGTCGCACCAACCAGGGCCGCATAGCCGCCGTACGAACCGCCGTAGATCGCCACCTTGTCCTTGAGGGCGATGTTGTTGTCCACGGCCCACTTGACGGCGTCGAGCAGATCGTCGTGCATCTTGGCGGCCCACTCGCGGTTGCCGGCGTTGAGGAACGCCTTGCCGAAGCCTGTTGAGCCGCGGAAGTTCACGCTGAGGACCGCGTACCCGCGGTTTGCGAGCCACTGATGCTCGCTGTTGAAGCCCCACGCGTCGCGAGCCCACGGACCGCCGTGAACATTCAGAACCATGGGGACCGGTGCGGCGGGTCGGGCATCGCCATCGGGATCCGACCCTGGCGGGAGCGTGAGATACGCCGTCATTTCCAGCCCGTCGCGCGACTTGATGATCAGCGGGTGCATCCGCTGCAGCGGCGAGTTTGCCAGAGCGCGGTTGGCGTTGAACAGGAACGTGGCCCGGCCCGCGGCACGATCGAACAGAAAGAACCGCGTTGGTCCATCATCGATGAGGAACGCGACGGTCCAGACTTTGTCATCGAGGCTGCGGGACGTGATCGAGATGTCGCCATCGCTGACGGCACGCAGGGTATCGAGAGCGGGCTGGATCGCGGGGTCGAGAACCTGCCACTGTGTGCGGAGGTGATTGAACGCAACGGCCTGCAGTCTGCCCGTCGCTGGGTCGAAGAGCGATGCGCCGGCATCGGCCTTGGGGTTCTGCGCCAGCACACGCGAGAAGCCCGTGTCGAGGCTCACCTCGACCATGCTCGATGTGTCGCGGTCGCGGCTGTCGGTCATGTACAAGCGCTGGCCGGACCGGTCGAACGCGACCGCGGCCGTGGTCGAAGCGTCGTTGAGCGAGACATCGATCCATGGATTCCAGTCCGAATAACCCTGCGGGCCTCGGTCGCCCTGCGGGCGGAGGATCGTGCGGCCGGCGTCGTCGCGGGGCCTGCCGGCCAGGCGGATGTTGAAGTCGTCATCGGTGACAAAGTCGCTGAAGTTCGGGTTCTGCTGCACGAGCGTGCGCTCGGCGGTCAGGAGGTCGATACGGAAGATGTCGTGAAAGCGCGGGTCGCGGCTGTTGAGCGCGATGAGCGCCTGCGTCGGGAACTTCGGGCTCAGGTGCTGGATGCGGGCGGTCGGGCGCAGGGCCTTGCCGCTGGGCAGCATGATCGGCTTGCCGTCTGGGCCTGCGATGGAGTCGATAGGCGTGAGGTTGCGGGAGGTTCCGGTCGCAAGATCGACGGCGAAGATGCGGAAGTTCTCATCTCCGGCATCGTCCTGTGGGTAGAGGATGTGCTTGCTGGTGAAGGCCCACTGGAAGGAGCGCAGGCCGCGGACGGGCTCTCGCGTGAGCGGGCGGGCCTGATCCGGGCGGCTGACGGGCGCGACGAAGATGTTCATCACGCCGTCGAGCGGAGCGAGGAAGGCGATCTGCGTGCCGTCGGGGCTCACGCGCGGTGAAGCGTGATCGGGGTTGCCGAAGAGCACGCTGCGGCTGATGAGCCCGGCGGGGGTCGTGGTGCGCGTCGATCGCTGCGAACCGTCGCCGCTTGCCGCGCAGCCGAGGGCCAATGAAGTGACGGCGATGCCGACGCCGACAAGCAGAGTGCTCAGGTTCATTCTTGGAGCTCCGGGTGTTTGAGGACAGAGACGTATCACCAGGCAAGCGGGTGCGTGAATGCGTGCACAAGATCGCCCACGACCGCGCTGAGGCGGAGCGCCGGGTCGGTGAGCACGCCCGAGTCGTTCAGGCTGCCGATCGGTGTGACCGGCACGCCGGCCTGAGCGCCCATCGCCAGCACACGCTGCACACGATCGGCCTCGACCTCCAGCACATAGCACGAAGGAGACTCGCTGAAAGCCGCGACGATGGCCTCGGCGTGGACCATCGACAAACGCAGGTCCGCGCCGATGGGCCCTGCCGGGGGCGTGTTCAGGCCCAGGCCCGCGTGCGCGAACGCACCGATGAGCATCTCGCTGACGGCGCAGAGCAGCCCGCCATCGGACACATCGTGTGCGCTGCGGACGTGGCCATCGGCGATGAGCGACGCGACAAAGCGAGCCGCGGCGGGCCCGGCGTGCAGATTCGTGCCCGGGACAAGGTTCGAGGCGCTGTGCGGGAATGCGGGCGATGGCAGGCCGAAGAGTTGCTGATAGCGCGAGCCGCCCATGGTGCTCTGAATGTGGCCGATGAGCAGAAGCGCGTTACCCGGTGACTTGGCGTCGCTGGTGACGCAGCGGGTGATGTCCGGGACGATGGCGATGCCCGAGATGAGCAGCGTGGGCGGAATCTCGATGACGCGCTCGAGGCCGGTGGCGGGATCGGTGAACTTGAGTTGGTTGTTGAGCGAGTCCTTGCCGCTGACGAACGGTGTGCGATAGGCCTTTGCGGCGTCGTAGCAGCCGATGCACGCGCGAAGAAGCGAGCCGAGGTTCTCGCCCTTGGCGCAACTGGGCCAGCAGAAGTTGTCGAGGATCGCGATGCGCGAAGGATCGGCACCGACGCAGACGAGGTTCCGCACGCACTCATCGACCGCGGCCAGCGCCATGAGGTACGGATCGCCGCCGAGTTGCGGGTCGCCGACGGGTGTTTGCAGGCCGTTGGCGATAGCCAGGCCGCGGCCGGAGCCGGGGACGGGCTCGATCACGCTCGCGTCGGCGGGGCCGCGGGAACGCGGGCCGACAAGGGGCTTGACGATGGTCGCGCCCTGCACTTCGTGGTCGTACTGACGGATGATGAACTGCTTGCTGGCGATGTCCGGGTGCGAGAGCAGCGATCGCAACGCATCCTTGATGTGCGGCTGGGCCGCGCCGGTGAAAGCGCGCGGAACCTGCTGTGTCCACGTTGCCTCGCGCGTGGGCATCGGGATGCCGTCGTGCAGCAGAGCCATGCTCAGCCGGCCGACCTCGCGACCGTGGAAGTTCAGGATCAGATCCGCCTCAGGCGTGCCGAAGTGGCCTAGGTCGGCGATCTCCACACCCTCCTGCTGGCAGATCGCGCGCAACTTGGCGACATTCTCCGGCGGAACAGCCAGGACCATGCGCTCCTGCGCCTCGCTGATCCAGATCTCGGTGTACGAGAGCCCGGGGTACTTCAGCGGCGCACGCTCAAGATGGACTTCGGCCCCGAGCTTGGAGCCCATCTCGCCGACGGCCGATGAGAAGCCGCCGGCACCGCAGTCGGTCATGGCGGTGTAGAGGCAGCCGTCGGCGTGATCGCGGGCGCGGAGGATGGCGTCGAAAACCTGCTTCTCGGTGATGGCGTTGCCGATCTGCACGGCGTGCGCGAACTCGTCGCTGGCGGTCTGCTCGAGCTCGGCGCTCGAAAAGGTCGCGCCGTGGATGCCGTCTCGACCGGTGCGGCCGCCGACGGCGATGATGCGGTCGCCCGGGCGTGCCGCACCCTTGACCTTGTCGCGCGGAATCACGCCGATGCAGCCGCAGAAGACCAGCGGGTTGCCGACGTAGCGGTCGTCGAACGCGACCGCGCCGTTGACCGTCGGGATGCCCATCCGATTGCCGTAATCGCGCACGCCCGCGACGACCTGCGTCAGCACGCGGCGAGGGTGGAGCGTGCCCGGGGGCAGAGGCTGCCTGGAGTCATCCGCGCCGGTCGCGTTCGCGTCGGCATCGCTGCGGAAGTGATCGGGGAACGCGACGCAGAAGATATCCGTGTTGGCGATCGGCTTGGCGCCAAGGCCGGTGCCGATGACGTCGCGAATGCAGCCGCCCGCGCCGGTTGCGGCACCGCCGTAGGGCTCGATGGCGGAGGGGTGGTTGTGCGTCTCGACCTTCACGCAAACGCCGACGTTCTCGTCGAACGCGATGACGCCGGAGTTGTCCTTGAAGACGCTCAGGGTCCAGTCGACACCATCGGCGATGAGTTCGAACGTCGCCGCGGCGACGGTGCTCTTGAGCATGTTGGCGATGGTGATCGACCCGTCGGCATGCACCATCGTGCCGGGGCGACTCGACCAGTCGATCTGGCGGCGCGAGGATCCGCTGGCGGGCAGGAGCGTGTCGCGGTAGGTGACGGTGCTTTTGAGCGTCTTGTGGACGCAGTGCTCGCTCCAGGTCTGGGCGAGCGTTTCAAGTTCGATGTCCCGCGGCTCGCGGCCGATCGAGCGGTAGTGGGCCTGCACCGATCGCATCTCATCGAGGGAAAGAAACAGGTGCGCCTCGCGCGAGAGACGCACGAGCTGATCGTCGCTCAGAGCGATGATCGGGATCGAGCGGACTTCATGCTCGTGCGATGTGCCGCGGGGGAAACTCGCGGGTGTGTAGGGCGTGTCGGTGACGCGATGGATCACCGGGTTGGCCAGCAGGGACTGGGCCAGCCTGCGGGCCTGATGGGCGTCGAGCCCGGCGATGTCGTAGCGCCAGCCGCTGGCGACCTCGGCATCGACCCCGGTCAGTTCGCGGATGGCCAGGGCGACGGACTGCGCGACGGGGTCCATCACGCCGGGAAGCGGATGAACCTCGACGACCCGCTCGCCGGGCTGGGTCGGCTGCGAGCCGACACTCGCACGCTCGGTGATGGGGTCGGCGAGCAGTTCGCGTGCGATGGTGTCCAACTGGGTCGCCGAGAGCGGCGCGGAGACGAGGTACACGTGCGTGGCGCGGACGCTGGCGGGGGCGAGCCCGATGGCCGCGGCATCGCGAGCGACACTCTGGCCGATGGGGTCTCGCTGGCCCGGTGCGGGCGTGACCTCGAAGCGGTGAACCGGGGCGGCGTTCGCGACGCCGGGGGCGGCGGAGGCGGCGGGGCTGGGCATAAGGCAGTTTAGACCGCGTGCGCGGATACCCGGCGGGCACGCTCAGCCCAGTAAACCAGAACTCAGGAGGACGAAGAAGAGCGCCATGTAGATGATCATGACCACCGCGAGAAATCCGATCGCGTCCTGAGACTCCATGTCCATAAGCGACATCAGCAGCACGTACGTGACCAGCACCCACGCGACAAGCGAGAGCAAGCCCGGAACCCCCATCAGGTCGAGACCCGCGACAAGACCCATGCCGAAGTTCTGAATTCCGAGCAGCCGGAGCGCGGTAAGGTGCCAAGGCGCATCGAAGCCGAGCCACAGAATCCCGCAGATGAAGTACGCGAGAAGTCCGAGCGCGACCGCGACGATGCGGCCAATTATCTCGGCCACCACGTCGCCCGCGCCGTGTTCCATGGCGTACACCGGCACCCACACCGCAAGCCCAACGAACAGCAACGCGGCCGGAATCACGTAGCTCTTGACGTACACCTCCCGGCGCGCCCGCTCGCTGTACAACCGGCGCATCGCGGCGGGGGTGATGAGTTCGCCGCACTCAGGGCAGCGTTCGGACTTGACGCCCTTGAGGTCGTACGAGCATCGCGGGCACTTGGCGGGGACCGCGAATCGCATTCGCGACGGACGCGACAATCGCTCGGGCTCCGCCGGCGTCGCGGGGATGAACCGCTCCGCACCGTGGCCGCAGGCGACGCACAGCACCGCCCCTTCGGACATCTTCGCCTTGCACTTCGGGCATTCCGACGGTGCATCGCCCGCGAGCGGGATCGCGCCGGCGTCATCAAGCATGATCGGGCCAAGGTCCGAGGGGTCGATCGGCGCGGCGGGCACCCGTGCCTCGCGTGCGGCGCAGGCCTTGCACATGTACCGCCCGCTCGCGTCCTTGAGGCGCGGGCGATCGGAGCAGTCTTCGCCGCAGCGGATGCAGATTTTCGCCCCCGGCTGATTCATGGGCGAAAGCGTACCGCGGCCCGCGCGATTACGCAACAATGATCTGAGACTTCACGGTTCGTTGCGTTCAGCGTCGGCGTCGAGTCGCAACGACTCCCGCAAAGCCCAGCAACGTCGCGGCGGCAGGCGTGGGGATCAGACGGACCTGGGCGATGTTGAACTGATACGTCACGTTCGTGTTGGCCAGCGAGGCGGGCAAGGGCAGAATGCCGAACTGGAGCCGGCCAACGTTCGACAGGACCGTATTGAAGAACGCGGGCGTCGGCGCTCCCTCGTTGACCCAGTTCGCGGGACTGTACACCAGCGGAATCGTGATGGTGGTCCATACGCCCGACGGCACGGCGGGCAGTGGCGACGCGATTGTGCCGGTCGTGCCGCCGGGATTTGTCAGCGAGCGGGCGATTCGCAGGAAGATCGGCAGGTCCACGCCCGTGTTCTGGAACACGCTGAACGACACGGCCGTCGCGCCGCCGGCGATCCAGTTGCCGAAGAACTGCCCGTTGCTCGACGGCCCACCGGAGAACGTGTCTTCAGCACGGAGCAGCGTGATCTGAGAGCCCGCGGGGTTGTCGACGAAGTTCATCGACGTGCCGATGAACGGCGCGTTCTCCGGGCCGGCGTTGGCCTGCCAGTTCGGCGACAGCAGGCCATCGGCACGACGCCAGTTCGCGGGACCGGTCGCAAACGTCTCAATGCTCGGAACAATCGCGGCACCGGCGGACGCACAAAACACACCGATCGCGAGGACCGGAACGCACGAACGAACCATGAGCATGGGGATCTCCTTCTTCCCGTGGATTTCGAGGCGGAAAGGCGGAGAAGTCTACCACGCTCTTCGCGTGAGGCAAGAAACCGTGCGATTTCGCGAGAATCTAGACAACTTGGGTGCGTCGGCCCTTACGCCGAGAGCTTGGCGGCCTCGTCGGCGGAAAGGCGGCGGGCCTTGGTGATGGCGATGGTCTCCGTCGGAACATCCTGAGCACCGGTACGGACGGAGCGAATGGCATCGACAACGTCCATCCCTGCGACGACCTTGCCGAAGACCGCATACGCCGCGCCGTCGTTGGGCTGATCGAGGAAGCCGTTGTCGACGACGTTGATGAAGAACTGGCAGGTGGCGCTGTCAGCGATGCGGGTTCGGGCCATGCTGACGGTGCCGCGGGTGTTCTTCAGGCCGTTCTTCCACTCGTTCTTGATCGGCGCGCGTGTGGACTTCTGGCGCATGTCGGCGGTGAAGCCGCCACCCTGGATCATGAAGTGGGCGATGACGCGGTGGAAGATCGTGCCGTCGTAGTGGCCATCGTCGACGTACTGCAGAAAGTTCGCGACGGAAATCGGGGCCTTGTCCTGATCCAGCGCGAGGACGATGTCGCCCTTGGTCGTCTGCATGAGCACGTGCATGATGCGGGTTCCTTCGTTGGTGACGGATGCCGACTGAACGCTCGGCGGTGAATCGGGCCGGATGATAGATGGGTCGCCGCGTGAGCAGAAATGAAAATCGGGCGGCCCGAGTGGGGCCGCCCGCGAACGTGTTCAGGATTTGTGGCGTGGCCGCTGAGGGACCGGCATCACTGACCGGCGGGCTTGCCCGGAGCGGCGGGAGCGGTCGGGGCGGCGGGAGCGGTCGGGGCGGCGGGAGCGGTCGGGGCGGCGGGAGCGGTCGGTGCGGCGGGAGCGGTCGGTGCCGCCGGCGTCGCCGGGGCTGCGGGCGCGGCGGGGGCCGCGGGGGTCGCAAACTTTGCGGCCTCCTCCGGCGTGAGGATCTTCACGCTGTTGATGGTGATGGGCGTTGCGGGGACATTCGCGTGCGGGCCGCTGCGGGTGGTGGGCACTGCGACGATCTTGTCGGCGATGTCCATCCCGCTGACGACCTTGCCGAAGACCGCATACGCCGCGCCGTCGTTGGGCTGATCGAGGAAGCCGTTGTCGACGACGTTGATGAAGAACTGGCAGGTGGCGCTGTCGGCGACCGCGGTGCGGGCCATTGCGATCGTGCCGCGGCTGTTCTTCAGGCCGTTGCGCCACTCGTTCTTGATCGGCGCACGGGTGGGCTTCTGCGTCATGTCGCTGCTAAAGCCGCCGCCCTGAATCATGAAGCCGGGGATCACGCGGTGGAAGACCGTGCCGTCGTAGTGCCCGCTCTTGGCGTACTCGACGAAGTTGTCGACGCTGAGCGGAGCCTTCTCGCGGTTGAGTTCCAGCACGATGTCACCCATGCTCGTGGACATGGTCGCGTAGATCATCTTGTCGGTCGCCGGGGCCTTGGGGGCCTCGGCCGGGGTGTTCGGTGCAGCGGCGGGGGTGGCGGCGGGCGTGGCGGCGGGCGTTGCGGCGGGCGTTGCGGCGGGGGCGACCGCGGGCTTGTCGGCCTGGGCGAACGCGAGGCCGCTGACACTCATCACGCCGAACAGCGCGATCATGGCGGAGGTGGCGACGGTCGAACGGGCTGTCTTCTTCGTCATGCTTGGGCTCCTGGGTTTGGATACTCGGACGGGAACACTCGCTACCCAAGGGTACGTCCGGCCCGTGGGCACGGTGTTTTCGCCAAACTGCGTGCACAAGATGCACACCGACACCCCGGGGCGGCCCCCCACTACCCTTCGGTCACAGCCTTCCAATGACGCGTGGAGCCCGAACCCTTCCCTGTCGCCCGCTCCCCTCGCGGCTCCCGGAGAACTGCTCATGAACCCGGTGTACCTGTTCTTTGCGATGCTCTCCGGTGCATGTCTGCCGCTCCAAGCCGGGATGAACGCCAAAGTGCGCGAGGGTCTGGGCCACGGCGTGCTGGCAACGGTGGTGAACTTCATCGTCGGGCTTCTGGCCCTCCTGGCGCTGACCGCGGTGCTCATCAGCGCCGGACAGGCCGCGATGCCGACGGCGGAGAAAGCCCGCGGCATGCCGTGGTGGGCGTGGCTCGGGGGCCTGCTCGGGGCGTGGATGGTCGCGACGGCGGCGATCCTGGCGCCCAAGATGGGCGTGACGCTTCTTTTTGCCTCGATCGTGCTGGGGCAGTTGATCGTCTCGATGGCGGCGGATCACTGGGGCTGGGTCGGGCTGAACGTCAAGGAGATCTCGGTACCGCGCATCCTCGGCGTCGTGCTCGTCGCGCTCGGCGTAGGACTTGTGGCGTACGGCACCAAGTGACGCGGCCGGGTCGGGCATCGACTTCGCTCGCCTTTGCTCGCCCTTGCTCGCATGCGTCCGCCACCGAGCGTGTCCATCGCGGTAGGCCGTTCATCCCGCGGCACACGCCGCCGACTCAACAGGAGACGCAGAATGAAGACGCGCACACTCGTTCGGACAGGACTGATGAGCATGGCGATCGTCGGAGCGTTCGCCGTCGGTCTTCACGCCGCCCCGTCGCGCGAGAAGCCCCCGGCCAAGCCCGCAACACCGGCCGACGCACCCGCCAAGCCCCGCCTCGGTGGCAAGGCGGCGGACCTGTACGAGCGTGGCGTGACGCTAGCCAAAGCCGGCAAGTTCGCCGACGCCTTGAGCGTCTTCGAGGAGGCGGACAAGGTCCAGCCCGATGACGCGGACATCACGAACATGCGAGCCTTCACGATGCGCAAGACTGGCAAAGTCCGCGAGAGTCTCGACGTGTACGCCAAGGCCTTGAAGCTCCGCGACAAGTTCCCCGAGGCTCGCGAGTACCTCGGCGAGGCGTACCTGCACCTCGCCCACGAGCAACTCAAGACTCTGCGCGACTACGGCCAGGAAGGCGAGCAGGACTTTTTCCGTCTGCAGCAACGCTTCAAGGATTATGCCGGCGCCGCCGAGGGCAAGGACCTGCCCCAGCGGGCATGGTGATCGCAAGACTCGAGTCAGCGGAAACGCCCACGCGTGCTTAGTGCCTGAACCGGCGTGTGCCGGTGATCAGGCATGTCACGCCGCGCTCGTTGCAGAGCGCGAAGGTGTCGGCGTCACGCTTGCTGCCGCCGGGGTGAACGATCGCGCGCACACCCGCATCGACGAGCACCTTCGGGCCGTCGTCGAAAGGAAAGAACGCGTCGCTGAAGGCCACCGCGGCACCCGCATCGAGCAATCCGCGCGAGAACTGGCGGGCCTTCTCCACGCACAGACGGCAACTGGTCACACGGTCAACCTGCCCCACGCCCACACCGATCAGGCGGAAGCTGTCCTCATCTCGAGCCCCGAGCACAACGGCGTTGCTCGCCACGGCTCGGCCCATGATCTCCAGCAATTCGAGATCGGCGATCGATGCGAGTGACTCGCCGAGCGACGGTCCCGCGGCGTGTGTCCACTTCTCGCCCGCTGGCGGGAGCAGGTCCCGATCCTGCACCAGCACGCCGCCGGGAATGCTGCGGAACATCAGTCGCTCGGGCACGCGACCGCGCAGCGGTCCGACCTCCAGCAGCCGAACGTTCGCGCTGCGGGCCTTGAGCACCTCCAGCGCCTCGGGCGTGATGGACGGCGCGAGGACGACCTCGAGGAACGTGTCCTTGCCCGCGAGGCGCATCGCGGTGGCTTCGTTGAGTTCGTGTGAGCACGCGATGATTCCGCCGAAGGCCGCCACCGGATCACCGGCGATGGCGCGATCGACCGCTCGGGAGAGCGTGCCCGCGATGGCTGCGCCGCATGGGTTGGCGTGCTTGATGACCGCCGCGGCGGGACGCTCAAACTTCGTGCGCTCGCTCAGGGCCCAGGCCAGCTCGAGCGCCGCGGACGCGTCGGCGATGTTGTTGTACGAGAGTTCCTTGCCGTGGAGCTGGCGAGCGCCAACGACGCTGGGTGTAACCGAACCCTGTCGCGCATACACCGCGGCACGCTGGTGCGGGTTCTCGCCGTAGCGAAGGGACTGCGCGATGGGCATCGCGACCTCGAAGCGCAGCGGCAAGGGGTCGACGTCGGGAGCGGCGGGGCGCGGCGTCCCACCCGCCGCGGCCGTGTCGGCGAGTTCACGCAGCAGATACGCGCTGATCGCCGCGTCGTACCTGGCCGTGTGCGAGAAGGCCTCGGCGCAGAGCCGCTGCCTCGTCGCCAGGCTCGTGCAGCCGTCGCGGGCTCGCAGTTCGGTGATGATCCCTGCGTACTGCTCGGGAGACGTGAGAACCGCGACGTCCTGGTGGTTCTTGGCCGCGGATCGCACCATGGCCGGACCGCCGATGTCGATGTTCTCGATCGCATCGTGTCGGGTGCAGCCGGGGCGGGCGATGGTCTGGGCGAACGGGTAGAGATTCACGCACAACAGATCGATCGGCGCGATGGCGTGCTGGTTCATTGCGCGAACATGCTCGGGATTGTCGCGCATGCCCAGAAGCCCGCCGTGGATCAGCGGATGAAGGGTCTTGACGCGGCCGTCCATCATCTCCGGAAAGCCGGTGACTCGCTCAACGGGCGTGACGGGCAAGCCTGCATCGGCCAGCGCACGAGCCGTGCCGCCGGTGGAAATGAGCTCGACACCGAGGCGGTGCAGCTCCTTCGCCAGGTCGATGAGGCCGGACTTATCCGAGACTGACAGCAGAGCGCGACGCGGACGGACGAGGTCGGGCATGGGGTGTTCTCGATGAATGTCGGCGATCGTCCCGTTTCCGCCGGATCACCGCGGCGAGTACTTGCGGATCTGCCCGGCGTCGTCGCTGATGTACAGAGAGCCGTCGACGAACGAATCGGTACGCACCTTCAGCGCCGAGCCGAGTTCGCGACGGTCGATGACCGCGCCATCCGCGTCAACGCTGGTGATCGTCGACCCGTTCCAGACGATCAGCGTCCCGGCGCGAATGCCGATGACCGTGCCGTCAACTCCCTGAGCCGCCCAGATGCGATTGCCCGTGGCGGCGTCCAGTGCAGCAAGACCCACGCCAGGGACCGAGACGTACACCCGACCATCGTGGTATGCCAGCCCGTCGCGCAGCTCGCGGTCGGTGCGAACCCGCCAACGCAGCCCGTCTCGCACGCCGATGGCGTACACGGACTGGTCCCGGCTGGCGATGAACAGCGTGTCTCCCGCGCTGGCCATCGGTCCCTCAGAGCCCGCGAAGATCGAGGCGGTGCGGAGGCTTGTGCCGGTGGCGGTCTC
Organism: Phycisphaeraceae bacterium; assembly: GCA_021297895.1. Classification (GTDB taxonomy): domain Bacteria; phylum Planctomycetota; class Phycisphaerae; order Phycisphaerales; family UBA1924; genus JAJTHN01. The sequence goes on along the minus strand of JAJTHN010000029.1, from coordinate 25,077 downwards.
GATGATCGCGACATTGCCGGAGTCGCTGAGCACACCGATGACGTTCGGTCCCATCGCGATGGGAGCCGTCGTGATGCCCCCGGTGACGCGGCTTTCCCAGAGCTTCAGACCCGTGCCCAGCGCCTGCCCGACAATGTGACCGTCGAAAGTGGCATAGACGATCCGGCCGTCCTGCAGCAAGGGTGGCGTCGCGGGCAGACGGCTCATCTGCTGACGAATGGGCCTACCCGTGGTCTGCCCGAAGACATCCAGGCCGGTGTCGATGTTGAGCAGCGACGCGGAGCTTCCCGTAACGCTGACCAGCCCGCCGCTGGCGAGGAAGTGGTTCATGAACTTCGTGCTCGATGAGGCGAGCGAGCGCGCCCAGCGGACCTCGCCGCTGGAAGCCGAGATCAGCGCCAGGCCGCCGCGGTTGTCATCGGCGACAAGCAGGTCGTTTCCGACGCTCACGAGGTTCACCAAACGGGCGCCGGAGGGGTTCGGCGCAAAGCCGATCCATCGCAGCGAATAGCCCATCGCGACGATCGGATCGCCGGAATTCTGCACATCGGCCTTCGGGGCGGGTGTCGCGGACTGGGCCGGCGTGGTGACGGCCTGGTCCTTCGCGGGTGCACCAGCCCCGGCTTCGGCGCGTTCCGCCGAGGCGCACGCGGGAAGCACGGCCAACCCCGCGCTCAGAAGCAGCAGCAGCGAAGCGGTGACTTGGCGGGAAAGACGCGGGGCGGGGAAGGCGGTGTGCACGCGGATCTCCGGAACAGGGAAGCCTGACGGGGCGGGTTCGCCCCGGCATAAGCGACCAGTATTGTGGATGTCAAGGGTAGCGGTCAAGCGACACCGATGTGAAGACGCCTTCCGCGTGGTCTGTGCACCCCGAGTGCCCCGCGGCGACCGGCTCGCCGTCGCCCTGCTGTACTTATGACCGGATCATGCCGCTTGTCCCGTACCGGTGCCCATCCTCGCCGCTAACCTCAGGCCATGATGAACAACGGCCCGCTCGTCCTGGTCATCCGAGATGGCTGGGGCATGAACCCCCACCCCCAGCACGACGCGTTCAACGCGGTCAAACTCGCGAGCCAGCGCGGGCTCACGCCCGTCGCCGATCGCCTGATGCGTGAGTACCCCTGGACTCTCATCAAGACCAGCGGCGAAGATGTCGGCATTCCCGACGGCACGATGGGCAACAGCGAGGTCGGGCACCAGAACATCGGTGCCGGGCGCGTTGTCGATCAGGAAAGCGTCGCGATCACCAAGGCCTGCCGCCCTCCTCGCGGCCTGCACGAGAATGCGGTCGTGGCCAAGGCGATCACCCGGACGATCGGCCGGACACGCGCCGACGGAACGCCCAGCGTCGTTCACCTGCTCTGCATCTGCTCCGACGCGGGCGTGCACGGGCAACTCGAGCACCTCTTCGCGATGGTCCGCGCCTGCAAGGTCCTAGGACAGTCCCACGTTGCGGTCCATCTCATCACCGACGGACGGGACACTGGTCCGTACACCGGCGGCGGCCCCGACGGCGCGGGCGGCGGGTTCGTTGAGCGGGTGGAGCGAGAGTTGGTCGCCATCGGCGTTGGACGCGTGCAGAGCGTCATGGGCCGGTACTTCGCCATGGATCGCGACAACAGGTGGGAGCGGGTGCAACTGGCCTATGAGTGCCTCGTTGGCGGCAACGCGACGCCCGAGTTCGATACCGCGGCCGAGGCGATGCGCCATGCGTACGCCAACCCGCCCGCACCCACAATGGCCGGAGACGAGTTCGTCACCCCGTGCCGAATCGGCACCATGGAGCAGTGGCAGCCCATGCTCGTTCGCGATGGTGACAGCGTGGTGTTCGTGAACTATCGCGGGGACCGCCCGCGAGAACTTTCCGCCGCGTTCGCGTTCCCCGATGATCTCTGGGCCAAGGTCAAGCCCAGCCCGGACTCGGGGCGTCACGGCTTTGATCGCGGACGGAAGCTGGACCTGCACTACGTCATCATGACCGAGTACTGGGATGCGCTTCTGCCACACGTAGCGGGCGTGATTTTTCCCAAGCCGCCGAAGATGCGCAAGATCCTCGGCGAGCACATCTCCGCCCTTGGGCTCACACAGTTCCGCTGCGCCGAAACCGAGAAGTACCCACACGTGACGTTCTTCTTCAACGACTATCGCGAGGAGCCCTACCCCGGCGAGCAGCGGCAGAACCCTCAGAGCCCGAAGGTCGCGACGTACGACCTCAAGCCGGAGATGAGCGCCGACCATGTTCGCGATGCCGTGCTCGCTCGGCTCGCCGCGCCGGATTGTCAGGATGTCATCGTCGTGAACTTTGCCAACGGCGATATGGTGGGCCACACGGGCTCGCTCGAAGCCGCGATCAAGGCCTGTGCCGCGGTCGACGCGTGCGTGGGCCAGGTCGTCAAGGCAACACTCGAGCGGGGCGGACAACTCATCGTCACCGCCGATCATGGCAACGCCGAGCAGATGTTCGACCCGGAAACCAACGCGCCCCACACGGCGCACACGACCTACGACGTCCCGATGATTCTCGTCAGCGAGCGTCTGCGAAACGCTTGGCTGCGTGGCGATCAGGATGCATCCGGCTGGTTCTCGCCGGCGGTTCGCGCCCAGCGCGGGCGCCTCGGCGATATCGCGCCGACCCTGCTGCACATGGGCAACCTGCCTGTTCCGCCCGAGATGGAAGGGACCAGCCTGATCGTCGGCTGAAGCCTCAGTCGTTCATCGGCCCATCGGCGCGCCCATCGCCATCAACCCCGCTGCTGCTCGGTAGACCACCCGACACATCGCTGGCGGACTGGCCGTCCGCCCGTCCGTCGGCCCCCGATCGCTGCGCGGCTTCCAGCGCCGCGAGCCTGCGCGTGAGCGCATCCACGCGGCGACCCAGATCGAGCACCAGCGTGTGCATCTGCTCGATCGTGTGCTCGCTGAAGCCAAGCCCCTCCTCGACACGCTGAAGCCGACGATGGATCGGGTGCTCTCCCGGTGAATCCGCCGCGCATGTGGATGAGTCCTCGTTGCTCACGGCAGGACTGTAGCGAATCCGCTATCCTCATGCCCATGATCAAGATCACGCCGCCCGTTGTTGCATCCGTCGGTCTTCTGATGGCGATCGCCGCGACCGCTCGCGCGAGCACCGAGCTTCGTCTCGACCAGTCCGCCGGCGTCGCCAGCGCCGCGGCACAGCAGCCCGGCACCCCGGCCCCCGCCGGCGGCAACGCGGCGCCCGCGACCGACACGCAACTCTCAACACCAACGCTCCGCTTTGGCGACCCCGGCCGATGGTGGCTCAGCGTCGGCGCGGGAATCTCGAGCGATTTCGACGACGCGATCGATGTGCCCGTGACTGTCTCGGCGTTCACCTTCGTCGCGCCGCGGCTGGAAGCAGGCCTCGAACTCGGCGGCTGGTACTTCGACCAGCCCGGCGACAGCACCGGCGGCGTCTCGCTCTCGGGCGTGTTCCGCTATCACTTCCTGCAGGCCGATGATCGCGACTGGACGCTCTTTGCCGAAGCCCGCATCGGCATCCTCGCAGGATTCGATAACGTTCCGTCCAACGGCACGGAGTTCAACTTCCTCCCCGGGATCGGCGCCGGCTTCACGCGTCGGCTCTTTGAAGACAGCGACGCCCGCCTGCTCATGGGCGTGCGGTGGCACCACATCTCCAACGCCAATACCCGCGGCAGCGACCGCAATCCCGGCCGCGATGCCGCGATGCTCTACGGCGCGATCGTGTTCCCGCTCGATTGACAACTCGTCGGAGTTGCGGGCCCGGAGCCCGGCCGCATCTCAGCCTGCCTTGGCCAGCGGCGGCGTGCTGCCGCCGGGCGTTGCCGGGTTGCCGACGACGACCTGATTCCGACCCGACCGCTTGGCGGTGTACAGCGCCCGATCGCTGCCCTCGATGAACGCTTCGGCCGTCAATCCCGGTCCCGGTCCGGCCAGGCCGCTCAGGCCCATCGACACGGTGATCGGCCGCTCGGGGTGCCGGGCCCACTTGACCGCGGCGACCGCCGCACGGATCCGATCGCAGACGGCGCGGGCATCGTCCGGCGCGGTGTTGGGCATGATCAGCGCGAACTCTTCTCCACCGTATCGGCAGGCGATGTCGGTGCTGCGGATACTCCCAAAAACGATTTTGGCGAACTCCTGAAGCACCTCGTCGCCCGCTGGGTGGCCGTAGGTATCGTTGATCGACTTGAAGTGATCCAGATCCATCAGCGCGAGCGACAGCGGGTGGCCGTAACGCGCATTTTCCGAGAGTTCCTGCCGCAGGCGACGATCGAACTGCGGCCTGTTGCCAAGGCCCGTCAGCCCGTCGACCTCCGCCCGTTCGGCGAGCATCTTCATGAGCCTCTGCATCCGCAGCGACGATCGCAACCGCGCCCGCAGTTCGGCGAAGTCGAACGGCTTGGTGACGTAGTCGATCGCGCCAAGATCGAAGGCCGTGACCTTGTCCTGACTTTCGCTGATGCCCGAGAGCACGATGACGGCGATACTCGTCGTGTCGCTGGCGGCCTTGAGCTCGCGCAGCACGCTAAAGCCGTCCATCTCCGGCATGTCTAGGTCGAGCAGGATCGTCCACGGCTGCTTCTCTCGCGCGATCGCGATTCCCTCTACACCCGAGAACGCCGTGACAAGTTCGATCGCTTCGTAGCGCAGCCTCGTCCGCACAAGGCGGTGGACATCCGCCGAGTCGTCGATGAGGAGGACCACAGGCTTTGAGTTACTGTCAACCAAAAGTGTTCCCGGCTTCACCACCGCACCGACCTGCACCACCAACTCAACACGCTGTTCCGCTCACACCCGCCGCCGAGCCGCTCATGCCCTCACGCGACGACACAACGCGATGAGCTCTCCGAACTGCGAGCGCAGCCGCGCGATGTCGCTCTCTAGCCCTGCGCCCGACAAGGCCACGAGCGAATGCTCAAGCTTCCCCGCGGCATCGCTGATCTGCGAAAAGCCGTACCCGCCCGCGGCACCCTTGAGCTGATGCGCAAGCCGCTGGACGGCGTCCAACTGCTGCTGGTCCCACGACTTGGTCAATTGTTCGACCCGACCCGGCATTTCCATCACGAACTCGGCGACGATCTCCGCCATGTCCGGATCGGTCGAAAGACTGCTTGTGAGAGCTTCGCCGGCGATAACCGGCTCCTGCGGCAGGGGATTCGCGGACATGTGGACGTTACCTCCGCTCTGCTCATCGGCAGTTTGGCCCCTCGCGTTGACCCCTCCATAGGTGTAGACCGCCAATCTCCGGGAATTTCACCCTTCACGACCGCTCGAGCCACGCCATCGCGGACCTGAACCGTCCGAGAACCTCGTTGCCTTCGCGCCCCCCTCCCGGGTCCGCCGCTGATGCGGCGCCGCTCGTGACTGGTCAGCCCGGGAGTGGATACAAAGCGAAGGTCACGCCCCAAAAGTGACAAGGCTCCGGGGTCGAGACCTCGGAGCCTTGCCGGAATCGGGCTGGGCGGATTCGAACCGCCGACCTTTTGACCCCCAGTCAAACGCGCTAACCAAGCTGCGCTACAGCCCGGGACAGGGAGCAAGGATAGCCGCGCGTCGGGCCACGGGCCACCCGAGGAAGCTCGATTGATGCCGTGAAGGAATGATGTGAAGTGTCGGCCCCCGGGGCAGGAGCATCGGCGGGCCGGGTATCCTCCACGCGCTATGGGACGACTGCTCATCGTTGGCGGCCGGGTGCTGGATCCCTCCTCGGGGCTCGATGTCGAGGCGGACATTGCGATCGAGAACGGAGTGATCGCCGAGATCGCCCCCGGTCTCTCGCGCGCGGGGCTGCGCCCGGAGCAGGTTCTCGATGCCGGAGGCTGCCTGGTCACGCCGGGCCTTATCGACCCGCACGTGCATCTCCGCGAGCCGGGCAACGAGCGTGCTGAGACCATCGCCTCCGGGACGGCCGCGGCGGTTGCCGGCGGGTTCACCAGCGTCTGCTGCATGCCCAACACCACCCCGGCGCTCGACAACGACTCCATGGTCTACTTCGTTCAGGCGCGCACCGAGGCCACGGGCGTCTGCCGCGTCTTCCCGGTCTGCGCCGCCAGCAAGGGTCGCCACGGCCACGAACTGGCCGAGATTCCGCTCATGGCCCGCGCCGGAGCGTGCGGCTTCAGCGACGACGGCGACTGCATCGCCAGTGCCGGGCTCATGGCCCGCGTGCTCAGCGCGTGCAAAGCCGTTGACCGTCCGTTCATGCAGCACTGCCAGGAACCCACGATGACGCGCAACGCCGCGATGCACGCCGGCGTCGTCAGCACTCGTCTGGATCTCGGAGGCTGGCCGCGGGTCGCCGAAGAACTCATCATCGAGCGCGATGTCCGCCTCAACCGTGCCATCGGGTGCGCGTATCACGTTCAGCACATGAGCAGTGCCGGATCGGTCGAGATCGTCGCCGCGGCACAGAAACTCGGCCTGCCCGTGACCTGCGAAGCCACGCCGCACCACCTGCTGCTGATGTGCGACCTGATCGAATCCTCCGGCTACGACACACGCTTCAAGGTCAATCCGCCGATCCGCGAGCAGAGCGATATCGACGCGCTCAAGGACGCCATCGCCCGCGGCATTTGCACCGTCCTCGGAACCGATCACGCGCCGCACACGCCGGAGTCCAAGGACGTGCCATTCGATCAGGCGACATTCGGCATGGTCGGGCTTGAGACCGCGCTGGCCCTCTACGCCGAAGCGCTGATCGAAGGAAACGTCATCGACTGGCCACGCCTCATCGCCATGATGACGATCGAACCCGCTCGCCTGTGCCGGCTTGATCGGCTCGGGCTCGGCAGCATCACGCTGGCCGGCCCGGCGGACATCACCGTCATCGATCCCAGCGAGCGTTGGACCATCTCCGCGGCCACCTTCGCGGGCAGCAGCAGAAACTCACCCTTCGTCGGGCGGCAGGTCCGCGGACGCGCCGTCGCGACGGTCGTCGCGGGCAAAGTCCGGATGAGCCGCCGCTGACTCGCCCACGGCCGCGATGCGAGAATCCCTCCCGGAGCCGACGCTTGCCCGACCTGGTCCGCATCACCGATGTTTCGCCCCGCGACGGCCTTCAGAATGAGCCCGGCGTCATCGCCACCAGCGACAAGGTCCGCCTGATCGAACTCCTGTGCGCCGCGAACGTCGACGAAATCGAAGTCACGAGTTTCGTGAGTCCCAAGTGGGTTCCGCAACTCGGCGACGCACCGGACGTCATCGCGGGGGCCGCGGCCTTCAAGCCCGCGAGTAGCCGCGCGGGCACATCAGCCATCGCCTTTTCCGCGCTCGTTCCCAACGAGAAGGGCATGGACGGTGTCACGCTCGCAAACTCCGGACGTCACCCGCGTGTGATCGACAAGGTCAGCGTGTTCACGGCGGCGAGCGAGACCTTCGCCCGTCGCAACACCAATGCCAGCATCGCCGAGTCCATCGAGCGCTTCGCGCCGGTCATACGTCGCTCGCACGAGCAGGGCCTGCGCGTTCGCGGGTACGTCTCGACAATCATCGCGTGCCCGTTCGAAGGCCCCATCGCACCCGATGCCGTGCTGAACGTCGTCGATCGTCTGCTCGACGCGGGCGTTGATGAGATCGATCTGGGCGACACCATCGGTGCGGCCACGCCGGAGACCATCGGCGTTCTGCTGCGTCGCACGATCGCCGCGGGCCGCGTCTCGCTCTCGCCCGAAGCGTTCACGCTGCACCTGCACGACACGCGGGGGCTGGCCGGGGCGTGCGCCGCCGAGGCGCTGCGACTGGGCGTGCGATCGTTTGATTCGGCGATCGCGGGTCTTGGCGGCTGCCCGTACGCCAGCACACCCACATCCCGTGCACCGGGCAACATCGACACCTCGCTCCTGATCAGCGTCATCGAGCGAGCCGGCCTTCGCACACGCGTGAACGCCGAGGCGCTCCGCGACGCGGCCGCGTTCGCAACGCGCGTGGTGGGTGAGGCCCGCGCCTCCGCCACGCCGAGGAATCACGCATGATTCGCAGCGAAACTCGAGATCACGTCCGCTCCATCAGCCTCTGCCGCGGCGAGAAACGCAACGCGCTCCAGCCGGCAATGCTCGACTCGCTGCTCCACGAACTCCGCGTCGCCGCGAGCGACCCGGCCGCACGCGTTGTGCTGCTGCTCGGCGAGGGCGAGGTCTTCTGCTCGGGCTTTGACATGAAGCTCGTTCACAATGACGCCGCGGCGTTGCCGGCTTTGCTTGCCTCGCTCTCGGCCTGTGTGCGCGTCATGCGTCGTGCCCCGCAACCCGTGGTCATCGCGGCCCACGGCGGCGCCATCGCCGGCGGCTGCGCCCTGCTCAGCGGCGGAGACATGGTCGTCACGGACGAACACGCCAAACTGGGATACCCCGTTCTTCGTCTTGGCATCAGCCCCGCGGTCAACGCCGCCGGGCTCATCGCCCATGTCGGCGCCGGAATCGCCCGCGAACGGATGCTCGATACCAGCGCGATCACCGGGCGCGATGCGCTCCGCGTTGGCCTGGCCCACCGCTGTGTCGCCACGCCCGCGGACGTTCTGCCCGAAGCCCTGCGCATCGCGGCCGAACTCGCCGCCAAACCCCCGCACGCACTGGCCGCGACAAAGGCCCTCCTCGCGTCGATCGACCGGGTCGACGCCGACGAACCCTTCGACCACGGGTTGGCCGTGTCGATGTCGCTGGTCGGTTCCGACCAGCAGCGCGAGCGCGTCGCGGCTCTGTGGGCCACACCGACACCGACCAAGCCCGCGCCCTAGTCCGGCCCAATCACGAAACGTCTTCTCTCTCCACACGCACGATTCTCGCCCACGCACCGGAGCCCTATGTCCCTGGCCACACTCACCATCGACGCCCGCGTCGCACGCCTGACGATCAACCGCCCGGAGCAGCGCAACGCGCTCTCGCTCGACCTGCTCAACGCGCTGCACGCGCGCGTGGATGAACTCCGAACGCGCGACGTCTCGCTCTGCGTGATCACCGGCGAGGGCAAAGCGTTCTGCGCTGGCATGGACCTCAAGGCCGTCCTTGGCAACCCCGCCGGCTCGCTCGAACTGCTCACCCTGCTTGCAGAACTCACCTACAAGATCCGCACGCTCGAGTGCATCACCCTCGGCGTTGTCAACGGCGCGGCCATCGGCGGCGGCTGCGGCATCGTCACTGTCTGCGATCTGGCCATCACTTTCGCCCACAACACAATGGGCTTTCCCGAGGTCGATCTCGGCGTCTGCCCCGCCGTCGTCGCGCCGTGGCTGGTCCGCAAGATCGGCCCCGGCCGCGCGCGCAGCGTCCTGCTCGCCGGCGGCCTCATGGACGGAACACAGGCTCGCGACATCGGCATCGTCTCGTCCCTGGTCGAACACCATGCCGACCTTCACGAAGCCAGCGAACGCATGATCGCACACCTGAGTGCTTCGGCGCCCAACGCCATCCGCGCCACCAAGAGCCTGCTGAACACCCTCGATGGCTCGCTCGACCGCGAACTGCTGCTCCGAGCCGCCAAACTCTCCGCCGATGTGCTCAATACGCCGACAACCCAGGCCATGCTTCGCGCCAAACTCGGCGCATGATGGAGCGGCTTGCGCCGCAGTTTCGTCCCCCCCACCCGCTCACACGCTCGGCGATATCCTGCGAGCATGACCACCGCTGAACCCCTTCCCGTCTCCATCGGCCCCGATCGCATCGCCATCATGACCATCGGCCCGAATCAAGGCCCGATGACGGTGCTCGATGAATCGCTCATTCTCCGCCTCGAAGCCGCTCTGAAGGCCCTGCCGCCGAGCCTCGCGGGGTTCATTCTCGCCTCGGGATCATCGCGTGTGTTCATCGCCGGCGCGGACCTCAAGGCCATCGAGGCGATGGGCCACGATGAACTCGACCGCTACCTGTCGCTGGGCCAGCGCGTCTTCGGCCTGATCGCCAAGCTCAACTGCCCCACCGTCGCCGCGATCAATGGCGCGGCCCTCGGCGGCGGTCTCGAATTGGCCATGCACTGCGATGCGCTCATCGCCGCACCCGCGGCACCGCGCGACGGCCAGCCCGCCAAGCCCTACCCCATCGGCCTTCCGGAAGCGGGCCTGAGCATCTGCCCCGGCTGGGGCGGCACGAACCTGCTTCCGGCACGCATGGACCCGATCGACGCGATCCGCCGCACGTGCGCTGGCAAGCCCATGTCGCTCGACGAAGCCCACGCCGCGGGCCTGCTCGATGCGCTGGCACCAGCCGCCGAAGCACTGATGCCGACCTGCACCGCGTGGATCGCCGCCAATCCGCGTGCCCACGAGGGCCGTCGCGACGGCGCGCCCCTGCGCTGGATCGGCCGCGATACTCAAGGCCAGACCGGGCGCCGCGCCGCGGTTCTCGCGGCGATCGATCAGGCCGCGGCGGAGTTCACCGGCAATGACCCCGCGCAGGCCTGCATCCGCGCCTGCAAAGCCGGAATGGCCGCGTCCTGGGCGTCGGCTCTGGATGTCGAGCGTGTCGAACTCAACCGCTTGCGTGCAGAGCCCGCGGGCAAGGCCGCGATCCGAGCGTTCTTCGAGAAGAGCGCCAAGAAGTAGAACCCGACCGGCCGCTGAGGCATAGGCAAACTATGCATGAACGGCCCGCAAATCACACGGGCATTGAGCGATTCTCGGGCCTGTGCACGCTCGCCGCGTGGGCACCATCGCGTACACTCTTCTCAGCAGATACCCCGGTCTTGCCGAAGGTATCAGTATCGTTCGTCCGCGCTTCGAGCCACCTCCAGTTTTCGATTCGCGCCGGACCTCTGGGAGCACTCACCATGGCCGACCTCAAGAAACTCAAGGGCATCAGCGAAGCGGACCGCAAACTCCTCGAGCAGGCCGAGGAGTGGCTCGGCGCCGAGCCCAGCAAGATGGGTCCGGTCAAGAATCTCTTCTGGGGCAACATCAAGGAAGAGTTCTACTTCCCGTATCCCGCGGCCGACGCCCGCGAGACGGCCGAGTGCGATCAGTTGCTCGCCCGACTCGATGAGTACCTCCGCACCGAGCACCCGAGCGTGCAGATCGATCAGGAGCAGGAGATCCCTCGCTGGGTCATCGACAAACTCTTCGCCCTTGGCGTGCTGGGCATGACCATTCCCAAGGACATGGGCGGCCTTGGCATGGGGATTACTTCGTATAACCGTGTGCTCGAACGCATCGGGATGTACTGCGGCTCAACCGCCGTGCTCGTCAGCGCCCACCAGTCCATCGGCTGCAAGGCTGTCATGCTCTTCGGCAACGAGGACCAGAAGAAGCGCTGGCTCCCCAAGCTCGCCCGCGAGTGGGTCAGCGCCTTCTGCCTCAGCGAGCCCAACGTTGGCTGCGACGCCGGCGGAACCGAGACCACCTTCGTCAAGGACGGCGACTACTTCGTCGTCACCGGCGAGAAGAAGTGGGCCACCAGCGGCGCGATCTCGGGCCTGTTCACCGTCATGGCCCGCGAGTCCAAGCCGGACGGCTCGGGCAAGATCTCCGCGCTGGTCATGCACCCGTGGATGGAAGGCGTCGAGATCTACCAGAAGAACCGCTCCAAGTGCGGCATCCGCGGCACGTGGCAGGCCCGCATCCGCTTCCACGGCGTCCGCGTCCACAAGAGCCACTTGCTCGGCAAGGAAGGCCGCGGGCTGCAGATCGCCCTCTCGTGCCTGAACTACGGACGCTGCACGCTCTCGGCGGGCATGCTGGGCGGCGCCCGCCGCGCGATGGACCAGTCCATCCGCTGGAGCCAGACGCGCTTCCAGTTCGCCAAGCCGCTGAACGACAAGGAACTCGTCCGCAAGCGCATCGCCCACATGGCGGCCCTGACCTACGCCATGGACAGCGTGCTGTACATGACCACCGGCATGCTCGACCGAAAGGACGACGACATCCAGGTCGAGACCGCCATGTGCAAGGTCTTCTGCTCCGAGATGGGCTGGCGCGTCGTCAACGATGCGCTGCAGATCATGGGCGGCGAGAGCTACATGTCGGAGAACGAGGTCGAGCGGATCTTCCGCGACTCCCGCATCAACCTCATCGTCGAAGGCGCCAACGAGGTCATGCAGTCCTACATCTTCGGCTACGGCGGCAAGCAGCTCGCCGAGCAGCTCCTGGGCATCAAGCAGGCCATGACCAAGGACAGCGACGAGGGCCTCTTCGCGTTCCTTGGCAAGTTCATCAAGAACGCCCTGAATCCGCGTATCGCACGGCTCGCGATCCCCGTGGCGCTGGAGGTCTACATGGGCGTCCGCCGCCCGCTGCCGAAGATCAACAAGATCCTTCCCGAACTCCGCCCCTACGCCGACCGGCTCTCGCGACAGGTCCAGCGCCTGACCTATGAGTTCAAGGTCCTCAGCAAGCAGTACGACGTGGCGATGCTCGAGCGTCAGGCTGTGCAGGCTCGCCTGGCCGATACGGCGATCCTCATGCACGCCTGGGCCTGCACCCTCGCACGCCTTGATTCGGACATCCGGGCTCACGGCGCCAGCGGTGCCAACGGCACGGACCTGGAGTTCAAGCGCGACCGCGCCGCGGCGGTCCACTTCTTCGATCTTGCCGAACTGGAGATCGAGCAGCGCTTCCGCGAGTGCTACTCCAACGCGGACGAGACCATGCTCGCAACCGCCGCCGTCGCCATGGAGCACAACGCCTCCATGCCGACCACCGACTTCATCATCCCCGAGAAGACCCCCACCGCGCAGCGCGGCCAGGGCCGCAAGCCCTCGCAGGTCGGCATCAAGCAGTTCCCGGGCGACGGCATCCCCGCCCACAAGGCTCCGGCCGAGTACGCCTCGACCGGCTTCTGACCTCGGCCATCTTGTCCACGGTCGCGCTGAACCTCCGGCGTCAGCGGTAAGTGAATCGACAGCGACGAAATGCAAAAGGGGCCGGCACTGGTGTGCCTGCCCCTCTTTTGCTTTGCGAACGGTGCAATCGCCGCCCGTGTTCACGGGCAGCCAGCGAAGAACGACTCGAAGAACAGGGAAAAGTCGCCGTTGTCGACCAGAGCGTCCGGCCCGACAACACCGTCGGTGTCGGCGATATCCGCGACCATCTTCCCCGCCGCGCCTTCGGGGAGGAAAAACGCGCTAAAGAATGCCGTAAAGTCGCCCGAGTCCACCGCCTGATCAGACCCGGCTTCGCCGTCGGTGTTGGCGATATCGGCGGGCGAGCAGGCCGCGGGCGGCGGGCCGATGAGGGCCAGCAGGCCGTTCACCGCAAGGTCCGCCTTGACCAGGCCGTGCCCGAAGATGTCATCGCGACCGGGGTCGCCCAGATCCTGCACGGCGGAGATCAGAACCTGCTCGATCTGCGACGGGGCGGCCCGATCCGGGCCGACCGCGGCGACCATCAGCGCCACCACACCCGCCACGTGGGGGCTGGCCATCGATGTGCCGCTGAGGTTCGCGTAGAGCGGCCCCGAAACGGTCCTCGCCGCACGGACGATCGTCGAAGGGCCGGCCTGCAGCGTGTCGCCGTCGGCCTGAGAGATACCCAGCACCGGGATGCTCACCGTGGTGTTGAGCTGCCCCGTCAGCGTGCCCGAGGTGTTGTTGGCGATCAGCACCGCCGCCGCGCCCGCCGCCGCGGCGTTGAGGGCCTTGGTCTGGAAAGTGATCCCGGCGCCCGAGGCGTTCGTTCCGCCGCGACGGATCAGCGCGATCTTCCCCGCGACCGACGGCGGGAAGTCCGCCGCCGTCCCGCCGAAGCCGCAGAACACCGTCGTGGATGTCACATCGCCCGTGCCGGACCCCGTGAACGAGCTCACCGTTCTGCTGCTCCCGGCGATGGTGAAGATGTTCGCGATCGTTAACTGCGGCACGCTCGAGAACACCGCCGTGCCCGGTGCCGTCACGTCCACAGTTGCACCGAAGTTGGAGAACGTTGACTTGTTCAGGGCCGAGTCGACGCTCGCGACGCTGATCACGCCCTCGTACGACGCGGGGTAGCTCGGGACCGAACTGTTGTTGTTTCCCGCCGCGGCCACGATCGTGACACCCGCCGCGATTGCCGCGGCACACGCATCGGCGAACGCCTGATCGAACACCGTTCCGCCAAGGCTCATGTTGATCACGTCGGCGTTGTTCTGCACCGACCAGTTCACGCCGCCGATCGATGAGCTCGTCGGACAGCCGCCGCTGTTGCTGCACACCTTGCCCGTCAGCAGCGTGGCCTCCGGCGCGACGCCGACCACGCCGACGTTGTTGTCGCGACCGAGCGCCGTGCCCGACACGTGCGTGCCGTGCTGGTTGCCGTCCGCGACGGTCTGGCCCGAGATGAACGAAGCGCTGGCCACCGGCGCGGGCAGATCCTCATGCCCGATCGCCCAGCCCGTGTCCAGCACCGCCACCCGCGCACCGGCACCGCGCGTCGCGACCCACGCCTGCGGCGCATTGACCAGGTTGATGCCGTACGGCACCACCTGCGTCGATCCGTAAAGGCTCAGGATCCTGTCCACGTGCGCGTACATCACGCCCGGCGTCTTGGACAGCAAATCCGCGATCGCGATCTCAAACCCGTCGGGCACCTCGACCAGCCGAAGCCCCGGCACGATCGCATAGGTCTCCAGCGTCCCGAGCACGCCCACCGCACTCAGAAGCCCCGAGGCATCGTTCTCGTGCATCGACGGATCCAGCCGCACCAGCACCCGCCGCGCCTGGAACGCCCCGCCCTCAGGATGCTCGATGACGCGGATGTCCTGCTCCAGCGCCGCCACCGCCGGCGCGCCGATCGCCCCGGCGAAGATCTCCGCGTGCTGCTGCGCCTGAGCGCCCACGCACGCCAGCGCGCCCGCGCACGCCGCGACCATCCACGCCCGACCCATCGACGCACGCCCCGACCCCTTGCCGCACTTCCGCTGGTTGCTCATGACGCATCCTCTTGTCTGCCGACGCCGCACGCCCCTGACACACGGTCCAGCGGGAATCCCCGGACCAAGTCTGCCGCCGATTGACGCATCGGCAAGGGCTCCGATACTCCTGTGATGCGCAATCTCACGCACGGTTCCGAGAATCTGGGCAAATCGACCGCGGCCCACCCTCGCGGCGGGACGTCTGCCCCGTCAGATCACTCGCGACTACGCACTCCCCCTACCGCCCCGATCTCCCGAGCCGGCCCCGCAAACCCGCCCCGTGACGCCCCTCCCACCTTCGCCCCCGGGCGATCACCACCCCGAGCGCAGTTCGTTGACCAGGTCGCGGGCGAGCTTCCCGACCGCGGCCCGCCGACCGACCTCCTGACGCTCGCCGACGCCCCGCGCGGGCACGAACGACTCGCTGGCCGAGAACGACCGCCGCGCCGTGAGCACCTTGCCGCTGCGCCGATCGCGCAGTTCGAAGTCCACGCTGACGATGTACGCGACATCCTCGCTCAGGCCGGTATTGCGCCCAAGGCTGAGGGTCTGGATATTCGCCGAGACGATCGAGCCCTTGAGCTCGGCATCGGCCGAGCCGGAGTTGACAACCTTCCACGGCGTGCTCCGCCGCACCTCGCTGGCGATGGCCATGGCCAGTTCGCCCTCGATGCCCTGGACGAACGTCTGGTTCTCGAACATCGGCAGCGCGATGGTCTGCACATCCGCGGGGAACGTGCTCGAGAACGAGTACCCGTCGCCCGGGTTGGTGGCGCAGCCGGGGCTCATCGCGGCGCTCGCGGCGAGCATGACCGCCGCGAGGCCCCGCCATCCCCAGCCGCTTCGGATCTTCGTGCGTGCGTGCATCACTTCTTCCCCTCCGCGTTGCCCGGCCCGGCGGGCACGGCAGGCCCATCTGGCCTGGGCGGCACGGGCGGCGCGTTCACCGCACCGTCGGTCCCCGCCGCGGCACCGGCCGCGGCACTGGCCGGCGTCGCCTGATCGGGAATCATCTCGGCGGGCTTTTCGCCGGGCATGGTCCAGCCGTTCTCGCTCATGATCTCGCGGGCCTGCCGCGCCGCATCGCTGATGGGGTGCTGGCGGATGACCCGCCGCAGCATCGACCGGGCGGAGACGGCGTCATCGCGCCGCAGGTACCACCGAGCCGACTCGAGGATCGACGCCGCGGCGCTCTCATCGATCCGCGTCAGCAGCGAATCATCGAGCCCCGTCGCGCGGGCCTGCTGCGGATACTCGGCCATGAACCGGCGGATCAGCACGCCCGCATCCAGCAGCGCCGAGCCGTCGTACATCGGCCCCTTGAAGCGCCCGATGTTCGCGTAGATCCGACGCATCATCGCCGACATGCGGTAGCTCGACCGCGGGTAGTTGAGCAGGAAGACCTCGTACGCGTCGTTGGCCAGCGACAGCTCTCGCTCGCGATAGAAGTGGTTGGCCAGCTCGATGCCCGCCCGCTCGGCCAGCCGGGAGCCGGGCAGCCGCTCCTGAATGCGGATGAGCAGTTCCTCGCCGACATCCGAGGCATCGAACCAGCGGATCCCGAGCCACTTGCGCTTGAGCCCGCGGACGTACCGCACGGCGATCTCCAACTGCCGCTCGGCCGCGATGACGTACTCCTCCGCGCCGGGGAAGCTCTTGCCGATGACCTCGTAGTCGTACAGCGCCTTGTACTCGTTGCCCGCCGCGGTGATCGCATCGCCGCGAGCGAGATACGCCGCGGGCAGCAGCGGGTTGCCGGTGCGTTCGTTCTTGCTGATCCACCGGTCAAGGTTCGCCTTGGCCGCGCCGGGCCGCCCCTCGGCGATATCCCGCCGCGCCGCGGCGATGAACGCCCCATCGCTCCCGGGCTCGGGCTCCTCGGCGAGGACCCATCGCCCCTCGCTGTCCAGCGCGTAACGCGGCCGCGTGGCCCCTCGCGCCTCGGGCTTGGCCGCCCCCGCCTGCGCCGCGGCCAACGCCGCCATCGAAGCCCGGTTGTCCGCCTCGCTCTCGCCGGAGCCCGGCGTCGGCGCCGATGCGGGCGCGGGCGTGTTCGCCGGAGCGTTCGCCGGCGCCTCGGCCGCCGCCTGCGCCCAGGCCGAGCCCGTCGGCAGCGACACCGCCATCCCCGCCGCGGCCACCATCACCACCACCCGCCCGCATGCGCGCATCTTCATGCCGCCACCATAGCGACCCCCCCGCCCAACCTCAACGAGCCACACCTCAAGCCCCGCGGCCCCGATCGCAACTCCGTTCCGCCGCTGCGACCCTCCCCCCGGTTCCGCGCAGAGGTCCAGGGGACTGGTGGCGGAGTGGCGCAGTGGCGGAGTGGCAGAGTGGCAGAGTGGCACAGTGGCGGAGCCAGAAAGCTCCTCCCCCGCTCAGCGGGGGAGGTGGCGAGTCCTCGAGCCGGAGGGGGTTCTTCCGCCCCCGTCCCGCCCCGTTCCACCCCCTCCCCACCCCACGTCCGCACGCCGTTCTCTTCGTCGTTTCCCCTGAACCGCCACGCCCGCGTCGAATCCGCGGCCAGTTCAGCCGCATTTCCGCCCCCGCGCGGGCCGTTCCGAAGCCCCAAACGAAGCCCGATTCACCCATCTGAGCCTTCCGGAAGGCCAGCCGGAGTCCAAAGACGCGCGACTTTGCTCTCCGGCTGATGAGCCGGAGACTCCGGCAGCGCTGCCGAGGACCAAAGACGCACGACTTTGCTCTCCGGGCGATGAGCCGGAGACCTCGGCAGCGCTGCCGGGAACCAAAGTCGCGCGTCTTTGCTCTCCCGCTGATGAGCCGGAACCTTCGGCCGACGCCCCGGACCCCGAGGCGGTGATGCCGCGGCCAACCGCAACGCATCCGCACACCACTGCCGCGGGACGGAGCCGCTCCAACGACGATGGCGGAACGCCGCGTCCGCCCTGCCTTGGTCCTTACGCCCGCCGTCCGCCGCTGACAACATGATGTCAGAGCGGGCGAACGACGGCAATGCGGACGAGCGGGTCAACCAGTACACTCGTGGTCCGCACCTCCAGTGCTCGCGGCGTGCCTGGGGCGTGGATGCAAAGAGGAGTTGCCGGTGGCCAAAGAGCGGAAGCAGAAGACCAATCGCGTCGCGACGGTGAAGGCACGGCGTTCGGCGGTGCCGCCGAGGGCCAGCACCCCCGAGACCACGCGGGAAACCACCGTTTCGAGCGAGGCGGACGCGAAGACATCGGGCGGAGGCCCGTTGCCATCCCCAACTTCGCTGCCCCAACCGCCCCAATCTGTCCGCTGGGGCCCCAACAACCCGCACCCGCTCAGCACGATGAAGACCGAACTGGTGTGGGAAGGGAAGTACGACGAGTGGGGGAACCGGCGGGAGGTGGACATCGCGGGGTGCGCGATGCCGATGCAGCGGATCGAGACCATCGACCAGCCCCGCAGCGAAGCTGCCGCCGCGGGTCAACTGGCGATGTTCGAGAAGAAGACCACGCGGGTGGACGACTTCCGTAACCGACTGATCTGGGGCGACAACAAGCTGGTGATGGCCTCGCTACTGGCGGAGTTCAAGGGGAAGATCGACTTGATCTACATCGACCCGCCGTTTGATGTCGGCGCGGACTTCACGATGGACGTACCTGTGGGGGACGGAAGTGAGGAGGTAACCAAAGACCAGTCGGCGATGGAGATGGTGGCCTATCGAGATATGTGGGGAAGAGGGACTGGCTCGTACCTCTCAACGATGGCCGATCGCTTGGCGATCATCAAGGAACTTCTTACGGAACGCGGGACGTTGTACGTTCATTGCGACTGGCATGTTGGTCATTCGCTCAAACAAGTTTTATCCGAAACATTTGGTGCCGACCGCCAGATGTCGGAGATCGTATGGCCGCGAACGACAAACACTGGAAGCAGCAAGGCCATTGCCCAGCGGTTCTCGTTCGACACGGATTCAATCTTGGTATTCACCAAGACCTCGTCGTACACGTTCAATCGGCAGTTCAAACCGTACTCGCAAGACTACATCGATAGCTACTTCACCAACGACGACAACGACGGGCGAGGCCGCTACCAACTTCAGGCCTTGGCCACGTACTCCGACGAGACGCTGAAGAGACTAAAAGAGGAGAAGCGCTTCGTCCAGCTAGGCGGAAAGCACCCGCGATACAAGGACTATCTCAAGGACAGAAAAGGGGTCGTGGTCAACAATCTCTGGTCTGACATCGAGCCAGTCAACTCAATCGGCGACGAAAAGACCGGGTACGCCACTCAGAAACCAGAAGCCCTGATCGAACGAATCATCACCGCGTCGACCAATCCTGGCGACCTCGTGGCCGACTTCTTTTGTGGCTCGGGGACAACTGGGGCTGTCGCTGAGAAACTCGGAAGACGCTGGATCATGGCCGACCTGGGCCGCTTCGCCATCCACACCACCCGCAAGCGCCTCATCGATGTGCAGCGCACGCTCAGCGCCGAGGGCAAGCCGTACCGCTCCTTCGATGTCCACAACCTGGGCCGCTACGAGCGGCAGTGGTGGCAGCAGGAGGCCCTCAAGGGCGCTGACACGGAACACAGACGGGTCGTTCTGGAGTTCTTCAAGGCCGAGATTCTGGACCCGGCCAAGTCGTCCAGCCCCTTGATCCACGGGCGCAAGGGGCGGGCGCTGGTGCACGTGGACGGGATCGACGGCATCTTCACCGCCGGCGAGGCCCGGGCCGTGGCGCAGGCCGCCGCGGGGATGGGGGCGACGGAGGTGTACTGCCTGGCGTGGGACTTCGAGATGGACATCCGCCAGCGGATGGCGGCGATCGAGGCGGAGACGGGCATCAAGATGTACCCGCTGCCGATCCCCAAGGAGATCATGGAGCGGAACCGCAAGGACCCGCCGCCATGGCTGGAGGTGGCTGTGCTGGAGGCCGAGCCGGTGTACCGGAAGACCAAAGAGGGAACCACGGTCGATATCAAGTTGACCAAGTTCCTGCCGTCGCTGGCGCAGATCGACAACAAGGAACTGGAGGAGATCCGCAAGCGCGCGATCAAGAGCGGGTTCGACTTCATCGACTTCTGGGCCATCGACTTCGACTGGCACGCGGAGGGGGGGAAGCCGTTCAACCACCACTGGCAGGACTACCGCACGCGCAAGGACCGGAGCCTCGTGACGGTGAGCACGGCGGGGTATGAGTACCCGAAGGCGGGCACCTATACGGCGTGCGTCAAGGTGGTGGATGTGTTCGGGTGTGACACGAGCATCACGGTTGGGGTGAAGGTGTAAATCATGGCCAAGACACCCGCTTCCACGCCGCCCCCCTCTCCGCCCCCACCGCCCCCCCCGCCACGTTCGGGCATCGTGCTGTATCAGACCGAGGACGGGCGGACGCGGGTGGAGTGCCGGTTTGAGGCCGAGACCATCTGGTTGACGCAGGCCCTGATGGCTGAGTTGTTCCAGATCGGCGTTGGCACGGTCAACCACCACCTTGGCGAGCTGTACGCCGAGGGGGAACTCGACCCCGCGGCAACTATTCGACGATATCGAATAGTTCGATCCGAGGGCGGCCGCGAGGTCGCCCGGGAAATCGAACACTACAGCCTGCCAGCGATTCTGGCCGTGGGGTACCGCGTGCGGTCGGCACGGGGGACGCAGTTCCGCCAGTGGGCGACGGCCCGGCTCTCGGAGTATCTGGTGAAGGGCTTCACCATGGATGACGAGCGGCTCAAGAACCCGCCGGGCGTGGGCGTGCCGGATTACTTCGATGAGCTGCTGGAGCGCATCCGGGACATCCGGGCGAGCGAGAAGCGGGTCTATCTGCGGGTCAAGGAGATTCTCGCGCTGGCGGCGGACTACGAAGCGAAGTCCCCGGACGTGGCCGTCTTCTTCCAGACGATTCAGAACAAACTGCACTTTGCGGCGACGGGGAAGACCGCGCCCGAGTTGATCGCGTCGCGTGCGGATGCGAAGAAGCCCAACATGGGGTTGACGAGTTGGAAGGGGGACGTCGTCCGCAAGGGCGATGTGACCATCGCCAAGAACTACCTGAGCGCCGAGGAGATCGACGGGCTGAACCGGATCGTGGTCATGTTCCTGGACTACGCCGAGGATCAGGCCAAGCGGCGGAAGCAGGTGTTCCTGAGTGATTGGCGCACGAAGCTCGACGAGTTCCTGAGGTTCAACGAGCGGGAGGTGCTGCCCGATGCCGGGCGAATGACGCGGGAGCGGGCGGACAAGGCGGCTGAAGCCGAGTACGCCGAGTTCGAGGAGCGGCGGCGTGACGAGATCGAAGCCCGGGCGGACGCAGAGCTGATTCGCGAACTCGAAGCCAAGGCCAAGGCGCTGCCCAAGACCAAAGGTGACAAGAACCCCAAGAAGGGCAAGGGCGAGCAACCATGAACGAGGCCACGCCGAGCGAACTGAACATCGACGCGGTCTCGCCCCTGTATGCGCCGTGGGAGGAGCCGGTGGCCCACCGGGCGCGGGCGGACCAGCCGGGCAAGCCCGCGCTGGTGGTGGCCCGCCGCCGACCGAGCAAACTGCCGGTGGTGAACACGCTGCGGGGTTTGGTGCGGGAGTGGCGTGAGAACGAGTACCCCGGCGCGAGCAGGACGACGCGGACGCTGTTGCACTACTGGTTCGAGCGTTCACACCGGGTGCCAGGGCCGGATGGGGACGTGGAGTTCAGGTACTACTTCTGCCAGCGTGAGGCGATCGAGACGCTGATTTTTCTGAAAGAGGTGCGCAAGACTGATCGTGTGAGCCAGATTCTTGCCGAGTACGGCGGGCCGCTGCTCGAAGTTGCGGCCCACGGCGTGCCGCCCGAAGAGGATGCGTGGGCGCGGGCGGCGTTCAAGATGGCCACCGGCAGCGGGAAGACCAAGGCGATGGCGCTGGCCATCGCGTGGTCGTACTTCCACGCGGTCTTTGAGAGCGATTCGCCGATGGCCAAGCACTTCGTGATGATCGCGCCGGGCTTGACGGTGTACGAGCGGCTGAAGGACGACTTCGCGGGGGGGAAGATTTTTGGCCCGCCGGCGCTGCGTGGTGGCGGCGACCCGATCATCCCGCCTGAGTGGCGCGGGGATTGGAACATCAGCGTCGTGGAACAGGATGCGGCAGGCGGCGCGGCCACGGGCGGGGTGATCTACCTCACCAACATCCATCGGCTCTACGACCCCTCCAAGCGCAAGGGGAAGAAGGATGCGGAGTATCACACCTTCATGGGCCCAAGCGTGAGCAAGGCGAGCGCGCTGGATGTGGGCGAGGCCCTGCGCGAGCGCATCGCGGCGCACAGGTCGATCATGGTCCTCAACGATGAGGCACACCATGTCTGGGACCCGGACTCGGCGTGGAACGAGGCGATTGAAGCACTTCACGAGGGCTGTCGGCGGAAGGGCGGCGTCGGCGTCGTGCATCAACTGGACTTCTCGGCCACGCCCAAGGACGACCAGGGGAACCTGTTCAAGCACTGCGTCTGTGACACGCCGCTGGGCGAGGCGGTGGACGGTGGGATCGTCAAGTTCCCGATCATCGGGAAGGCCGAGAAGCTGAAGGAGGGACCGAGCGTCAACGCGGCGTATCGATTCGACCCTCACCTGCGGCTGGGGTACAACCGCTGGCAGGCGTCCATGGAGGATTGGCAGAAGTTCGGCAAGAAAGCCCTGCTCTTTGTCATGTGCAACAGCACGCAGGAGGCCGACGAGATCACCAAGCGATTGAACGATGACCCCGAGGTCTTTCCGCTGCTCAAGGGCCGCACGATCAACCTGCACACGAACCTCAAGGGCAAGATCGTGATGAAGGGGTCCGGCGACGAGCGTCAGGCGGTCTTCGTCGAAAAGGAAGGGGACATTACCGATGAGGATCTCAAGGCCTTGCGCAAGCTCAGCCGCGAACTGGATTCGGGCGACTCGCCGTACCTGTGCATCGTGTCGGTGCTGATGCTGCGCGAGGGTTGGGACGTCAAAAACGTCACGACGATTGTGCCGCTGCGCAAGTACAGCGCCGACTCGAAGATTCTGGCCGAGCAGACGCTGGGGCGCGGCCTGCGGCGTATGACGGGGCCGGGAACGCCGGGGGGGGCGATCGAGACGGTGACGGTCATCGACCATCCGGCTTTCGCCGAGTTGTACCGGGAGGAACTGGAACAAGAGGGTGTGATCCCCGAGATCGCCGATGCGGACAAGCCGCAGAAGACGACGGTGGACATCTTCGTGGACGCGAAGAAGGACGCTGCGAAACTCGACATCGTCCTGCCGCAGTTGTCCGCCGGGGTCAAGCGCAAACCCATGCTCGATGCGCCGTCGATGGCGGACGTGAAGGCGGGCTTCGCGAAGCTCAAGAAGTTACCGCTGGACACCAAGACCGACCGAGTGATCGGCTTTGAGGGACGGTCGCTGACGACGGGCGAACTGTTGACCCGGCTGCGGATCGACATGCCGCTGATGGCCGTGAACAACATGGCCGTGAACTACTACGTCACGCTCATCGAGGCTGAGTGCAAGGTGCAGGGACTGTTCCCGAAGATCGGCGGGCTGATCCAGTCGTTCATCGAGGAAGTGCTGTTCGAGCAGGCGGTGAGTCTGTACGATCCGCGACTGGGGGGTCGGCTGGGTGATCCGGACGTGGCGACGCACGTGCTGCACGTGTTTGTTCCGCTCGTGCGGGACCGGACGATGCAGACCGAAGTGCGGACCCCCGAGTTGCCGCCGGTGTCCCTGAAGGACTGGAAGCCGTACCCGGCATCGCACAGCGAGCGCAACCCGTGCAAGGCCGCTGCCAAGACGATGTTCAACCTGATTCCGTGCCGGGGCGGGTTGGAAGCCGCTCTTGTGCCGGGGCTGGACCTTGCGGGCAACGGCGTAGCGGCGTTTGCCAAGAACGCCGGGCCGCAGGCGCTCCGCATCGACTATGTGAAGGCCAACGGGCAACTGAGTACCTATACGCCGGACTTTTTCGTGCGCGGCGACGACGGGCTGATGTACCTCGTCGAGACCAAGGGGCGTGAGGACACCGACGTCTCCCGCAAGGCGCGTGCCGCGGTGGCGTGGTGCGAGGCGGCGTCGAAGGTTAGTACGAAGTGGCAGTACGTCTACGTCACCGAAAGCGGGATGCAGGCGATGAGCGGCGGGGAGTTCGCGCACTTGGTCCGCGCGTGCGCCCCGGCGCTACAAACGCTTGTCCACGAGAAGGAGATGCAGGAGGCGGCGCCCCTCTTCGCCGAGGCGATCGCCGAGGACGTGAAGGCCGCGCTCCCCGCGTTTGTCGATCAGGCCACGCTCGATGCGCTGCCGGAAGCAGCCCGCAAGGCGGCGGATGAATCGATCCTGTTTTTCGGAATCCTGACCAAGCACGAGGGTGTGAACCTCGCGCCCGCGTTTACGGCGTTGCTGGGCGCGCTGGACAACGCCGCCAAGGCGCTGATCGAGCAGAAGCTCGGGCCGCTCGTGCCGGGGCTGCCAACGGACCAGAAGACCTGGTTTGAGCCATACTTCCAGGGCACACAGGCTCGGCCCGCCGAATGGTACAAGCGGGTGGCCCAGAATCTGCGGAAGACCTTGCTGTTCCAGAGCGGACTCATGCCCATGGGGCTCTTGCGGGACTGTCTGGACTATGCGCTGAACGACAAGGCGAAGATCGGCGGCGTCTTCGATTCGGTGAAGCAGGCGTTCCTTTTCGCGGGAAGCCGCAAGGTGCTCGAAGAGTTGTCCGCCGTGTACGACTACCGCAACAAGCACGTTGCGCATCAGGAGAGCCCGATCACGGACGTCAATCCCGCTGGCTTGGCAATGGGGCGTTGGATCAGGACTTTGCGAATGCTGAGCAGTCCGCCACCGTCGGCTGAGGCGAGTGCGGCAACGAAGGGATAATCGCGCTGCCCCGCCGATGCCGGGGCAGCTGCCCCCGGCACCCCCGCTCAAGGCAGTCGGCTCGGGTGGCGAGCGTGTCGGCACGGTGGGGCGGAACTGCCTCTGCCCCTCCGGGGCAGTCCGGCGCAGGGTCAGGAGGGACGCTTTCCACGGGTTGCGCGCCCGCCCCCCCCCAGCGCGGGCTCCACCCGTGGCGACGGTCCGTGAGGGGCGCCCCGTTGGGGCGAGTGCTCGCGGGCGGTCGGTCTGCCCGTGGTGCGGGGGGCTGGATGGACCGGGCACCGTCCCGCATTTCGTGCGCTAGTGACCTGACTTGAAGGAGGGCGCAACCGATTGTAGGGATGCGCGTATCGACTCCGGGTACTCTGGAGTCGAAGCGATGAGCACACGGACGCCGTTGAATCTGACCAGCACGGAGCGGGAGGAACTTGAGAGGGTG
>JAJTHN010000015.1 GCA_021297895.1 Phycisphaeraceae bacterium | reverse complement strand
GTACCTCGGTCGTCACAGAAAGGGTCTGAGGTAGTTTACGGCCAGATCGGGCGGCTGGCCGCACATTCTTGTCCCCGGTGCGTGGGATCGTCCGTCGGGATGGCCCGATGCTCACGATGGCGGACCCGAACGGGGCCCGTGTGCCGAGGGGCGGATCGGTTACACTCGCCGCCGTGATCATGGATCGGCTCCACTATGAGCGTGCGTTCGAGCAGTCGCTGCGGAATCGGCGGATTCCGTATGTGAGCGTGGATGATGCCCGCAAGGCGCTGCTGCCGGAGGGCGGGGGGTTGAGCGCGGCATTTTTGGCTCGGGCGGACGGCGCGGGGGGAGGAGCCAGTGGTGCCGATGGCGGCCAGCGGGTCGGAATCGGCGGCGGTCTCGCGCTGAAGAGCTTTGACTTCGTGCTGTATTCCGAGCGTGTGAACCTGCTGGTGGATGTCAAGGGGCGGAAGGTTGCAGGTCGGCAGTTGGTGTCCGGGGGGCCGCGGGGTGGGAGCGCTCGGCTGGAGTGCTGGGTGACGGAGGATGACTGCCGGAGTTTGCGGGTGTGGTCGCAGTTGTTCGGCACGGGGTTCCGCTCGGCGTTTGTGTTTGTGTATTGGTGCGATGAGCAGCCGCCGGATGGGCTGTTTCAGGAGGTGGTGGAGTATCAGGGGCGGTGGTACGCGATCCGGGCGATCCTGCTGGAGGACTACGTGGCGGCGATGCGTCAGCGGAGCGCCGCCTGGAAGACAGTGGATCTGGCCCGGCGGGATTTTGAGCGACTGAGCCATCCGTTGACGGATCGGTTCATGGGGACGATTCCCGCCGCAGAGGCGTTGTCGGCGACGTAGCATTCACGAAGGTTCGAAGTCGATTCACCCGGAGAAGACGCATGAGCAAGCAGATCAAGGGACGGTCGCGGCGCGGGACGATGCTGGTGATGATGGCGATCGCGTCGGTGCTGGCCGGCGGGGTGAGCGTGGCCAGCGCGCAGTTCCAGGCCCCGACGGACAAGGCCAAGAAGGAAGCGATCAAGCCACCGACGATCAACCCGAACACGGCCACGGCCGGGACGAGCATTCTGGTGACGATCGGCATGGTCGGGCTGGCGGCGCTGGTGGTGGCGGCGAACTTCCTGCCGACCAAGCGCTCGCACCAGGACTGATGCCGTTGTCGATGTTCATACCGACGCGGGTCGGGATGGGCTTGAACCGGGCACTGTTTATGAAGGTCATCTCGCGGGGCCGACCGGGGGGAACATGGAGCGCACGATGAATCGGACGACGCGTCGGCGGGTCAATCAGGTGCTCGTGGGAGTGAATGTGGCGCTGCTTCTGGCGGTGTCGTTCGCGGTGGGCCGCGGGATGAGCTTTGGGAACGGGGGTGCGGGCGGGGCGGGGCGTGCGGGGGCACTGACGGGGGCGATGGATCTGGCGGGGCTGCGTGGGCTGCCGGGGCTGGAGGGTGTGGCGCTGGCGCAGCCGGCGGGGCCGCCCGTGCCGCAGACCAGGCCGCGGGGTGAGTATCTGATGCTGTCGGGGCGTGCGCAGGCGGCGGCGTCGAACTACTTGTACGTGCTCGATCGTGTGAATCAGGAACTCATCGGGCTGAAGTACAACCAGTCGCAGCAGCGATACGACGTTTTCGCGTACCGGAACCTTGCGGACGATGCACGCTCGACCGCGGGCGGGAGGACTCGCTGATGAACAGCAACGAGAAGATCGTCGCGTCGGGCGGGGAGAGCACGGGCGAGCGTCGGCTGGCGATGGGCACGCGCGGGCTGGTGCTCAGCGCGATGGCGCTGAGCGCGCTGCTGGGCTATGTGCTGGCCAGCGGGGCGGGGAACCGCGCGATGGCCGACGAGGCCGTGGCTCGCGGCGACGCGGCGATGCTGACGCTGGACCGCGGCAACGGCGACGACATGCTCGTGGTGCTCGATGAGCGGACCGAGTCGCTGCTGTTCTTCGGCGTGGCGAACCAGCGCATGCTGGAGTTCAAGGCGATCGAGAGGCTGCCGGCGTTGTTCGCCGCGGCAAGGCGGAGCGGCTCGCCCCGGCCGTGATGGCCCGGGCGAAGGCGCGGAAGTGATTCGGAACGACTATGCCCATCTACCCATTGCCACAGTTCGAGGCGGACCTTGCGGCGGATAAGGCGGCGTACGAGGCGCTCAAGCCGCCGACGAGCATCGTGGTCCGCTTCGGGGCGATGCGGATGATCGGCGAGTTTCCGTACGACGGCGACGCCAAGCCCGGGTGCGGGTCGAAACTGGTCTGCCGCACGCATCGCGGGACGGAACTGGCCGAGATGCTCACGAGCACCTGCCCCAACGCCGGGTGCGGGCACGCGGTGACACGCAAGCAGATGCTCGAGTACATCGACAACTCGGGCGGTCGCGATTATCCGTTCCACACCGACGGCCGCGTGCTGCGCGTGGCGACGGTGGAGGACCTGAACCGCCAGGCGGCTATCGAGGCTCAGAAGCCGGACCTGATCCGAAGGGCGCGCGAGGTGGTTGGGCACGTCGGGCTTGATCACAAAATGAAGATCATCGACGCCGAGCCGATCCTCGGCGGCGAGCGGCTGACGTTCTCGTTCGTCACGCCCGATGATGATCACCAGCGCGTGGACTTCCGTCCCGCCGTGATGGAACTGGCGAGCATCTACAAGACCCGCATCGACATGCGACAGGTCGGCGCTCGCGATGAGGCGAGGCTCAACGCCGACTACGAGCGCTGCGGCCAGCACTGTTGCTGCCGACAGTTCCTCAAGGTGCTCAAGCCCGTGAGCATGAAGCAGGCCAAGATCCAGAAGGCCACGCTCGACCCGCTGAAGATCTCCGGTCGCTGCGGCAGGCTGATGTGCTGCCTGCGATACGAGGAGAGCACGTACGACCAGTTGCGTGCGAACCTGCCCCGGAAAAAGTCGGTTGTCATGACGCCCGACGGCCCGGGCATCGTGATCGACTCGCAGATCCTCACGCAGCTTGTGCTCGTGCGGCTGGACCGCACCAACGAAGACGCGGCGTACCCCGTCGAGTCGCTCTCACCCGTGGAGAACGCGGGTCGCAAGAACGCGGCGGGCGGCGCAGCGGGCGGCGGTGATGAGGACGACGATGCGCCGGGCTCGGGTGGTGGAGGCGGTGGCGGGCCGGCTGCGCCGAGGCAGGGTGGGGTCATGGATCAGAACCAGCGCGACAAGGCTCGTGCGGATCGGCTTGTGCCGCCGAGCAAGTTCCGCGGCGGCGGGCCGGGCGGCGGGTCCGGGGGCGGCGGGTCCGGTGGCGGGCCTGGCGGTGGGCCGAGCGGTGGTCCGACTGGCGGTCCCGGTGGGGGTCAGGGCGGCGGGCCGCGCCCCGGGGGTCGTGATGGCGGGCGCGGCGGGCCGGGGCGTGGCGAGCGAGATGATCGTCGCGGCGGACCTCGCAATGACGGCCGGCCTGAGCCGCGGCGCGATGGCCGACGCGGTGGACCACCGAACGTCGGCGGGCCTCAAGGTGGCCCGGGCGGACCGGGCGGACCGGGCGGCCCGCGTGGCCCCCAGAACGGCCCCCAGAACGGCCCCCAGAATGGGCCCCCAAGTGGCCCCCCGAGCGGTCCACAGAACGGGCCACAGAACGGGCCGCAGAACGGGCCGCAAACTGGCGGCGAGCCCGATGGCAAGCCCGGCCCCGCGTGAGCGGGGCGGCGATGGATGACCGGCGACCGGCCCCCCACTTTCTCCCGCCGCGGACTGGCGAACGGGCGGAGCACTCCCGCAACGCGCAAGTGATGGCGATGAACCTCTGACTGATCGAGCACCGACATGAGCACGCAGGCGACAGCGCACACCACGAAGGAATCGGTCAAGGACACGGTCGTGTCGCTGATCATCGCGTTCATCTTCGCGTTCACCGCGCGTTCGTTCGTGTGCGAGGCGTTCATCATCCCGACCGGCTCGATGGCCCCGACGCTGCTCGGTGCGCACATGCGATTCACCAACGCGCGCACGGGCAACGACTGGCCCGTGGTGCCGGCGTACTACACCGATGAGTCGCGGCAGTTCGCCGAGCCGCTGCAGGGCAACCGGGCGCTGGGGCGTCCGCCGATCTCCGTCCGTGATCCGATCACGGGCGAGGCGTTCTCGCGTGCGGATGTTCCGTCGCGCGCGGGCGACCGGATTCTTGTGCTCAAGTACCTGTACTTGCTCGAGGAGCCGAGCCGTTTTGACGTGGTGGTGTTCAAGTTCCCGAGCAACCCTTCGCAGAACTTCATCAAGCGGCTGGTCGGGCTTCCCGGCGAGCAGATCGCGCTGGTCGATGGCGATGTGTTCGTCCGCCCGGCCAACGCCGACGGCTCGCCCGCGGCGTGGGACGCGCCGGGGTGGACCATCGCCCGCAAGCCCGATCGCGTGCAGAACACGATCTGGCAGCGCGTGTACGACTCATCGATGGAGCCGGCCGAATCGGGCAGCGCGGCGGGGGTTGGCGGCAGCCCGTTCGTGCCGCCGATGATCGCGGGACCCGGCGTGACACGCGTGACGGGGGCCGCCGCGGCGGGCGGCGGCGCGTACGACGTGAACACCGAGGCCGGGCGGACGGGCGTGATCGCGTGGAACAACGCGGCGCTCTGGCTCTCGCCCCCGATGCTGGGCAATGTGCCGCGGGCGGTGTCGGACTTTTACCCGTACAACGACAACGGCGTGCTGCGGACGCGGCTGTTCCCCGTGAGCGATGTGCGCATCGGCGCGGGCGTGACGCTCCGCGATGGGACGATCAACGCGGGCCAGAGCGTCGGGGCCAGGCTGGTCGCGCGTCAGCACGAGTTCGTCGGCGAGATCGTCGGCGGCGCGAGCGGGCCGGAGGCGCGGCTGCGGATGCGTCCGGTCACGCCGGGCAACGATGCGCCGTGGAAGGACATCGCCAGCGAGTCCGTGCGGCTGCCGGCGAGCGGCAGGTTCTCGCTGGAGGTCTGGCACGTTGACCAGCAGCTCGAGGTCCGCGTGGACTCGCGGATCGTGGCGCGCGGGGCGTATGAGTGGTCGCCCAAGGAGCGGATCCGTTTCGCGACCGGACGGGAGCTGTCGGCGATTCTGAGCGAGGCGAGCAGCTCGAACGACAACCCGCTCGCGTTCGAGGGGCTGTACACGCCGGCGACGATCGAGTGGGTCAGTTCGGCACCCGCGCGGCTATCGCACCTGACACTCGACCGCGATCTGCACTATCAACCGGCGAGGTTCGAGGCGCGGTCGAGCACGGGCATTGTCGCCGCGGGCCCGGCGTTCGCGACGCACCCCGATGCGCCGATCGTGCTTGGGGAGGATCAGTTCTTCACGCTGGGCGACAACAGCCCGCAGAGCCAAGACGGACGGCTGTGGCCCGCGCCCGATCCGTGGGTCGGCGCACTGATGAACGATCGCGGCATGAGCGAGCATCGGGGCGTGGTGCCGCGGGATCTGATGCTGGGACGAGCGTTCTTCGTGTACTTCCCGAGCTTCACGGGCGGGAACCCGGTGAGCGTGCCGGACTTTGGGCGGATGCGGTTTATTCAGTAAGCGGGGCGGCCATCGGCCATTGTTCGGGTTGTGGATTGCGAAGACGGTATCGAGGCGTGAGGCATCGGGGCACCGAGTTCATCAGGGCAGGAACATGCTCGTGGGTGCGTCATGACGCTGCGACTTGCCAAGGGCATGCGGGAACATGAGCGGGCGGGGGCATTGCGTGCCGCGTTGGTGAATCTCTACAAGGATCGTCGGTGGGTTGAGATTGACGGCGTGGTGTTTCGGGCCGTCAAGCCGGCGTACGCCTCGCTCGAAGACCTCCTCAGCGGCGCGGGGTCGCGGGTGCATGGCTCACGCTGGATCGCGCCGGGAACGCTCGCGGTCCTCCACGCGGCGGGGACTCCCGAAGGAGCCGTTCGCGAGGCCTTGGCGCAGTATCGTCGCTACGGAGTAAAGCTGCCCGACGCGCTGCACCTTGTGCTTCGTGGCGTGCGATTAAGGCTGCGGCGGGTGCTCGATCTGCGGGATCGCGACGTTTGCGGCGCTCTCGGGGTGAGTCTTGAGGATCTGCGGAATGTGGAATGGGAACGAGCAAACCGTGAGCACGCGGAGGCGCTGACGCAGGCGATCGGTCGGCTCTCGGCGGCCGTCGGTTTCTCGGGCCTGCGTGTGCCCTCGGCCGCCGACCGCAGCGGGACGAACGTGGTTGTGTTCGTGACACGTTTGGGCGAGGGGGAGTCCGCCGCCGTGCCGGACGCACCGTGACACGCACATTTGCGTAAACATCTGCTTGTTTTTCTGCGTATGATGGACGATCATTGAACAAGGAGCACGCCATGCCATCCGCCTCCACCCGCTCTCGTTCAGCGCCGGCCCGGCCCGTCCGGACCCGTCGGCCCGCGGTGAAGCCCTCGGCGAGTCAGTCGTCAGCTTCGGGCATCGCGACGCGCAAGGCGCTGGGAATGACGCAGGTCACGTTCGCGCGTCTCCTGGGCGTGTCACTCCGAACGCTGAGCAACACCGAGTCGTCGTCGAGTGCTCTCCGACCGGACATGCTGCGTCGGCTCAAGGAACTCGAGCGGCTCGCCGCGGCGCTGCGCGAACTCATGGCTCCGGCAGCGCTGCGTGACTGGATGATCACGCCGAGCGAGGCGTTCGAGGGATCAACGCCCGTGCAGTTGATCGAGCGTGGCGAAGCGGACCGGATCTGGCAGATGGTCTTTGCGCTGCGAACGGGGCAGCCGACGTAGAAGACGGCATCGAGGCGTGGGGCATCGGGGCATCGAGAGGCGCAAGCAAAAACCCCGCGTGCCGAGGGGCACGCGGGGCTTGAAGATGATCGGGCGGTTGTTCGTCGCGATCAGGCGATCGTGACGGACTTGTCGAGGTACACATCCTGCACGGCGTGGAGGAGCTTCACGCCCTCGCCGATGGGCTTCTGGAACGCCTTGCGGCCGGAGATCAGGCCCATGCCGCCCGCGCGCTTGTTGATGACGGCGGTGGCGACGGCCTCGGCCAGATCGCTGGCACCCTTGCTCTCGCCGCCGGAGTTGATCAGCGGGACGCGGCCCATGTAGTTGTTGACGATCTGGTACCGGCAAAGGTCGATCGGGTGCCCGCCGTGGCCGGCCTCATCGGAGCCTGCCAGATCGGTGTACACGCGCTTGTCCCACTTGCCGTAGGCCGAGGCGCCGGTGTTCAGCGCGGCGTATCCGCCGTTGTTGGTCGGGAGCTTCTGCTTGATGATGTCGGCCTTGATCGTCGCGCCCATGTGGTTGGCCTGACCGGTCAGGTCGGCTGAGGCGTGGTAGTCGGTGCTCTTGCCGTCTGCGCCCTTGACCTTGAAGGCGTTGTTGCGGGTGTAGCACCAGAGCACGGTGACCATGCCGTAAGCGTGCGCCTCTTCGAACATGTCGCTGACGTACGCGATCTCATCGCGGCTGGAATCGTTGCCGAAGTAGATCGTCGCGCCGACGGCCAGAGCGCCCATCTCGTAGCACTGCTTGATGGAGCCGAAGTACGACTGCTTGAAGACGTTGGGGTACGTCAGCATCTCGTTGTGGTTGAACTTGACCAGGAACGGGATCTTGTGGGCGTACTTGCGGCTGACGCTGGCGAGCACGCCGAGCGTGCTGGCGACGGCGTTGCAGCCGCCGTCGATGGCGAGCTTGACGATGTTCTCCGGGTCGAAGTACGCGGGGTTCGGCGCGAAGGACGCGCCGGCGGAGTGCTCGATGCCCTGGTCGACGGGCAGGATGCTGACGTAGCCGGTGCCGGCCAGGCGACCGGTGTTGAGGATGGTCTGGAAGTTCCGCAGGGTCGGGACGTTGCGATCGGTCTGCGAGAAGACGCGGTCGATGAAGTCCGGACCCGGCGCGTGGATCTTGTCCTTGGCGATCTTGGGCGTGCTGTAGCCGAGCAACGCATCGGCCTGCGCGCCAAGGGTTGAACGGACGTCGATGAGCTGGCCGTTGAGTTTCGCGGGAGCGGAGGCGAGGGCGGTCATGGTGATCCTCTCGTTGATGTGCGGGCGGAAACAGGACGCGGCGGGCCGGAGGGAGTGAGAACCCGGTCGGACCCGCAAGGAAGTTTACGCAGAGGGCCGGGGTGCGGCCCGGCCGGGAGACCGGCCATGAGGGACGGATTCAGGGAAGGCCCGAGGCGGAATCGAGCGCACGCCCACCACGATTGGGCCGGTTTTGCATGCCGAGGGCTCAGCTCGCGGCACGAGGCGGCTGGTGGCTCTTGAGATAGGCGTTCAGCGACCGGTCGTAGACAAACTTCTGGGCCCCCGAGTCGAAGTCCATCATCAGCCGATCCGGGATCGCGTCAGCCCCTCCCAAGCGGTGCAACTCCAACAACAGCGCGTTGAAGAAACTCGAAGATGCGCCACGAACTCCATGAAACGACAGCCGAACCGCCGACGAGCTGGACAACACCCGCGCGGCACTTGCGGCAACAGCGAGCGCTGCGCTGACCTCGGGACCCGTCTTTCCGATGATCTTCGCGACATCTAGAACGGGCGGAGCGGATTGTGGCGTGTGCTCATTCATGGGGCTCGGTCTTGAGCGAAAAGCATACGACGGTTCCGGGAAACCGGCGTTCTGCTTCGAAGTATCGGATTTCCCGGCCTTCGGACGATGAGGCCACCGCATCGCCCGACAACAGAAGTAGTGATCCTTGATGGTTCTGCACGATGTCCACCAAGTTCTTGAGCCCGAGCCCTTGGTTATGGGCTTGCGACCTCGAGCTCATTCCACCCTGCATCACGCTCTGCAAAATGTCCCGGTCCGATCCCCCGAGTCCGAGCGCCAGCCGTGTGCGCTTCGGGATGCCAAGGCCGTGATCTACAACCGCAACTCGGACCTCGCTCCGCGAGCT
Organism: Phycisphaeraceae bacterium; assembly: GCA_021297895.1. Taxonomy (GTDB): domain Bacteria; phylum Planctomycetota; class Phycisphaerae; order Phycisphaerales; family UBA1924; genus JAJTHN01. Next base: position 21,260 of record JAJTHN010000015.1, on the reverse strand, counting down.
GATGAAGCGTGCGGCGAGCACGCCCCCGACCGGCGACTCGGCGTGATCGATGATGTTCTGCACAACTTCAGTGATGCAGGTCTGGAGATAGTCCTGGAACTCACATGTCATGGGAAGATGACGCTCGACCAGTCGCACGACCGGACCAGAGACGATGTAGGGCGACTGATAAAAGTTGCTGAGCGGGACTGTCTCGCACCTGGGGTGATCCGGATCCGGTCGCGGGCCCCTGTGCAGATAGTGCTTCAGACCGACGAACTCGCAGAACGCCCGCAGGGGTTCTGGTCCATCCGGCAAAATGACCTCGCAACGCAGACCTCGTTGACGGTCTCGAATCCACAGCGCGTAGATCATCGCCGACGCATCAGGTCCGATGTATCTGCACGCGGCGAGGTCCAGTCGCCACGCCTGGGGCGGTTCCGACGCGTAGATATCTCCAAGGGCCGCCGAGAATCGCCGGATGTCATCCGGGGTGTCGTTCACATTCCAGTCGATCACGACTTGCCTCATGCGGCCTCTCCGATCGTTGACCAAAGCACCGCTTACTTCGCGCCCCAGGCAAGCAGCGACACCCGAAGCACCTCCGCGACGCTCCAGGCCTGAGCCGGGCAGCCGCCCGGCTCCTGAGGCTCGGCGGTCGTGTCGTCGCCATCGAAGACTTCGGCGAGGGTGCCCAGGCAGTCCTTGTCGAGTCTGGACAGGGCCGGGGCGAGGGCGGCGCGGGCCTGCGCGCGGGCACTGTCGGAGAACTCACCGGCTCGGAGCAGGCCCTCGGCGAAGGGGCCGAGAAGCCAGGGCCACGCGGTGCCGTTGTGGTATGCCGCATCGCGGTCGAACATGCGTCCACGGAAGCGGCCGCGGTATCGGCCGTCGGCACGCTCGAGCGTTCGCAAGCCCAGCGGCGTGAACAGTTCATCATGGACGATCTTGAGGATGCTCCGCTTCTGGGCGGTCGAGAGCGGCGAGTGCTCGAGACTGACGGCAAAGAGCTGGTTCGGGCGGACCTCCGGGGATGGCGTCCAGTGCGCCGGCCGCAGGTGGGCCTGTTCGTGATCGGGGACGAGGCAGTCGAACAGGCAGCCGCGGGCGGGGTTCCAGAACGCGCGGGTGAAACTGTCGGCCACTCGGAGACGCAGCATGTCGAACTCGTCGGCCAGGCCGTCGAGTTCCGGGCGGATGGCCATCGCGACGCTGGCCAGGGCGCTGTGCCAGAGAGCGTTGACCTCGACGGGCTTTCCGAACCGCGGCGTGAAGACAACGCCGTCGCGGGCGGCGTCCATCCAGGTCAGCTGCGTCGTGTGGTTGCCGGCGATGATGAGCCCGTCGGCGGGGTCCATGGCGATGCCGAAGTCGGTGCCCTCGCGGTACGCGCCGATGATGTCCAGGCAGGCATCGAGCAGTTCGCGTCGTGCCGCGGCACCGGGGCTGGCCATGCGCAGGAACGCGCAGGAGGCCTGGACAAACCACAGCGAGGCGTCGACGGTGTTGTAGTGGGCCTCGCCGGTGTAATCATCGAACAGGTTGGGGATGAGCCCGCCCGTGCCTTTGCCACGCGGGCCGCGCGCGGCGGCGAAGGTGCGCAGGACCTTTTCGGCCTCCTCGAACCGGCGCGATGCCAGCAGCAGCCCCGGCAGGGCGATCATCGCGTCGCGGCCCCAATCGGCGAACCACGGGAAGCCGGCGAGGATCGACACGCCGCCGCCCTCGAGCGAGCCGTTCCATCGCTCCATCACGCTCGTGCCCGGCGCGGGCGGCGGAGCGCGGCGGACGATGAAGTCGTCCGTCGCGATGGCCAGCGCGGTCAGACCACGGCGCGTCGGCGCATCCATCGTCGCGGCGACCGCGGGCGCGTTCAGCGGGGCGAGCGTCGCGGAGGCGAGCTTCGCCAGCCGCCGCGATTTTTCCGCCAGCGCAGCGGGCACATCCACAACGCTGGGCACATCGCAACTGGCGCTGAGGGTCGCGACGCTCGGGTGCGATGAGGCATCGACGGCGACCTCGAACGTCGCGGGGTGGAAGAGGTCCTCGAGGAAGTCGTACCCCCGCTCGCGTTCGCGCTCGAGTTGGAAGTTGTACCACCAATGCTCCTCGTGCTTGATGCCCGCCTTGAGGCCGGGGGCATCCAGCGACAGGAACAGCTCGCCCATCGGGCTCTGCACCGCGCACTGCAGTCTCTCGGCCCGAACATCGGTGCGGAACCAGTCGCGGCGCGTGTCGCGGAGGTTCAACGCGTGGAAGTCGCGCAGCGACACGAGCGGGCGGAGCACCAGACGCGCGGCGACGACCGAATTGTCGGTGGTGCGGATGGAGAACGACACGCCCGCGCTGTTGCGCTCGTGGGCGAGGGCGAGGGTCTTTGTCAGTTCCACGCTGCCGCACTGCCACGTCCAGGAGACGCCGCCGGACTTCTCGAACTTGCGCAGGTGGGTGAAGCCCTGCGGGTGATACTCGCCCGGGCGGAAGCGGAAGGTTGACAGGTCGAAGACGGTCTCGTCGCCAGTGCCGGGACGGAGAACGAGCGTGATGCTCACGGCGTTCAGGGCCATGAGCCTGCGGACGGGAGGCCGCTGCGAGGAGATGAGCAGGCCGTGATACCGGCGCGACGGCGCGGAGAGCGCGGTGCCCATCGCAAAGCCGCCGAGGGCGTTGGTCAGCAGCCATTCGGCCCGCTCCAGCCGCGTCAGGTCGGCGGGCTGGCCGGAGGTCTGGATGACGAACGCTGGCAGGTCGTGGCCGAGCGCCGCATCGGGCACCGGACCGGCGTGGGCGGCGTGCGCGTGAGAAACGGCGGCGGGCTTCTTGGAGGACATGCACGATGGTAACGGGGCGGCGCGCCCGGCGGACAGGGCCGGGGCGATCGGCCGCGCGGAGGCGGACTCGGCAGGGCGATCATGGAACTTGAACCCGCTCGGGGCTTGACGCTGCGGTACCGGCCGTGAACGATGAGCAATGGAAGCCACCTCGACGCGATCCGGGCCGGTGCGATCCTCGACAACCTCCGAAAGCCCCGCCGCGCCGCGGCCGGCGAAGATCATCAGCGAGGGCATCACCTTTGATGATGTGCTGCTGATCCCGCGGTATTCGAATGTCGTACCCGCCGAGGCCGACACATCGTCGTCGCTGACGCGTTCGATCCGGCTGAAGATCCCGCTGATCTCGGCGCCGATGGACACCGTCACCGAGCACGCTCTGGCCATCGCGCTGGCGCAGGAGGGCGGCATCGGGATCATCCACCGGAACCTGCCCATCGACGTGCAGGCCCGCGAGGTGAGCAAGGTCAAGCGCTCCGCCAACGGCGTGATCCGCGACCCGCAGACGCTCTCGCCGGATGACACCGTCGGCAAGGCCCGCCAACTCATGAGCCGCCTGAGCGTTTCGGGCTTCCCCATCACCGAGGGCGGGCGGCCCCGCGGCAAGGTGCTGGGCATTCTGACTCGACGCGATCTGAAGTTCGTCGAGAACGAGGCGACGCTCGTGCGCGAGGTGATGACCGCGGGCGATCTGATCACCGCCGCGCCGGACACGACGCTGGATCAGGCGCAGATCATCCTCAACCGCAACAAGGTCGAGAAACTCATCCTCGTCGATGGCCAGTTCAACCTCTGCGGCCTGGTGACGATCAAGGACATCGACCGACTCAGCGAGTATCCGCGGGCGCTGCTGGACGATCACGGGCGGCTGCGATGCGGCGCGGCGGTGGGCGTGGATCAGTACGAGCGCGCCGAGGCCGTGCTGGCCGCGGGGGCGGATGTCATCGCGGTGGACACATCGCACGGGCACAGCGAGAACGTGCTGCGGACAGTGCGGACGCTCAAGAGCCGCTTCAAGGTTGACGTGATCGCCGGGAACATCGCGACCGCCGATGCGGCGCGGGCGCTGGTCGACGCGGGGGCCGACGCGGTGAAGGTCGGAATCGGTCCGGGATCGATCTGCACGACCCGCGTGGTCACGGGCGTGGGCATGCCGCAGTTGTCGGCGATTCTCGCGGCGGTCGAGGGCGTGGCGGGCACGGACGTGAAGGTGATCGCCGACGGCGGCGTCCGCCAGAGCGGCGACATCGCCAAGGCGCTCGGCGCTGGCGCGCACGCGGTGATGATGGGATCGATGTTCGCGGGTCTGGATGAGAGCCCCGGCGAGATGGTCATCCGACAGGGCCGACGCTACAAGAGCTACCGCGGCATGGGCAGCGAAGGCGCGATGAACGCCGGCAGCAGCGACCGCTACCAGCAGCACGCGGGCGCGGCCGGCGGCAAGAACACCGACAGCGGCGCGATCAGCGACAAGCAGAAGCAGAAGTTCGTCCCCGAAGGCGTCGAGGGCCTGGTCGCCTATCGAGGAACGCTCGCGGAGTTTGTGTACCAGATGGTCGGCGGTGTCCGCGCGAGCATGGGCTATCTCGGGTGCAGGACGATCGAGGAACTCCGCACCGAGGCACGCTTCTGCAAGGTCAGCGGCGCGACGGTCGTCGAGAACCACCCGCACGACATCCGCATCACCAAGGAGTCGCCGAACTACATGCCGATGGGCGGCCACGGCGGCGGGGCTTGGGAAACGCAGTAACGAGGACAATGAGCAGGTCGGCACCGGGTGCTCACGCACCCTGATCATCCCGTGCTCTGCATCGCCGCGGCGATGGCGCTGACGCTCTGCTGCAGGAGCGGGTCAAGGATGGCGCGGTCGCCCTCGCCGGCCTTGCGCCGGCGGTCGAGCAACTCGACCTGAATGATGTTCAGCACATCGGTCCACGGGTTGCGCTCGCGGATGCGCTGCGTGATGACGGCCGTGTCCTGCCCCAGCGACTGCCGGCCGCTGACGCGCAGGACGAACCGCAGCGCGTTCGCGTGCTCGCTGGCCAGCAGCGATTCGATGCGCGTGTTGCCGGGCATATCCGCTCGGCGGGTGTACAGGCTCGCGATGGGCAGACGCGAGCGCAGCAGTTCCTGTGCCGCGTTGTCGATGACGGTGCTCAGCCACGGGCTCTTTGGGTAGTCCTGCGCCAGGGCATTCAGTTCCGCTTCGCTGGCACTGGTGAACGCGCTGCCGAGCCCGAACCAACCCGGCGCAAGACAGCGCATCTGCACCCACGAGAAGACCCACGGAATCGCGCGCAACTGGTCGAAGGTCGTCTGCACGCCGGTGCCCGAACCCACGGCACGCATCATGGGCCTGCTGGCGATGGGCAGACCGGCGATGACACTGATCGGGCTGCTGCCGACGAACCACGGCCAGAACTCCGGATCATCGATCAGTTCGCGATATCGCTGCATGGATGCCCGCGCGATGCGCGTGAGCAGATCGTGATGCGGACGTGTGTCCGCGGCGTCGGGCGTTGTGCCTGGCCGATGATCGGCCGAGGCCAGCAGCGACGCGTGAAGGATCTGCTCCAGATGCCGCTCGGCGATCGCGGGCAGCGCGTAGCGGAAACTGATCACCTCGCCCTGCTCGGTGAAGCGGATGCGCCCCGTTCGTGCCGGTCCGGGGGTGGCGAGGATGGCCCGCCCCGCGCGTCCGCCGCCGCGACCGATGGTGCCGCCGCGGCCGTGGAAGAACCGCAGCGCGATACCCCTGCTGGTGACGGCATGGGCGATGTCGCGTTGGGCTCGCTCCAGCGACAGGTTGGCCATGAGGAAGCCGCCATCCTTGTTCGAATCGCTGTAGCCGAGCATGACCTCCTGCACCGGTTGCGTTGGGCGCGACGGGTCCTCGGGCATGCCCGCGATGCTCGCGCCGATGAGGCCCTGCACGTGCGAGCGGTAAAGCGGCTCATCGAGCAACTCTCCCAGCAGCGAGGGGCCGCGGGCGAGGTCGTCGATCGTTTCAAGCAGCGGCACGATGTGAAGCGCACTGACGATCCGCGGCGGAGCACCGGCGAAGCGCTCGACGCGCGAGAGGCCGGACTCCTTCATCAGCAGCAGCACCTCGAGCATGTCGCTGATGCCGTGGGTCATGCTGATGACGTACGAACGCACGCGTCGGCGGTCCTGCGTGATCGCCTCGCGAACGACGCGCAGGGTCGAGAGCAGTTCGGCCGTGTCGGGCGAGAGCGGCGCATCGACCGGACGGAGCGGCCGCGGCTGGGCCAGTTCGCTGCGCAGAATCTCCACGCGCGCCGACTCGCTCAGGGCCGAGTAATCCTCGCAGACGCCGGCGATGCGGAGCAGTTCCGCGACGGCGGACTCGTGCACGCGGCTGTGCTGACGGATATCCAGCGTCGCCAGATGGAGCCCGAAGACGCGCGCGCGGATGATCGCGTCGCCCAGCCGGCCGTCGGCGGCGCGGATCAGGCCGGCCTCCGTCACGGCGCGGTGGATGTCGCGCAGGTCGGCCAGCAGGGCCGAACCGCTGTAGGTCGCATCGGTGCGGACGCGGTGGCGCATCTGGGCCAGGCGCACGCGCACGGGCTCGTGCTGCCGCTGCTCCAGCCACGCCGGGTCGTGCCCCGTGCTCTGCGCGTCGCTCTCGCGAACGCTCCGGACGAACCACTCGGGAATGTTCACGCGGCGTGTGCTGAGCGTGAGTTCCTGCTGAACCTCGGCCAGCTCGCGGTCCCACAGATCGGTGGCGGCCGAGCGGAGCAGGGCGAGGGTCTGACGCGTGACCTCGTGCGTGACGCGCGGGTTCCCGTCGCGATCGCCACCGATCCATGTGCGGTAGCGGATGATGGCCGGAAGGCTCTGTGCGCTGGGCGAATCATCGCCGAAGGCCTGTCGCGAGGCGCGGGCCAGCTCGCGCACAAGCCGTGGGACCACGGCCCAGATCGACCCGCGCAAAAAGAACAGCCCGTTGCGGACCTCGTCGATGACCTCCAGCCGTCGCGGACGCACATCGTCGGTGGCCAGGAGCAATTCGACGAGCCCTTCGAGCATCAGTTCGGCCTGCGCCGACTCGCCCGCGCCCTGCCAGCCGGCGCTGATGGCGCCCGGCGTGCTCGCGGGCAGCGCGTGGGCGATGCGGATGAGGTTGTCCAGCACGCTGCGGCGCTTGGCCTCGGTCGGGTGCGCGGTGAGCGTGGGCTGCACGTCCAGCGCCGAGAGCAGTCTCGAAACGCCCGCGGCGTCAAGGCCGCGGCTCCGCAGACGGAGCATCGCCTCATCGAGCGACTCGGGTCGCGGCTGGTCCGGCGTGGCCTGGGCGATGCGCTGGCGATTGACGGAAATGATGTTCACCTGCTCGGCCTGATTGAGCAGATGGAACCGCGTGGCGACGAATCGCAGCACCGCGCCGAGGTCCTCGCTGCCCAAGCCGGCGACCACTTCGCACGCGCGTTCGCGATCGGGGCTTGAGGGCGCATCGCCCGCCCGAGCGCATAGGTCCGCGAGCGTGCGCGAAAGCTCCGCCGCACGGTCGAGCCCGACGGCGTGCGCCGCGCGGCTCAGCAGTGTGTCGAGAAGGGCGACATGATCAGTCAGCACGAGCGGCCCCCGTTGAGTACCGCGATTCGAGCCGGCGTGAGATCCACCGCCCGCCCATGACCAGAGAGCCGACGCTGATCGCAATCGCGGCACCAGCGATCACATCGGTCATCCAGTGTGCGTCAAAGAGCAGGCGGGCAAAAGCGACCACCGCCGCGAGAAACACCGCGGGGATCGCCAGCCGGGGATAGAGCCAGACGATGAACACGCTCATGAGCACGGCAAATGCCGTGTGGCTGGAGGGCATCGACCAGAGGTCGGAACTGATGGGCTTGGTGATGTCCCACGCGTGCGCGAGAAACGGCTCGGTCCGTCCGGCGGGCGTGACCGGGTACATGCCCAGCGGGCCGAGGAACGTTTCGGGGTCGTTGTACTTCGGACGGGGCCGGCCGATAAGGCCCTTGAGCAGCGAGACGGCCGCGCCGGTGATGATGATGCACAGGCCGTAGTCGAACAGGCGCGGGCGGTTCCGCGGGTCCATGAGCCAGACGACCAAGCAGAGCATCACCGTCGCGGTGCCCTGGCCATATTGCTGCCACGCGTGCAGTTCGCGGCGAACATCGCCCGGCAGGCGATCGGCGGAAATCGCCTGCGCGACGCCGGCGTCGTACCTGTTCAGCAGCAGCACCAGCACAAACCCGACCGCCAGCGAGAGCCACCAGAGATTGGCCGACAGCCAAGACCTCCCTGCGGGGCCAATCGGTTGCGTCGGCATGGTCGGTGGCTGTGTCGTGGTAGAGTTCCCGCTCGTGATGCCCCCCACCGAAAAGATCCCCGAGCAGCACCCCGACGCGTTGTCGCCGGGCACCTCCGCATCCGCAACGGGCGGCCGGTGGCTCGCGTGGGCGTCGTCGTGGAAGGCGGCGGCGACGCTGGTGCTGCTGTGCGTCGCAGTGTATCTGCCCGGGCTGTGGTCGGTGCCGCCGGTGGATCGGGATGAGTGCCGCTTTGCTCAGGCGTCACGCCAGATGCTCGAGTCGGTCACGCTGCCGCCGGATGAGCGCGACCCGCGACGCGAGGCGGGCGGCCCGGGATCGCCCGGCAGGCCCATCGGGCTGCACGCCGGCGGGCTGGCGATCCCGATGTACGCGAGCACACCCCGGCTCAACAAGCCGCCGCTGACGTACTGGCTGCAGGCGGCCAGCGCGTATGTGCTTACCGGGGGCGATGCCAGCCGCGACGCCATGTGGATGTACCGCGTGCCCTCGGTGGTCGCGGCGAGCCTGAGCGTGCTGCTAACGTGGATGATCGGTCGGCGGATGTTCGATGCGCGTGCGGCGGTGCTCGCCGCGGCGTTCCTGTGCGTTTCGCCGATGGTCGTATGGGATGCCCATCAGGCGCGCTCGGATCAACTGCTGCTGCTGACGACCATCGCGAGCATGGGCGCTCTCTGGCGGGTCTACGCCGGTGCGACGCGCACAGCGCGCCCCGCAACCGCCGGCGAACGCTGGATCTGGCCCGCGGCGTTCTGGCTGGCCCTGGGCCTGAGTGTGCTGGCCAAGGGTCCGATCGCGCCGATGGTCGCGGTTCTGGCCATTGCCGCGCTGTGCGTGGCCCATCGGCGTGTGCGCTGGGTGGTGGCGTTGCGTCCTGTCTTTGGGGTGCTCATTCTCGGTGCCGTTCTGTTGCCGTGGTTGCTGGTGATTCACCGCGAGTTCGGGCTGGCGTGGTATCTGGGCGAGGCCTGGCGCGAGTCCTTCGGCCGCGGGATTCGCGGCAGCACCGAGGGGCACTTCGCCCCGCCGGGCACGCACCTTGTCCTGAGCGTCGCGCTCTTCTGGCCCGGGGTGATGCTCGCGCTGGCCGGTGTCGCTCGCGGCCTGGCCCGCGGCTGGCCCGCGACGGTCTCCACGCTTCGCGCCGATGCACCCGCGGGGATCGCCGCACGGCTGATCGCGAACATCCGCTCTCGCCGCGCTGCCCGCGGGCCGGAGGTGTTCCTGCTCGCGTGGCTGCTCCCCGCATGGATCGTCTTCGAGGCATCGATGGCCAAACTGCCGCACTACACGATGCCGCTGTATCCCGCTGCGGCCCTGCTGGCGGCGCGGATGGCCTTCGCGGCACAGGGTCGGCGTGCGGCCGATGCGGGGGCGTGGATCTGGCTGCTGACCGCGGGGCTCCCGGCGGCAGGGCTCATCGCCGGTGCGCTCGCGCTGCTGTTCTTCGCACCGACGATGACCATGGCCACCACCGGCGTGTCCGCGATGATCATCCTCTGTGCGTGCGTTGCGCTGGCGGGACTGGCGCTCTCGCTCCAGTTCCTGCGCGCCCGGCTGTATGTCCAGGCTCACGCGGCGGGGCTCATCGTCGCGGTGCTCGTCCTCGCGCCGACGCTCCAGTGGATCGCGCCGTCGATCGTGCCCGGGGCGCTGTCCTCGTCGATCGCGATCGAACTGCGTGCCGCGGGGTGGACCCCCAAGGACAGCCTCGCCAGCGAGCACGCGGAGGACAGCATGGTGTTCCAGACCCGCGGCCGCGTCGTGCGCTCCGGCGGGGGCACGCTCGAGTACACGCGGGAGCATCTCCCCCACTTCGTCGTCGCCCGTCGGGCGCAGGCCGAGGCGTATGCGCTGCTGGGGTATCGTGCCGAGCGCGATGTGCTGATGCCGCCGGGAATGAGCGCACCGGAGGATCGCCTCGCGGTGTTCGTGCGTGAGAGTCGCGGACCATCGCGCAAGAGCACGACAACGGAGGCCGCACCATGAGCGGTTCGCACGGATCATCCGCGGCGCAGACGCCGGTCTCGCCGTCGGGGCTGATGCTCATCGACAAGCCGCTGAGGCGCACCTCGATGGATGTCTGCCGATGGGTGCGGCGTCGGCTCGTGCTGGGCGGAGCGCCCAAACGCGTCAAGGTCGGGCACGCAGGGACGCTCGACCCGCTGGCCACCGGCCTGCTGGTGGTGCTCGTCGGCAAGGCCACCCGCCTCTGCGACGCGCTGATGCTCGGGAGCAAGACGTACATCGCCGATGTTGATCTCTCGGCGTTCACAACCACCGACGACGCCGAGGGGCCGCGGCAGGAGGTCGCCGTGAACACCCCGCCGACGACCGAGCGCATCAGCGCGGCCCTGCCCGCGTTCATCGGCACGATCATGCAGCGGCCGCCCGCGTACAGCGCGATCAAGGTTCAGGGCCAACGGGCCTACGACCTGGCGCGCGATGCCGCCCGTGCCGCCGACGAATCGGGCAACACCCCGCCCGAGCACGCGGCCCTTCCCGTGCTCCCCGCGCGCCCGGTCCGCATCGACGCGATCGAGATCATCGAGTACCGCTGGCCGCGGCTGGCGCTCCGCATCGACAGCGGCAAGGGCGTCTACATCCGCTCGCTGGCCCGTGACCTTGGCGTGGCCCTGGGCACGGGCGGCAGCCTGCTGGCCCTCCGCCGCACGCGGATCGCCCCGTTTGACGTGTCGAACGCCGTGGCCCTGGATGCGCTCCCCCCGGTGCTGACACAGGCGGACCTCCTGCCGATCGCCGGTCCCCCGGCTGGCGGCCCCACCCCGGTGGCATCCTGATGGGCACTCGACCTTCGGCCTGAAGGCGGCTAACCTCTCCATCCACGCCGAGGGGTCATCCCCCCGGCCCGACAATCTGGCCCAGGTGGCGAAATTGGCAGACGCACTACCTTGAGGTGGTAGCGCCCGCAAGGGCTTGGAGGTTCAAATCCTCTCCTGGGCACTCGCACTCCGCCCGGCTCCGTTGGAGTCGGGCGGCGTCGTTTCCGGCTCAAGCGAGATCGGCGACACCCCTGACCACCACCGAACGCTCCGTTCAGATCGGTTCAGAGGTCGTGATGGGGCATCACGTCGACGAGTCTCCGATGGCTCTCCGCTTCCGAACTGTGTAAAACTGTGGCCCCGAACGTTGCCGACCTTGCCCCGCGGGTTACCTTGATCGCGAGCATGTCATCCGACCATCGCACAATCCGGGCCTTTACGCTCATCGAACTGCTGGTGGTCATCGCCATCATCGCGCTGCTGGTCGGCATTCTGCTGCCCGCCCTGGCCGCGGCACGGCGCTCGGCCCGCCAGACCGTCTGTGCGAGCAACCTCCGCCAGATCGGCGTGGGACTCAGCCAGTACATCATCGACTTCAGCGCCCTGCCGCAGCGCACCGCGCCGTTCCCGCTTCCGGGCGGGCCGCAGGTCATCTCCGCGCTGGTCCACGGCGGCCGACGCGGGGCCACGCCGTTTCTGGCACTGGACACGATCCACCCGGCGAGCAAGCCGCTGAACCCATACCTCTACCCGGATCTGCTCACGACCGACGATCCGGACATCGAGCTGCCGGTGTTCCGCTCGCCGGCCGACCGCGGCACGCGAGACACGGGCCTGCCGCCGCCGTGGCAGACGACCGACAATCTGTATCGCATCTTCGGATCCAGTTACACGCTCAATGACAAGACTGTCGCCAGCACCACGCAAGCGACGCTGATCCCGCCCGGCGGGGGCCGGCTCCCGTTCATCACCCAGCCGCACAAGACCTTCCTCATGGGTTCCTGGCCCATCTACAACTTTGGCGAAGGGATCGACCGGGGCACGCGCTGGTACAGCGCCGATCGCGACAGCGGGCCCGCACAGGCGAACCTGCTCATGGCCGACTACTCGGCCAAATTCGTGACCGTGCCCGTGGGTGTCGTGCTGGAGACCGACGAGTACCGCTTCCTGCCGTGAGCACGCGGCACGATCGCACGGCTCGCGGCGGCCTCAGCCCACGCCGAAGTACTCCCGCGCAAAGCCCGCGGAATCCCAGACGTACCGCTCCAGCGCCCGCGCGCGGGCCACGCGGCCCATGGCCGCACGCCGTGCCGGGTCGGTCGCCAGGGCTGCCATGTGCGCGACGAGTTCATCGTGCGTGCGGTAGATCAGCCCGGCACGCCGCGACTCCGCGTCGCCTGCCGCGACACCCTCGGGCGGGTCGAGTTTCTCGCGCATCGTCGGCAGGTCGCTCGCGATCGTCGGCAGGCCGGTAAGCATCGCCTGCACGGCCGACTGGCCGAAGGTCTCGGTTGTGCTGGTGACCAGCAGCACATCCATCGTGCGGACAAACGCGGCGATGTCGGCGCTGTCCATCCACGTGTACGCGATCGCGCCCGGCGGCAACTCGCCCGCATCACGCGGGTCGGGGTAGCCGACCAGGTGCAGCCGGCAGCGCGCGCGGACTGGCTCCGGCAGGGCGGCAAAGGCGCGGATCGCGGCGGGGGCATCCTTGACCGGGGTGTCGAGTTTGCCCAGCAGAAAAAAGTTCGTCAGGGGCTCGCCCGTCTGCGCCGGCCCGGCGATCGCCGGGGAATAGTCATGCGCATCGACCAGCCCGTACTTGACCTCCACGCGCGGACGCAGATCGGGAGAGAAGCCGCTCTTGACCAGTTCGCTCACCGCGACGATGCGGGCGTCGGTCCAGCGGCGCAGCGCCCGCTCGACCGGCGGCCTGGGCACTCGGTTGGCCTGAATCACCAGCCGACCGACCATCCGGCGCGTGCGGAGCATGTCGACCATGGGCACGACGCCGCGGACGCAGTTGCCGAGGTACACGGTGTCGAAACGACCGTGAACGAGCAGGTTCGCGAACATGCCGTTCCACTGCGGCTTGATCAGCGGCGGAGTCCAGCGGAACCGCGGGCGGCGTCCGTCGGGGAGCGTCAGCCGCTGGCGGAGTTGAGGCCGCCAGGAGATCTCCGCCGGCAGGGTGATGTCGATGCCCATCGCCAGCAGGTCGCGGATGAAGAGCATGTCAAAGACCTGCACGCCGCGGACGACCTTGTGCAGGCGATAGGAGAGAAACGCGGGCGCGATATAGAGCAGGCGGCGGCCCTGCGCGGTCACGACGCTTCCGCCTGGGCCCGTTCGGCGTGCCCGCGGTCATAGGTCATCACGAGCGTGCGACCGTGGTCCTCGTGGTGAACGCTGGTCATGTACGCCCGCATGAGCATCAGCCCGCGGCCGCTGGGCAGTTCCAGATTCTCGTCGCTGGTCGGGTCGGGCACGCGCGCGGGGTCAAATCCGGGGCCCTGATCGGTGATGCTGATCCGCACGGCCTCGGGCGTGATGGTGTACTGCACGTGCACGGGCGTGCTCGGCGGCAGCCCGCGGTGGCCGTGCATGAACGCGTTGACCAGGGCCTCCTCCAATGACAGACGCACGGCGAACCGCGCAGCTTCGGAGTACCCCGCTCGCTCGAGCGCCCCGAGCACCCGGTGCTCGCAGGCCTCGATGTCTGCGCGGGTGTTTGCGGGGTTGAGTTCGCCGCGGTCGGTCATTCTGCTGGCTCGAAGTTTCCGTGGGTCAGGGGGCGGACGATCAACGCTGCCTGATGCGGATCGGCTCGACGCGGGCCACGCTTGAGCCGCCCGCCTGCCGGATGCCCGCAGTCACGCCGGGCCGTGCGTGCGTTATCGGAAACTCGCCCGGGCCTTCTCGGCCGAGTCGTGGATCTCGAAGAGCTTGTTGAGCTTGGTGATGACGAAGACCTGGAAGATCTGGGGGTCGATGTTGCTCAGGCGGAGCTGGCCCTTGAGCGCCCGGATCTGGTTGTTGATCGTGATCAGCTGCCCCAGCGCGGCGCTGGAGAGATGGTCGACATCGGCGAAGTTGATCAGCAGCTTGGGCTGAGCCTCGGCCGCCAGAAGGGCCTTGATCTCCTCGCCGATTTGCTGGATGTTCGCCTCGTCGAGGATGTTCCGGTCGCGGAAGCCGACTTCGATGATGCTGGCCTCACGCTTGACCTTCAGACGCGACTCGCTGGCAGGCATGGACGACAACTCCGATGATTCCTCCCGGCGGTACGGGCCGCCGCGGCCTGATCTCCAGGCCTGCGGACACACCACACCGGCGGGTGGCCGGGACAGGGTTTGACAACGCGTTCACTGTAGCCGATCCGCAGCCCCCGGAGAAACAGCCCACTAGTCCACACCCCCGGCGGCAGCCCTCTCCGCCGATACTGCTCGGAAATCCCGCTGCCGTCGCGGCCGAGGCCGAGGGCCCGAACCGCTCACTTTTTGCGAAAGGGGGGGGCGAGTCGCCGGCAGCAGGACGGAGCCCGAAATGAAAGCGGCCCGCGGGGAAACCCGCGGGCCGCTGGAAGGCATCGTTCGAGGGGCCAGAAAACGGATCAGAGGCCCGAGCGGAGCTGATTCAGCAGGCCCGGGAAGGCCTTGTCCTCTTCCTCGCTCTGGATGATGACGGTGGGCTTAACGAGGATGAGCAGGGTCGACTCTTCCTTGCTCTCGATGCGGTTGGTGAAGAAGCGGTTGATGATCGGCAGCTTCGACAGCAGCGGGACGCCGACCTCGACCTCGCGCTCGGTGACCAGACGCTGGCCGCCCAGCAGGACCGTGCCCTCATCGGGAACGGTGACGGTGGTCTGAACGCGGGTGGTGGTGGTGGTGGGCAACTGGATGAACTGACCGGTCGAACCCGACGGGATGAGCGCACCACCCGAGATGGCGTTGACGTTGATGTTGGCGACGTTGTCGAGCGTGTTGATCGACGTGTCGATGTTCATCGTCACAAAGCGGCGGTCGGCCGAGACCACGGCCTCGACGAGCATGACCACACCGTAGGGCACGGCCGTCACATCGGGATCGAAGCCGACGGCACCATCGCCGACGACCGGCTGCAGATCGGTAACCAGGGCCCGCTGGGTCACGACATAGAGGTTGGAGATCTGCCCGTTGGTGATGGTCACGCGCGGAGCGTTGAGCGTGCTGGTGCGGCGGTCGGCCTGCGTGGCTCGAACGAGGAAGTCCACCTGAACATCGTCGAGGAACTGACCCGCAACACCCAGGGCGGGCGCACCACCGAGAATGCCGCCGGCGAAGCCGTCGCTGGGGAAGAGGCTCTGGGCAAGGCTCAAACTGCCCTGGCCAACGCCGACGGGGCTCCACTCGTTGGGACGAACCGTCTGCTGCACGGCGCGGTCCGGGGGACCCGGCGGAATGAGCACGGGCGTCACAGACCCACCCGGGGCGTACAGGCTCGAATCAAGCACGCGGCGGATGTTGTTGGTCGATGAGCTCAGGTCAACAAGGTCGCTGGGGCGGATGGTCGGGTCGAGAGCCTGAGCGGCGGTGACCTGATTGCTGCCCGCGTTGAGCGTGACGTTGAACCGGAAGCCGATCTGCTCGAAGAAGTCCTGAGCGACGGTCAGGAATCGGCTCTCGACATTGATCTGCAGCGAGCGGACCTCGCGCAGCTTGCCGAGCAGACCGGAGATCTGCTGGTGGTTGCGCGGGGTGGTCGTGATGATCAGCGAGCCGTTGTGCTCCTGAATGGAGCCGACGTCGCCGCCGTTGTCACGCCAAGAGTCGGGCGAGATCGTGTCCTGCATCAGCTGAACGATCTTGCTGACACGCTGCTCGCGATCGCGCTGGCGAGCCAGTTCGGGGCGCACGCGACGCTCCTCATCCAGCGGCGCCAGAGCGGCGCTGCGGGCCGAGGTGCGTGCCAGAACCTTGTCCAGATCCATCGTCGGAACATCGCCGAAGTCCGGCACGGCCTGGAGCAGGTCCGTGATGTTGTAGACCAGCGTGGTCGTGTGACGACGGATGGTCTCGGCGCTGGCGACCTGCACGATGCCGTCGTTGATCGTGTAGTCCGGGCGGGCCGATGGGTCGCGGGTCACGCTTGCCAGCACGCGCTCGAGCACGACACGGGCGGGCTGCTCGCTCAGGGCGAGGTTCACCTTGCTCGTCGGCTCGATGCCGATCTGACGCAGCGACTCCCAGTCCACCATCACGTCGGCGCCGGCGGTCTCGCGGAGGTAGTCGACAACCTGCGCGAAGCTGTTGCCCTGGAACGTGCCGGGCAGACGCTTGTTCTCCAGCATCGCGATCGTGCGGCGGTTCTCGGCGCTCTCGCCGCCCATGGCCAAGCCGAGGCGATCCTGCGTCTTCTGCTCCCAGTTGGCCGGGAAGTTCATCATGCGCTTGGGCGGGATCGTCGCCTCGAAGTTGTCCACCAGCGTGTTCTGGATCCCCTGGCGACGCGCACGCACCGCCTGGTCGTACTTGCGGACGATCTTCACCTCCGTGATCGCATCCTTCAACAGGCGGCCGGCCGGGTCGTTCGGATCCATGAACAGGATCTGCTCGACATCCTGCAGCGCCTCGTCGTAACGGTGCTCCATCTGCTTGTTGCGGATGGAGATGATCAGCTCGCGCTTGCGGGCCTCACGCTCGCTGCGCATCGCGGCCTGACGCTCGGCGGCGCTCTTGTCCAGCTCCATCGCACGCTTGCGGGCGGCCTCGGTGCTCATCGTCTGCTCGCGGGCGCCGATCTGCGAGTTCATCTCATCGACACGCGTGATGAACGCGTCCAGCTCCGCCTGAGAGAACGAAGCGCGGGCGTTGTTCACCGTCGCGCGGGCGCGGGCCGCGAGATTACGGGCCTCGGCGGGGTTGCCCGCGTCGAGTTCCTTGCGGGCCTGGCTGAGCTCATTCTCGAACTCGGCCGTGGTCTTCTCGCGGATCAGCCGCTGGCTCTCGATCGCTCGCTCGCCGATGTCGCCGGCGCCGCCCATGCGGGCGCGGGTGTCGCCCAGACGGGCCTCGGCACGGGCGATTTCCTCGGCCGACAGCACCGAGCGGCCCGTCGCAAGGGCCACCTCGTAGCGACGCGCGGCCTCGGCGATGCGACCATCGGTGAAGGCCTGATCGCCCTCGGCCATGAGCCGCTGCGTCTCGGCCCGGAGGGCCTGCGTGATCACATCATCCGCCGCGGCGGGGGCGGCGGCGGCGGCCGCACCGGCCTCGGGTGCCGCGGGAGCGGCAGGCTCGGCCGCGGGTGCCGCCGGCTCCTGCGCTGTCGGCTCGGCGGCGACGGCCACGGCCATCACCACCGGCTCATCGCCCGCACGGACCGTGCCGGGCTGCATCATGCTCAGGTTCACCGCGCTGGTGTCCAGAATGCGACCCTGCGCGCTCTCGAGATCAACGATCTTGATCCGGTGCTCCTGCACCAAGCTCGCCTGTTCATCGCTCAGGCTCAGGCCCGAACGCTGGATCGCCTCGATCGCGGCCTTGCTCTGGGCGTAACGGCCCGCGGCGAAGTGCTCGGACACCGACGCGACGATCGCATCGCGCTGCGGCTCGATCGCCGAGCGCTGTTCGCGAACCTGGCTCATCACGGCCTCGGCCCGCGTGCGAGCGGTGAAGCTCACGCCGTCGCGGGTCTGGACGGCCTTGGCCAAACGCTCGGCGTTGAACAGATCGCCCTCGCTCACGCCCAGTTCGGCGCGCTGCAGGCTGACTTCGACATCATCGAGCTGACGCATCCGACGCTCGACGGAGTCGAGCAGGTCCGCGGCGCGGGTGCGGTCGGCGGCGTTCAGCGACGCGGTGCGACCGCTGAGCATGCCGCGGGTCAGCAGCGCGCGGGCCGCGACGAGCTTGTCCTGCCGGGCCAGTGCCTCGGCCTGACGGACGAACTCGCCCTGAGCCTGCGCAGCCGACGTTTCGCCGGCCTTGGGCAGCACCGGCGCGGTTGTCCCCGCCTGCTGGGCAAGGGCCGAGGCGGTGATGGATCCGCTGGCAAGCAGCAGGCCGAAAACACCGAGGAATGAGACGCGTGAAGACCGCTCGATCGACGCCATGAAGTTTCTCCGCGTACGGCCGGACGGATCCCCGAGTGGATCCTGCCCGGACAAGGGTCCCTAGCGTACGGCCCTCGGTGAGCAAACGCAAACCGCCGCGCCAGCACTTTTCTTTTTGTCCACGATGTGCCCCAACCGACACCCGCCCCGGCCCGCTTCCGCGCCGCCGCGGCACCCGGGCACAGAGCCGGGGCTACTCCAGCCACTGCGTCGCGATGACGCGGCTGGAATCCATCGGAAGGTTCTTCCCCCGGCCATCGGGCACCATCCCGGCGAAGTCCTCGATCTTCACGCGGTCGGCGTGGATCACATCGATATCGATCGGCTCATCGGGGGAATCCGCCGGGTCGTCCCCGAGCCCCGCGCGGCCGAGCCGCCCGCCGACCCGTCCGCCCGTCTGGCCGGGGCGAGTCTTCGGGTCTTCCCCGCCGCGGGGCTTGCCCGCCGCCCGCGCGGCCTTCTCCGACTCGCGCTGGTAGAGGTCCTCCGCGGCGTCCATCGCCAGGGTCCAGGCTGTCCGCAGGCAGTCGGCGGTCAGGAACACATCGATGTACTTCACATCCGCCGCCGGCCCGAGCAGCCTGACCAGGCAGCGAAAAGGCGTGATGCCCAGCGGCGAACCGTTCTCGTCGTTGTTGGCTTCATCATCGACATTCAGCGTCAGCGTCCAGAGGTCGCGAAGTTCCTCGATGACCTCATCGGGTGTCAGCAGGTCGGGGCGATCTTCGGGCGCATCGAGCACGCTGCGGTGCTCGTGCATCACGCTGTCGACGCTGGCGAGCTTCTCCACCGGCCGCAGGTCGAAGGCATCGAGCACCGCCTCGACCTTTTCCTTCAGGCTCGCCTCGGCCCGGATGGTCACGACCTTGTGTTCATCCACGAAGATGTAGAAGAACGGCTCATCGCTCATGGCCCCGAAGCCGACCAGGCCATCCTCGAACAGGAACGACTTGAACCGCCGCAGGCCCTCCATGAACCGCTCGAGGCTGACCAGTTCATCGGCCACGTACGGGTCGTTTTCCCTGTACGCATCGTTCCCGAGCACATCGAGGATCGGAAAGAACCGCCCGGGCAGGTGCGCTGCGAGCGAGCGCCAGAAGGCTTCGACCCTGCCCGCCCGGATCACGACATCCCAGACGTAGCGATCGGGCCACTCCTCCCAGCCATCGCCCAGGACCGCATCATCTTCGCCCCCATCGGCCGACTCAAAGTGCGTCGTGTACCCCTCCGACGGCTCGATCGGCTCGATCGGGTACGCCCCCAGCGGAAACTCGAACCCGCCGACCACCACCCGCTCGATCGATGTGTCCACCCGGCATCGCGACATAAGGGTTGATTATGCCCACCCCGGAACACCGGAACAACCACGGGGCCGAGGCCGCACGCGGCGGCGATGGGCCGACCCGGGCGGGGGATGCACGAAGACGCGATGGCGCGAAGAAGAGGGGAGGAAGGGGGGAGGAAGAGGGGGAAGATGGGGCGCGAAGATGAGGGTTGGGGGCGCGATGATCGGCAGAGCGGGGTGGAGCGGGGGCGGGGGAAGGCCGAGGGTTTCCCCGCGGCGTGGGGGCTTGCCGCCGCCGCGAGGTGGCTCGCGGCCGGCGGGTGGGGAGGGCCGCGGGTGCCGGGGCCGGGCGGGGCGGGGGACCGGGGACGAGGGCTCGTTCTTGGCCCACGAAGCGGGTTTTTGTGCGATGTTGGCCGGGGCCTGAGCCCTCGGGGGCGGCCTTCGGTCGCGCGCGGGGTTCGGGCGCGGGTGCGCGGGGCGGTGCGTCACGTGTCCGGGCCGTGCGCGCCACTGCGCCGATGATCGGCGCAGTGGCGCGCAGCATCGGCGCACGAGCGCGCGCGGCCGGTGCGCTCGCGCGCGGGGCTTCGGCGCGCACGCGCGCTGCTGAAGATCGATCGTGAGCTCCTGAAGATCGAACATGAGCTCCTGAAGATCGATCGTGAGCTCCTCCCGTTCGATCGCCAGCTCCTTCCGATCGCTCGCGCGGGCCGCGCGTGAAACATCCCGCTGCCCGCGATCGATCCCCGATCGCGCACTTTCTGCCGATGCGCCCGCCCGAGCCATCTTCGGCCCACCATCATCTCACCCGGCCACCCCCACTCCTCCCCCGGCCACCCCAACTCCCCACGCCCAGCCCCGGGCTCCCCCCATCCGGCGCGCGCGGCCACATGATCTCGCGCCCGTTCGGCCCTTTCGCCTCGTACGCTCCGCCATGAGCCTGAGCGAGCGTGTGAAGACGAGTCTGGGAGGGGTCGAGCTGAGGAGCCCCATCGTGCTCGCGGCCGGGACCGCCGGCGTGATCGACGAAATGGCCGATGTGCTGGACTTGTCGATGATCGGGGCGATCACCACCAAGTCCATCACCCTTCAGCCCCGCGAGGGCAACGACTGGTGGCGCATCCTCGACCTCCCCGGCGCGGCCGGGATGATCAACGCCATCGGCCTGGCCAACCCGGGTCTCGATGCCTTCCTCGAGCATGCCTGCCCGAACGCCGCCGGACGCCGCGGCATCGGCGCGCTGCCCTGCGCCGTCATCGCCAGTGTCGCCGGGTTCAGCGTCGATGAGTACGTCAAGGTCGCGGCGAACATCGACGCGTACTCGGCCTCGCACGGCGGGTGCTTCCCGCTCATCGAGCTGAACGTCTCATGCCCGAATGTCCGCTCGGGTGTGGAGTTCGGCCACTCGGCCGGGCTCATCCGCGAGCTGCTCGAGGCCGTGCGCCCCGTGGTCCGCACGGCCCGGCTCATCGTCAAGCTCGGGCCGATGACACCGGACCTGCCGGGGGTCGCCCTTGCCGCCGCGTACGCCGGGGCCGATGTCCTGAACCTTGGCAACACGATCCCGGCGATGTCGATCGATGTCGAGCAGCGCCGGCCGCGCATCGCCAACACCACCGGCGGCATGTCCGGCCCTGCGCTGCACCCGGTGATGCTCAAACACGTCTACGAAACGCGCCGCAGGCTCTCGGAAGCTCGCCCCATCCCCATTCTGGCCACCGGCGGCGTGCTGCAATGGGAAGACGCCGCGGCGTACATCCTCGCCGGTGCATCGGCGGTCGGTGTCGGCACCGGGCTGTTCGTCGATCCGCGAAGCCCGATCACGATCGCGCGCGGGCTGGATCGGTGGATCGCCAGACAAGGCCGCGCGGACCTCTCAGCGCTGATCGGCGACCTGCTGCCGCCGCTGACCCCGGGCAGGGCGTGAGCGCCGGCGCGCTCCGCGACGGGGGGCGGGGGGATGAGGGG
>JAJTHN010000061.1 GCA_021297895.1 Phycisphaeraceae bacterium | reverse complement strand
GGGAGCACCGCCGATGGTTGCCAATAACGATGACGCCAATCTTTCCGCCGACCAGCGCCGCCGCGAGGTGATCGACTTACTGGCGACGGGCGCGATGCGCTGGCACCGGCGTGCCAAGGCGACGGGCCTCGGCGTGGGATCGGCGGCAGCTGCCACACACGCCCCGACACCGCAGCATCAAGAAGAA
The DNA here is from genome assembly GCA_021297895.1 of Phycisphaeraceae bacterium. Taxonomy (GTDB): domain Bacteria; phylum Planctomycetota; class Phycisphaerae; order Phycisphaerales; family UBA1924; genus JAJTHN01. Next base: position 9,126 of record JAJTHN010000061.1, on the reverse strand, counting down.
GCGGACATCGAACTTGAACTGGGCGAGGAAGCCGGCCTCAGTGTGTCTGACCGTACCGCGCGTTAGCGGTGCGGGCATCTGGAGACTTGCCCATGACGACAACAGTTTCGAAGGACCTCGCGGCGCTGGAAGAGATGACGATCGGCGAACTGCACGATCGCTACGTCGAGCTCTTCGGCGAGCGGATTCAGAGCCGCCACCGCATTTACCTCGTCCGCCGCATCGCGTGGCGCATCCAAGCCAACGCCGAAGGCGGCTTGTCCGAACGCGCCCGTGTCCGAGCGGCCCAACTCGCCAACCCGACCGACGTGCGGCGTACGCCGCCCAAGTGGGCGACGCTCGGGGAGGCCCCCAAGGACGCCAAGAAGGTCGCCCTCGCCGCCACGGCGGACCCACGGCTACCACCCGCGGGAGCGGCGATCGTCCGGGACTACCGGGGCCGGATGGTGCGGGTCGTGGTGCTGGCGGACGGGTTCGAGTTCGAGGGTGAGCGCTACCGCTCCCTGTCGGCGATCGCCAAAGCGGTCACCGGATCGCACGTCAACGGATTCCGGTTCTTCAACCTGGAGGGCCGTCGATGAGCAGAGGCACCCAGAACGGAAAGCACGCCGCCACTCCGCCTCCGCAATGTCGCTGCGCGATCTACACCCGAAAGTCGAGCGAGGAGGGGCTCAAGCAGGAGTTCAACTCCCTCGACGCCCAGCGTGAGGCGGCGGAGGCGTACGTCGCCAGCCAGCGGAACGAGGGATGGTCAGCGCTTCCTGATCGATACGACGACGGCGGATTCTCCGGCGGCAACGTCGATCGGCCCGGCCTCAAGAGCCTGATGGCCGACATCGAGGCGGGCAAAATCGACTGCGTGGTGGTCTACAAGGTGGACCGTCTGTCCCGGTCGCTGATGGACTTCGCGCGCCTCATGGAGGTCTTTGATCGCCACAAGGTTTCGTTCGTCTCGGTTACCCAGCACTTCAACACGACCCATTCGATGGGCCGGCTCACGCTCAACATCCTCCTGTCGTTCGCCCAGTTCGAGCGTGAGATCATCGGCGAGCGCATCCGGGACAAGATCGCGGCGGCGAAGAAGCGGGGCAAATGGGGCGGCGGTCCGCCGCCGTTCGGGTACGACGTCGACCGCTCGAACGGAAGCCCACGCCTCGTCGTCAACCCGGCTGAGGCGTCGCGGGTTCGCCACATCTTTGAGCGGTACCTCGAACTCGGGTCGTTGCTGTCGGTCGGTGAAGATCTCTGCAAACGCGGCTGGAAGACCAAATCGTGGCGAACGAAGGCGGGGGTGGTTCGCGGAGGCGTGGAATGGGACCGGCACTCGGTGTACTGCACGCTGACGAATCCGATCTACATGGGCAAGGTAGTCCACAAGGGCGAGACGTACCAGGGGCAGCACGAGGCCATAGTTGAGGAGGAGACGTTCCGGCGTGCTCACGTGCTGATGCAGAAGAACTCACGGACCCGCGGCAACGAACTGCGGAACCAGTTCGGGGCGCTCCTGCGCAAACTGCTGTACTGCAAGGGGTGCGGCAGCGCGATGGTCCACACGTTCACCCGACGTGGGAACAAGGCGTATCGGTACTACGTCTGCTGCAACGCCATCAAGAAGGGCCGCGCTCGTTGCCAGAGTGGTTCGCTGCCCGCCCTTGAGATCGAGAAGGCGGTCGTCGAACAGATCCGGTGCGTCGGCCAGGACCAGAGCGTTCTGGAGGAGACGCTCTCGGCATCGCGGGCTCAAGCAGACGCGGCCATCGAGCAGTTGGACGCCGAGCTGCGCATCGTCAACCGTGGTCTGGGGCGCAATCACGCCGAGATCCGCCGCCTGGCAACCACCGAGCCAGCGTCCTCCGCGTCCGCGGGCCGCATCACCGACCTCAACGACCAGATCCGCGAGGCGGAGCGGCGGGCCAGCGAGATTGGGGCCGCCGTAGAACGCCACCGAGCGGAAGTGCTCTCAGCCGAAGACCTCCACGCGGCGTTTGCCGACTTCGACAACGTCTGGACCGCGCTCGCGCCCCGAGAACAGGTCCGGATGCTCCAGTTGCTGATCAACAAGGTCGTCTTCGACGCCCTCGACAGCAGCATCGAGGTGTCGTTCTACCCGTCGGGCGTGAAGGCGCTCGCGGGCGGGGCCGTGGAAGGACCGGAGGCCCAGGCATGATCACCGTCAAGACGAAGGTCTTCTTCAACCGCGCCGCACACGGGCGCAAGACGATCGACACGAAGCCCGCCGCGCGCGTGGCCGTGGACCCCGGCCGCGTGCCGCGGATCTCCCGCCTGATGGCGCTGGCCATCCACTTCGACGAGATGATCCGCGCCGGCAAGGTCGCCAACATCTCCGAGATTGCCCGGCTGACGCACGTCACCCAGCCTCGGATCACGCAGCTGATGAATCTCTGCCACCTCGCGCCGGATATTCAGGAGGAGATCCTGTTCCTGCCGGTGGTGATGAGTGGGCGCGATCCCATCCACGAGCACATGCTGCGCGACGTGGCCTGCGTGATGGACTGGATGGAGCAACGGCGGCGGTGGGGATCGCTGCCGCGCCGCTGACAACTACTTCTTCTTGTTGTCGTAGCGCCCCGTGTCGCCGTTCCCCTTCTTGGGCATGACCTCGACTGACGACCCTCGGGGGTTGGCCTTGGCCTGATCGACAGACTTCAGGCGGCCCGTCTCGTTGTCCCGACCGATCTTGAATCCCTTGGACTTCGACATAGCGTCTACTCCATTTTGACGCGGGCTGTCGGATCTACCCTGATCCGCTGGCCTTGACCCGCTGGTTATGATACCCTGTCCACGTTCACTGAACATGGACGGAGTACAAAATGGCCAAGCGGACCGCGAAGAAGCCGAAGGACGAAGCCCCGCAGAACGGGACGGCACAGCTCATGAAGGAGCTGTGGCAGGCCGCCGTCAACCTGCGCGGCTCGATTGAGCCCGCCGACTATAAGCGGTACGTCTTGCCCATCATCTTTCTCCGGTTCCTCTCGCTCCGCTATGAGCGCCGCCGCGAGGAACTCGAGGGGTTGCTCGCGGACCCGAAGAGCGATTACTTCACCAAGGACGCGAAGGCCCGCGCCCGCATCCTGGCCGACGCGGACGAGTACCGCGCTGCGGGTGCTTTCATCGTCCCCGAGAAGTCGCGCTGGTCGTACATCCTCCAGCACGCCCAGGCGGACACGATCAAGAGCATCCTCGACGACGCACTCGAACTCCTGGAGAAGACCTACCCCGACAAGCTCCGCGGCCTGCTGCCCCGCATCTACGCCGGCTCGAACCTTGACCGCGAAGGGGTCACCGGGCTCATCAATCTGTTCTCGAAGGACATCTTCAAGCAGGACCACGGCGGCGAGGATCTGGTCGGTCGCGTCTACGAGTACTTCATCGGCGAGTTCGCCAACAGCGAGGGCAAGCGCGGCGGCGAGTACTTCACGCCCGTCTCCATCGTCCGCACGCTCGTCGCCATGCTGGAGCCCACCGACGGCGTCGTGTACGACCCCTGCTGTGGCGCTGGCGGCATGTTCGTGCAGTCGGACGTGTTCACGAAGCACTCGGGTCGCCTGTCGTTCATCGGCCAGGAGAGCAAGGACTTCACGTACCGGCTGTGCCGGATGAACCTCTTCATCCACGGCATCGACGGCAACATCCAACTCGGCAGTTCGTACTTCAATGATCTGCACGCCGACACGAAGGCCGACTACGTCATCGCCAATCCCCCCTTCAACGACGGCGCGAAGGGCGAGGACGGCTGGGGCGCTCACCGCATCACGAGCAAGGACCCACGGCTGGACTTCGCCAAGCGTGCGGGCGCGAACGGCCAGGGCCAGCCCATGCCTCTCTCGCCGCGCAACGCCAACACCATGTGGATGATGCACTTCCTGCATCACCTCCGTGAACCGGATGGAAAGAAGTACGCGGGCGGCTCCGCTGGATTCGTCATGGCCACGGGCGAACTCTCCAACAGCGAGCTGCACCGGCTCGAAGTCCGCAAGGCGCTGGTTGACCTCGGGTTCGTGGACTGCATCGTGCAGCTCACGGGCCAACTCTTCGCCAACACGCAGATCCCGTGCTGCCTCTGGTTCCTGTCGAAGAACCGGGGCGGGGGCCTGGGCTTCCGCGCGCGGAAGAACGAGATCCTCTTCATCGACGGCCGCAAACTCGGCGTGCTCATCCCCGGCTCGCGCAAGCAGAAGCAACTGTCGGCGGAGGAGGTCGAGAAGATCGCCGCCGTCTACCGCGAGTTCAAGCGAAAGGGCACTCCCGCCGAGGTCGCGGGCTTCTGCAAGGCCGCGACGCTCGACGAGATCCGTGAGCACAACTACGCGCTTACACCGGGGCGCTACGTCGGCGCGGCCGAGAGCGATGATCCGGATGAGCCGTTCGAGGACCGCTTCCCGCACCTCTGCGCGACGCTGGATGAGCAGTTCACGCAGTCGGCCGCGCTGGAGAAGCAGATCCGGACCTCGCTGGCCGAGGTGGCAAGCGCGATGGGAGCCACGGCCAAATGAACCGTCAACCAATGCTTGACAGTTGGGCCTCCGGTGAACTCTTCGGTATTTCCGAACAGTTCGCGCGGGCCGGAATCGAACTATCCGGTATTTCCGGATGGTTCGCGCAGGGTCCCGGGCAGTTATCCGGTAACTCCGGATACCTGCGGCTGGCCCCCGCCGCGCAGATTCTGCCTCGCGGGCACCGTGCCCGCCACGCGACGGGTCACTTGGCGGACGCGACGGATGAGTTGTCGCGTCGTCCGGACCACCCGGCGGAGCCGCCGAGTCAGTCGGCGGGCCTGACAGGCCGCTTGGCGGGTCTTCCGGGTGAGTCGTCGCGTCGTCCGAGTCAGTTGTCGCGTCGTCCGGATGAGTCGGACGGTCGTCCGAATGAGCCGGAGGGTCCCGGCGCGGCGCGCCGGGGCGGAATGGCGGCGCGCCGGAGGCCCGGCGTCCGCGCACTGGCCCGCGCGGTCTTCGTCCCGAAGGGACGACGGGGTGTAGCCACGGGTGGAGCATCGCGCAGCGATGCGGAACCCGTGGGAAGGGACGGCGTGCATCGCGCCTGCCCCGGCGGGGCAGAGGGATCTTCGCCCGCGCGGGACGGGCGCGATCATGTGAACGGATGCTTCCTCCGCCCCTGCCGGGGCGGCCCCCACACACACGACGCTTTCCACGGGTTGCGCGACGGTCAAAGCACCGTCGCTCCACCCGTGGCTACAGCCCTTGACCCCTCCGGGGTCGAAGACGGGAGGAGCGCCCGCGCGGGTGATCTTCTGTTCCGAGCCGGGGAGGTGCCGGAGGCCCCCCCAGCGGCCCGCCCCTCTGGCATCAGCGCGCCGTGCCGCGCGGGTGATCGTCTCTTCTTAGCCGGGGAGGTGCCGGAGGGGCGGCACGCCCCTCTGGCATTAGCGGACCTGCACGCGGGCGGATCGGGGGTGCGGCGTGGGTGAATCTCGCTCCGCGATGAAGGAGACGACGTTTCAGGCGTTGATCGACGCGGGTCTCATCGAGATCGGCGACGGATACCGCGCGAAGAACAACGAACTCGGCGGCACGGGGCCGCTGTTCCTGCGGGCCGGGCACGTCTCCGACACGCACATCTCGTTCGATGGGGTCGAGAGGTTCCACGCGCACCTCGCGGATGTGGTCGCGTCCAAGATGAGCAAGCCCGGCGATGTCGTGATTACGACGAAGGGAAACAGCACGGGGCGCACGGCGTTCATCACGCCGGACCTCCCGCCCTTCGTGTACTCGCCGCATCTCTCCTATTGGCGCTCGAAGGACCACGGCGAGATCGTGCCGGGCTTCTTGCGCGCGTGGTCGAACGGGGCCGAGTTCACCGAGCAGTTGGACGGGATGAAACTCTCGACGGACATGGCCCCGTACCTCAGCCTCACCGACCAACGACGCCTGCATATCACGCTGCCGCCCCCCGCCGAGCAACGCGCCATCGCGCGGGTGCTGGGGGGGCTGGATGACAAGATCGAGTTGAATCGGCGGATGAACCGGACGCTGGAGGACCTGGCGCGCGGGATGTTCCGGTCGTGGTTCGTGGACTTTGACCCCGTGCTGCGGCCCGCCCCAGGCCCACCTTCGCGTCCACCTTCACCACCACCTGTACCCCCTGCCCGCCGCGGCGGCCCCGCCTCCCCCGCCCCCCGCTCGGCCCCCGCGGCCCCCGCCCCCCCACACGCCCCCTGGCCCACACGCCTCACCGATTCCCCCCTCGGCCCCATCCCCGAGGGGTGGAGGGTGGGGACGGTGGGCGAAGAGTTCAACCTCACGATGGGGCAGTCGCCGCCCGGATCGACGTACAACGAGGACGGGCTGGGCGTGCCGTTCTATCAGGGCCGCACCGACTTCGGGTTCCGATTCCCGACGCGCCGCGTGCATTGCACCGCGCCGACGCGGTTCGCTGAGGCGGGCGACACGTTGGTAAGCGTGCGCGCCCCGGTCGGCGACATCAACATGGCAGACGAGCGGTGCGCAGCCGGGCGCGGCGTGGCCGCAGTCCGGCACAAGAGCGGCGCGACCTCCTACACCTACGCCATGATGGGAGCCTTGCGGGACGCGTTCGATGTGTTCAACGGCGACGGCACGCTCTTCGGGTGCATCGGCAAGGCGGACTTCGACAAGATGCAGGTTCTGGTTCCGCCGCCCGAGATCGTCGCGGCGTTCGAGCGGATCGCTCGACCGTGGGACGAGCAAATCGCCACGAACGAGAGGGAGGCCCGCTCACTCGCCGCGACCCGTGATGCGATCCTGCCCGTCCTCCTGTCGGGCGAGGTGCGGCTCCGATCCACCGGGACATCCACACCACCCAGCCGGGCCGCTCGCCCGGGCGCGGGGACGGTTCACGCGGGCGCGAAAGGGAGGGCCTGACGCATGGGCTGGCACGGCTCCGAGTCTGAGTTCGAGTACACCACCATCGAGCGGCTCAAGGCCCTGGGCTACGCCCATGTCCACGGGTCGGAACTGCTGGCGATGCGGGGCGGCGATGAGGCCGAGGTGGTGCTCAAGGACCATCTGCGCGCGTTCTTGACGCGACGGTACGGGCGGACAGTCACCCGACAAGACGGGCTGCCGGAGGCGGCCATCCAGTTGGCCATTGCCAAGTTCGCCCGGCCCGAGGGGGTGGACACGCTCCGCCGCAACGCCGCGCTGCACGCGATGTTGCGTGGTGGCGTGGAGATTCCTGTTGACGAACCGGTCCCCCACGGCACCGCGCCGGGCACGCCGCCATCGAAGCGGATCGCGCACATCTACGCCATCGACTGGGAGAGGCCGGAAGAGAACGAGTTCGTGGTCGTGAACCAGTTGCCCGTGCGCGGGGTTCGAGAATCCGGCGGAGCCGGGACGGGCGTGGGGGGGAATGATCGCCGGCCGGATGTCATCGTGTACGTGAACGGGCTGCCGCTGGTCCTGTTCGAGCTCAAGAACCCGTACGACGACCAGCCCACAGTGGCGGATGCGATCAACCAGATCGGCCACTACCGCCACGAGATCCCGCAACTCTTTGACCACAACGCGCTGTGCATCGCCTCTGACGGCGTGACCACGCTGCACGGCATGTGGACCGCGAACGAAGAGTGGTACGCGCCGTGGAAGAGCATTGATGGCACGAGCGTCGAGCGCGGCACCACCGGGAGCATGAAGACGCTGGTCGAGGGGCTGCTGCCCAAGGACCGGCTGCTGGCGTACATCCGCGACTTCATCGTGTTCGAGACGATCGGAGCCGCTGGGGGCAAGATTATCAAGAAAGGCGGGAAGTACCACCAGTTCTTCGCGGTGCGGATCGGGGCGAGGAAGATCCTGGAATCGGTAAAGGCGGGAACAGCGGACAAAAGGCTGGGTGTCATTTGGCACACCACCGGTTCGGGGAAGAGTTTGTCGATGTGCTTCCTGGTGGGGATGCTGCGGCGGGAAGCCGTGCTGAACAACCCGACCTTCGTGATTCAGGTCGATCGGACGGACCTCGACCAGCAACTGCACGACCAGTTCGTCGCGGCGCGGTCGCTGGTGGGCGATGTCAAGCACGCCAAGAGCGTCGAAGATCTGCGCGGCCTGCTCCAGACGCAGGGCGGCGAGGTGATCTTCACCACGATCGAGAAGTTCGCGCTGCGCGAGGGCGAGGCCGAGCATCCGGTGCTCTCGACGCGAGACAATGTGATCGTGATCGCCGATGAGGCGCACCGGAGCCAATACGGGTTCACCAAAGGCTTTGCACGCTGGCTCGGGGCGGCGCTGCCCAACGCGCGGCGGCTGGGGTTCACCGGCACGCCCGTCTCCTTCAGCGGGGCCGACACCGTCGAGGTCTTCGGTGACCTGGTCCACGTCTACGACATCCGCCAGAGCCAGGATGACAAGGCGACGGTGCCGATCTTCTACGAGCCACGGCAGATCAAGCTTCATCTGAACAAGACGGATGTGGATGGGGCACTGGCGGAGATTGTCGACGATGCGCCGATTGACGAGTTGGAGAGAAAGAAGGGCCAATGGGCCGCGCTGGCCAAGGCGGCGGGCGCAAAGGAGCGGATAGAACTACTCGCGGCCGACCTGCTCGCACACTTCAAGGACCGGACGGCCACGCTCAAGGGCAAGGCGATGGTCGTCTGCATGATCCGCGAGAACTGCGTGCGGCTGTACGATGCGCTCAAGGCGCTGCCGGGGTGCCCCGAGATCAAAGTGGTGATGACCGGCGACCTGGGCAAGGATCCCGAGGCGTGGAGCAAGGCCGGACACCTGACGACCAAGCAGCAGCGCGAGGCGATCAAGAAACGGATGATCGACGCCGACGATCCGCTGTCGATGGTGATCGTCTGCGATATGTGGTTGACGGGCACGGACATCCCTTGCCTGCACACGCTGTACGTGGACAAGCCCATGAAGGGCCACACGATGATCCAGGCAATCTCGCGCGTGAACCGTGTGTTCAGCGACAAGCCGCACGGGCTGATCGTGGACTACATCGGCATTGGCGATGAGCTGCGGGCAGCGACCGCGAAGTACTCAGCGGGTGGAGAAGATCACGGGAAGCCCGCGGGCGGGCTGGATGAAGACGCCCGGCCGCTGTTCGTGGCGGCGCTGGCCGAGGTGCGGTCGTTCCTCCCCGAAGGCGTGAACTACG
>JAJTHN010000080.1 GCA_021297895.1 Phycisphaeraceae bacterium | reverse complement strand
GGGCGGCGCGGCGCAGGGGGGGGGGGGCGTGGGGGGCGCGGGGGGGGGGGCGAAGGGGGGGGGCGGGGGGGGCGGCGGGGGGGGCGGGGGCGGCGGCAGGGGGAGTGGCGGGAGCGGGGGGGCGGGGAACATGATCAAGGTCCGCATCCCGCGCGGGCCGAGCGTGCGCTGGCCGGCCATGCTCAGCGAGCCCAGCGATGAGCGCCGCGCCGCGGCATCGGCCGCGCTGGACCCCGCCGGGGCCGCGGACTCCAAGGTCGGTCGAAACGCCACGTTCGTCATCACCGTTCCGGGCAAGGTCCTGGGCAGCGCGGCCAGCCAGCGGGCCCGCGGCCTGGCGGCCACAAGTGATGATGCGACCGCGACGCTCGTGGTGCCGATGTCCTTCGCCACCGCCGAGGGCGAGCCGCTGATCTGGCACGTGACGTGGGAATGAGCGGCGATGAGAGGTCGATGAGCGGCGGCCTGCGCGGGCAACTTCGCGCCAGCCTCGCCCCGGCGATCGCTTTGGCGGTGGCGGTCGCGCTGCTGCGCGCGGTCTACCTGCTGTTCTTCTCGCCGTACGAACTGGCCGAGGATGAGGCGTTCTACACGCTCTGGAGCCAGCATCCGGCCTGGTCGTACAACACCAAGGGGCCGGGCATCGCCTGGGCGATCTGGCTGAGCAGCCACATTTTCGGGCTCAGCGAGTTCGGGATCAGGATGCTCAGCGTGATCAGCGCGCTGATCACGGCGGTCATGGTTGCGGTGATGGCGGCGCTGGCCACCCGCGATGGGCCGGTGCATGTCGCGAGGCGCGCGGCGCTGGTCGCCGCGGCTCTGTGCTGCCTCATCCCCGCGTTCCAGGCCACCTCGCTGCTGGCGACGATCGATGCGCCGTATCTGGCCTGCTGGGCGATCGCCGGTGCGGGGGCGATGCTCATCGCCACCGGGCCGGGTCGCCGCGATGACGGCACGAGCCGTGCCGCGGCGGCGGGGTGGGTGCTGCTGGGTCTGGGCGTCGGTATCGGCTTCCTGTTCAAGTACACGATCCTGCTGATCCTGCCGGGCATCGCCGCGTGGCTCTGGCGGCATCGCGCCGATCTGCCCACGCCGCGCGGCGGGCGCCGCGCCGCCGCGGCGGGCGTGCTGCTGGCGGTGGTGGGGCTGCTGCCGGTGGCGGTGTGGAACGCGCAGAATGACTGGGCCACGGTGCGGCACCTGCTCGGGCATGTGAACATTGGGCTGGCGCCCGCGACCAGCCCCGCCGCGGCGGCGATCGCCGAAAACAGACCGGCGGTCAACATTCTGGGCGTGGGCGAGTTCATCGGCGCCCAAATGGCGATCATCGGTCCGGCGATGGTGCTGATGGTCATCGGCACGCTGGCGATGGCCGGAACGCGCGCGCGGATGTGCACGCTGCTGGCGTGGATGTCCGCGCCGATTCTGGTGTTCTACCTGTTGGTCGCGCTGCGCACACCCGGCGAGGGCAACTGGCCGATCGCGGGGTACCTGGGCCTGCTGCCGCTGGCCGGGATGTGGGTGGCCACGCGGGCGGACCGGAACGCGCGCGCGACGGCGCGGGTGCGCGGCGCGTTTTTCCTGTGGCACGCGACGATCATCGTCGGCGTGATCACCGGGCTCGCGACGCTGCGGCTGGACCTGGTGCGGAGCGGGCTGGAGAGCGTCGGATCGCCGCTGGCCCGGCGCGTGCCGATCGGGCGGCTCATCGGCGGGCGCGAGATGGCCCTGCACGCGGCGGAGTTGCGTGAGCGCGTATCGCGTGAGACGGGTTTGGCCCCGATGTTCATCGCCCAGCACTACGGACGCGGCTCTCAGGTTGAGTTCTACCTCCCCGCGACGCTGGCGCGAGAGGATCGCCGGGTGTACATCGCCCAGTCGCGGATGGGCGGCCGCGTGGTGCAGCATGACTACTGGCCGGACTACGACCTTTCACAATCCGCGCTGCTGGGCCGCCCGGCGGTGATCATCGCGGATGATGCGTCGGTCGAGCGGTGGGCGCCGTACTTCGAACGTGTGGAACTCGTCGGCGAACTTCGCGGCGGGACGCGCGGGAGCCGATTCGGGCTGCTAGGCTGGGGCTACAAGGGCATCCCGCGGCCCGACGGCCCGAGGGCGTTCTGAGCGCGCGGTGAGCGGCGCGGGCGGGGCGGATGTGCGGGCGGGGCCGGACCGACAGGGCGAGCATGAACACGACCGCGCCAACCCCGAGCACGATGACCGCCCAGCCCCGCGCGGTCCTGCGCGTGACGCTTCTGGGCGCGGTTGCGTTGTCGGCGTTGCTGATCGCGGCGCACGTGCTGGATGTTCCGGCGGTGCCGGCGCTGGACCTGCGCGATGACAATGCGCAGGGGCAGGACTGGTACCGCGCGCTGCGGGTTCTGGGGTACGCGCCGGTGTGGTTCGTGGTGGGGCTGCTGTACGTGCTGGTCGATTCGGGACGAGCGGGCGGCTGGCGCGGTGCGCTCGGTCGGGGGCCGTTCATCGCGGCCAGCGCGGCACTGAGCGGTGCGCTGGCCGAGGCGCTCAAGGGCGTGTTCATGCGCGGGAGGCCCGATGCGCGCGTGATGCACGAGCCGCCGCTGCCCGAGGCGGAGCGGACATTCGACTATCTGTTTCTGGCCCGTGGGAGCGTTGACTGGTCGGACCTGGGCATTCCGTCGAGCCACACGGCGGTGGCGTTCGGCGCGGCCGCGGCGTTGAGCTGGCTGCATCCGCGCGTGGCGCCGATCATGCTCGCGTGCGCCATGGGCTGCGGGCTGACGCGCGTCTTCAGCAGGGCCCACTACATGTCCGATATCGTCGCCGGGGCGCTGGTCGGCTGGCTGGTCTGCGGCGCGATGGTCTGGGCCGATGCGTACGTGCGTGCGCGTCGCCGGATCGCGGCGGGAGGTCGCGCATGAACACGCTCGATCGCGCCGTGGCGCGGCAGTTCCTGATCAACATCCTGCTGCTGCTGGTGATCCTGTTCTCGTTCGTGGTGGTGGTTGATGTTTCGCTGAACCTCCAGCGGTTTGTCAATCAGGCCGAGCGCCTGGCGGCCCAGCGCGGCGAGACGCTCGAGGGTGCGCGGCGGTTCCTGTCGGCGGCGCTGCTGGTGGTGGACCTGTGGTGGCCTCGGTTGCTGCAGTTGTTCAACTACCTCATCGGCTTCGTGCTGGTGGGGGCGATGGGCTTTACGGTCTCGCAGATGGTGCGCAACCGGGAGCTTGTGGCGATGATGGCCTCGGGCGTGTCGCTGTACCGGGTGGCGCGGCCGCTGCTGCTGGTGGGCGTGGGCGTGCTGGGGGTGCAGGTGCTCAATCAGGAGCTGGTCATGCCGCAGATCGCGCCGCTGGTGGCGCGGTCGAATACGCAGGCCGGCGACCGGACGCTCGCGCAGTTCCCGGTGCAGTTGGCGCCGGACGGTTCCGGGCGGCTGTGGCAGGCCGCGTCGTTCGACCCGGTCGCGGGGCGGCTGAGCGATGTGAACATCTGGGAGCGCGACAGCGCGGGCCGGGCTCAGCGGCGGATCTCCGCGACGCACGCGACGTTCATCGATGGTCGATGGGTGTTCGAGGGTGGGCGGGTGCGGAATCTGCGAATCGAGGCCGGCGGCCCGCGCGATGCCCAGAGCGTCGCGTCGATCACCAGCGACCTGGACCCGACGGCGCTGGTGGCTCAGCGGTACCGGACGTACGCGACGAACCTTTCGTGGCGTCAGATCCGCGAGGTGCTCGCCTCGCCCAAGGTCAAGCCGGAACTGGCCGAGCAGCTCACGCGGGTGGGGTGGGGACGTCTCTCGCAGATCATCTGCACGTTTCTGACGCTCGTGGTGAGCATCCCGTTCTTCCTGACGCGCGAGCCGCTGAACCCGGTGATCCAGTCGCTCAAGTGCGCGCCGGTGGCCGTGGGGTCGCTGCTGGGCGCGACGCTGGCGATCATGCAGCCGATTCCGGGGCTGCCGGTGGAGCTCGCGGCGTTCATTCCGGTGCTGACGCTGCTGCCGGTGGCGATCGCGATGGGGACGAGCATCAAGACCTGAGGGCGGAGCGGTGAGGCAAGATCGAGAATCGCCAACCGAATGAGGCGCTGCGGATCGCGGCGTAGACCCTCGGGCTGTCCGGGCCGGGCCAGCAGGCGGACATGAACACGAGCGGCGACGTCGGTGCGTTCTGGCGTTACTTCTTCGAGGATTGCTCGAACAGGACCGCTGCAGGGCAGACGGGGCTTTGGAGAATCCGGGGAATATAGCAAAGCGAGCGGGCGTCCGGGAAGGCCCGAGCATCGGTGTGTTCGTGATCGGAAGATCGGCGGAGGATGGTGATTTGCTGGTTTGCGGGAGGGATAGATGTTCGCTGCGACGCCGGTTGATCGGGCCGATGTTCGGTCGATCGCGGCGTGTCCGTTGAGTGTGGAGCAGGTCATGCCGAGTGCGCGCAATGGGTTGCTGGTCCGAGGTGCTCGTCGGGCGGCGTTGTGGATAGTCGCGGCGGGGGCGTGCACGGGCATCGGCGAAGTGGCGTCGGCGCAGGTGACGCTGAGCGCGGGCGGGGGTGTGGGGATCGATACGCGTCAGCCCGGCCTGGCGCTGCGCATCGTGGTGCAGACCGAGACTCAGTTGGGCAGCGGCGTGCCGCTGCGGATGTTCGCCTTCTCGCCGGGGTTCATGAGCGAGTGGCCGAGCGCGGACGGGCGTCTGCTCTCGCGGGCGAACAATCCCGATCTGTTCTCGATGCTCGGCACGACGTACGGGTCGACCACGCGAGCAACTTCGCGCTCCCGGACTTGCGCGGCGTGGCGATGATCGGCACGGGACCGACGCCGGTCACCGGCGAGCTGAGCGTGTCTCCCGGCAGAGCGTCGGCGCGAACACGGTCTCGCTGGTGGCCGCGAATCTTCCGGCGCACTCGCACAGTGTGCCGGGAACGGCGTATCTGTCGCCGACGGGCGTGACGGGGACTGCGGGGCCTGGTGGCGCGGGCGCGGCGTTCAGCAACGTGCAGCGGAGTGTTGGCGTTTACGCGAGCATGTTCACGAACGGGGTCTTCCCTGCTCAGAACCGGTTCTTCTACGCGCCGGGAGACGCGCCGATGTCGTCGGTGCTCTTCCATGCGGGGCCGCGGGCCAACGCCGGGGCGCCGCCGATGGCCGGTCAATTGCTGCAGAGATCGTCGAACAACGCGTTGTTCCAGCTCCTGGGCACGACCTACGGCGGTACAGCAACGGCGTTCAACGTGCCGGACCTCCGCGGCAGGCTGGCGATGGGCACCGGGGCGGGATCGGGCACGGTCAACGCGGCTCGGGGCGTGCCGCTCAGGAGCAACACGACGACGCTCGGCGCGGGTCAGATTCCCGGTCACAGCCACGGCTTGCCCGGCGGGATGTTCACGGGCGTGCTCGGCGGCGCGGATGTGGCGATATCCAACGAGCAGCGCTCGCTTCCGCTGCGGTTCTTTGTGATCAAGGAGGGCCTGTATCCGACCGGGGATGCTCCGCTCGAAGAGGAGGGGTACATCGGCGAGATCTTCGCCTTCGCCGGAACGCAGCCGGCACAGGACATGATTCTGTGCGATGGCCGGCTGCTGCCGATCAGCCAGAACGTCGAGTTGTTTCAGGTGATGGGCACCACGTTCGGTGGCGATGGCGTGACGAACTTCCGCGTGCCGGATCTGCGCGGGCGCGTGGTGATCGGAGCCGGCCCGGGGACGCCGGAGGGAACGTTGCTCGGTGCGACGACTCGATTGATCAGTGCCATCAACCTTCCCGCGCACACGCACACGCTGACGGCGCGGTCGTGCGCAACATCGGATCTGGCCAACACCGACGGCGTGCCGCCGCCGGACGGCGTTGTCGACAACGGGGACTTCACCGCGTTCTTTGGCTCGTTCTTCAACGGCTGCGTGGACTAAGGCGCGGGTGCTTCTGGCGGCGCGGGCGCTGCTGGCGGTGCCGGCGGTGCCGGCGGTGCTGGCGGTGCCGGCGCGACCATCGATGCGGGCACCGGCTCGCGGAGCATCTGCTCGTCGGCGGGCGGGATCTCCTGCCAGCGGATGTCCGCGGAGCCCAGGGTCGTGCCCGTGGCGACGGCCAGGTCTGTCAGGGCGATCTGGTAGTCGGTCAGGGCGCGGATCTCGGCGCTCTGCGCATCGGCGAGTGCCGCGGCGGCGTCGAGAACATCGGTGCTGGTGCGCGATCCGGCGTCGAACTGGCGCTGCTCGCCGGCGAGCGTGCGTGCGGCCAGGATCGTTGACTGGCGTGCGGCCATGATGCGCTGCCAGCCCGAGCGCACGCGGTCGACCGCGTCGAGCACATCCTGCTCGATGAGTTGGCGACGGCTGGCGCGTGTGCCGAGGCGTTGCAGACGCGTGAGCACGGCGCGGCGCTCGCGTGCCTCGGCCGCCTCGTTGCCCAGCGGGATATCGCCGGTCACGCCCACGCTATAGCCCTGTGCGCGGATGTCGGCCATGTCGCGGATGCCGCGGCCCAGGTCGCGGCCCAGGCCCGCGGTGGTGTAGGTGCCCGTCAGGTCCAGGCCCGGCAGGAGGTTGTTGCGTGCGACGGTGATGTTCAGGCTGTCGCTGAGCAGGCTGAGTTCGATCTCGAGCAGTTCCATGCGTCGCTGCATGGCGACACTGATGAGCGAGGCGCTGTCAAGGTCGTAGTCCATCGGCGCGGGCTCGGTCAGGGGCACGAGCAGACCGCCGCTGGTGACGCTGGCGTCGGGGGTGTTCATCAGGCGATTGAGCTCGCGCTGCTCGATGAGCAGCGAGGTCTCGGCGGTGATGATGGCCTCGAGCCTTTGCGCCAGGCCCGACTGGGCCCGGACGACGTCGATCTCGGGCGTGTCGCCGCGATCGAAGCGGCGCTGGGCGCGCTGGAGCTGCGCCATGGCCAGGTCGTACTGTTGCTGGCGGACGTCGAGTTCCTTGCGTGCGGCCGAGAGCCGCCAGTACGAGCGCTCGATCTGCGCGAGGGTGCTGATGACGCTGAGATTCGTTCGGGCCTCGCTGATCTGCTCGCGGTACGCGGCGATGGTGATCGGCGCGACGTTGACCTCGCGGCCGGCGTTGCGGAGCAGGGGCTGGGTGATCGAGAACGCCAGCGACGATCCCCAGGCCGGGGTGTCGCTGAATGGGCTGTTGCCCTCGCGATAGTCCTGGGTCAGATCGACGCTCGCGCGGCCGCCGGTGCGGAGCGGGATGCTCACGCCCGCGCCGAGTTCGACGCTGTCGGTGCGTGCGCGCGGGGATGTGCCGGTGGTGCGGTCCTCGAGCAGGGCGGGCTCGGTGCTGGTGAATCGGGCGCTGGGGCGGAAGACCGCCTCGAAGCGAGCGCGTTCGGCGGTGGTCTCCTCGCGGGCGATGCGCGGGTCCATCACGCTGACGCGGAGATCGAGGTTGTTGCGGATCGCCTCGGCGCGGGCCTGCTCGATGGTCAGTTCCCGGCGCGTGGCGGAGGCCAGGCGAGTCCGAACCTGCTCGATGGTCGGATCGACGGCGGTGGCGGCGGTCGCGGCATCGACCGGCTCGCCGGGGCTCCCCGCCGCGGCGGGGGTGCCGGCGGGCGATGGGCGGCGGAAGCCGTCGATGCTCAGCGGCGTGACGCGACGCAGGCGGTCGATCGCCGAGCGGTCGCCGAGGTCGCTGTCGCGCTCGCCCAGCGGGCCGGCGCAGCCGACGAGCAGCGGCAGCGAGAGGCCGGCGATGAGCAGGAGTGCGCGGGCGGGGCGTGATGTGGGCGTGCTGGTCATTCGTGTCGCAGTGCGTCGATGGGGTTGAGTCGGGCGGCCTTGATGGCGGGGAACATGCCAAAGACGATGCCCGTCAGCGCGGATGAGCCGGCGGCGAGGATGATGGCCCACGCGGGGATCGTGGCGTCGGCCATGGGCGAGTCGGGAATCGCCCGGACGCCCAGGATCAGCGTCGCGCCGAGGGCCACGCCGATCGCCGCGCCGACGAGACAGAGCACCACGGCCTCGACGAGGAACTGGGTCAGGATGACCATCGGCGGGGCACCAACGGCCTTGCGCAGGCCGATCTCGCGCGTGCGCTCGCTCACGGAGGCGAGCATGATGTTCATGATTCCGATGCCGCCGACGACCAGCGAGATCGCGACGATGCAGGTGGCGGCGATGGTCAGGCCGATGGAGACGCGGTTGATGGTGCTGATGGCCTGTTCGGTGGCGCGGATGTCGAAGGTGTTCGGATCGCCGGGCTTGAGATTGCGGGACCGGCGGAGAGCGGCGGAGACCTCGGCGAACAGATCGCCGAAGGCTTCGGCGGAGGTCATGGTGCCCTGGATGAACATGCCGAAAATCGGCTCGGGCCTGATCGAATTGGCGACCGAGAAGGGGATGTAGACCTCCGAGAGCGGCTCGCCGCCGCCGAAGATGGTCGGTAGGGTCTTGGTCTCGACCACGCCGACGATGAGGAACTTGCGGCCGCCGACGAGGATCGAGGTGCCGGAGGGGTCTTTGTTGAGGTTGAGTTCCTCGACGGCCTTGTCGTTGACCAGGCAGACGGCGCGCTTCTCTTCATCATCGATCCGCGAGAAGGGGCGGCCCTGGACGATGGCGCGGCCTTCGATCAGGTGCCAGTCCTCGTCCATGCCGGTGATTCGCACGTTCTGCTCGATGCGATCGCCGGCCTGCACGCTGGCGGTGAAGACCTTGACCGGGGTGATGCGGGCGATCGAGGGGCTGGCGCGTTCGACGATGGGCAGTTCGCGGTTCTTGAGCTGGACCTGCTGCGGGGAGAAGCGGTTGGGGGT
Source organism: Phycisphaeraceae bacterium (assembly GCA_021297895.1). Taxonomy (GTDB): domain Bacteria; phylum Planctomycetota; class Phycisphaerae; order Phycisphaerales; family UBA1924; genus JAJTHN01. The sequence goes on along the minus strand of JAJTHN010000080.1, from coordinate 12,662 downwards.
CTCGCGAGGGTTGCGCGGGAAGATGACAAAGCGTGTGGCGCCGAAGGACTCGAACTCCTTGAGCACGAAGGCCTTGAGGCCCTGCGTGCCGCCGACGATGGCGATGGTGCTCGCGACGCCGATGATGATGCCGAGGGTGGTCAGGAACGCGCGGACGCGGTTGGCCCAGAGCTGCTGCAGCGCGGTGGAGACGGTCTGGACGCCGAGCCTCGGGATGGCCAGCAGGAGTGAGATCATGATGCCGCACCGCCTGTGCTCGCGCTCGACCCCGCGGGATCGAGCGCGAGGTTGAGTTCCATGGCCTGCTTCATCATCGTGCGCATGTACTCGCCGTGGATCGGGTCCTGCTCCCGCGGGAAGTCGGAGAAGACCTTTCCATCGCGGATGCGGATGATGCGTCGCGCGTTCGCGGCGACGTCCTCCTCGTGTGTGACCAGGATGATGGTCTGGCCCTGCGCGTGCAGTTCCTTGAAGAGGTTGATGATCTCGGTGCTGGTCTTGCTATCGAGTGCGCCGGTGGGTTCATCGGCGAGCAGGATGGAGGGCTGTGTGACCAGCGCGCGTGCTATGGCGACGCGCTGCTTCTGGCCGCCGGAGAGTTGGTTCGGGCGGTGGTCGACGCGGTCGGCAAGGCCGACACGCTCGAGGGCCTGCAGTGCGCGGGCGCGTGCGCCGAGCCAGAGCCGCGCCGAGTACATCAGCGGGAGCATGACGTTCTTGAGCGCGCTGGCGCGGTTGAGCAACTCGAACGACTGGAAGACGAAGCCGATCTCCTGGTTGCGCACCTTGGAGAGCTGCGTGGCCGAGAGGCTGTCGACGCGTCGGCCGTTGAGTTCGTAGGTGCCGCCGGAGGGCTTGTCGAGACAGCCGACGATGTTCATGAGTGTGGACTTGCCCGAGCCGGAGGGGCCCATGATGGCGACGAACTCGTTCTTGGCGATGTCCAGATCCACGCCGCGGAGGGCGTGGACGGGCTCATCGCCGATGGCGTAGGTCTTGGTGAGTTGGCGGATTCGGATGGTCACGGTTGTGGGGCGGGTTCAGGGTCGCGTTGCGGGTGTACACCGGCGGAGCAGGCGCGTGACGGCGAGGCGACTGCCGGGATTCGGGGCGGCGTTACTCGAAGTCTTCGGCCTCATCATCATCGGGCGGGGGCTCTGGGTCGGACGATCGCCGGGACTTGCGGGTGCTCGAACCGCTGTCGGGATCGGGGAGCGAGTCGTCACGGACCGGGGAATCGTCCTTCAGCGCGGTCAGGATTCGGAACGGGCCGGTGATGATCTTGTCGCCTTCATCCAGACCCGCGAGGATGTTGGTGTGGGTCAGGTCGGATGGACCGATCTTGACCGGCACGCTGCGGGCCTTGCCATCGCGAATGACGTACACAACGGAGGTGAAGGCCTTGGCGCGGTCGATGACGGGGTTCTCGGCCGTGGCCCGGGGCAGTTCGTCGATGCGGCGATCGACAACGCTCTGGCTCGGGATCTTCAGCACGTTCTCGAACTTCTCGACTTCGATGTCCACGTTCGCCGTCAGGCCGGACGCCAGCAGCAGGTCGTCGGGCTTCTGCACGAGAACCTCGACCTCGAAGTAGCCGGTGCCGTCGCGATCGACCTGGCGCTTGAGGCCGACTTTCTCGACCGTTCCGGCGAACGAGCGGTTGGGGAAGGCGTTGATGAAGATGCGTGCGGTCTGGCCCTGCTTGACCGGGCCGATGTTGGCCTCATCGACGCGAGCCTTCATGATCATGGTGCTCAGATCGGCGATCTCCATGATCACCGACGCGGCGTTGTTGAGCGTGCCGACGAGCACGAGCTCGCCGACTTCGGCGTTGAGTTTCACGATCGTGCCGTCGAACGGCGCGATGATCGTCGTGTTCTCCAGGTCCTTGGTGGCACGGTCGATCTGGGCACGCGCGGCGTCGATGTTGTTGCGCGTGGCATCGAAGGAACTCTTGGCACCCAGGTAGTTGCTCTCGGCCGACTCGAGCTCGGCCCGCGAGCGGTCGCCGCCCTCGTGAAGGACGCGGAGCCGCTGCAGGTCGAGGAATGACTGCTTCATCCGTGCGTCGGCACCGCTCAGGCGGGACTCCTCGGCGCGAAGGTTGGCCTGTGCAGACTCCAGTGCCGCGGCCAGATCGCGCGAGTCAAGCTTCACGACCACGTCGTTCTTGCGGACGGTCTGGTTCTCTCGGAAGGGCAGTTCGGTGATGCGTGCCGCGACCTGCGCGGAAATCTGCACCTTCGTCCGCGGCTCGATCGAACCGGGCGCGTTCACCAGCCGGATCAGCGGCCCGCGCGTGACGGGCTCGACCCGTACCGCCTCGGGCGTGGGCTGCGGCATGAGCGATCGGGCCCACTGGCGGGCGCTGTTGCTGGTGGCGAAGACCACCCCGGTCGCGCCGATGGCCAGAACGATGATCAGCAGCGAGATAAGAAACCACTTCCGCACGCGAAGGCTCCGGGCCTAGGGTCGGTCCGACGGTCAATTTTTCGCACGCGGCGTTTATCCCGACGGGTGCGCTGAAGGTGTCGTTATAGGAATGTCTGGCGTCGCGTTGCAGTGCGGGCCCGGAAATTCATGTCCGGGACGCATCCATCGTGGGTTGTTGCGAATCACGGATACGGCGTCGATGGCGGCTCCGGTGCTCGGTGCCGACCGGCCAGTTCCCATAGCGCGATGGTGCCGGCGACCATCACGTTCAGCGAGTCTACGCCGGGAGCCATCGGTATCCGCACGCACTGGTCGGCCATGGCGATGGCTTCCTCGCTCAGGCCCGGCCCCTCGGTCCCCAGCAGCAGCGCGATGGGGCGCGGGTTCTGAGCCAGCGTTTGGGCGAGGGTCGGCAGATCGGTCGAGTGATCGCGCCCGGAAAGGGCCACGAGCAGATATCCGGCATTTTGAACCAGCCTCAGCCCATCGGGCCACGGGCCCAGTCGGGCGGTGGGCACCCGTAGCGCGTGGCCGACGCTCACGCGGATGGCCTTGCGGTACAGCGGATCGGCGCATCGCGGGCTGAGCAGGATCCCGCGAGCGTTGAACGCCGCGGCGGACCGGTAGAGCCCGCCGATATTGTCGTGGTTGACGATGTGCTCGAGCACCAGCAGCGGGCGAGCGGGGTCGGGGTGTGCGAGCAAGTCGCTCGCGGCGACCGGCCTCGCTCGGGCCGCGATGGCCATGAGCCCGCGATGTAGCGGGAAGCCCACGAGCGATTCGAGGTGTTGTGGCTCGATGAGGTACACGGGTGTCTGCTCGGGCAGCGTGCGCAGGGCCGCGTCGATGGTCTGGGCGCGCGTGGGTGTGCAGAGCACGCTCAGAACGCGGTGGGGGGAGTTGACCAGGACGTTGAAGACCACCTCGCCCTCGGCCATGAGCCTGCCGTGTGGCGAGCCTTCGCCGGCCTGAGGGGTGAGCTCGCCGGGTGCATCGAAGGCGCGGGCGAGTTGGGACTCCTTCAGGTCGCGGTACTCGGCCAGCCGCGGGTCGGCCAGATCGCTGACGTGAATCATGTTGGGCACGTCCGACGGTATCCCGGCACATCGGCGCTACGATTACGGCATGATTACCCGAACGAACTTTCGCGCGACGATCGTGCCGGCGATGGGGCTTTGCGGACTGCTGCTGATGGGCGTGGCCCTGAGCGGGTGCGAGCAATCTCCCCCGCCGCCAATGCCGACACGCGAGGAGCCGCAGACGGCCCTTGGCAAGAGCGCCAAGATGGGCCGGGACATCGCGGGCAGTATCGAGGGCGCCAGCCAGCAGGCCGCGGGTGCCGCGGCGGCTCTGGGCGCGGGCACCACGATCGATGTTCAGGGCCTGGTGTTCCCGATCCCTGCCGGCTGGCAGCGGACGAACCCGGCCTCGCCGATGCGTGTGGCCCAGTTCGCGGTCAACACCGATGCGACCATGTACTTCACGCAGTTCCCCGCGGGGCAGGGCGGTGATGTGGCCAGCAACATCAACCGCTGGGCGGGCATGGTGCGTGACCCGTCGACCAACGAGCCGGCGAAGTTCGCCAGCACGCCCCGCGCCCTGGCCAACGGCGTCCGCCTGACGATGTTCGACTCCTCGGGCACGTTCATCGAGGGCATGCCCGGGCAGACCGGCACGCCCCGGCCCAACTTCCGCTTTGTCGGTGCGATCTTCGAGGCTCCCGGCGGCGGGCGCGTATTCGCGCGCATGACCGGTCCGGACACGACGATCGAGGCCGCGCTGAACGACTGGAACGCGCTGATCAACGGCGCGACGATCAAGTAAGCGATCACGAGCACGCGAGCGAGCAGCCGCAACGGCCCGCGCACGCGGGCGGAGGATTCCTTGGCCGATCCGACGCAGCATCTCAATCTGATTCAGGCGGCGGTGCTCGGGCTGGTCGAGGGCATCACCGAGTATCTGCCGGTGAGTTCCACCGGGCATCTGATCATCGCCAGCGATCTGATGAAGCTCGGGCAGACGCCGGAGTCCGCCCGCGCGATCGACTCGTTCAACATCGTCATTCAGGGCGGGGCGATTCTCGCCGTCGCCGGCCTGTACTTCCCGCGGTTTGTCGCCATGCTCGCGGGGCTGATCGGGAAGAACGCCGCGGGGCTGCGGCTGTTCATCAACCTCATCATCGCGTTCATGCCCGCGGCGATCGTCGGGCTGCTGGTTCACGACTGGATCGAAGAGCGGCTGATGAGCACCGGGCCGGTCGCCGCGGCGCTGATCGTCGGCGGCGTGTTCATGATCGTTGTTGATCGCATGGTCATCGGCCCGCGACGCAGGGCGCAGGCACAGGGCGTGGCCGATGCGTCGGTCATCGGCATGGAACTCGACCAACTGCGCCCGGCTCAGGCGCTGGGCATCGGGCTCATGCAGCTCTTCGCCCTCGTGCCCGGCACCAGCCGGAGCATGATGACCATCGTCGGCGGGGTGATGGTTGGTCTTCGCCCGGCCGCGGCGGCGGAGTTCTCGTTTCTTCTGGGCATGCCCACGCTCCTGGCCGCGACCATGCTGGCGCTGTTCAAGGACCTCAAGCACGCCAGCGACACGGGCGGGCAGAATCTCTTCCAGGTTCTGGGCGTGCTGCCGGTGGTCGTCGGGATTGTCGTTGCCGCGGTATCCGCGGCGATCGCCGTCAAGTGGCTGGTGGGGTTCCTCAATCGCCATGGCCTGATGCCCTTCGGTGTGTACCGGATCGTCATCGGGGCGGTGCTGATCGCGCTCGCGGCGATGGGGCTCGTGACGGTCTGAATCTCTCGGGCGGCGGCGGTGATCGCACGCGGCGCGGGCGGTGCTGAATCCGCCCGGCGGGTTCGCCCGTACACTCTGGGCTCGCGGGGCTCGTTCCCGCCGAGCGCCGACATTTCACGTGCGCAAGGGCACGAAACGGAGAGACGCTCATGGCGAACGCTGCTGTTCCACAGAACCCGGGCTCGATGTCCCGCCGCAAGAAGATCGCGCTGATCGCCGGCGCGGGCACGGTCGTGACGGTGGGGGTGCTTCTGCTGCTGGTGCCGACGATCGCCTCATCGCTCGCGCCGGGGATCATCGAGTCTCAGGCGGCAAAGCAGATCGCCGGAAGCGTGAAGGTTGGCTCGGTGTCGGTCTCGTGGACCGGCCCGACGAAGATCACGGGCATCGAGCTGCTCGACGACAAGGGCCAGAAGGTCGGAACGCTCGAGGCGAGCAGTTCGCTGGGCATTCTCAGTGTGCTCGGCGGGCTGAGCGACCTCGGCACAACGACGATCTCCGGCTCGCTCGAGGTTGTGCAGACCGCCGCGGCCGATGGCACATCGACGACGAACCTGCAGCGGGCCATCGCCCCGCGCACGCCCGCTGCGCCGAGCGCGGAGCCCGCTAAGTTCCCCGGCGACCTGCGGGCCGAACTGGTCGTCGATGCGCTGGCGATCACCACGACACAGAAGGACGCGGCGGGCGCCACGCTCCGCAGCGCCAAGATCACGGGCCTCAAGGGCACGGCCGGCGCGGCGGGCCGCGCTGCCGGCGGCGATCGCGGCGCGAACGCCAAGGCCGACTTCAAGGGCACGATCGATGGCGGCGGAACGTTCGAACTCTCGCTGGACGCGACGGGCCTGACCGACACGGCCGATGCGGTCCGGATCGACGGCGCGAAGGTCGATCTGAGCGTCAAGGCGGCGAACGTGCCGTCGGCCATGCTCGATGCGCTCGCGGGCCAGGGTGGGCTCGTCGCCGGCGCGCTCGGCCCGAGCGTGCAGAACGCGACGCTGAGCGTCCGCGGCGGGCTGAAGGACGCGCAAGCATCGTTCGATGTTACCAGCGACAACACCGCCGCCTCGGGCGAGGTGCGCATCGCCGGCGGCCGCGCGACGCTGGTCAGGGCCATCGACGCGCAGATCAAGGACACCACGTTCGCCACGAACGTGCCCGCGCTGCGCGATGCGCTGCAGCGCGCCGGCGTGACGGTGCAGTCGGCGCCGGATGTGCGGGTGAGCATCGCGACGCTCGATGTCGCGCTGCCCTCGAGCGGGGCGGGGCTTGACCTTCGTGGCGCGAAGATCGCGGCCGAGGTCCGTCTGGGCCAGACGCAGGCGCAGGTGCGCGTTCCGGAAATCGGCGGGACACCCGCCGCGGCGGGCGCTGCCGCAACGGCGGGCGCTGCCGCAACGACGGGCGTGTCCCGGGTGCTGGTCATCCGCCCCGCGAGTATCTCGCTGACCAGCGATGATCTCGTCGGCACCGCGGCGCTGAACGCCAGCACGTCGGTCGCGATCGACGGAACCGACGCCGGGGCACTGGCGGCGCAGGTCCAGGCCGGCGGGCTGCTGCTGCCCGGCGGCGGTCCTCGCACCGGTCTGCCCGGCACGCTCAGCGGCACCGTCAGCGCGATGAGGCTGAGCACACAGGTGCTCCAGACCTTTGTCGCGGGCATGGATCTGCCGATCGACCTGCCGACGGACCTTGGCCCGACGCTCGACCTGCGGCTGGTGGCCAACAGCGCCGGGGGCAGCGCCGAGGCCACCGATCTGAACCTCACGCTCGCCAGCGACGGCGTGAACGCGCGCTCGGCGCTGCGGCTCTCGGCCGAGCGACTGACCACGCGCGATGACTCGACCATGCTCAGCGTGCGCAGCATCTCGCCGATCGCACGCCGAGTCCTTGCCCGCGGCGGGCAGGCGCCGGCGGATATCCGCGGCGATGGCTCCCTGACGGTGAATGTCGCCTCGCTCGATGTGCCGCTGCGAAGCGGCGCCCCGGTACTCAACGAGGCAGCGGCGAACGTCACCATGACGCTCGGCGCGGTCGATGTCGAGGCGTTTGCGCTTGCCGGTGGTCCCGTCTCAATCTCGGGCACGAGCATCACGGTCGATCAGAAGCCGGGCGCGCCGGCGGGTCTGCGCCTCGCCACCGCCGCGGCTCGCGGCGGGGAACGCATGGTCATCGATGGAGATCTGACCGTCGCGGGCATTCTCGATGGTGATGGCGGGCGCGCGGCGCTGCCGGCGATCGGCACCCGACGCGTGTCGGGATCTTTGAGTGTCGCCGGCGCTTCGTGGGCCTGGGCCGAGCCCATGGCCACGAAACTCAACGAGGACATGCGCCGGCTCGCGGCGGAAGTCGTCGGCACCGGCCGCGGCGTGAACCTCACGTTCACCGGCGCGGCCGATGCGCAGGGACTCACGCTTCGTGCCGACGGTGCCGCGTCCGGCGCCGCGCTTGCGGCAAGCCTCAAGGCCGATCGGATCGATGTCGCGTCGGTTGATGCGGGCCTGACGCTCATGCCGGCGATGCTCGACAGCGCGCTGGCCATCGCGGGCTTCTCGCCGCAGGACCGGGCGCAGGTCCGGGCCACGGGCGGGCGACGCGTGAGTGTCGCGGTTGCGCCGATGTCGATCCCGCTCGCGCCCGGCTCGCTCTCGCCCGCGTTCGATCGCGCCGGCGATGCGGCGGCCAACGCGAAGATCACGCTCGATGCGCTGGTGCTGAGCGATCTCAATGTCGCCGGGCGCAGGCTCAGCGCCGGGGCGCGCAGCGTGAACATCGATGCGAGCCTGCCGCTGGCAGCACTCGGCCCTTCCGGGGGATCGCGCCGGGCGACGGTCAAGGTCAGCGCCGAGCTGCTCCGTAGCGAGGATGCTCCGCTGGGCACGCTGAGCGTCGATGCCGCCGCGGCGCTCGATCAGTCGTTCATCAAGGCCCGCGCGGGCATCGCGGGCGTCAGCACGCTCGTGGCCGATGAGGTGCTCGATCGACCGGGCTTTGTCTCGGGCCTGCTTGGCAGCAGCGCGAGCCTGGAGGTCAGTGTGGATCAGGCCTCCGCCGGCGCGGCGAGGCAGATCCTCCTGGGTGTCGTCACGCCCAACGTCAACGTGCAGCAGATCAACATCGTGGTGGATGATCAGGCGATCCGCCTGGCCTCGCCCATGAGCGTGCGTGCGACGGTGCCCGCGGCGTGGGCCGAGCAGAACCTGCTGGGCGGGAGCACGCCGGGCGCGACCTCGCGCACGCGCATCGAGCGACCGATCGAGCTGACCGCCGACGTGCGCTCGCTGGCGATCGCCACCAAGGCCGGCCCGCTGCTTCCCGGCGTGTTCGCGATTGATGCGCAGGGCACCATCCGCGAGCTGGCGCTCCGTCAGGAGTCGTCGGGCTCACCCGGCGTGGCCAGCACGCTCGAGGGTCTTTCGTTCAGCGCGGCCACAACGCCCGACAACGCGCTGAACGCGAATGTCCGCATCGCCAGCGTGCGCGAGGGCGGCGCCGCGACCGAGCCGATCGTCGCGGATGTCCGCGTCGCGGGCATCGGCGATCCTCAGGGCAACTTCGATCGCGACGGCGCACGCGTGAACCTGGACTTCAAGACCGGCAACATCCCCACGGCCATCATCGACGGTCTGGCCAATCAGGGCGGCGAACTGGTCAAGCTCGTCGGCCCCGCGATCATGCTCGAGGCGCAGGCCGCGGAGTTCTCGCTCGGCGGCAGCGGTTCGGCGTACTTCTCGCTGCGGTCCAAGCCCACACCGCCGTCCGCCGCGACCGACTTGCCCGCGGTGCCCGCCGGTCCCGCGGGCTCGACCCCCGCCGCGCCGCCGGTCTCGATCACGCCCATGGCGCTGATCCAACTGGCCACGCGCGAGCAGCCCGCGCCGCTGCGCCCGGGGCCGATCATCGACACGCGCGGCGTGCGTCCGCTGCTGGTCGAGCTCTCGCAGTTCTCCTACAGCGTCGATACGAAACTCCTGAAGATGTTCCCGCTCTTCGCGAACATCGAGCGCAAGCCGGGTCCGACCAAGACCTCCATCACCTCGCGCAACCTGGTCATCCCCGCCGATGGCGACATGCGCCGGCTCAACGGCGAGCTGCTCGTGGATATCGGCAAGATCGACTACACCTTCAAGCGCGAGCTGGGCGAGTTCCTCGACACCGTCGTCTTCACCGCCGCGGGCGAGGCCCAGCGGCCCATCGCGCCGTTCACCATCTCGATCGTCAACGGCGTGATGACCTACGACAAGTTCGATCTGCCCATCCGCAACTTCGTCATCAAGACCCGCGGCACGGTCGACCTGGTCAACAACACCGTCGATGTGATCATGTACGTGCCCACCGTCGCCGCGGCGCCGAGCGTGATGAGGAAACTCAACGCCGATCTCGGTAGCGGCTTCGGCTCGATCCTGCCCGATGTCATCGCCGAGGGCACGATGGTCCCCATCCGCTCGCGCGGGCCGATCGACAACCCGACGATCAGCATCGATGTCGAGCTGTTCTTCAAAGAGTTCGGCAACAGCCTGACGAAGGAGCCCGGCAAGATCATCGACAACATCGGCCGCGGGCTGGGCGATATCTTCGGCCCCAAGCGGTGATGGCCCCGACGATGCCCGCCGCGCTGCGCGTGCCAAGGCCCATCAGCAGGCCCATCAGCAGGCCCAGCAGCCGCCTCAGCCTCAGGCCTGCGTCGGCAGCTTGCTCGCGTTCGTCAGCACCTTTGCAAAGGCCGCGGCGTACTGGTCGAGCAGTTCCTTGCTGGCGCTGGGGAAGCTCGGCAGCTTGATCAGCGTGCCGTTGCCGGCGGTGGTGCGGGGCAGATCGGCGGGGTCATAGACCCGCGCGCGGGCCGACTCATCGTGCTCCAGCCGCGCGAGCCTGAGCCAGTCGCCCTGCGTGAACACCGGCTGCTGATGCAGCAGCGGGTAGCGCGGCGCGCTGACCTGGCACCCCTCGGCGCTGAGGGCCTTGATGATCGCCTTGATCGGCGCGCCGAACTTCGCCTGGTCGTACCGCACGAGGAACTCGAAGTACACGCGCTGCGTGTTCTCCAGCCCCTCTTCGCCGCTCTGATAGGTCTTGAGCCCCAGCGCCGACAGGCGGCGGCTGAGGTACACGCAGTTGGCGCTGCGCTGGGCGGTGCGCTCCGTGAGCCTGCGCAACTGGCTGCGGCAGAGCGCCGCGCTGACCGGCGACATGCGGTACTTGTGCCCGAAGCCCGTGGCCGCGTACTCGCCCAGCGGGTGGCCCATGGCCTTGAGCGGGACCAGCCGCTCGTACTGCCCGTACCGCGCTGCGCTGAGCACCAGGTCCGCATCGCGGCTGACCAGCAGCCCGCCCTCGGCGCTGGGCAGCAGCTTGTTCCCCTGCAGGCTGAAGACCGCCAGGTCGCCGATGAGCCCGATGGGCTGATCGCGGTACGTCGCCCCGTGCGCGTGGCTGGCGTCCTCCATGACCTTCAGCCCGTGCTCGCGGGCGATGGCCATGAGCTCATCCATCGCCGCGGGAATGCCGAACAGGTGCGTGACGACGATGGCCTTTGTCCGCGGCGTGATGCGCCGTGCGACATCGGCCGGGTCCAGCGCCAGCGTGCGGTCATCGGTCTCGGCAAAGACGGGCACGCCGCCGCAGTGCAGCACCGGCAGCACGCTGGACCACCAGGTCGTGCTGGGCACGATCACCTCATCGCCCGGGCCGATGCCCATCGCGTGCAGCCCGGCGAGGATCGCGGCGGTGCCGTTGTTGTGGCTGAGCACGTTCGGCGCGACCTTGAACCCGCGCCCGGCCAGTTGCGGGATGAAGTCGCCGACATCCATCACCGGCAGGCCCGCGGCCTCGCCGCCCATCCACTGGGCAAACTCGCACTCCAGCGCCAGCGCCTCGGGATGCGGACACGGATACCCGCCCAACTCCCGCGGCAGATGCCCGCCGGACCACTCGCCCGAGCGGATGATCCGCAGGGCCGCGGCCTCATCCTCATCGGTGACGATCGGCCAGCGGTTGGCCTCCTCCTGCGGGAGCGTGACGGCTTTGGGCCCGCCGAGGATGGCGGGCGTGGCGTCGATACCGACGGGCGGATGAAGATCGAGCGTGCTCGGGCTGGTCATGGCGCAAGTGTACAGGGCGTCGCGGCGGCGATCGGCCATCGGGCTTGGGCCATCGGCCATCGTCTGCGAGCTCCTCCCCCGTTTCCCAACGGGGGAGGTGGTGGGGGGCGCGTCTTCGCGGCGGAGGGGGTCTTGGCGGGGGCGAACTGAACACCGGGATCACGGCCTGACCGTCGCGTCTTTCCCCCTCCGGCTCGCGGACTCGCCACCTCCCCCATTGGGAAATGGGGGAGGATCGAAGAGAGATTCTCCCGCCCGTCTGCGCCCGATCCTACCGAAAACCAACCCCACCGCCGCCCAACGCAGCCTGAGCCATCCCCTCGACAAGTCCCGGACTTTCACGACTTTTCGCCACATGTTCGCCGATGTTCGCCGTTACTTCCCGGCGCGTTCGCGGAACATCGAACTTTTCGGGGGCCGCGTACGGAGACAATTGCAGGCCTCCCGGAGACTCCGTTCGTACAAACGGAGAGAAATGTTGTACGAACGGAGAGCCCGTTTGTACAAACGGACAAAAATGCGGGCCGAACGGAGCCTCCGTTTGCACGAACGGAGAGAAATGTTGGCCGAACGGAGACTCCGTTTGTACAAACGGCGCTTCCGGGCGGCCTCCCGGAACAAGTTGTCGGCCTCCCGGAGACTCCGTTCGGCCTTCCGGCGCAACCGTTCGGCCGCGCGGAGACTCCCGCCGCCCCCCCGGCGCGCCCGTTCGCCCGCGCGGACCTCTCCGCGGCCCGCCCCCCCCTCCCGCGCTCCCGCGCGGCACGCAGCCCGCCCCCCGCACCGCTCCGCGACCCCCCGCGCCGCCCACGCACCCGAGATCGCGCGATGGTTCCGCCAAGATCTTGCCGAGGACATTGATCGCACGGCGAATCAGCGGTAGCCTGTCACCAGACGGGTGCAGTGGCGACTGTCAAATCGCCGCGACGCGTTTCCGAAACACTTTACCGTGGCGGAGAGAGAGCAGGAGCACGGCTCATGCGACTTCTCTCGATTCGGGCGTCTGCGGGGAAGAGTGGCCAGTCCGAGCACGGCGGCAGAGCTCGAGTCGTGGCGGGCGTGTTGACGTTCGCGGCGATGGGGTTGTTTGTTGTTGGCGGCGTGGGGGGTGCATCAACCGCGCTCGCCCAACTGCCGCCCGCACCGGCGGGGGTGGAGGTGACGACGATCCACGGGATCGAGTTCAGCACCATCGGGAATCCGGGGAACGCCGCGTTCAACTCGAGCGAGTTTGAGGGACGGCCGAACTACCGGTTCAACGACATCATGCAGAATCGCGGCACGGTCAACGCCGCGTATCGAATCTCGCGGTCGGAGATCACGGCGAGCCAG
>JAJTHN010000018.1 GCA_021297895.1 Phycisphaeraceae bacterium | reverse complement strand
CGGCGCGTTCATCCGCCCGGCAGCGAAGACGAGCATCCGCAAACGCAAGGGGTCGGCTCCTCCCGGGGCCCCGCCCCATTCGCACGAGGGCAGCCTGCGTCGGTTGATCCTCTTCGGGTACGACAAGCCCAACGACTCGGTCGTCGTTGGGCCGGTGGGATTCAAGAAGAGCGAGGCACCGAGCGCTTTGGAGCATGGCGGCGAAGTCATCGTGCTTCGTAGACGCGGCGGCAAGCTCACATCGCAGAAGGTCAAAATCGCGCCGCGGCCGTACATGGCCCCGGCGCTGGAGAAGGAGCGGCCAAACCTGCCGCTCCTGTGGCGGAACTCGATCAAGAAAGGGTAATTGAACGTGGCCGATACGCGGGGCATCCGAGCCGGGCGAGCCTTCATTGAGCTGGGCGTCAGCGACAAGCTGTCCGCCGGGCTCAAGGCGGCCCAGAAGAAACTCGAAGCCTTCGGCGCGGGGCTGCGGTCCATCGGCACGAAGATGGCAGGCATCGGGGTCGCGGCGATCACGGCGCTGCTCGGCACCGCGAAGGTGTTCAGCGACTCGGGCGATGCACTCGACAAGATGAGCGATCGCACGGGCGTGAGTGTCGAGGCCCTGAGCGAGCTCGGTTATGCCGCCGACCTCTCGGGCACGGACATGGAGACGCTGGAGAACGGCCTCCGCGTCATGCAAAAGACTCTGACGGAGGCGTCGCAGGGTTCGAAAGGGGCGAACGAGGCCCTCGGTCGGCTCGGCCTGACGGTGCAGGACCTCGCCAAGCTCTCGCCCGACGAGCAGTTCAAGCTGCTGGCCGACCGGATCTCCCAGATCCAAGACCCTGCGCTCCGGGCCGCTATGGCGATGGAGCTTTTCGGTAAGGCGGGAACGAAGCTCCTGCCGCTCATGGCCGACGGGGCAGCGGGCATCAACGAGATGCAGGAGCAGGCCCGCAAGCTCGGGCTGACGGTCAGCACGGAGACCGCTCGCGATGCTGCAGAACTCAACGACGCGCTTGGCACGCTCTGGAAGGTCCTCAAGCAGGGTGTGTTCACCATCGGCGGTGCGCTCGCACCGACGATCAAGGACCTGACCGAGCGGATCACGCGGATCGTCGTGAGCGCCACGGCGTGGGTGAAGGCAAACAAAGAGACCGTGGTCTGGGCCCTCAAAGTCGCGGCAGCCGTCGCGGTCGCGGGGATCGCCATCGTCGGGCTTGGCTACATCATCTCCGGGATTGGTGCAGCGCTCGGCATCGTGGCCGCCGTCATCGGCGGGATCGGCACTGCGTTCAGCCTGATCGGGGCCGCCATCGGCGCGATTCTCACGCCGGTCGGCCTGACCATTGCCGCGATCGTGGCGCTGGGCGGCACATTGCTGGTCGTCACCGGCGCGGGCGGCGAGGCGCTGTCGTGGCTCGCGGAGAAGTTCACCGAGCTGCGTGACTGGGTCGGCAAGGTGGTCGGCGGTATCTCCGACGCCCTCGCCGCCGGCGACATCGCTTTGGCCGCCGAGATCCTGTGGCTGTCGCTGAAGGTCATCTGGCAGCAGGGCGTCGCAGCGCTCAACAAGGCGTGGCTGGGGGCCAAGGAGTTCTTCGTCTCGACCGCGTACTCAATGTGGTACGGCGCGCTCGCCGCCGCCGAGATCGTCTTCCACGCCCTCGAGGTCGCGTGGATCGAGACCACCGCCTTCCTGTCAAAGACATGGACCCACTTCGCCACCGGCTTCCAGATGATCTGGGAGGAGGCGTCGAGCTGGGTCGCCAAGCGGATGCTGGAGATCCAGGGGCTGTTCGATGACGGGCTCGATGTTGAAGCCGCCAAGAAGGCGGTGGACCAGCAACTTGAGTCCCGCCTCGTCGAACTGGAGAACGCTGCCCAGCAATCGGTGACCGCACGCGACAAGGAACGCGAGGCCCAGCGCCGCGAGGCCGCCGCGATGCATGAGGCGACGCTCGCGGGCATCGGCCAGGACTTCGAGACCGCGCAGGAAGCCCTGCGCAAGGACACGGCGGCAGGACTCGCGGAGTCACAGGCCGCGCTCGATGCCGCCAAGCAGAAACTCGCCGCCGCGATCGAGGAGGCCCGCAAGAAGCGAGAGGCCGCAGACGCCGAGAAGGGACCAGGTCGGCCACAGCGGGATCTGATGGCCGACTTCGAGGACCGGCTGTCGGGACTCGGCGCGGCCATCGGCAAGGGCATCAGCGTCACCGGCACGTTCAGTTCCGCGGCCGTCTCGGGCCTTGGCACCGGTGGCGATTCCGCCGAGCGCACGGCCACCGCCACGGAGGCGACGGCCAAGAACACCAAGCGTCTGTTGGATGCCAGCGTGGACAACGGACTGCGGTTCGCCTGATCCCCACCCCAAGAAAGGAGGTATTCACTCGTGCCGGTTGAGGTCTTTGAGAAGTTCGAGAGCCGCCGCTCCACCAAGGCGAATCAGGTCTCGCAGTCGTCTGCGGAGCTCGGCTACATCGTGCGCGGCACGGACAACGACATCGCTGCCCGCGATGCGGCGCAGGCGAACTCCCCAGCGACCTACGACACGCTACCGCGCCAGAGCATCCAGATCGAGCCAATAGGGCCACAGCTGTGGGACGTAGCGGTCCGCTACAGCCAGAACAGCACGAGCGGCACGTCCACTCCCAGCGAGGCGTCGTTCAACTTCGAGACCGGTGGCGGCACGCAGCACATCACCCAGAGCAAGGACACGGTGCAGGCGCGGGCGGCGTCCGGATCGACCGCACCGGACTTTGGCGGGGCGATCGGTGTGACCGCCGACGGCGTCGATGGCGTGGACATCACAGTGCCCGTGTACCAGTTCTCCGAGACGCACTACTTCTCCGATGCGCAGGTGACCGGGGCGTACAAGGGGGCGATCTTCAGTTGCACGGGCAAGACCAATGCTGGCGGGTTCAAGGGCTTTGCGCCCGGCGAGGTGCTGTTCCTTGGGGCGAGCGGCTCGAAGCGCGGGGACGGACCCGACGACGACTGGGAGATCACGTTTCGTTTCGCGGCCAGTCCGAACGAAACCGGCCTCTCGGTCGGCTCCATCACCGGCATCAACAAGAAGGGGTGGGAGTACCTGTGGGTCCGCTACGCCGACGCGGAGGACGCCGGGTCCGGCGCGATCATCAAGAAGCCCATCGCCGCCTACGTCGAGCGTGTGTACGACGACGCCAACTTTGGAGCATTGGGGATCTGAGTCCCTTCAACCATGCCTGACGACCTCCGCAAAGTCCGATCCGGTGATCCACTCCGCCTCCCCGCGGGCGCGTACAACGCGTTTGTCGATGCGGCTGTGGACCTGCGCCGGCGTCAGGGTCGCGGCGAGGCCGTCGCGGGTCCGCTCGTGGAGTCCGCCCAGCGCGGCATCGTGCTGGTCCGCAACGACTCCGGCGAGGAGATCGAGCCGTATCACGCGATGGCGATCACCGGCGTGCTCGTCGAGCCCGGCGAGGATGACCAAGAACGAACCTTCCAGAGCCGAACGCCGCTGACGGGCGACATCGCCACGGAGGAAACCGCTGGTCCCGCATTCGTCGTGGCACTCCAGCCCATCAAGCCCAACAAGCTCGGGCGCTGCGTGCTCACGGGCGTCACGGTCGCGCGGGTGTTCATCACCAACGAGACCGACACCACCTGCGAACTTGCGGCCGACGAGACGGTCCTGGCCAGCACACCCATGGGTGGCATCCCGATCCTCTGGAAGGAAGAGGGTACCGGCGAGAAGTGGGCGGTGCTTGAACTCGGCCGCCCGTCCCCCGGGCGCGTGACCGCGATCCTCGGTGCGGCTCAGGCGATTCCCACCGAGCGCAACCGCTGGCGCTATCCGTGGGTTGAAGCCCAGATCGACGGCAACCCCGGCAGCGAGACCTATCTCCGGTATGTGGCCATCGAGGGTGGCCTGTCGTCCCAGCTCGCCAGCGGCGGTGAAGACCCCACCCGGCTGGCGCTCAACCGGTTCGAGGCCCACCACATGAACGACTCGGAGCCCGGCTCCGGGTTCGGTGGATTGCTCGGGCTCGGGCCGGTGTGTGAGCTGCCGGGCGTGCTCCCCAAGTGCCCGCCCGCGCGGTCGCTCAAACCCAAGCTCGTGCCGATCCCCGAGGGCGTGTGCGTGCAGCTCACGTGCGAGCGCAACAGCAAGGGCAAGCCGGTATGGGTGTTCGAGGCCATGAGCCTGATCGAGATCGCCGACCCCGCCGACGAGAACCGCAAGTTCAACCTCTACATCGGAGGTGCCGAATGACGACGACCCCGACGATTCTCGACACTCGCCGCGAGAAAGAACGAGCCAAGTACATGGCGCTGGCCGCCAAACCTGGCTCGACGTACGGCTCGACCAACCACGGCAAGCTCGCTGTTCCGATCATCCAGAAGTTCAAGCCGAGGTTTGTCGTGGACTTCGGATGCGGCCGCAACGACCTCGTGCGTGACCTGCGCCGCCTCGGAATCGATGGACTTGGCGTGGACTTTGCGTTTCCTGATGCGGACCTCGTGCGCCCGATGCACAAGACTGCGCTGCACGCGGGCGTGGCGGACGTCGTCACGAGCTTCGACGCCCTCGAGCATCTGCTGCACGAGGACGTGGACGCGGTCCTCGCGGAGATGCGTCGTGTTGCCAAGCCGCGCGGCCACTGTGTGTTTTCGATCTGCACCCGGCCCAGCAAGACCACCGTCGCGGGAGAAGGTCTGCACCCGACCGTGCGCCCGCTGGATTGGTGGCTCGACCGCATCGGGCGTGTCGCCACAGTGATCAACCCGCGGGCTGAGCGGCGGTTCATCGTCGGGCGGTTCAAGGGCGGAAGTGATGGGGGGTGCTGCGGTGCGTGAGAACCAGTCTGACATCGCGGCGCTCCAAGCCGGGTTGAAGGCGCGCAAGCCGTCGCGGGATGGCCTGCGCCTCTACACCGCCGACTTCGACTCCGTATCGCTCGGCGGGTTTTACCGCGGG
>JAJTHN010000030.1 GCA_021297895.1 Phycisphaeraceae bacterium | reverse complement strand
TGAGCAACAGGGTCTTCGACGACTACCAACACCTGCTGGACGCCGGCGCCGAGGCTTGGCAGCAGCTCACCCCCGAACTGCTCCGCTCCGTCTGTGCCTGCGACTACATCACGCACGACTTGGAGAGGTGATCCGTATCAGTTTCGAACACCGAACTCAAACGAGAGCAGGTATTGAGCGTAAAGCAGTGGATAGGCCACATCCATTCGAAAGCCCGTATACCCACTCGGGTCAACGCCCGCGGCCTCGAAAATCCGCTCAGTAAGACGGGTGTGATTCGGCAATCCGTGGACCGCCGAGTTTGCGATACCGCGACCAAGGAGCATCGGGGTGATTGTTAGAGGCAGCCGATCGAACCAACGACGGGACGGCGCGCCGCTGACGCCGCCCATGCTGCCATGGTGATATACCCCAGCGGAGCACTCGAGGCTGCCGACCATCGAGCGGGGCAAATAGACATCTGAAATCAGACGTTCACTGGGATGCGAGGCGATGATCCCCGAGTTGAGGTAACCAACTTCACTCTCCTTAACAATAACGTTCGAGGATTCAAAGGGCCCGGCGAAGATGTCCATCGGTGCTGTGGACTCGAAGGTCGGATCGACGACTTCAATCGCGACACCGAGTCTCACGTCGCAAGTCACGCGAGGCGTTGGTAATGAGCAGAACTCCTTCAAGAGACGGCTCCTCTGTGGCGCGTCACCATCCGCCTGAGCATCGCGCGGGCGATCCCCGGTCGCGTACGAAAGAACAAACGGCGTCGACGTGCCCGTGCGGACGAACCCGCAACGCCCCACCGTCGCGGTCACATCCATATCTCCCGGGAACGCGGGCGACTTTGATGGTGTGTACACACGCACCCCGAGCGCCGCTCGAGAGCAGCTCCCGAGCAGTTCCGCCGATGACAGGAAGAGCCTCTTCTGAAGGTCCGGCTCGTCTTCGGAGTCTCTGCCGACAGCTGGGCCGCTGCTCTCGATTGCCTCAAGTGACGCGACCAGTCGACGCTGACTGCCCCCGGCGTGTTCGACCAGCGATTGAAGTTCATCGACCGCGGCCGAGCACTGTTCCAACCTGGCCTTTGCGACTTCCATGCGCGATGCCGCCCTGAGAAAACTACGCAATCCCTCGATCCCCGGGAAAGCGGCGAACACTCCCGAAAGTTCTCGTTGCGCCCGAATTCCTGCGAGCACTCGATGACACAATGGCACTTGCAGAGAGAGCCATCGCGCCATGCCCGTGCTCCGCCGCGCACTAAACGGAAACGAAGCGATTAGTTCCCCGAATTCGCCCCGGATGCGAGCAGCGACCCGTCCCGCCCAAGCGACATCCATCGAAGATGTGCCCTTGGCGAAAGTTGGACCCTCGTTCTCAACTGCCCTTCCGGCCTCGGCGGGATGCTGCGAATGATTGATGATCGATGGCCGATTCATACTGAAACTCTATCTGAGAAATTTCTCAAATCTGCTTGTTTCGCCATTTTTGGGTGTATAATTTGCGCGGTCTTCGCTTCGGAAGCGCTCCCCAGGTGACCAAGCCAACGCACTCCCAGACCGCAGTCCGATACGAACACGCACGCGATGTTCGCCTGATGAAGTCGATCCATGGCAACCCGTCCAGCGCCTTCGGCGACGAGCCAGCACACTGAACCCTTGGAGTATACAGACATGCGAACCATCAGTCTTGATTTCCGGCTCAATCCCAAGCAGCAAATCGGTGCGGCTTTGCTGCTTCTGCTGCTGACGGGTAACGCGGTGCAAGCACAAATTGTGTACAGCGGCGTGCGGAACATCTCCATCCCTTTGGGTACGGGCAGTCCCACTCAACGCTTGTACATCGGTCTGCAGGAATTGACGACTCGAACCGGCAATACGACCGTCGCCGGGGATGACTTGACGCTGAGCGCAAACAGCACGGCGACGGGCATAAATTCGTTTATCACCGTCGGGTCGATTGCTTTCTCAGGTACCAACTCGGTGACGTTTAACAATGCAGCGGGATTCCCCCCAAACATTCGCCCAATCGAGAGTGGTGTCTTGATCGGCCCCGGAACCTACCCGAGCGCATCGGGAGGAACGATCGGTGTCGGCACACCTAATGCGCTGCCCCTGTACCAGAATCAAACGCGCTTTATCGGTTTCCGTGTGCGCGGGACAACCACGACCACTTTCAACTATGGCTGGTTGCGTCTGGAGGTCGGGGATGACTTCCAAACCTCCAGGCTTGTCGACTTTGCCTTGCAGACGACGCCCAATACGCCGATCGCAGCGGGGGAAGGGATCGTGGTGGTCCCGCCGTTCTTCGATGTGACGTCAAGTCCGTCTCCATTGTGGCAGGTCACAGGCACTTCAGTGGTTTTCACCGGTGCGGCGATCGCCGATGCGGCGTGCGGGACGATCTCCTATCAGTGGCAGCGTAACGGGGTGAATGTCGTCAACGGCTCCGGAGGCGCATCATCGGGCGGCGGGACTGTGTTCAATGCGACCACGCCGAGTCTGGTCATCACCGATCTCGCCTTGAGCGACGCCGGAAGCTACTCGCTCGTGGCAACAACGCCGTCCTGCGGCACGCGTACAAGTTCATCCGCTTCGCTTGTGGTGTATCCGGCCAACGTATGGAGATCCACGCTGCTCGGTCCCGCGGGCTCAACCCAGTCCTGGTCGTACGGCATCACCGGTTCGACGCAGCAGGCGGGCGAGGCAACATTCAGCGGGCTTGCGCGCGCGGTGCTGACCAACGGCGCGGGTGGAACGTGGACGAACCTGCACCCGACGGGTCTACCTGCGAACAGCACGTCCAGCGCCCGCGGCCTCGCACCCGATCAGATCGTTGGAATCACCTCAATCCCGAATCCGTTCCCGCTCGGGACGCAGTCAGTTGCAACGTTGTGGGCACGCTCCGGCGAGTTATGGTCGTGGAACAATCTCAATCCATCACCCCCCGCCGTCGCTGCTCCGGCGTCATTCTCGATTGCCAAAGCCACCGATGGGAATCAGCAAGTAGGCTCGGCGACGGTCGGGGGCCAGCAGCTTGCGGCCCTGTGGAGTGGATCGGCAGAGTCCTTCGTGAGTCTCAATCCTGTCGGCTCGATTCAGTCCGAGGCGAACGCTGTTCGTAACGGTCAGCAGGCGGGCTCGTCGTTCATTGGGGGGCAGCAACGCGCAGGCCTCTGGAACGGCACGGCCGAGTCGTGGATCAGCCTGCACCCTGCGGGAGCAACGACATCGGTCGCCATGGGCACTGACGGCACCGCTCAGGTCGGTTACGCGAACATTTCCGGCGGCCCTGAGCGGGCGAGCCTCTGGAACGGCACGGCCGAATCGTGGATCAGCCTGCACCCGGCATCGATGTCTTCGTCGCGTGCGATCGCGACGGCTGGCGGGACCCAGGTCGGCAGTGCAGCCTTTTTCGGGTCTGGCATGGCCGCGATCTGGAATGGAACAGCGTCTTCATGGGTCAATCTGCACGCGTATCTCCCGCCGGGCTTCATCCGCTCACAGGCCGAGAGCATCTGGCGCGATGGCGAGAGCACGTTCATCTCGGGAGTCGCGGTGAGCGCATCAACACAGTTACCGGTGGGCGTGATGTGGACCAACTGCATCGCCGCTGGAATTGCTTTGCAGCCCGCGCCGATCTCGACTTGCGTCGGCGCGGAAGCACTGTTCAATGTGACTGCAAGTGGAACACCGACCTTCACCCACCTCTGGCAATGGCGGGTGAGTCCGTTGTCCGATTGGCTGCCGATCCTCAATGGTGTGAACACGGACCCACAGGGTTCAGCAAACAGTTTCACCGCCTCGGGTGCTGGCACGGCGTCTCTTTCGCTCACTGGCACGAGTGGGTCCGGCTGGGAGGTCCGATCGATCCTGTTCAATGCATGCGGGAGTGCAACTTCAGAACCGGCAACGCTGACACTGATCCCCTGCCAACAGCCCTGCTCGCCTGCGGACATTGCCAACACTGACGGTGAAACCGCACGCCCGTTTGCCGGTCCTGACGGCGCGATCGATAACGGTGACTTCACCGCGTTCTTTGCCGCTTTCTTCCTCGAAGAGGGCGATCCAGGCCGCCTGGTGGCAGACATCGCCAATACCGACGGCGAGACGATCCTAGAAGGCTCTGGTCCCGATGGCGTGGTCGACAACGGCGACTTCACGGCGTTCTTCTCATACTTCTTCGACGGCTGCCCGACGCCCTGAGCCCACGGGGGCTATCGGCAGGCACCACGTGCCCTTGCACTGCCCGTGCGAAGGCGCACCCACGAGCCGCGTGGTGGCGAAGCACCCCCGCTTCGCCATCACGCGTGTTTCTATTTCGCTCAGCCGCGATTCATCGGCCTGCGAATCAGCGTCACCAGCAGCGGCCCGCCCAGAATGGCCGTCACCACGCCGATCGGGAGCCGACCGCTGGCGAGGTTCAGCGCTCTGACACCGACATCGGCAAGGATGAGTAGAGCGGCGCCGGCCAGTGCGCTGGCCAGCAGCATGATCCCGCCGACGCCGATGCAACGCCCGAGCGGCCCGCCGGCGCCGAGCCCGCGCTCGCCGCCAACGCACAGCCGAACCAGGTGCGGCGCGACGAGCCCGACGAACCCGATCGGACCGGCGAGCACAACCGCCGCAGCGCTGAGCACGCCCGCGCCGGCGAACAGCACGATGCGCAGCCGACCGAGCGACACGCCGACGCTGGTTGCTTCATCGTCGCTGAGCCCAGCGGAGTCCACCTGTCGGCCCATCAGTGCGACCAGCGCGATGACAAGAGGCACGCCCGCCGCCGCGGCGATCACGATCCACCTGGGCGTGTCGTCGCGGATGGTTCCGACGAGCATTGCGCCCGTCCCCGGAAGCACGATGCCGCGGGCCTGCATCAGGTGCGTCAGCAGCACCACGCCCGCCCCGCAAACGATCGAAACGATCACGCCGACGAGCACGAGACTCAGCGGGTCAAGACCTCGACCGCGGCAGGAAAGCGCATACACCAGCGCGAGCGCGGCAAACGAGCCGGCCAACGCCGGTCCGACCTGCCACGTGAGCACCGCCGCACCGCCTGTTCCGCTCGCGGCACCGACGAAGGTACCGATGTATGCCGCGAGTACGACCGCGAGTGTCGCACCGCTGCTGGGACCGAGGATGTCCGGTGAAGCAAGCGGATTGCGGAGCAACGCCTGAAGCATCACGCCGCCAGCACCCAGAGCCATTCCAACAGCACCGGCACTCAGCACCCGCATAAGCCGCAGGTCCATCGCGGCAAGACGGGCCTGATCGTCGAGCACGCCGAGATCGCCGCCGACCATAAGCCGGAGCACCGCCGCGACGGCCGCAAGCAGCACAAAGCACGCCAGCGCGATGGACGCCCGAGCGGTCAAGGGTCTGAGCATACCCCTGGCGCGTTCGAATCGCCCCCAATGGTCACCCGAACGCGGTCCATGACCCCGGCGGCCCGCGATAAGCCGCCCGATACCGGACGAATCCCTTCCGGCAATCGATCGTGCGTGCCGATCCTGGGCCGGGTGCAGTCGGGGCGTTTGCCGGGTTCGGCCCGGACGTGGCCCGGTGAAGGCCGGACGTGGCAGCGTGATTCGATCGACCCTAGACTTGGCCCCTTGGTGGGTTGTTGTCCCGGCGAAACCTTCGCGCGGCGGCACCCGCTTCGGATCGTTCCCTCTGGCTGGGACGATAAACGCTGGCGATGGGATCTCCGGAGAACGTCACGTGGCAGGAAAGTCCTTCGAATTCCGACTGATCACCCCCACCGGCAAACTGGTCGACGCTCCCGCGTCCAGCGTGACCTTCCCCGCGCACGACGGCCTCATGGGCGTTCTGCCCGATCGCGCCTCCACGGTCGTCAAGCTCGGCATGGGCGAACTCAAGGTCTCGATCGCCGACTCGGCAAAGGGACAGGGCGGCCAGCGCTCGTTCTTTGTTGAAGACGGCTTTGCGCAGATGGTCAACGGCCGACTGACCGTGCTCGCGGCGCGCGCCGTTCCCGCTGAGGAAATCAGCGAGTCGTCCGCACAGGCCGAGCTCGCCGCGGCGGAGTCCCGCACCGCTTCCGGCCCCAACGCCACCGAGACCCTCCGTCGCGAGCGCGACCGCGCCCGTCAGAAGCTGACCATCGCCCGCTCCCGCACCGGCAAGGGCATCTGATCAGTCGAATGTTCCGGTTTACGGCTCGACCGCACGCCGCACGCGTTCCGGAGGGTCTGCCGCTGGACCAATCGATACCGCGAGCCTGCAGCATTCAGACGCGTTTGCGCATCGCGCGATCGATCTCGCGCTTGCTCTCGCGCTCTTTGATCGAGTCGCGTTTGTCGTGGGCTTTCTTGCCCGTGCCGACACCGACGAGCAGTTTCGCAAAGCCGTTCTTGAAGTAGATCTTCAGCGGCACGAGCGTGTTGCCCTTGACCTGACTGGCCTTCCACATCCGCAGGATCTCACGCTTGTGAGCGAGCAGCCTGCGCGTGCGCGTGGGGGATTCGGGGTTATTCTGAGCCGCGGGTGAATACTCGGCGATGTTCACGCCGTGCAGCAGAAGAACGAGCGGGTTGTCCTGCGCCGAGACGTACCCCTCAGCGATGGAGACCTTGCCATCGCGGACGCTCTTGACCTCCGGCCCGTACAGCTTGATCCCGCACTCGACCGTCTCGCCGATGGCGTAGTCGAACCGCGCGCGGCGATTCTCGATCACGCGGTCCTCGCTCGGCTTGTCCTTGCCCTTCTTGGCCATTTCGCTCGCCACTCGACCAGCTCGTGCATGAAAGCAACCGGCTCGCACGCGGAAGAACGGTATCCAGTAGAATTCGCCGACGATCCGGGCAATCCGCTCCGGTTGCCCGCACACGCAGAACCCCGAGGACGACCATGACGCCGCCCTTGATGATGATGCTCATGTTCTCGATCATGGGCGTTCTGCTGGTCGTATCGATCGCCGCGGCGATCAAGGCTTCCGGCATCGAACGCCATCGCAAGATGGCCCTGGAACTGATGGCCCAGCGGCGAGGCTGGTCCTTTCAGCCCGCGACCGTGCGCTCGCTCAGCGACCTTTACCCGCATATCGAAGTCTTCGATCGGGGCCACTCGCGGAACGCGTACAACCTCATGACCGCGGAGTTGATGATCGCGGGCGAACGTTTCCGGATGCTCGCGGGCGACTACACCTACAAGGTCACTTCGAGCAACGGGAAGAGCTCCTCAACACGCACGTACCACCTCTCGTTTCTGTTCGTGCACTGGCCCCATCAATGGGTCGTGCCCGATCTGCTCATCCGCCCCGAGGGCATTCTCGACAAGTTCAAGGGCGCGATCGGCTTCGATGACATCGACTTTGAAAGCGAAGAGTTCTCGCGCAAGTTCTGGGTCAAGTCGCCCAGCAAGCGCTTCGCGTATGACGTCATCCACCCGCGCATGATCGAGTTCCTGCTCGCCTCCTCTCCCGCGCAGGTCGAACTGGCCAACGGTTCGGCGGGCATGGTCGGTCAGGCCAAGAGATGGGAACCCGATGAGTTCGCGGCTTGCGCAGACTGGCTCGCGCAGTTCTTCAACCTCTGGCCCGAGTTCGTGCTGCAGAATGTCCGCACCGCCGCCGGCTTTGCCGACGACAGACACGGAGCCGCGACATGAACCAGTTCCAATTCCCGTCCTCGGGCTCCTCCGGTGCCGGCGGCGTCATGCTCGCGCTGGTCGCCATCGCGGTCGCGATCGCGATGATCACGATCATCTGGCTGGTCGCCACGTACAACCGCTTCGTCCGGCTCCGCCAGCACATCCGCGAGGCGTGGGGCAACATCGATGTTGAGCTCAAGCGTCGCTACGACCTGATTCCCAATCTTGTTCAAACGGTCAAGGGCTACGCGGCACACGAGCGCGAGACGCTCGAACTCATCGTTCGACTCCGCGCGCAGGCCGTTGCCAGCACGGGCGACGCACAGAGCCAGTCCCGCGATGAGGAGCAATTGTGTATGGGGCTCCGCCGCCTCTTCGCCGTCGCGGAGCGCTACCCGCAACTGCGTGCCGATGCGCACTTCCGTGAACTCATGCAGGAGTTGGCTCTGACCGAAGATCGGATCGCCGCCGCCCGCCGGTTTTTCAACGGCAACGTCCGCGAACTCAATGCGCTTCGTGAGCAGTTCCCGACGAGCATCATCGCTTCACGATTCGGCTTCACCCACGAGTCCTTCTTTGAACTCTCCAGCGAGGCCGAGCGCGTCGTGCCACGGTTCGAACTCCAGTCGGCTCAGGCCCGTTGATCCGCGGCCAATCCCCAAACACTTT
Organism: Phycisphaeraceae bacterium; assembly: GCA_021297895.1. Lineage (GTDB taxonomy): Bacteria > Planctomycetota > Phycisphaerae > Phycisphaerales > UBA1924 > JAJTHN01. The sequence goes on along the minus strand of JAJTHN010000030.1, from coordinate 71,719 downwards.
CCGGACGCGACGGGCATCGGTGGTTCGTTGCGCGAGCATTGTCCCGGGATCATCCGGATGAACCGGCAAGTGCTGCGTCCGATGGGATTGGTCGGCGAATGATCCCCTGCATGAACCCCCGCCAACTCCTCGTCACCCTGGCCCTGCTGCCGACCGCCGCGACGGGCGCGCTGGCCCAGCCGCTGCTGAACCCGCCGACCGCGCCGCCCGCTGCGCCCGGTGCCACGGGCGAAACCCCCGCACGCCGACCGACGCCCGCCGAGGAACTGCCCGCGCCGTTCAACCGTCCGCGCTTCGGCCCGCTCGGCAACCCTTCGGCGGAACTTCGCAGGCTCGGTCGAGCGACGCAGAACATCACCGAAGACGCGCAGGACGACTGGCCCGAGCTGACAAAGGCCATCGACGCCTTCATCTCCGCGCACGAGGACGTCGCCGGCCGACCGCTGCGCACGCCCGCGGGGTCCCTTCGGCCCCAGGTGGACCTCGGCCTGCTGTACTTCTGGATCGGGCCGGACTCCATCGAAGAGCCGACCGACGACTCGCGCCGCGCCATGGAGCGAGCCCGTGCGATTCTCGAGGCCATGGAAAAGCGCGGCGTGGTCGATCAACTGCTCGCACTGAGCGAGTCCCGCGGCGTAGTACGCCCGTGGACCAACGACACGATGCTCATGAACCAGCCGCTGACGGATCTCGGCAACGTCCGCCAGATCGCACGCGCCCTCTGGCTGGCAATGAAGCTCCATGCCGAAACGGGAGACTGGGATCGCTCCGTCCGCGACGCCCGCGCCATGTGCGCCCTTGCCCGCGTGTATCTGCGGCAGGCCGGCCTGCGCGAGCGTGAACTCGGTGCGCAACTGGCAGCCCGCACCGCGGAAGTCATCGCCGATATCGCGCGAGCCGACCGCTCGAAGCATCCGCCCACCGATGACGCCCTCGCGGCGTTCGATGCGGCCCTTGCGGCGTTGCCTCCGGCGGAAATGGCTCCCGCTTTCGCCGCGCACGCGATCATCGCGCGTGACGCCGTGGCACGGTGCGTCGCGGTGGACGAGCGGCCGCCCAACCCCGGGCGTGAGCGCGCGATGGCACAGGTCAACGACCTTTTCGTGCGCGCCAAGCGCCTGGCCGAGAGCACGCCGCGAACGCGCCCGGAAGTCGCGCTGGCCATGGCCAACTGGGCCACGACCCTGCCGGACGAGGCTGTGCTCGTCGGGATTTTCGGGCCTGAACTGCTCCGCTCGATGCTCACGCGCGATCACGCGGCGACGGTGATCCCGGGTGTGCGCACGATGATCGCCATCGAACGCTTCCGCCTCCGCACCGGCGCATACCCGCAGAGCATCGATGACGTGCTGCCATCCGGAGACGACAACTCGGAGGCCAAAGCCCGCCGCTCCGCGCTCGCGGACCCGTTCAATCCGAAGGACGGGCCGATGTCATTCCGACGCCTCGATCCAGGCAGCGACCCCTTCGGTCGTTCGTACGTGCTCTACTCACTCGGGTCGGACTTCGCCGACAACAACGCGACGATGCATCCGATGAGCAATCTCGCGGCGATCGATCCTTCGGCCGGCTCCGACGTGGATCTGATCATCAACCTGCCGCTTCGACGGACGATGCCCAAAGTGCCCCCGGCTCCCGCGGCCGAGCCCGCGAACGCGCCGGATGGGCAGCCCGCCGCACAACCTTGAGCGACGCCCCGCGGCATCGCGAGTACAAGCCCCTCCGACGCGAACACCCATCACGCCCCCGGGCGAATCCCGATCAGACAACCGGAATGCACCCCATGACCATGACCGAATCGACCCATCGTTCGCCGGTGACGCTCACCATCCTTGCGAGCGTGCTCTCGCTCGCCACTCTTGCGAGTGCACAGCCCCCTGCAACACCGGCCCCCGCATCGGCCCCCGCCCCGGCCAACAGTCCTGCACCCGCGACCGCGCCTGAGCCCGCTGCGGCTCCCGCGGCCCCGACGGAGTTCGCACCCGCCGCGCTGGCCATCCACGCAAAGGTCAACGAACTCAACATCGCGATGAACGCCGACGCCGGAAGTGATTCAACCCTCGATAACGCCTGGGAAAAGCTCGTCGCGGCACATGCCGCGTTCGAGGAGTCTCTCATCGGCGTCATCGGCCCGAAGGACAACTGGGGCAATCTTCAGAACTGGCCCGCCTATGCCGAGATCTTCGATCCGGGCTCAACCCGCGCCGCCTCTCCCGAGTCGCGCGCACTGAACACGAACATCGCCCATCAGCACATGGCGGCTCTGGTCAAGTCCGGCTTTTTCGACAGGCTCGACGAAGCCGCTCGGTCGCCGCGCGCCGTCCGTACGCTTCCGGACAAGCCCGGCGTGTGGGACGGGCGACTGCTGGCCTTCCAGCCTCCGCTGATGCGTGAAGCACGTCTGCTCGCAACAATCGTCTGCGCGCAGATCAAGCTCGATCTGGTGCGCAACGACCCGGCCGCCGCGGCCCGCAGATTCGAGGGCGGTATCGCAATGGCCCGAGTGTTCGCGACCCAGTGGTCGATGTTCGACCGCAACACGTCCGACGCGATCGTTGTGCAGATGCTCGACATCGTCCGTCGACACATCCTCGAGAGCGACCCCAACCCCGTGTTCCTCGATGGAGTCGCCGCGGCCATGGAGCGTCAGTTTGCCTTGCTGCCGCCAGCATCGTTCGTCGTCGCGGGCCAGCGTCTCGTTGCGCAGGACATGTTCCGCTGGTGCTATGCCGACCGTGACACGGGCGACGGCGTCGCGCTGCCCGGGCCGATGCTCGAGGCCGCGGAACTCGGCGGGAACAACGTCGATCTCTTCTTTCAGACCGACTTTGCCCCGCGCAGCCAGACACAGGAAAAGGTCGCGGCGTTCTTCGATCAGGCCGAGGCCATGATCCGCGTGCCGCGATACGAGCGCTCGGACCGCATGGGGTTCCTCGCCGACGCCGTCGACAAGGCCCCGGAGGATCTGCGCACGCCCGTGCTCCCAATCGTCGCGTTCATCGTGCAGCGTGCCTTCGCCGCGGCCGACGAACTCGCGACCGAGCGCGACGGCATGCGCGTCTTGGTCGCGCTGGAGCGCCACCGAATCCGCACCGGCAAGTACCCCGCGGATCTCAACGCGCTGGTGCCGACCGAGCTGCCCGCCCTGCCCATCGACCGCTTCACCGGCAAGACGTTCATCTATCGCACGCTCGAGAAGGGACAGGACCGCCTGGCACTTGCCCACCCGCGCATCGCGCGCGAACGCGGCTATCTCCTCTACAGCCCCGGCCATGACGGCAAGGACAACAACGCCGAATCTCTCGACGGCAATGCCATCATCCGCGCCCTTCGCCCGGGGCAGGAGGGCGAGAACAAGGACTTCGTCATCAACCGGCTCCCCTGATCGAACGCCGTCGTGAGATCGCGGCGCAGTCGCTCCTGCTCCGCCCCACGCGGGTGCTCGGCGGGTACCAAACCCGAATCTTCACCTCTGGGAACCCCCAGTTTTCCCGATGCGATCCACCGGATGGTGCAGTCCCCGCGGTCCTGTGGCCACAGGACTTGACGATGCCTTAGAATTCCGACGTGCCGAGTGTTCCTCGGCAGCCCGGTGGATGCCGCATCCGCGAGGCGGCGGCCGGGTCCGAGCCGCGATGCCTGCTGCCCGAGTCGTCGTGATGAGGAATGTGAACGGTTTTTCGCTCGGGCGAGGATCGCATCGTGAACATCTACGTCGGAAATCTGCCTTACGGGACCACGGATCAGGAACTCTCGGCCCTCTTCGGACAGCACGGGGCCGTCTCCTCCTCCAGCATCATCATCGATCGTGAAACCGGCCGCTCCCGCGGCTTCGGCTTCGTCGAAATGCCCAACGACGATGAGGCCCGCCGCGCCATCGAGGCCCTCAACCAGTCCGACCTCGGCGGCCGCGCGCTGGTCGTCAACGAGGCCCGCCCGCGCGAGCCCCGTGGCGGCGGCGGTGGTGGCTTCGGCGGCGGTGGCGGCGGTGGTGGTCGCGGCGGCTTCGGTGGCGGTGGTGGCCGCGGCGGTTACGGCGGTGGTGGTGGTGGTGGCGGCCGCGGTGGCTACGGCGGTGGTCGGGGCGGCGGCGGTCGCGACCGTGGCGGCGATCGCGGCGGCGAATCCTGGTAATCACGCCAGCGCATCAATCGCTTCAGCACTTCAAGCGCCCGGCACCCGCCGGGCGCTTGTCATTTCCGCCGAGTTATCCCTGAGATCCCCCACTCCACGCCCCCGTCGCGGCCGTCCCGCACGCCGCGGCCTCCGGTATCCTTGAGCCATGACCCATCGCATCGTCCCGACATCCTTCGGCTGCGACATCCTCACGCCCAACGGCCCCATGCCGATCCGCCAGGTCCTCGGCATCGGCCTCAACTACGCGGCCCACGCCCGCGAGCAGGGCTCCGCGCTGCCCGAGCGTCCTGTCGTCTTCGTCAAGAGTCCCGCCAGCGTCATCCCCGATAACTCCGTCATCCGCATCCCCAAGATCTGTCAGTATCGCGAGCAGGTGGACTTCGAAGGCGAACTGGCCATCGTCATCGGCCTCTCCAGCCAGACCGGCCTGCCGTGCAAAGACGTCCCGCGCGAGCGCGTCGGCGAGTTCATCATGGGCTACGCGGCGGCCAACGACATCTCGGCACGTTGGTGGCAGAAGACCGGCTCGGGCGGACAGTTCTGCCGCGGCAAGTCCTTCGACACATTCTGCCCCATCGGCGACATCCAACCCGCGGCACTGGTGCCGAACCCCAACGCCCTGCGCCTGACCACCCGCCTCAACGGCCAAGTGATGCAGGACTCATCGACCAGCGACATGATCTTCGACTGCATCACGCTGGTCAGCGAACTCAGCCGAGGAACCACCCTGCTGCCCGGCACGGTCATCGTCACCGGCACCCCAAGCGGCGTGGGCATGGCCCGAACGCCACAGGTGTGGCTCAAGGCGGGAGACACGGTTGAGGTTTCCATCGAAGGCGTCGGCAAGGTAACGAGCCGGGTCGAGGTGGAGTAGGCCCCTCGCCGACCCCGCACCGCTGCGCGCTCACGGCTCGAGCATGGGTGATCGCATCTTCGGGCCGCTGTTGAGCGGAACGTCGAGCATGCTTGAAAATGGCTCGAACAGGGTCATCGCTCGCAGGAACGAGTTCTCGCTGCCCATGCTGCCGCCCGCGTCCACGCCATCGAGCCCGAGCGAGTACAACACGAAGTCGCGTCCCTGTTCGTCCGTCGCCGGGTCGAGCCTCCGATAGCCGAAGGCAAGTCCGTTCAACGGGTCTGAAGCCGCTCCTCCCGGCAGATCAGCGAGCGTTTCGGGCAGTCGCCCGTTGTCCAGTCGGTATCGCTCGATCGCCACGAGAACGCGCAGGCCGCGCAACACGAGCATCAACCGACAGGTGGACCGCAGCGCGATCGCCACCTGACGCCGACAGCCAAAGTCGGCACCACTGTTTCCGAGGATCAACTCGCGCCGCCAGGAACTCATCGGCCGCAGGGTGTCACCATCGAGAAACACGTCATCTACGGCTTCCAACTCATTCTTGAGACCACCGACGCCGATGAACTCCATCGCGCCGGGCTCGACGCTGGTGCCGTATCCACTCCAACCTGTCGAGCCGCGCCATCGACGGCTCTTGATCGCTTGCCATCGATCGAACGCCAGCAGATCGCGTGACACAGCCTCGCGATGACGAAGGATCTCCAGCTCGATCAGCAACCGTGGCGGCACCTCATTGGCCAAGGCCAGCGCCGCGGCTCGATCCAACTCCTCCAACACCTCGCGCGACATGCCCGGACGCACCGACGCAAGAGCGAAGCACAGCGGTCGGAGCAACCGGTCAGCCACATGCGGGTGCACGATCTGGCGTTGACTGAACGCCCATGCCCCCAAAGACGAGCGAAACACGCGCACAAGCTCCTCATCATCGCCCAGACGGATGGCTTCACTCATCCGCGCGATATTGATCGCCGAGATCATCATGATTGACCAGGGAACAACGGAGAAACTCGGATCATCTGTTGCGAGAGTCACGGCGGCGGCCGTCGGCACGATGAACTCTTCCAGTGCATCGACTTGCTCGAGCAATCCCGCCGACCGCAGCACCGCCAGCATTCTGCGTCCAAGAGCCTCGGACTGCCGAACGTCAAGGTAAGCCGGCGGAAGATCGGGGTGCGACGGCGTTTCGGGATCTTGCGGTGCACGCCACGAGCCCTGCGCGACCCCGAGAAATCCGTTCTCAAGATCGTGGAGTTCAATCTCCGGCGGAAGCGAGGCTCTCACCGGCACGGTCAGGTTCCACGCTTCCCTTGCAGTCGATCGGATGGCGCTCACAGCAACCGCTTGTCGCGGAGTCGCAACAGTACCAAACTCCTCCACCACACCACCCCTCGCTCCGCGACTCGCCTCCCACTCCGCATCGCTCGGCTTGAGCTCGGCGGCCAATCGCGCGTTTCTCCGATCGACCAAGATCACACTTGCCACGAGCAAAGCAGCAGTTGCGATCACGGCGAACGCCCCACGCATGCACCAGATCAGTATCCATCGTGGTATTCGAAGCCTCGGCGCTTCGAAGTTCGCATCCACGATCACCCGCTTTCCATCGACGCCGACGGAGGTCTTGATGGTCTGGGGATCGAGCTCCGCCACGAGGGCGCACTCCGGACACCGGACGACGCAGCTCTCATCGATGTAGAGCCCGATTCGCAGGTACCCGCACCGCGGACACTGCGCCGAAGAACCGATCAGCCGACGAAGCTCGAGCCGAAGCACCACATCCCGCACCACCAGTCCCGCCATGACGCCGGAAGAGATCATGAGCACGGAGAGCAAGACAAGCCCGAGGGTTGTCGTGTCAAACACGTGTGGATCATGAAAGACCGACTCGCGAATGCGAGCCAGAAGCAGATACATCGCCGTCAGGCCGATGCCCCCGACCAGAAGAGTTGCCGCCCACATCCTCGCCGCCCGCGGCCCGATTCGGCTCACCCGCTGAACGAACGCGCGACAACTTTCATCGCTGAACCGGTCAAACTCCGGAAACGCCCGCCAAACCTTCGAGTGCGGAATCCTCATCGGCGTGCCTCCTCAACCCCGCCCGGGCCCCAGAGTTCGCGATGATCAAGCTCCAATCCGCCGCGCTTCGTCGCTCGGGCCGGCTGCGATGTCCCAACCGCGTCCGTAGCGGCCGCGCAGCGAACACAACGCCGCGGCAACGCACCCGCGAAGCCGATCCGCTCGCCAGCCTTCCGACCTTTCGCCGCCCTCGCCCCGCCGGTTCCTTACTTCCCCGGATACTCGTACACCCCGCGTCCGCTCTTGACGCCCATGCGCCCGGCCGTCACCAACTGCTTCAGCAGCGGACAGGCGCGATACCGCTCGGAATTCAGCCCATCAGCGAGAACATTCATGATGTTCACGCACGTATCCAGCCCGATAAAGTCGGCGAGCGTCAGCGGGCCCATCGGGAAGTTGCACCCGAGCTTCATGATCCCGTCGATCGCCTGCGGCTCGGCGACCCCCTCCATCCACGCGTAGAACGCCTCGTTGATCATCGGCATCAGCACCCGGTTGCTGATGAACCCCGCCCGGTCGTTCGCCTTCAGAGGCGTCTTGCCCATCGCGGTGGCCAGGGCCACCGTCCGCTCCACCACCGCCGGCGAGGTCTGCATCGCCGGGATCACCTCCACCAGTTGCATCAGCGGCACCGGGTTGAAGAAGTGCATTCCGACCACCCTCGACGCCGATGCGCCGCAGGCCGTTGCAATGTCCGTGATGCTGATGCTGCTCGTATTGGTCGCGAGCACAACATTGTGATCGGGGTACATCGCCGCGAGCTTGGCGAAAAGCTCCTTCTTGACCTTCGCATCTTCGACAACGGCCTCAACGATCCAGTCGCATCCGGTCAGCCCATCGAGCCGATCCGTGAAGGAGATCCGGCCGATCGCCGCATCCATGTCCGCCTGGGTCATCTTGCCCTTTTCGACGAACTTGCCCATGCTCTTCTTGTGCACGCCCTTGCACCGGTCGATCGCACCGGGGAACGCGTCGAACACCTTCACGCTGATTCCGCTCGCCGCGGCGACCTGTGCGATGCCCCCGCCCATCTGCCCCGCACCAAGAATGCCGATGGTCTTCACGCCATGTTCGATGCTCATCGCTCGTACTCCACGCCGCGGCTCACCACAACCTCGCCGGGCGCACATCACCCGGTCGTCACGCTGAGCGTACGCCCGCCCGCGCCGTCCGTGGGCTCGCACGCCCTTCGCCCATATCCTCTGGCCATGTCCGACCGACTCCCCAAACTCCTCAAGCTCCTGACGCTCGACGAACGCGACACCTTCGTGCTCTACGGCATCGCCCAGGAACACGCCAAACTCGGCGATCACGCGCAGGCCATCGACTTCTACGACCGCACCATCGCCGTCGATCCCGCGTACTGCTACGCGTACTTCCACAAGGCCCGGAGCCAACTTGCCGCCGGCAAACTCGCCGAGGCTCGTCAGACCGTTCAGGCCGGAATCGCCGCGGCCCATCGTGCCGGCGATCACAAAGCGCTCGGTGAACTCAGTACGCTGCAGACGGAACTGGCCGAGGCGCGATGAGCCCCCGCATGCCCACTGCCCGCGATCAACCCGATCGCCCCGCCGGGCACCGTGCCCGAGGTCGCCGCGCCACCAGCCCGGTCGAATCTCTCGATCTCAACCCCGCCCACCGAATCACCAGCCTCCGCTCGGCGAGGTCGGGTGCGTTTATCGAGGTGCTCGCCGAGCGCCGCAAGATCGCCATGCTGCTGACGCGCGATGTCGCCGATCTGCGACTGCGCGTGGGCATGAGCCTCGCCGACGTTCCCGAGCGCGCTCTGCTCCACGCGGCGGCTCGCGCCGCGGCGATGGCGCTGGCCCTGAACATCGTCAATCAGCAGGCGATCACCAGTGCCCGAATGCTCCAGCGTCTTACGCGTCGCGGCCACAGTGCCGCGGCCTGCAAGGACGTTCTCGCCGAGCTCACCCGTCTCGGGCTTCTCGACGATCACCAGTTCGCGCAGTCGTTCATCCGCTCCCTCATGCGCGCCAAGCCCGCCGGTGCTCGCCTGCTGACTTCGCGACTCATCCAGCGCGGCGTGCCGCGGGACATCGCGACCAAGTCTGTCGCCGATGCGCTCGCGAGCGTGGATCAGCGTCACGAGGCCATCCGGCTCGCACGCGCAAAGGCCGATCGCATGCCCGCTCGTCTCGAGCCCGAAGCACGCCGACGCCGGCTCTTTGGCCTGCTGGCTCGCCGGGGCTTTCCGCCCGATATCTGCTTCGCCGCTGTCGCCGAGGTGCTGGGCGGCCGAACGCGTCAGCTCAATAACAGCGACGCGTATCCTGATGCATGAACCCGGCCCCCGGAACACCCCGCTCCCCCGCTGACCTTCCCCGACCGACGCTCGGCCCCGACGGGCTGCCCGTCGGCTCGCAATTGCGGCCAGGATGGGAGGTCTCGCCGCGTCAGACGCGCGACCTTCTCGCTCGATCGGACGATCGTCCGCTGCTGCTGGACTGCCGGCGTCCGGAAGAGTTCGCCGTTGCCCGCATCGACGGCGCCGTGCTCATTCCGATGGACGCAATCGAGTCGCGCCTCGATGAACTTGAGGACGAACAAGGCTCACGCGATCGCCCGATCATCGTGCACTGTCATCACGGCATGCGCTCGATGCGCGTGACCGCTCAACTTCGCGCACACGGCTTTGCGAATGTCCACTCAATGTTCGGCGGGATCGATCTCTGGTCCGTCGACATCGATCCCCGGGTGCCACGGTACTAGTCGTTGCCGAGCCGCGTGTGCGGAGCTCTGAGGCTCGCCGCGTCGCAACGCCGATGCATCATCAGCATCGCCGCCCGGTCTCCGTTCTTGCCGGTGCTGCGGGCAATCACCTGTTGTTGCTCAGCAGCCCAAAAAGACAGGAGCCCTGCTTTCGCAGGGCTCCTGAGATCACTTGCGTGATGGGGTCGAACGTCTCAGCCGGGATTAGCGGCGGCGACGGGCGACGGCCAGACCACCGAGGCCCAGGAGGGCAGCGGCGCCGGGGGTGGGGACGAGGAAGCTGACCGAGGCGACGGTCTGCGTCGTCGGGGTCGTCGTGACGGGGTTCACGATGAACAGACCACCGACGGTACCCTGCGTAGCGCCGTACTGCAGACGGCCACGGGCGGTGACCGTCACCTGACGGGCCAGATCCGTACCGTCGTTCGTGCGGGGCACGAAGATCATGCGGTAGATGTTGACCCAGGGGGACGTGACGATCGTGGTCGACGTCGCGCCAGCAGCGAAGTTCGGGTAGGCCGTACCGGACGCGGCGAGAGCGGCGTCAGCGGCGACGATCTGGGACGTGCCCGGAGCCGTCGGGTGCGTGCTCATGATGAAGCCGTTCTGCAGGTTGCCGTGCGTGGACGACGTGCCCGAGACGGCGGGGGCCGTCGCGAACGTGCCGTTGCCGGACTCGATGTTCTGGGCGCTCGTAACGGTGTTACGGAACGGGCTGAACACGCCGCGGGTCTCGGCGTCCTGGCCGGTCAGGCCACGCTGCCAGACGTTGTTGATGTTGGACCACTGGCTGCTGGTCTGGTTCGAGGTCGCATCGTTGTGCGAGATGCGGGTCGAGCCCGTTGCGGCCGAGTTCGTCCAGCGGACGATGCCGAAGTTGGCAAACGTGCCGGTCGTGCGGACGCGAGCCTGGATGGTCAGGCCGACGGCCGTCGTCCAGACGCCCAGGCTGTTGAAGCCGGGCAGACGGGCCTCGGACGTGCCGAAGAACGGCGACGCCGGGTCGTTATCCAGAACGATCCGCAGGTCGAACTGCGGATTCTGGGCGAGGGCTGCCGAGGCCAAGCCGGCGACGGCGGTCAGGGACAAAAGAACATTCTTCGTGGTCATCTCTCAATCCTCCGGGGGTAGAAGTCGTGCGGGACGGACCGCACACGAGCAAAGACTACTGACAATCGCCTCAAAGGCAAGCCAAGTGGACAAAAAACTCTCGCACCTTGACACGATGTTCTCAGTCGCTCAGCACCCCCCCGGGGAATCCTTATGGTTCCGCAGGCCCCGAATGGGTGTATGTCGGGCGTTGGTCTCCTCCGAAAGGGCATCTGAGCCACCCCGCGTCGTTCCAAAAAGAAAAACGGGGGCCTCGCGTGTGCGAAGCCCCCGAAGGAAAAGCGCTGAATCTCAAGGCTTTGCAGCCAACCGGGTCGCTCAGGCGCGACGACGGCGGGCGACGGCCAGACCACCCAGGCCCAGCAGGGCGGCAGCGCCCGGCGTCGGAACCGTGAAGGTGACGGAACCCGAGGTGAAGAACGCGGGGGTGGCGCCAACCGAGGACGGGCTGACGATGTTCAGGCCGCCGACGTTACCCTGCGAGCCGCCCCAGCGGAGACGACCGCCAGCGGTGATCGTGACCTGACGCTCGTTGTCACCCACGTTCGTACGCGGAGCGAAGAAGAAGCGGTACAGGTTGGCCCAAGGGGAGACGACGACCGTCGTGCTGGTCGCACCGGTGGCGTAGTTGGTGTAGGGCGTGGCCGAGGCGGACAGAGCGGCGTCGATCGCACGGATCTGCGCACCGCTGTCACCCGCGATGCCGGTCTGGATGAAGCCGTTCGGCATGTTGCCGAACGTGAACGGCGAGGCGGTGTTCGGCGACGTGAACGTGCCGTTGCCCGACTCGATGTTCTGCACGGCCGTGACGGTGTTGCGGTACGGGCTGAACACGCCACGCGTCTCGGCGTCCTGGCCGGTCAGACCACGGCTCCAGACGTTCGAGATGTTCGACCACAGGGCGCTGGTCTGGTTGGAGACCGAGTCGTTGTGGCGGATGAACGAAGCACCGACCGACGACGAGTTGCCGAAGGCCGAGATGCCGAAGTTGGCGAACGTGCCGGTCGTGGTGATACGAGCCTGCAGCGTCAGACCAACGAGCGTGGTGCCCACGCCGGGCAGAGCAGCGCCGGCGGTGCCGAAGAACGGCGAGGCGGGGTTGTCATCGGTGACAATCCGCAGCTCGAGCTGGGGGCTCTGGGCGAGGGCCGCGGAGGCCAGACCAGCGACGGAAACGAGACCCAAAAGAACAGACTTCTTCACGTGCTTCTCCTTCTTCCTACCAAGGTTTAGTGAGACAGTCGCGGAGAGATTCGCGACACGACGGTGGAGCATAAACCACGCCGTGAGTCTGTCAACAAATGTGACAAAAAAAGCCGCCTGCTCCGCCATAAAGGAGCTGTTAAGGCACAAGTCGTAGCCGTCACAGCACCGCGAGACTCAGTCCAAACCATTGTCCCACAGACACTTGAGACAAATCTACGGGCTTGTCCTATTTTGGATCCATCACCCTCAGGCGAAGGAGTACAAGTTTGGTACTCCCGCCCCGCTCGGGTACGAGCACCAGGGCCGAGCCCGGCTCTCCGGCCAGTACTCGGACGACGCCGGGGCTCGATAAAAGCCCGGTTGCCCCCGCGCCAAGTCCGGCAAACTGCTCAGAACCTGCCGTCGGCTTCGAAGACTCATCCGGACTCCGCTGCATCTTCGCCCAAGGCTGCCAGGAAACAGACTGGCCGTCTGCAATCAGCAGTCCTGCGCTCGCCTCCTGGCTCGCCGCAGCGGATGACGGGGCATCGACGCGGCCCGCACCAGCGATCGACGCGATGAGCGTGCCCTGACGGATCGCTCGCGCCGATGGCGACCGACCATCGAGCAACGCGATCGATTTCGACCGCGGGTCGATGATCGCGACATGACGCGAAACGTCCGCACGCACCCCCGGCGCGCTCGGCGCGGCATCGATCGGCGAAGAGGCCAAGAACGTCGTCGATGGCGGGAACACGCCAGAAACACCGATCGCGACTCCGGGCGTCCACGGCTGATCCGTGCTCGGGCGGACCCACGAACGCCATCGCACGCCGCGAGCAGGCGGCGCATCGAGAACCTGCTGAACGATCATCGTGGTCTGATCCGGCGAGAGCATCGGAAACTCGAGCGAAGCGTGACGCCTGCCGGCAGACGGGGCGAGCGCCGCATCGTCATCGGCATCGGCCAGCACGCTCGCCGCGTTCGCGCCAGCGGGGAGCAGCTTGAGCGCAAAACGCTCAGAATCCACAGTGCGCGAGGCGAAAATCAGGCTCCCATCACGGAGCAGCACGGCGTGCGCATTGACGCGCCCGTCCTGCACGATCCAATCAACCCGCCCGGTGAGCCAGTCGACCTTGCCGATGCGTCGCGAGCCGTCGGGCATCGGCTGCTCGACGAGGAACCCTTGCTCATCCGCCGATCGCCCGAGCACCGCGCCGGCGATCTCGTCAGCACCGACGGCAGGGATCAAGCCGTCGAATGTCCTGCGCCCGTCCGCCCCCGACGTGATCGCCTCGAGGGATCGCTCGCGGATGCTCAGCCGCATGATTCGTCCCGTGCCGGGCGCGGCTCGCCCCTGCGCGGTCAACGCCTCCCATGTCGGCGGCGGGCCCTGATGCACCGCGACAAACGCTCCGGATGGGCTGAAGATCGGCAGTGTCAGCCCGTTGTAGTCCAGACTGCCGATCGTCGCCACACCCGAGACGATCCGTCCCGATGCGACGGCGCCGCCCGCGGCATCGGCGGGGCGGGCGATCGGCCCCTCGGGCAGGGTGGGGCCGCCGGCGGATCCGGGGCGGATCACGCCCGGACGCAGGGGCTTGGTCTCCGTGACGCACCCGGGCGCGGCCGCGAATGTGCTCAGCGTGAGCGTGGCGAAAACCGCCAGAGTTCGAGAAAATCGACGGGCTTGGTGCTCGCGACGGTCATGTCGGGTGCTCTTGTGGGTGGTGTTCACGAACTGAGCGTACCGACGAGGGGAATCGCGGGTGCCACCGTGTCCGGGGTTGGTCAGGGCGTCAGCGACATGACCGCTCATCGCGTTCGATTCGGGGTCTTGCACGAACTTCCTCGATACAGTGCCTCCTCGTTGGAGACTTCGCTCGCTCCGCACGAACCGCGTTCCGCTCACGAACGTCTTCACCGATCTCCGAATCCGTCACCCTTCCCTTCCGCCGCCTGGACCTTCGCATGCCCGAATCTACTCCGTCAAGTTCGACCACTTTGCAAACCTCCGGGACAGAGGGCGGACGCATCGCTCTGGCCGGGCGATCGCTCCTTGGCGGGCTGCTCATGGGCATTGCCAACGTCGTGCCGGGTATCAGCGGCGGGGCGATGCTTCTGCTGATGGGTGTGTACAAGGCGTTTCTGGACGGCCTGGCCGACCTGACGAGCCTGCGATGGCGCTCTTTGTCGGCGTGGCTGGTCGTGGCCGTGGTCGGGTTCGGTGCGCTGACGAGCATCGCGTTTCTTGCCGGTCCCATGAAGTGGCTGCTGGTCACCTACCGCTTTGAGGTGTACAGCGTGCTCATCGGGATGCGGCTGGGGGTGATCCCGACGGTGTGGCACCTCGCGGGCGGCAAACGCGGCGCAACGCGCGGGCTCTGGATCGGCATGGGCGTCGGTGTTGTGCTCACATCGCTCGCGGCGATCTTCAAGTACAACCCGGACATCATCGGTACCGCGGGCACAAGCCCGGCGATGCTCTTTTTCGGCGGTTTGATCGCCGCGAGCGCGACGATCCTCCCCGGCCTCGACGGTTCCTACCTGCTCATGCTCCTGGGCCAGTACGTGCCCGTTCTCGGGGCGATCGATCGCTTCAAGGACGGTGTCCTTGCTCGGGACTTCGCCGCGATCAGCGCCGAGCTCTGGACGCTTGTGCCGTTTGGCATGGGCGCGGCGATCGGCATCGCGGGCGTGGCCGTGCTGCTTCGTTGGCTGTTCAAGAAGTACCCGGCCCCCACCTTCGGCCTGCTGCTGGGCGTGCTCATGGGTGCGTTCATCGGTCTGTACCCGTTCGCCAGTTACGTCCAGCCCGCGGTCGGCGATGTCATCAAGGGCGTGACCATCACCGCGGAGAACCTCGCGAGCATCGACAAGGACGACTGGAAACTGAAGTTTTACTCGCCGACGCTGATGCAGTTCGGTATCTCGATTGTGCTGATCATCGCCGGACTTGTCGCCGCGCGACTGCTGGCCAGGCTCGACCCGGAAGAGCGGCAGGTTCAGTAGCGCTCGCGGACCGACGCGAGGATTGTCCGACTGGCCAGGAATGGAGACCCCAATGAACACACGGACGTGGCACCCTGGACTCTCTCTCGTTCTCACGCTGATTCTCTCGATGCTGCTGCCGCGCGTCGCGTCCGCGCAAACGCCCGCGGGCGCAGCACCGAACGCGGCGTTGTCAGCATGGATGGCCACGACCGATCCAAAGGACAACCCGCCGGCGATCCCACGCGAGTTTCGCGGCGTGTGGGTCGCGACGGTCGCGAACATCGACTGGCCATCGAAGAAGGGCCTGCCCAGCGATCAGCAGCAGGCGGAGATGCGCCGGATCCTCGACCGCGCGGTGGAACTGAAGCTCAACGCGATCCTGCTCCAGGTTCGCCCGTCATGCGACGCGATCTATCCGTCGTCGCTCGAGCCATGGTCCGAGTTCCTCACGGGCCAGTCGGGCAAACCGCCGTCGCCGGAGTATGACCCGCTGGCGATGTGGATCGAAGAGGCCCACGCTCGCGGTCTGGAACTGCACGCATGGGTCAACCCCTTCCGGTCGCGGCACTTCCGGGCCGAGGGGCCCGATGCGGCGAATCACATCAACATCGCGCGGCCGGACCTGGTGCGGAAGTACGACAACCTTCTCTGGCTGGATCCGGGCGAGCCGGAGGCTCAGGAGCACTCGCTGCGCGTGATCATGGATCTGGTCAACCGCTACGACCTCGACGGCGTTCACTACGACGACTACTTCTATCCGTATCCGAAGGACAACGTGCCGTTCCCCGATGACGCGCCGTTCGCACGCGCGCGAGCCGCGGGCGAAACGCGGAGCAAGGCCGACTGGCGTCGGGCGAACATCGACAACTTTGTGCGGCGGCTGTACGAGGAGATCAAGAAGACCAAGCCGCACGTGAAGGTCGGCATCAGCCCCTTTGGAATCTGGCGCCCCGGCCACCCGCCCGGCATCGCGGGCTTCGACGCGTACGAGGGGCTCTCGGCGGACGCGCGGCTCTGGCTGCGCGAGGGTTGGTGCGACTACTTCACGCCTCAGTTGTACTGGGCGCTTGACGCTCGGCAGCAGTCGTACACACGCCTGCTGGACTGGTGGATCGCCAACAACGACCAGCGACGGCACATGTGGCCCGGGAACAACACCAGCCGAGTTCTGTCAGCGGAAACGCCGGAGCAGGCCGCGGCCAAGGACCGCCGCGGACGCGACTCTTGGGAGCCCGCGGAGATCGTCTCGCAGATCGAAGAAACCCGCGCGCGAGCGCTCGGCCCGGGCGGCGCCGGTGGCAATGTTCACTTCTCGATGACCCCGCTGATGAACAACCATCGCGGCATCGTGCCCGCCCTGACCGGCGGCGTGTACAAGGACTTCGCCGTTGTACCGGCTTCGCCGTGGCTCGCTCGCGGTGCTGCGCTGCCGCAGGCACCGGCGATCAGCGTGAGCGGTCGGCGACTGACGATCACGCCCGATGCCGCGGGCACGACGCACACCCGGGTGCTGTGGCAGCGTTCGGGCGGCCGCTGGCGGATGACGCCGCTGCCCCGGGACGTGATGTCGGTGGACCTGCCCGCGGGCCCCGGCGCGCCCGACGCGGTTGCGATCATCGGCCTTGACCGGGTCGGCCGGGCCGGTCCTGCGACGGTCCTGAAGCGCTGAACACCGCCCGCTGGCCGCATCTGGCGAAGGCTGGGGCGAGATGGCGGAATGGTGCCCCGTGGCATTGCGCGCGTGGACGCGATCGGGTAGACTGCGGGCATGATGCAACGCGGCGCTCGCCCCGGCCATGAGTTCGTTTCTGCGATCGTGTGTTCATCGCTGGCTGTCGCGAGCCTCGCGATCGTCGGCTGTTCAACGACGCCCGCACCCGAGCCCGAGCCGTTGGTCTTTGTGCCGCGGACTCATCGGCTGCTGGTCATGGATACGCAGCCCGAGGCGCGACTCGGCGATGGGCTGGAGCTCCGTCGCAGCGTGCTGACACCGAGCGCGAGCACCGGGTCCGGCTGGGCGGTGCTCGAGCCCGCGGGGAGCGATGAAGCCGGTGTATCGATGCTGACGACGCCGACGCTCGTGGCGCCGCTGCGGTTCAACGAGTTGCTGATCTCGTGGAACTTGGATGTGAGCGACGGCGCGGGCACACGGGTCGAGGTGCAGGTCGGCGACAGCGAGACGAACTTCACGTCGCCGTGGCTGTACGTCGGGCGGTGGGGCGCGGGTGCGCCGCCGGAGAATCCGACGACCACATTCGACAGGTCGATCGCGATGCGGGCCGACGCGGCGGGGTCGTCCGCCGGCTCCGCCAACGCTCGCCTTTCGGGCAAGATCGATGTGGACTACTTCGTCAGCGAGCAGCGATTCGATCGCGTGCGGCTTCGCATTGTCGCCGCGGGTACTCGCGGCCAGAGCGTGCGTGTGCACCGCCTCAGCGTGCTGTTCAGTGATGTGACGGGCGAGTCCCCGGTGTTCATCGCCGGGGCACCGGCGACAACCGAAGGAACTCGTGAGAACCTCCCGGCGATGTTCGAGGGCGAGTTCCGCATCGGCGTGCCGTTCCGATCGCAGAAGACGCCGGACGAGAAAATCTCGGGCCGGCTCTGCTCACCGACGAGCGTGAGCATGGTGCTCGCTCACGCGGGCAACGCGGCGGTCGTCGCACAGGTCGCCGAGCGAGCGTACGACGCGGACAACGACATCTACGGCAACTGGCCCCGCAACGTGCAGGCCGCGTTCACCATGGGCTTGCCGGGATACCTGACGCGCTTCAGCGACTGGTCGCAGGTCGAACGCACGCTTCGCGCAGGGCAGCCGATCATCGCGAGCATCCAGGTGCGCCCCGGCGAACTGCGAAACGCCCCGTACGAGAAGACCGCCGGTCACCTGATTGTTCTCGAAGGCCTGACCGCCGATGGCGATGTGATGGTCGCCGACCCGGCGGTCGCGACCGCACGCGAGGGACAACTGGTCTACCGCCGGGACGACATGACCCGCGTGTGGCTCGATCGTGTCGATGGCACGGCGTACATCCTCGAAACCCCTGCCCGCACCGCGCCGTGATGATCGTTGCCCGGCACCCATGCCGGACAGAGACGTCGGAGCGATGAGTCGATCAGGGATGGCCGGGGAACGGAAGGAACCGACAATGAGCACCGCACCGATCGGCGCCGCTGCACCACGCACCGCCACCCCCCCACCGGCCAAGGCGTCCGGCCCCCGACTTCTCGCGCTCGACGCGTTTCGAGGCATGGACATCGCGCTGATGTTCTTCGTGAATCTGTCGGCGAGCAGGGCCGCGTTCCCCGAGTGGTTCGGGCACGCGGGGTGGAACAACGGCGAGCACGGCTACTGGCTCGCGGATGTCGTTTTTCCGTGGTTCCTGTTCATCGTCGGCTGCGCGATTCCGTTCTCCATGAGCGGCGGACGCGGTCGCGAGCAGACCGTGCCGCGGCGATTTGTCTCGGCATTCCGGCGAGCACTGGTCATCTACATGCTGGGCATCGCGATCTGGATCGCCAAGAGCGCAAAGGGCGAGACCGGGACGCCGATCACGTGGACGACATTCCTGCACTGGGACATCCTGCCGCTGATCGCGCTGGGGTACTTCGTGGGCGTGATCGTGTATCACCTGCCGCGATGGACGCAGATCGTCCTGTTCGCGGCGATTCTCTGGGGCAAGTGGTACGCGTTGCCGGATCTGACGCAGACAGTCGGGCTGGATCGCGCCGCCTGGATGAAGGATCGGGTCGACATCGAACACTCGATCCGTTCGCTCGGCCCCGTCGGCGACTGGATGCGGACGCTCGTGGACGCCAAGGAGTGGCCGGAGGTCGCCCGGATCCTCGGGGTATTCGCGGGATGGCTGGGCACCGCCATCACGCAAGGCCTGCCCGCGTGTGCGGCGGTGATCGGCGGCGTCCTGACCGGTGAGTACCTGCGCAATCACGATGCGTCGATAAAGGCAAAGGCCGGCGTGCTCATAGGGCTGGGCGGCGTGCTGTGTGCTCTGGCGGCCGCGTGGGCGCACCCCGCGCTCGGAGCGATGCCCTTCAGCAAGGACTTCTTCACCCCCACCTACGTGCTCTTCAGCGTTGCCAGCGGAATGGTCGCGCTCGGAGCACTCGTGGCGATTCTCGACGCGTGGACGCTGCCGAGATGGATGTTCTCGCTGATCGGGGCAGGCTTGATGGCCGCGAGCTTTGGTGTCTGCGCGTGGCTCATCGACCCCTCGACCGATCTGGGGCGATCGCAGTTGACCTCGTGCGCGATCGCTCTGGGGATGATGTTCGCGGTCTTTGTCGCCTGGGCGGTTGTTGATCTGCTTCTGCTTCGCGATCGCCCGGCGAAGGCGTCATTCTGGGTGATTTACGGCTCCAACGCCATCGCGGTGTACTTCCTCGCGGAACTGACTTGGACGCTGTTCTGGATGCACTTCCGCGTGATGGGGCCGGGGAGTTTCGGTTCGCAGTTCGCATTCCCGGCGCTACAGGTGCACTGGGCCGCGTTTGCTCAGGAGGTGCTGTCGATCGCGTTGACCGACCGCGCGGCCGCGGAAGTCGGCCGTGGCCTTGGGCCGTGGCTGGCCACCGGCACGTACCTCATGATTTACTGGGTCTTCTGCTATGAGTTGTGGCGTCGGCGGATCTTCATCAAGGTCTGACGCGGGCCGACGTCAGAAGAACTCGCGAGCAATCGCTTCACCAAGGTCGGCCATGAACGGGTCGCTGAGCGACTCGTCCTCGTATCCGCCGTCGTTGATCACCTCACGCGCGTTGGCGTAAATCGTCGCGGTGATCGCGATCGATCGGCCGCTGGGTCGGTGCGTGATCATGGCGTTCTCGATGGAGAAGCCGTAGGCCCGGCCGACCTTGTTGGTCACGATGATGTCGGCCGCGGCGCAGCGCCGGCAAAGGCCCGGGAGCAGGTACTTGGCGAAGTGATCGGGGTACTCGCGGGCTTCGTAGCGCGGATTGTCGCTGAGGCGGGGCGGGATCGTCATCGCCTCCAGCAGCATGTCGCGCCATGCGGGCCTGAGCGTCAGCGTTGTTGGCGGCGGGAGCAGATCCGGCCGCGTGAGCGTCAGCAGCAGCGTGTGAAGCGAGCGCAGGCTCATGCGGTTTCGCCGCGAGAAGTCCATCGGACCGGCGCGGCGCTCATCGGTCAACGGGTCGACATGTTCGCGCCCGACACGCACACCCGGAACGTGCTCGCTATCCAGCAGAAGGTCGCTGGTGCGCTGCGGGATCTGAACCGGAACCTCGCACCTGACCTCGACCCGCGGCGTCGTGCGGTTGGAGCCCAGCGGGATCTTCGGTTCGGCCAGGCGATGGTTGATGACCACCTCTCGCCCGGGCTCGCTTCGCACAAGCCGGGCGGTGATCTCGTTGATCTCGCGATGCCCCACGAACTCGTACAGCCTGTTGTGGGCCAGGTTGTCGCTGACCATCGCGATCTTGCGGCAGTCGTGCGCGATCGTGATGCTCCCGCCGCGGATGTTGCTGTCATCGCGATCCTGCACCGACCGGTCGGCAGGGAACGGTTGGAACACCATCGGCGTTTGGGGAGAAAGGTCCGGGTGTCCGGCGCGAGAGAGTTCGTCCAGCCGAAGCAGCGCCGCATAAGCCGCGGCGGTTTTGATTGTGCTGGCGGGATAGAAGTACTCGTCGTCGGCGCGGAACGCCGCGGGCTGCGCGAGGGTTGTCGTGCCCGGCTCGATCAGCGTCAGGAGGACCTGCAGGCGACGCCGCGGAGCGTCGTCGAGCACCCGCCGGACAACATCCGACGAGCGTGCGAGCAACTGGGCAAGGTCGATCCCGTTCGACATACCACGTTGTAGGTCGCGTGCGCGGCGACGGCGGCGCGTCGGGCCACACCCGGTCCGACATCGCCCGAGTCCCGCCGGGCATCTTGGGGCCTTAGCATGAGTCATGCTGACCTCGTCCGTATCGCCTGTTTGCGCCGGTTTGACCATGCTTCTGGCGGGCGTTCTCTGCACGCTCACCGGCTGCAGCACGCCCCGACGGGCCGATCTTCACCCGGGCGCACCGCTGGCCGCGCAATCGGGATCCGAGGGCTTCGGCCGCGCGGGGCAGGAGATCATGGTCGCGGGCCAGTTGTTCCACGTCGGCGCGCCGGTGGTGCTCTGGACGGACCCGGGGGGATACGACGCGTATCGCGTCGAGAACCGCTTCGGTCCGCTCGGGCGATCGAGCTGGGAATCGCTCAAGGCTTCCAACCGTGACCCCGCGCGCTACTCGCCACGTTTCTTCCGCATCAGTGACAAGCAGCCCGCCGCGTATCACGGCGCGGGCCAGCTCTCCGATACGGAGATCAGCAAGTATCGCGGCGGCGGGTGGGACCTTCCCGGCCTGCAGCGCGTTGTCGACCAGTTCGTCCTGCACTACGACGTTTGCGGCGTGAGCAAGCAGTGCTTCCGCATCCTTCACGATGTCCGCGGGTTGAGCGTCCACTTCATGATCGATATCGACGGCACGATCTACCAGACCCTCGATCTGAAGGAGCGTGCCTTCCACGCGACGACGAGCAACGACCGTTCCGTGGGTGTCGAAATCGCCAACATGGGCGCGTATGCCGATGGCGAACGCAGCCCGCTCGCGCAGTGGTACACGACCGACGCACGGGGCGGAGTACGCATCACCATTCCCGAGACCCTCGGCGATGGCGGCGTGCGCACTGCCAACTTCGTCGGCAGACCGATTCGCCCCGAGCCCGTCCGCGGCGTGGTTCAGGGCAAAGAGCGGACCCAGTACGACCTCACGCCCGAGCAGTACGACTCGCTCATCCGCCTGACCGCGGCGCTGTGCACCATCTTCCCGAACATGCCTGCCGACTATCCGCGCGGGCCGGATGGTCAGGTCGTGCCTCACGTACTGGACGACTCGGACCTGCGCACCTTCCGCGGCGTGATCGGGCACTATCACATCCAGAGTGACAAGGCCGACCCCGGCCCCGCGCTGCAATGGGAACTGGTCGTCACCAAAGCCCGCGAACTCATGCCCGAGGCCGCGCGAGGCCCGCGTTTGCCGCTGATCATCAGCGGCGATGAGCCCCCAGCAGCAGTCCCCGCCACCCCGGTCGCGCCCGCGCCGACCTCCACGCCCGCACCGACCAACTGAGCCCAGACGGAGCGTTCTCGAATGAGCAGCACGAGCAGGTCAACCCCCGGCATCGTCTCGCGGACAACGCTGCACATCGGCCGCAAGTTCGCCTATGAACAGATCGAAGTCCGCGGCGGCTCGGGCAAAACGCACACACGCCAGTACGTCAAGCACCCGGGCGCGGTTGTCATCGTGCCGGTCATCGAGTCGGCAACGGGTCAGGAGGTCGTCCTCATCCGCGTGTACCGCGCATCGCTGGACCAGATGTCGTGGGAACTCTGCGCGGGCACGATCGACCGCAAAGCCGACGGCACGGCCGAGGATCCCGCGATCTGCGCCGCCCGCGAACTGATCGAGGAAACGGGCTACAAGCCGGGTCGCCTCACGCCGATCGCGACGTTTCACACCTCGCCCGGCCTGAGCGACGAAGTGATGCACGCGTTCCTCGCCACCGAACTGACGCACGTCGGCCAGCATCTCGAAGAAGACGAGGACATCGAAGTCAGAGTCGTCCCGGCCGGCGTCGCGCTCTCGATGCTCCAGACCGGCGAACTCCGCGATGGAAAGTCCATGGTCGCGCTCATGATGGCCGCGCGCCAAGGGCACCTCCGCGATGAGAGCCACTGAGCACCACCACCGATGCACCGCGACAACATCCAGCAATCCGCGCCGATCCCGCTCTGGCTCGCCATGGACCAGACCAACATCCTCATCGCCGTCGGCGTCACGTCGTTCGTTGCCCTGCTCTTCGTCGTCGTGTTCTTCTTCTGGCGTCGCCAGTACGGCTTGCGCCCGGATCGCACACGGCGGGGCGGCGATAAAGGACGCGTCATCGTCGTCCGAAAGTCCGACATCGAGTCCGATCGTCGCGGCCACGATTAACGCCCCCGCCTCACCCACGGACCACGCCCATGCGATCCATCACGCTCATCACCACCGGCGGAACCATCGAAAAGACCTACGACGAGCAGACCGGCTCGCTCGACAACCGCCGCTCGATCGTCCGGCGCATGCTGCGGCGAATCCGCCTGGAGGACACGAGCGTGAGCATCATCGAGCTCATGAGCAAGGACAGCCTGCTCATGACCGATGAGGACCGCGCGCGGATCAGCGGAGCGGTGGTCGCCGCCGGCGCGACGACTTCCGGGGCGCTCTGCGCCGGCGTGGTCATTCTGCATGGCACCGACACGCTCTGCGTCACCGGCGAACTGCTTCACGCGACACTGCGGCCCGTTGTGCCCGTTGTGCTCACCGGAGCGATGCGACCGTTCGAGATGACTCGCACCGACGCGCTGCAGAACCTCACCGAGGCGATCTTCAGCACCGGCGTGCTCGCGCCGGGCGTTTACGCCGCGGCACACGGTCGAGCAATCGCGTTCCCGGGCGTGATCAAGGACCGAGAGCGCGGCACGTTCGTTCGCGTCAAGAGCTGACGGTGATCAGCGCGCAGAGCGGCTCCTCACGGGGGCCGGGACCGTGACAAATGAAAAAGGGGCCGCGAGCAGCCCCTTGATGCACATCGACGAATTGCCCCGACCGCGCCGATCAGCCGTTGATCGCCGTGATCTTCACGCTCGTGTAGCGCTGGCGGTGGCCGGTCTTGCGGCGATAGCCCTTGCGGCGGCGATACTTGTGGATGTAGATCTTGTCGCCCTTGACCAGGCCCTCGACGACCTCGGCGGTCACCGTCGCACCGGCGACATAGGGCTGGCCGACCTTCGCGTCGCCCTTGTCCTGGCCGAGCACCAGAACCTTGTCGAACTTGACCTGCTTACCCGGCTTGGCCAAGCCCTCATCGATCAAGTCGATGAGAACAACCTCGTCCTTGCGGACCAGACGCTGGCCGCCGCCTTCAGAAATCACTGCGTACATGGGAAACTCCACATCGCGCTCGCGGGGGGGCCGAAGGGCCCGGCTTTGAGATAGCCCGGGTTGCAGCGGGAGGGACTTATAGGCATAGCCGCGTTGAGAGTCCATCGGAGCCGGCAAGGGCAAGGACCGAGATTGGGCGACGATACATGATCATGCTTAACTCAAAGGGCCCAACTTTCGCCTCCGCCACCCACCTCTGGAAGTGCATTCGGGGTTACCCCACGCCGCGGCGGCACAGCGGCAACCCGAGTTGGGCGATGAATCCGGAGCTTGAGAAGCGCGGGCAATCCGCGGACACGCATGAAACTCACACTCGGAACAAAGATCGCCGCGACGCTCGGCGTCGTGTCGTTGACGGCACTGGCAGCTTGGACGCTGATTGGAGCCGCGGTCCATCAACTGAGTGCCGAGCGCGCCTCGATCGCCAACACGCTGCTGCCGCTGAAGGTGCAGGTGGCGAACGTTCATCGAACCGCGGCTGTCCTTACGCGGAAGGCCGCGTCGGCGTCGAGCGGAGAGATACCCGCCGACACCCGAGCGGCTCTCGCCGAGCTGGACGCGGCTCTTTTTCGGAGCGGAGAGATCCTCGAGTCGATCCGAGACAGCGAGCAGTACGCGTCGGTCGCGGCGCTCGACTCGCTGGGAACCTGGCAGAACGAGCACACGGCGCTGCTCCGGGGCGTCGGCGCGCTGGAGTCCGGTCCGCTGAATGTGCTCGCGGAGAACTCCGCCGCGGGGCTGGTCACAATCGAAGACATGATCATGACGAGGCTCGGGTCCGTGAGCGTGCAGGAGCAACGGGTGTGGACGGCGCCCTACGCGGGCGCGGGCGTCATGGGCCTGACATCGCTGCTGGCGGGCTGGCTCCTCGTTCGGTCGATCAACGTGCGCGTGCGCAAAATGGTCCGCATGGCCGATCAGATCGCCAAGGGCAATCTGTTCATCATCGAGGAGCGCGACGCGGCGAACGACGAACTCTCCAGGCTCGCCGAGTCGCTCCGGAACATCAACGATCGGACTCGCGAATTCGCGACCGAACTAGGCACACGCGGCGTGAACGTCGCGGCGGCCGGCGCGATGATCGCCGACACGACCAACAGGCTCAGCGGCATGCTCTTTGAGCAGCAGAACCGGCTGCAGATCGTCTCCTCGGCGATGGACGAGGTGAACAGCTGCGCCCAGGACGTTTCCGAGAGCGTCGTGCACATGAGCACCGAGGCCCAGAAGGCCCGCGACGATGCGAAGGCGGGGACTGAGGCACTGACCCTGGTGACCGGGGGCGTCGCCGAGACCAGCCACCAGATCGCCGACGCTGCCGACCGCGTGAAGAAACTTCAGGAGCACACCGAGAGCATCAAGTCCCTGCTCGCTTCGATCGTGGACATCGCCGACCAGACGAACCTGCTGGCGCTGAACGCGGCGATCGAGGCGGCCCGGGCCGGCACACACGGCCGGGGATTCGCGGTCGTTGCCGATGAAGTCCGCAAGCTCGCCGAGCGAACGACATCGATCACCAGCGAGATCTCCGCGTCGATTTCGTCGATCAGCAACGCGATGGACTCGACGGTGCAGACGATCAACGAAGGGGTGAGCCGATCCCACGCCAGCGCCGATGCGACACGATCGGCCAGCGACCGGCTCAATCAGATCATCGGCGCCTTCGACCACGTCGCAACGCTCACCGAGGCGCTGCGGGCAAAGTCCGTCGCGCAGGCGTCGGCGATCAACAGCATCCGCGATGAAATCACCGAGGCAACACAGGCCTGCACCCTGAGCACCAATGACGGCGATCAGTCGATGCTCGCCGCGGCGGAGGTCTCCGGCCAGAGCGAGAAGATCCTCGAGTTCGTCAAGCGCTACAAGATCACGCGTCGCGAGTTCGACCGATTCGTCATCCCGGGACTGGACTCGAACCTCGGCACCGTCGCGGACCTCTCCGCGAGCGGCGCTCGGATCGTGCTCGGGCGGCGCGAGCTGCCGGCGTTGGGCTCGGAGATCGAGTTCGTCATCTCCGATCAGTCGGGGCGGACGGCCGCGGTACGCGGGTGTGTGCAGTGGACCAAGCGCGTATCGCGACTGGGCACGGTCGCGGGGTACCGCTTCACGCAGATACCCGCCGAGTCGCAGCAGGTGCTCGACGAGTGGCTGCACGAGGCCCTGATGAAGGTGACACCCGCGGCAGATGCCAGCCCTTCCGACTCGAGCGATCCCGCTCCAGAGAACCAGGCCGCGATCGCGGCCTGAGCCCGGCGGCGATCAGTCCTTGCCCGCCAGTGTCGCCTCTCGGTCGCGGCTCTGGCGTTCGGCGCGCTTGCGCTCGCTCTCGCTGAGAATCCGCTTGCGCAGCCGGATCGACTTGGGCGTGATCTCGACCAGTTCGTCGTCCTCGATGTACTCCAGCGCCACCTCGAGGCTCATCTTCCTCGCCGCCTTGAGCACGACCGTTGCCTCCTTGGACGCCACGCGGAAGTTGGTCAACTGCTTGGCCCGCGTGATGTTCACGGGAAGGTCGTTGTCGCGGTTGTGCTCGCCGACGATCTGGCCCGTGTAGACCTTGTCCTGCGGCACAACGAACAGCACGCCGCGGTCGGCCATGCCTTCGCACGCGTAGGTGGTCACGTCGCCGCCCTCGATCGCAACCAGCACGCCCTGTGCGCGATGGACGGTTTCGCCGTGCGCAGGGGCGTACTTGAGGAAGGAGTGGTGCATGACGCCCTCGCCCTGCGTGGCGGTCATGATCTTCGAGCGAAGGCCGATGATGCCGCGGGAGGGGATCTCAAACTGCAGATGCGTGAGCGTGTCGCTGCGCTGGTCCATCTGCTTGAGTTCGCCGCGTCGGCTGCCGACGAGTTCCATCACCGGGCCGACCGCGGTCGGCGGGACGTCGATCACCAGAAGCTCGACGGGCTCATTGACCACGCCGTCGATGAGCTTGGTGATGACCTCGGGCTTGCCGACGGAGAGTTCGAATCCTTCGCGACGCATGGTCTCCAGCAGGATGCCCAGATGGAGCAGGCCGCGGCCGGAAACCGCGAACTCCTCGGCGCTGCGTCCCTGACCAATGCGCATGGCGACATTCGTCTGGCACTCGCGCTCCAGGCGATCGCGGATCTGCCTGCTGGTGACCTTGTCGCCCTCGGTGCCGCCGAAGGGCGAATCGTTGACGCGGAAAACCATGGTGATGGTCGGCTCATCGACCGTCACCGGCGGCAGCGCCTCCGGCTTGCTCGGGTCGCAGATGGTGTCGCCGATGTCAACGCTCTCGAGCCCCACCAGCGCGCACAGGTCGCCGGCGTGAACCTCGGGCGTTTCGACCCGGCCAAGACCCTGGAAGCGATAGAGCTTGCCGACCCGGCTACGGACCTGCGTGGTGCCGTCGCGCTTGATGCTGATGACATCCTGTCCCGGGCGGACCGAGCCGCTGTACACGCGGCCGATGCCGATGCGCCCCACATAGTCGGAATAATCCAGCGTGGTCACGAGCATGCTCAGCGGCCCGTTGACATCGTCCTTGGGCGCCGGAACGTGCTTGCAGATGGCCTCGAACACGGGCCGCAGATCGCCCGTGGTGCCGGCGACGGCCTTGGTCATGTCGTTGAAGGCCCAGCCCTCGCGCGCGCTGGCGAAGACGATCGGGAAGTCCATCGCCATCTCTTCGGCTCCGAGCTCGACGAAGAGGTCGAAGACCTCGTTCTGAACGTGCTGCGGACGCGCGCCGGGGCGGTCGCACTTGTTGACGACGACGATCGGCCGCAGCCCGAATCCGAGGGCCTTGCCCAGCACAAAGCGGGTCTGCGGCATCGGCCCGTCGAACGCGTCGACCACCAGCAGAACGCCGTCGGCCATGCGCAGCACGCGCTCGACTTCACCGCCGAAGTCGGAGTGGCCCGGGGTGTCGATGATGTTGATGAGCACGGGCTGCCCGCCGGTGTCGGTCTCGGTGGGCATGTACTGCACGGCGCAGTTCTTGGAGAAGATGGTGATGCCGCGCTCGCGCTCGAGCGGGTTGGAGTCCATGATCAGGCCGTGCTGACCGCCCTGGAGCTTCTCCAGTTCGCCCGAGCGGAACTGGCCGGACTGGAACAGCAGCTTGTCAACGAGGCTGGTCTTGCCGTGGTCGACGTGGGCGATGATGGCGACGTTGCGGATGGGCTGGGGCATGGGCGTGAACTCGGGCGGCGCTCCGAAGTCGACCTTCGGACCTGTGCGGGATCTATCAGGGAAATGGACAGGCTTTGGACGGCATTTGCTCGGCCAAGACGCAGAATCGACGGGCCAATCGGCCTGTGACGATCCCGTACCTGCCGCGAACGCAGAGAGGATAGGCCCGAGGCGGCCCGATTTCGCACCGCTCGCCCTCACCGATCCGCCGGAACGACGCGTCAGCGTCCGGGCTGCGCCTCGGCGAATCGCATCTCGACCAGCGCCCGCAGGCGGCCTCCGTCGTCGAGCCAGATCTCCCACTGCGATCGCTTGAGGTGCCGCCAGATCACCGCCGTCGATGGGTCCGCCATCATCGCGCCATTGAGCAACTGCGGCACCATCGACGGCCCGGCGAAGCCCCGCAGCAGCGTGCGGCGAACCTCCGGCGCTGCACCCGGTGCCGTGTTTGCGGCCTGTCCCGGAACGACGATTTCGCCCAGCACGCGGAGCGCATCGCGCGGCCGGCCCGCGTCGTCCTGCGGAACGCCGTCGGAAGCGAGATCCACGATGCACCAGCCCGCGTGGTCCGGGCGATAGCGGAGCGTCGCATCGCCGGGTCGAACGCCCTGCACCTCGGGTCCGACCGAGATCGCAACCTCGCGAAGCACGCCGGGATCGAGCGTGGCCACGCCCGCGAGTGCATCGCGAGCGGTTCGTCCGTTGGCCCCGCGTTCCAGCCGCGCGACCCATGATGCGACCTGACCGTCGACGACCGGGACCGCTCGCTTGGCCTCGCCCAGACTCTGGGCCATGCCCATGAACGCGACCCGAGGGACATCGCCGCCATCGCTGCGAAGCCAGACCAGGCGCGTGCTGACATGGCCGATTGGCTCTTTCGAGACGGGCAGAAGGTCCGGCAGCATCGCAGGCAGCATCGGCGGCGGCGCGATGATGCGCTGAGCATCACCGGGCAGCCGGACGCTGACCTGAGCAGCGTCGGCGCCGAGGCGCTGCTCGACATCGCTCAGCAGGTCCGCGCGCAGATCCGGCACGCCCGAGAGCACGGCGGCGAATCGCTCGCTCTGGGCCATGGCCTCGACCTTGAGCACGCCGTCGTGTGACGAGAGCGAGATCATGCCGAGTTCGTCCCACGTGCCGCGGCGAACAGCCCCACCAGGAGCGGCAGGTGGGATCACCGGGACGCGATCACCCCGCATGAGGACTCCGGCATGAACACTCGCGTCGCGGAGGATCAGGCTCGCGGATGTCGAGCGAAGCGACTCGCCCGCATCGCCCTCCAGCACAGCCAGCATCGCCGCGATCCGCTCATCCGCGGACGCGAACCGCGGAGCGTTCGCGTTCCGCTCAGTCGCGGGCTCATCTCCGGGAACGAGCACAACGAACCGGCCACGACCGCCGGTGATCGCGGCCGCGCTTGCGCCGTCGTTCGCGCCGACGATCGGGCGCAACTGCCCGATTGAGAGCAGAAACGCGCCCTCCTCGACCGAAAAGATCGGGCTTCGCCCGACAACCTGCCTCGGGTGCGCATCGAGAACCGCGTGAATGGTCCGCGCGGTCTCTGGGGTCGCTTCGAGGAACAGCGCCCAAGACAGTTCAGGGCTCGCGATCGACGGGCGGTAAACGACCAGCACCGCGACACCGCCCATCAGCCTGCGCGTGGCGTCGCGCTTCTCCCAGCCGAGTTTCCGGGCCAGCGCCGCCCACGCCGCGAGCGTGCGATCACCAACAACGACCGAGGCGAGATTTCCAGCGGGAATCAGCCGCTCGACCTCGTCCATGAGCGTCTCGCCCGACGGCGTGAACGCGACAAGAACGGACGACTGCGGCAGGCGACGGACAAGTTCCGCGGCACGATCCATCGCGGGATCGCCCGAGGCGCGGACCGGAGTCGCGCATGCGAGAACAACCAGCGCCAGAACGGGCGCGGTCGCGCCCATGACGGCACGAACAAAGAGCACGAGGTGTCCAAAGCTTCCCCGCGGCATCGAACAAGGTTACCGCGGCGAGACAAACCCGCTGCTATCGATGCTCAGGGATTCGTCAATCGTCGGCATCACACGCGAGCCCGTCGCCCCAGTCTGCACCCGCGAAAGCAACCGCTCAATCCCCGCGGCTGGGCTCGCCACAGCGCGGACGACGGATGGCATGCCGGACGCCGGGGACACGCTCGTTGCCAGAGCCGACAGCGGCTGACGCATCGCGCGGCGGATATCGTCCGACGGCGCGGGAAGAGTTACGCCAAGGTACTGACCCAGCGGCTCCATCGCACCGGCGAGCATCTCGGGCATCGCCCCCGGCTCGCCCGTGACCCGCGCCCGATTGGCCATCAGACGGGCCGTCGCGGCTCGCCACTGCTCGGAGCCATCGAGCGATGCCGTCTGCACAACCCTGGACAGAGGCGCGGCGGGCCGCGGCCGCAACGGGGACTGCCACACCGCCACCGCAACAAACGACACAACGCCAACCATCGCCGCGATGCTCGCGGCGCGAATCATCGCTCGGCGACGCACGCCGCGGCAATCAGTCAGCGCTCGCTTTTCGCAGACACGCGAGAGGACGGACGAGGTCATGTCCGGGCAGGACATCCGCGGGCCGCGCAGTACGCCGAGTGCATCATCCAATTCACGCTCGAGCATCGCGGAGCGATCGGGTTTCCGGCAAAGCCCCGGAATACGAAAAAGCCGATATGCGTCCGACCAACTGCTCACGCCAGCGCCTCTCGCACACGATCCGTGTTCTGACGGCTTGCCTCCAGCGCATCCTTCATGCGCTTGCGTGCACGGTGCAGGTGGCTCTTGACCGTGCCCGCGGGCAGGTCCATGTACTCGCCGATCTGCTCGACCGACCAGTTCAACTGATAGAACAGAATCACCGCCTCGCGCTGCTCCTCGCTCAGGGCTTCCAGCGCCACCTTCAGCGCCTCGGCCGCCCCACTCTTGATCTCCAGGCGATCAAAGTCCACCGAGCCCCACGTGCCGCGGGCCGTCGCGCCCGCGACAACCTCGGTATCGAAAGACGGGGCAAGACGCTGGTTCGCGTTCACGTAGAGCCGCTTGGCGATCGTAAAGAGCCAGGTCGAGAACCTGAACCGTGGGTCGTAACGCTCGAGATGCGTCAACGCCCGAACGAACGCCTCCTGCGTCACGTCCTCGGCGGTCTCCGGGCGACCCGTCAGACGGACCATGTACGCGTAGAGCGAGGGCTGGTGATGGCTGATGAGTTCCTCCGCGGCGGCCTTTTCGCCGGCGAGGATCCGTCGGATCAGCGCACGTTCGCGTGGAGCGGTCATCACGGCAAAGTATACGGATCGCGCCGGCGCTGGATGCAGGGACTTCGGCGGGTTTGGCCCGATCCGGGATGCCGGTACCCCTTCCCCACCGCTTCGCACCGCCCGAGAACCGCTCGCCGCAGCCGCCTTGCTTGTACGGGCCATGCTTGCCTCCCTGAGATCTCACCGGATGCGCCCCAAGCCCGTTCCGAGCAAAGTGCCATCGCGCCTGTTCAAAACAAACCGGGCTGATTCTCTACGAATCGGGCCCGGGAAAGGGTATCGGCGATCACCGAGGGTTTCCCCGATGTTTTGATGGTCATCTCTGCGGCTGTTCAAGCCGCCTGCGCGGACTTCTTGGGCCGCGCGCGGCCGATGAGCCTCTGGGACGGGTCCGCACGGCGCTCGGGTTCCTCGATGATGCACGTGATGAGCTCGATCGGATCATCACCCCAGAGGTCAAAGCCCATCTCCTCGCCAAGGCCCGGGTTACGGGCAAACACGCCAGCGCCGACGGCCAGTTGGATGCGGTCGCAGGCGGTGTTGTCGCGGATGGTGTCGATCAGGGCGCGGATCCCGGGCAGGTCTTCCTTGCTGCTGGCAAAGAGGACGACGACATCGGGCTGGCGTTCCTGAATGGTGGTGGTGATCTCATCGAGGGCGACCCCGCCGCCGCAGAACGTGACCTCAAAGCCGGCGGCCTCCATGAGGTCACTGGCGATCTGAGCGCCGAGCTCATCGCACTCGGTCCGTCCGCAGAAGGCCATGACGCGCTTGCCGTTGCGGGCTTGGAAGTTCAGGTGGGCACCGATCTGATCGACCAGGATGCGGAGCAGCCTCGTGGCGGTGTGATGAGAGAGCTTCGAGATGTGGTCGTTGCGGTCGAGATCCTCGAGGGTCTTGTACGTGGGCCAGAAGACCTGACTCATGAGCGCATCGGGGGTCAGGCCCTGACGGATGGCCTGCTGCACCAGCGCGCGTGCGCCGGGACGATCGCCCGTGACGAGGATGTCGAGGAAACGCTGAACGAGCTGCTCGCTGGTGTGAGACATGGAACGCTGCTCCCGGCCCGCATGAATGGGCCTGGACGGGCGAGAGTTCCACTCTCAACCGAACCGTGCGTGTGCTCTGGACGACGCTCCACATCGCCCGACGTTGGTTCTCCGGCTATCGAGCATGGCGCCGTGAACCAATGAGAAACTGACCGGTCTTCTGAGCATCGGCGGAGAATCGCCGCGTGTCCAATAAAGATGTCAAAAATTGCCGATCGCCCCCGATCTTCCCGGGCCGAGCCGCGGCGGCAACGCCGAACGCGCAGGTGCTGCCGAAACCGATCAGAGTCCCGACGCAGATCATCGGCACCCGTTCGGATCGCGCGGGTGAACACCCCCGTCCAAGGGCCGATCCGGTTCACGAACGCGCAGGTTTCACGCCCCGGGTGCAGACACACACGCCGAATGACAGGGGCCATTGCTGAACCTCACCAAAGCCCGCCGTCCGCACGCCCTGAGCCAGTTGCTCGCGATCGAGAAAAGTGGAGACGCTCCGCGGCAGATATTTGTACGCGCCGGAGCGATCGCGGCTGATGAGCGTCGCGGTGATCGGCATCACGCGGCTGGTGTAGAACTCACTGAGCACACGGATCGGGGCGAAGCCCGGCTTGTCGAACTCGAGGATGATCAGCCGCCCGCCGGGGCGCAGCACGCGGAAGAACTCCGCCAGGGCCTTGGCCGGCTCGCCCACGTTTCGGATTCCGAAAGCGATCGAGAGCACATCGAAGGAGCCATCGGCAAACGCGAGCTTTGTCGCGTCGCCCTCGGCGTACGACGTGATGATCGCCGGCGCGCTGCCCGACTGCTCATCTCGCACGCGGCGGGCACGGGCGATGTCGAGCATCTCCGTCGTGAAGTCCACGCCCAGCACCCGCTTGGGCCTGGCCTTCGCAAACGCGCGGGTCAGGTCGCCCGTGCCGCAGGCCACATCGAGAACCTCGTCGGTGGGGCCGACCTTGGCGACTTTGACGGCGAATCGCCGCCAACGCTGGTCCTGCCAGAAGGAGTGGACGCGGTTGTTCAGGTCATAGGACCCTGCGATGGCGGCGAACATGCGCCGGACCTTCTCGGGCTTGTCGCCTCGCTGGTGGACGTTTCCGGCGAGTTCTTCTTCGCGCCAGGCGGTATCGGCGGAGCCCGGGCCCGCCGCGGCACCGGACCGGCTGGCGGCCTCGGGCATGCTGGGCGTGGCCGGGTCGGGCCCGTCATTGGACGAATGGCTGGTCACGAGCGGAGCGTAGGCGATCGCTCTGGACACGCCGAGCATCCGCCGCGATACTCTGAGCGAAGTCCCTGAGCCGCCACGTCTTCGCCCCCGCCAACAGGAGCCGATCATGGACCTTCACCGATCGCTGCGTGTGACCATCGTGCTGAGCCTGTCGATGCTGACGCTTGTTCTGTCGGCGTGCACGACGAACATCGCCACCGGCGAGCGCTTCTTCGCGGGGCTCTCGCGAGATCAGGAACTCGCGCTCGGCGCACAGGCCGCCCCGCAGTTCACGCAGGAATTCGGCGGCGAGGTCAAGAACGCCGCGCTGCAGGCGTACGTCCGCGAACTTGGCGAACGAATGGCCAGGCTGACCGAGGGCGACTTTCCCTCGATGCCATGGTCGTTCACGCTCCTTGACAGCGATGTACTCAACGCCTTCGCGCTGCCGGGCGGAAAGGTGTTCATCACACGCGGGCTGGCCAAGCGCATGACCAACGAGGCCCAGCTCGCGGGCGTGCTGGGGCACGAGATCGGCCACGTCACCGCGCAGCACATCTCGCGGCGCATCGGTCAGCAGCAGTTGTTCCAGCTCGGGCTTGGCCTGGCCAACGTCGCGGCCAGTTCAGCCCCCGCGGGATCCACCGCCGCGACCGGCGCGCAGACGATCCTGCCCGCGCTGGAGGTCGGTGGGAGCCTGATGCTGCTGAAGTTCGGGCGCGATGAGGAGAGCCAGGCCGACTGGCTGGGCCTGCGGTACATGTCTCGCGCAGGCTACGACCCGCGCGGGCAGTTGCAGGTGATGATGATCCTGCGCGATGCGAGCAAGGGTGGCAGGAGCCAGCCCGAGTGGATGAGCACACACCCGATGCCCGAGACCCGCATCGTGCAGATCGAGGAACTGCTCCGGACCGAGTACGCGACGGCGCAGAACGGCAACTTCGCGGAGGACCGCTTCCGCCGCGAGTTCCTCGCGGTGCTGAACACGCTCCCTCCCCCGACCCACAAGGCCGAGATCGAGGCCCAGGCGCTCATGCAGATGGCCCAGCAGCACGGCGGCGGCTGCGGCGCAGGCTGCACGCACTGAGCGAGCCCGGCGCATTGAGGTTTCGTGAAGGTTCGGGTCGGTCGCCCGAATGGGGCGATGGCCCGTCCGACGACGTGGTGTCGGGGCCGGTATCGTTCGTGATGCATCGACACGCTTGGCCTGCCGGCCCGGCGGGAGGTCGGCTGCGATCTCATCTTTGAGGCCCCCATGCCCTACGCCGACAAGTCCACGACACTCAGCCCAAGCCAGGCCCGAATCCAGACGCTCCGCGTCGTGCCCAGCCTGCCCGAGCCGCTCAAGCCGCTGCTGGCGATCGCTCAGAACATGTGGTGGTGCTGGAACATCGACGCCGTCGGCCTGTTCAGCAAACTCGACCGCGAACTCTGGGAGCAGTGCCACCACAACCCCGTCCGCATGCTCGGACTCATCGGGCAGGAGCGGCTCGACCGCGCGGCCAGCGACCGCTCGTTCCTGCACCTTGTCGGCACGGTGCACTCGCAGTTGCAGGCCCACATGCAGTCTCGCGGCTGGTTCGGCGAGAACGCCGGGGCCGTCACGCAGTCCGGCACGCCGCTGAAGGTCGCCTACTTCTGCGCGGAGTTCGGCATCACCGAGTGCTTCCAGATCTACTCGGGCGGTCTGGGGTGTCTGGCCGGTGATCACCTCAAGAGCGCCGCGGAACTCGGGCTCCCGCTCGTGGCCGTCGGGCTGCTCTATCGCCGCGGCTACTTCCATCAGTACCTCAACTCCGATGGCTGGCAGCAGGAGATGTACAAGGACGTCGACGCGCCCAACCAGCCGCTGACGCTTGTGACCGACACATCCACCGGCAAGCCGATGATCGTGCAGATCGAGTTCCCCGGTCGCATGGTCTCCGCGTGCATCTGGCGATGCGACGTTGGCAAGGTCCGGCTGTACCTGCTGGACACGAACCTCCCCGAGAACAGCCGCGAGGACCGCGACATCACGGCGAACCTCTACGGCGGAGACGCCGAAACGCGCATCAAGCAGGAACTGATCCTCGGCGTGGGCGGCGTTCGCGCCCTGGCCGCGCTGGGCGAGAATCCGAGCGTCGTGCACATCAACGAGGGTCACGCGGCCTTCGCGGCGCTGGAGCGGATCGCCCGCGTCCGCAAGGGCACCGATCTGACCTTCGACCAGGCCCGCGAGGCGGTCGCGGCGAGCCACGTTTTCACGACGCACACGCCGGTGCCCGCCGGCATCGACCGGTTCCACCCCGATCTTGTCGAGCGCTACATCAGCCACATGTCCGGCCCGCTGGGGCTCGATGGCGAGGGGCTGCTGGCGCTCGGCCGCGAGAACACGGCCGATCGCAAGGAGCACTTCTCGATGGCGGTGCTGGCGATCCGCACGAGCCGGTTCTGCAACGGCGTGAGCCAGTTGCACGGCCACGTGTCGCGGAGCATGTGGCGCGGGATCTGGCCCGGCACCCCGGAGAACGACGTGCCGATCGGGCACGTGACCAACGGCGTGCACGCGCGCTCGTGGATCAGCCCGGAACTGACGCAGTTGTACGACCGATACCTCTCCGACCGCTGGCACTTTGCCCCGCAGGATCCGGCAAGCTGGAGCGCGATCGATGAGATCCCGGATGAGGAACTCTGGGCGGCGCACCAGCATCGCCGACGTCAGGTCGTCGCGTGGGCCAGGCGCAAGATCCGCGAGCAGATGGCCGCGCGCGGCGCGGGCGTTCTGGAGATCGATCGTGCCGCCAGCACGCTCGACGCCGAGCGGCTGACCATCGGCTTTGCCCGGCGCTTTGCGACTTACAAGCGCGGCACGCTGCTGTTCCGCGACAAGGAGCGGCTCCTCAAACTGCTCAAGGGCGACAAGCCCGTTCAGATCCTCATCGCGGGCAAGAGCCACCCGGCCGACGGAGGCGGAAAGCAGCTTATCCGCGACATCGTCGACTTCATCCGCACCACCGGCGTGCAGCACTCGATCGTGTTCCTGGAGGACTACGACATCCAGATCGGCCGTCGCATGGCCCAGGGCTGCGACATCTGGCTCAACACGCCGATCCACGGCCTTGAGGCCTCCGGCACCAGCGGCATGAAGGCCGCGATGAACGGCAACCTGCACTGCTCGATCCTCGACGGTTGGTGGGCCGAGGCGTTCGATCCCGAGGTCGGCTTCGGCATCGGTCGCGGCGAGAGCTACGACCCCGCCCGCGCCAGCGAGATGGACGACATCGAGAGCCGCATGCTCTATCAGGTGCTCGAGAGCCAGATCATCCCCGAGTTCTACGACCGCGACG
The DNA here is from genome assembly GCA_021297895.1 of Phycisphaeraceae bacterium. Classification (GTDB taxonomy): domain Bacteria; phylum Planctomycetota; class Phycisphaerae; order Phycisphaerales; family UBA1924; genus JAJTHN01. Next base: position 34,617 of record JAJTHN010000030.1, on the reverse strand, counting down.
CGTCCGGCATTCCGCGCCGATGGGTCAAGCGCATGAAGCAGTGCATCAAGGTGCTCGCGCCGCGATTCAGCACGCACCGCATGCTGGTGGACTACGCCCAGAAGTTCTACTTCCCCGCGCACAACGCGGGCGTCCGGCTCAACGCCAACAACGCCGCGGAGGCCCGCGACCTCGATGCACACATCCGCCGGCTGCGCGAGCACTGGGCGGGCATCCGCATCGTCAGCGTCGAGAGCAAACTCACGCCGGATTCGAGCGTCAGCGTTCGACAGCCAGTGCGCGTGGTTGCCAACGTGGCGCTCGGCACGCTCAGCGCAACGGACGTTCACGTGCAGCTTCTGCACGGGCGTGTGACGAGCCTCGGCGAACTTGTCGACACGCAGACCGTCGAAATGACCGCCGAGACGGCCACGCAGAACGGCTCGCACCCGGGCGGCGGCGTCCAGCGCTTCGCCGGGGTATTCAGCCCGGCGCACTCCGGCCAGCATGGCTTTGCGGTCCGCGTGCTGCCCAAGGATGATCGTCTGGTCAGCCCGATCCTGCCCGGGCTTATCACATGGGACATGGGAACGCCCGAGTTCGCCGCCGCGATTCCCGGCGAACCGTTCCACGCACAACGCTGAACGCGGCCACCCCAGGATCGACCGGCCCCCACCCCCACTTCGTTCAAAAGAACCTCGCACCCGTTTCGCATCGGAGCAGCACCATGAGCACATCCAGCACGCAGACCTCCGCAGTCGCCCTTTCGCGTCGCGATGCCATCACACTCGCGGCCCTTGGCGCCGCCGCCGCGGCGTTGCCGACGCTGGCGCTCGGCCAGTCGGGCTCCGCCCAGGCGGGCAAGGGCGCGAGCGGTGCACCGTCTGGCGCCGCATCGCTCGAAGGCCCGCAGCCCGCGGACTTTGCGCGGCTGAAGATCGGCGAACTCACGGCGGTGCTGCTGAGCGATGGCTTCGGCAAGCTCGGGCCCATCGGCCAGTTCTTCGCGCCGGAGGCCACCGCGGCCGATCGTGACCGCGTGCTGACCAAGGCCCACCACCCGCTCGATGTCGCGACGGTCGAACTGAACATCCTGTGCCTGCAGATCGGCAGCGAGCGCGTGCTGATCGACGCGGGCTCCGGCGGGGGCATGGGCCCGACGACCGGGCGACTGATCGACAACATGCGGGCCGCGGGCATCGCGCCCGAGTCGATCACCGGCGTGGTGTACACGCACCTGCACGGCGATCACCTCGCCGGCGCGGTGCGTGCCGACGGGTCGCAGGTGTTCCCCAACGCGCGGCACTTCATCGTCAAGGCCGAGTACGAGTACTGGACCGGCAACCCCGTAGACATGCGCGACACGGGGCTGCCGCCGGAGGCCCGTTCGGGCATGGTGGCGAGCATTCAGAAGAACCTCGCGGCGATCAAGGACAAGATCGAGATCGTCGCCCCGGGCGACAAGGTCTTCCCCAGAATCCAGATCATCGCGACGCACGGGCACACGCCGGGGCACGCGAGTTACATGATCGACGGCGGAAGCGAGCAACTGGCCGTGCTCGGCGACCTGGCGCATAGCCACGTGCTGGCCTTTGCGCGGCCAGACTGGACAATCATCTTCGACGTTGATCGCAAGCAGGCCGTCGCATCACGCAAGGCGATGTTCGACCGCCTCAGCTCCGACGGCACGCTCGTCGCGGCGTATCACATGCCGTGGCCCGGCCTCGGACGCGTCGCTCGCGAGGGCGAAGGCTACCGCTGGGACATCGCGCCGACGCGCCGGTGAGCGACACTCACGCCGCAGGCGGCGCTCGCCTCCACGCCGATCAGCTGCTGCCTTCGCGCATGCGGCTGACGGACTCCGGGAACGGATAGCTCGGGAACACGCCGACGTGACCGAGGTGCCACATCGCGGGAGCGGTGTACACATCGCCGCGGAAGCCGGCGTTGTACATGGTGCGCAGGACGGTCTCGAAACTCGGCTCCTGGCCGTCGGGGCCCTTGAGCGTGTTGGCGTGGGCGTTGAGGAAGCTCACGCTGGCGACGGGCAGCCGATCGCCGCGGTCCGAGAGCATCCGGGCGACGGTCGTGAAGCCGCGATAGAGATCTTCGACGGTGAAGTGTGTGCGGCCTCGGGGCCGGAGCAGGCCGAGGATCAGAATGCTGTCAAGATCGATCTTGAGCACATACGGCTCGCGGTCACGTGCCGCGTGAATGCTCACGCTCTCCTGGAACATCTTGGCGTAACTGGTCACCGCCCGCGCGGTCCATTGGCTGGTCTGCACCAGTTCGACGATCTTGGCGACGATGCCGCGGGAGTTGTCCTCGTCATTGACGCCGACGACGATCGCGCGGTACCGCCCGTCGAGCACATCGCGGAGCAGGTCCTGACCCCACATGATGCGGATGCGCTCGTTGGCCGCGACCGCCCCGGCCACGCCCGGCGCGGCACCGCTGCCGGGCAGAAGGCTCACGCGCTGCGGCGCCAGGTCCGCGTGCAGCAGGCTGTCGGTGTCGCCATCGTACAGACGCATGGTCGGAGCGCGGTGCGAGGTGGTCATGGTCAGAGTCTATCGGCGATCGCGGTGCTTGTGTCCAACGTTCGCGGACGAGGCCAGCCCCCGACCCTTCCCCTGCCGGACGCCGGACCTGAGGCGTCTTCGCCGAAGATCCGGATGGGCAGTGTCGCCGGGGCCCAACGCCGGGGCCCGTCGCCGAGTCGTGCCCTTGGCGTGCCACCGCCTCATCGGGCTCTGGCGACGGGGCTCTGCGGCGGAGCCGACCCCTTACCTTCCCGCCGCCTCATGCCGCAACTGCCCGCACGCCGCGGCGATGTCGCGGCCTCGGCTGGCGCGGATGTGCGCGTTGATGCTGTACTGCCGCAGGATCTCCTGAAACCCTCGCACATCGTCGGTCTTCGGCCGATTGAACGCGATTCCGGCAACTTCGTTGTATCGAATGAGGTTCACATTCGCACGAAGCGTCCGCGCCAGGCGGGCCAGTTCGTGCGCGTGCTGCGGGCGGTCGTTGACATCGCGCAGCAGCGTGTACTCGAGCGTGATCTCTCGCCCGGTCGTGCGGAAGTAGAAATCGCACGCGGCCAGAAGGTCCTTGATCGTGGTGTAGTTCGCCCACGGGATGAGCTGACGGCGGATCTCGTCCGTCGGGGCGTGCAGGCTCAGCGCGAGCGTCACCGGCAGTTCCAGTTCACGCGCGAGCTTCTCGATCGCCGCGGGCAGGCCCACGGTGGAGATGGTGATCTTGCGTGCGCTGATGCCCAGGCCCCAGAGCCCGTTCATAATGCGGATCGCGCCGACAACGTTCTGGAAGTTGCTGAGCGGCTCGCCCATGCCCATGAACACGACGTTGCTGATGCGGCGGACATCGGGCAGCCCGCCGAGCCGCCAGACCTGCTCGACGATGCGGCCCGTGCTCAGATTGCCGTCGAGCCCGCCAAGGCCCGAGGCACAGAACTTGCACCCGACGGGGCAGCCGACCTGCGAAGAGATGCACGCGGTCCGCCGCGGCCCAGCATCCGACTCGCTGGGGATCATCACGCACTCGGTCTGGCGCGAGGTATCCGGCGCGACCGGCTCGCCGTCCGACGCCTCCGCGCCGAGCATCGGCAGCGCGACGCGGACGCCCTGACCATCACCCTCGTCGCCCAACGCGGCCGGCGCGGCCGCCGCGGCATCGACATCGGTCCACTGAATGAGCAGTTTGTGCGTGCCGTCGCTGGCCAGCCGATCGGCGACCGTGACGCCCGAGAGGAACGTCATCTCCGCCGCCAAAACCTCGCGGCAGCGTTTGGAAATGTTCGACATCTTCGCCGGGTCGATGACCCGCTTCTCGTAGACCCATTCGAGCACCTGATCGGCCCGATACGCCTCAAGGTGACGCTGCTCAAACCAGGCGCGGAGTGTCTCGGGCGTAAAGGCGAAAATGTGGTTCGTCGGGTGCTGCACGGCGGAGTGTAAGGCCCGCGGCGACGGGGCATCCGTCACGGGGCGAGAACCGCGATTTTCACGCCCCGCCGATGCTCCCGCCGGGCGGGGATCCGCGGTGAGCGAACGCGCAGGATCGACGGCGATCGGCTATCATTTGGATCGGCACGGGTGGCGGCTTTTTCGCCCCGCCGCGGACGCTCGATTTCCCGATCCAGACAGGCTCCTCGCACGGAAGTGACGCCTTGCCCGACACCCCATCTCAACCCGCGTCGACCACCCCGATCGGCACCTCGGTCAACCCCGCCAATGGCGCCGCCACCGCCCCGGCGAGCGCCCCCGCGACCGTCCCCGCGACCGCGGGCGGCGGAGAGGTCCGCGTCCAGCGCGACGCGACCGCCGCCGCCGCCAACTACGGCGCCGACCAGATCCAGGTGCTCGAGGGCCTCGAGGCGGTGCGCAAGCGCCCGGGCATGTACATCGGCGGCACCGGCCTGGGGCCGCTGCACCACCTGATCTACGAGGTCGTCGACAACTCGATCGACGAGGCGATGGCCGGCTTTGCCAGCACCGTCTGGGTCACGATCGGCGCCGACGGCTCGTGCAGCGTCGTCGACAACGGCCGCGGCATCCCCGTCGAGCCAAAGAAGCACGAGAACCCCGCGTACGACGGCAAGCCCGCGGTCGAGATCGCCATGACCGTGCTGCACGCCGGCGGCAAGTTCGGCCAGGAGGGCTCCGCGTACAAGGTCTCCGGCGGCCTGCACGGGGTGGGCGTCTCGTGCGTCAACGCGCTGTCGGAATGGCTGGAGGCGGAGATCTACCGCGGCGGCAAGATCCACCAGATCGCCTTCGAGCGCGGGCACACCACCACGCCGCTGAAGGTCATCGGGCCGATCCCGGCCGACTCGGCGTTCAAGACCGGCACGAAGGTCTCGTTCATGCCCGACGCGACGATCTTCGAGGACACGCGCTTCGACTTTTCGGTGCTGCAGACTCGCCTGCGCGAGCTGGCCTACCTGAATCCCGGCGTCACCATCAAGCTCACCGACGAGCGCGTCGGGCCGGACGGGCGCATCCGCTCGGAGACCTTCAAGTGCAGCGAGGGGCTGGGCGAATACGTCGCGTTCCTCATGTCCGGCAAGCAGGCGTACTCCGGTCTGGTCACGATCAAAAAGACCGAGGGCGATCTGTACTGCGAAGTCGCGATGCAGTACCACGACGGGTACAACGAGTCGCTGCTCGCCTTCGCGAACAACATCAACAACAAGGACGGGGGCACGCACGCCAAGGGCTTCCAGGCCGCCCTGACCCGCACGCTCAACGCCTACGCCAAGAAGTCCGGCATCCTCAAGGAGAATGATCCGACCCCCAGCGGCGAGGACCTCCGCGAGGGGCTGGTGGCGATCGTCAGCGTCAAGCTGCCGAACCCCACCTTCAACAATCAGCCCAAAGAGCGCCTGCTCAACCCCGAGATCGAGACGTTCGTCGCCGGCGCGGTGTCGGACAAGCTCGAAACCTGGCTGCAGGAGCACCCCGCCGAGGCCAAGCGGATCTGCCTCAAGGGCATCGTGGCCGCCCAGGCGCGCGAGGCCGCCCGCAAGGCCCGCGAGCTGACACGACGCAAGAGCGCGCTGGACAGCGGCTCGATGCCGCACAAGCTCCGCGACTGCAAGACCCGCGACGTCGACCGCTCGGAGCTCTACCTGGTCGAGGGTGATTCGGCAGGCGGGTCGGCGACGCAGGGGCGCGATGTCGACACGCAGGCCATCCTCCCGCTGCGCGGCAAGATCCTCAACGTGGAGAAGGCGCGGCTGGACAAGGTGCTCGGCTTCGAGGAGATCCGCACGCTCATCGGCGCGCTGCGCTGCGGCATCGGCGAGGAGTTCGACATCGCCAAGCTGCGCTACGGCCGCATCATCATCATGACCGACGCCGACGTCGACGGGTCGCACATCCGCACGCTGCTGCTGACCTTCTTCTTCCGGCAGATGCCCGAGCTGATCCGGCGGGGCAAGATCTTCTGCGCCCAGCCGCCGCTGTATCTCCTGGAGTGGGGCGGCGGACGGAACAAGCGTCAGCAGTACGTCGTGACGCAGGAGCAGATGGACGGCGTGCTGACCGACCAGGGCCTGGCGCGGGCCAGCCTGATCATCCGCGACCTTGACAAGCTCGACCCGATCGCCAACACCGCGCCGATCGCGCGGCGCATCAGCGGGGATGAGCTGGCCCGGCTCATGCGCGTGCTGCGGCGGCTGAGCGAGCTGGTCACCATCGTCGAGCGGCGCGGCGTGAAGTTCGTGAATCTGCTCGAAGAGCGGCGCAAGGACCCCGAGCGCAAGGCCCGGCTGCCGATGTACCGCCTGACGTGGACCGGCGGCGGGGCCAGCAGCGGCGCCGGCGGTGTCGGCGAGGCCTTCGCCTATTCGCATGAGCAGGCCCTGAGCATCGCCGAGGGCCTCTCCCTGCGACTGGCGGATATGCCCGAGGAGGGCGCAGCCAGCGGCGGGGCCGCAGCCGGCACCGGCGGCGCCGCGGCTGCGACCAGCGCGCCGAAGTTCGACAGCGGCCGTCCGGTGGCGACGCTCCGCGAGCTGCACGAGAACCGCGAATTGGAGAAGATCTTCGAACAGCTCCAGAAACTGGGCTTCTCCATCGAGGATTACGCCCTGACGCAGGAGCGGTCGGCCGCGGGGGACACGCTGCCGGCCAAGTTCGGCTGGGAGCTGGGCGACGCCCCTGCGGCGGAGGCGAGCGCCCCGGCGGAGGGTGCGGACACCGGCGCCGACGCGGGCGGCGAACAGGCCGATACGGGCGACGAGCCCGCCGATGATCGCGCGCAGGCCGATGCGGCGCAGGCCGCCGCGCAGGCGCGTCGCGCCCCGCTGGGGCGGTTTGTCGATGCGGTGAACCTGGCGGCGATCCTCACCTCGCTGCACGATGTCGGCCGCCGCGGGCTGGAGATCAAGCGCTTCAAGGGTCTGGGCGAGATGAAGGCCGAGCAGCTCTGGGAGACGACGATGGACCCCGCCAAGCGGACGCTGATGCGCATCAACTGGGATGTGGCCAGCCAGGCCGAGCGGCTCTTCAGCATCCTCATGGGCGAGAACGTCGATGAGCGGCGGAAGTTCATCGAGGAGCACGCGCTGGAGGTCCGGAACCTGGATGTCTGAACCGCCGCCGCCGAACGGCGAACCCGCACCGCTGCGTGGCCAAGCCGCACCGCGGACGGAACGGCCCGGCCCGCGCATCGTGACAGCGATCACCCACCGGAGCCCGATCGCATGTCCAATCCTCCGCTTCGCCGCGACCGCACGCCCGCCGATCTTTCGCCGCCGGACGCCGCCCACCCGTTGCCGAACCCCGGTCGCCGGGCGGTGCTCACCGCCGGGCTGCTGGCCGGCGCATCGCTGACGCTGGCGGGCATCCCCGGCCTGCGGAGCGCCGCCGCGAGCACGCAGAACCCCGCCGGGGGCGCGCCGGATCCGGGCGCCGGCCGGCCTTCGCCGTTCCTCCTTGCCGAGCCCGACTCCTGCACCGCGCCGGGGCCGACCGATCCCGCGCCGCGGCCGCTGCGCATCCTGTTCATGGGCGGCACCATTTTCCTCGGCCCACCCGCCGTCGAGTACGCGCTGGCCCGCGGCCATCACGTCACGCTCTTCAACCGCGGGCGCAGCAACCCGCACTGGTTCAACGATGTCCCCGCCGACCGTCTCCGCAAACTCCGCGGCGATCGCAAGACCGGCGACCTGGAATCGCTCCGCGCCGTCGCGGGCGAAAAGCCCTTCGACGCGATCATCGACACCAGCGCGTACTTCACGCCCGATGTCGCGCAGTTGGTCGAGGCCCTGGGGGCGGAGAACATCGCGCGGTACGTGATGGTCTCGACCATCAACGTCTACGCGGGCAACGGCACCATCGACGCCGACGAGAACGACGCGCTGGTGGCCCCCAGCGCCGATGACTTCCGCAGCGACGACCTGGAGCACTACGGCCCGGGCAAGTGCGCGTGCGAGAAGGCCGCGCTGCGGCTGCTCGGCGATCGCTGCGCGCTCGTCCGCCCCGCGCTGATCGGCGGCCCGCGCGATGCGAGCGACCGCCTGACCTATTGGCCGTGGCGCATCAGCCAGGGTGGGCCGACCCTCCTGCCGGAAGGGCGCGGCGCGCCGATCCAGGTGATCGACAACCGCGACCTTGGCCGCTTCCTGGTCACGCTGGCCGAGAGCAAGCACTCGGGGGCGTTCAACGCCGTGGGATCGATCACCATGCCTTGGCACGCGACGATGGGCGAACTCGTGCGCGCCAGCCTCGCCGGCGCGGCGGCGGCGGGGATCACGGTCAAGGACTTCGAACCGATCTGGGCCGATGCCGACTTCCTGGCCGAGCAGAACGTCGGCCCGTGGATGAGCATGCCCGCGTGGGTGCCGCACAGCGCCCCCGGGATGGCGGGCTTTGCCCGGCGCAGCGGCGCGCGCGCCGCCTCGGCGGGGCTGACGCGCCGCCCGCTGGAGGAGACCTGCCGCGACCTGCTCAAGTGGCTCCCCGGGAGCTTTGATCGGCGCGAGAAGCACATCGAGCGGCTCAAGCGCGAGGCGGCGGAGCGGGGCGAGCCGGCGCCGAAACTCCCCGACCCGCGGCGGCTGCGCGCCGGCCTGACCCGCGAGCGCGAGGCCGAGGTTCTGGCGGCGTGGGCCAAGGCGACGGGCGGGAAGCGTTAGGAGTCTGGCGCGCGAGGCGAGGAACCGGCGGCGGGGGTTGGCAACCGGCGGGTCGGGCTTGGCACCCGGCGGGCCGGGGCTGGGCGGCATTCACCTGCAAAGGTGAACACGCCGCACCGCGAGAGGGTGCGGGGGCCAAAATCAGCCGACGGTCCACCTTGCGAGGGGGGGTGTCCACCCGGCCCGAGAAGCCGCCCCGCAACGCCCGCACGCGGCACGGCCGACCGAAGGACGTGACCAGCGGCACCGAAATGCTCATCCGCCTCAGCGAAAAGGCGCGCAGCAGAATCAAAAAGGCGCGCAGCATTTTCAAAAAGGTGTGCAGCAAAATCAAAAAGCTGTGCAGCATTCTCAAAATGGCGCGCAGAAAAATCAAAAAGGTGTGCAGCATTTTCAAAAAGGCGCGCAGAAAAATCAAAAAGCTGTGCAGCATTTTCAAAAAGGTGTGCAGCTTCGGAGCGCCGTCGGGCGACAAACCCTTGCGTATCGCCGCCCTGATCCGGGAGAACACCGACCCAATACCCGATTGCACGCGAAAATCGCGGGTGATGCCCCGACACCGCCTCTTGCGGGCCGACGATCGCCCCCGGCGAGCCCTCCGCCAACCCGGGCGCTCAGCACTGGCCCAGACACCGGTCGATCCGCGCCAGCGTGCTGGCCTTGCCGAGGATCCGCAGCGTCAGGTCGATCGGCGGGCTGACGCCCCCGCCGCTGACGGCCACGCGCAATGGCTGCGCGATCGCGCCCATCGCCACCCCCCGCCCCGCCGCCGCACGCTCCAGCTCGCCGCCGATCCCCGAATCGATCGCCCCCAGCCCCGCGATCACCTCCCGCACTGCCCGCAGGTGATCCACGCCGCGCTGACCATCCTCCCCGGCCTTGAGCAGGAACTTCTCGATCGCCTTGCGGTCGTACGCCAGGTCCGCATCGGCGCACAGGAACATCGCGATGTGGCCCAAGGAATCGCGCAGGACCTTGCAGCGCTGCTTGATCGCCGCCGCCAGCAGCAGCAGCTCGGCCCGGCCCACCGACGCCAGGCGCGCGTGCACCGCCGGCTCGAACGCCGCCAGCCACGCCGACCACGCGGCCAGGAACCGCTCATCGCTGAGCGACTGCAGCAGATCCGCGTTGAAGGACAGCAGCTTCACACGGTCGAACCGCGCGTTGGTGCGCCCGATGCGCGAGAGATCGAAGTGCTGCGCAAGGAACGCGGTGTCGAACTTCTCGACATCGCGCCCGTCGCTCTCCTTCATGCCCGGCGACCAGCCCAAGAGCGCGATGAAGTTCGTGATCGCCTCCGGCAGGTAGCCGCTCTTGCGGAAGTCCCACACATCGATCTCCGGCAGGCTCACGCCCAGCAGCCGGGCCAGCCCGGCGGCGACCTCGAGGCTGTCGTTCTCCGAGGCCAGGAAACCCGCCACCAGCCCGGCATCCAGCCCCGCGCGCCCGGCCAGCGTCGCCGGTGTGAGCGAGGGGTCCTTGGCGATCGCCTCCTTGGCCGCCTTGCGCGCCGACTTGGCCTTGTCGCGCTTGCTCATCTTGGCCCCATCGGGGTTGAAGATCAGCGGCATGTGCGCGTAGACGGGCGTGCGGAAGGGCGTGCCCGCGCGGCCGTCCTGCGCAAGCCGCGTCAGCGCCCGCTGAAGGGCCACGTGCCGCGGCGTGTTGTTCAGGTGCTCCTGCGCCCGCAGAACGTGCGTCACGCCCATGAGTTCATCGTCGATCACCACCGCGAAGTGGTACGTCGGGAAGCCATCGGCCTTGCGGATGACAAAGTCGTCGACCTCACCGGCGGCGAACTTCACCTCCCCGAGCACCTCATCGCGGACCACGACATCCTCGCCGTCAACCACGAAGCGGATCACGTGCGGCTCGGCGCCCGCAAGGGCACGCTCCCAGCGCGTCTCGTTGAACACGCCGGGCACGACATCCGCCGGCCGCGGATACTTGAACGTCTGCTTGGCCGCCGTCGCCGCCTTGCGGAGCGCATCGAGCTCCGCCGCGGTCTCAAAGGCCGGATACGCACGCCCGGCGCGGACCAGGTGCTCGATGTAGGCGTTGTAGATCTTCAGGCGTCGCGCCTGGAAGTACCCCGCCCCGCCGGCCAGCTCCGGGCCCCACGCCGAGCCGACATCGCGGCACGAAGCGCCGATCACGCGGCCGCCGCCACCGGCCGCGACATCGGACGCGGTAACCGCGTGGCTCGGGCCGTCGTCCCACTCGATGCCCAGCCACGCCAGGTCGTCAAGGATGCCGCGGGCCGACTCATCGCTGCTGCGGGCCTGGTCGGTGTCCTCGATACGGATCATGAACCGGCCGCCGCGCTTGCGCGCGTAGGCCCAGCAGAACAGCGCGGTGCGAGCGCCGCCGATGTGCAGGTGGCCCGTGGGTGATGGGGCAAAACGCGTGACGACCTGGTCCGATGCGCTCATAGTCCCGATTCTAGAGACGCTCCGGTGCGCCCGCCGCGCCGACCGCCCCCGCGGCCCCGCCCCGGTCAGAGCCGCCTGATCATCGTCGTGTTCCGCCGCGGCGCAAAGCCGAGCCGCTCGTACAGCCCCCGCGCCCGCGTGTTGCTCGGCGTGACCTCCAGCCCAAGGGCCACGGCGTCCATCGGCCGCGCGGAGGCGAGAAACCCGATCAGCCCGCGCCCCAGCCCCCGCCCGCGGTGCGGCGGCAGCACGAACAACTCATCGATGAACAGGATCACGCCGCCCAGCTCGTTGCTGAAGTACGGCACCAGCAACGCGTACCCCGCCAGCTCGCCCCCTACGCGGATGAGCATCACGCTCCCGCGCTGCGGCTGAGCCAGGAAGATCTCGATCGTCCGCCCGAACCGCCCGCGATCGAGCCGGCCCGAAGCCGGGTCTTCATCGTACAGGCCGTTCATCATCGCCACGACTGCCGGCGCATCGGCGATGCTGGTCATGATCTCGAAACGCACATCGTCCGCGGCCATCGCGTCAGTGTATCGCCCCAGCCGCTTGCGCCTCCCCCGAGCGGGTCTTTGCGCCACATTCACGCGTCCGCCGATCCACGCGGCGGGCATTCGACGCAACCGCCCGACGCCCGGGCCCTTCAACCTGCCGGGCGGCATCCGGAGCACGACCATGCGCACGCGCCGATCCGGCTTCACGCTCGTCGAACTGCTGCTGGTCATCGCGATCATCGCGCTGCTGCTGGCGATCCTGCTGCCGAGCCTCGCCTCGGCGCGCGAGGCCGGCCGCGCGAGCGTCTGCTCCAACAACACGCGCCAGATGGGCATCGCGATGAACGCGTACGCCCTGGACAACCGGGATCGCATCTGGGAGGCCGGATCGACGGCACCATTCCGCTACTGGCACAGCCAGCCGAAGGACCCGCGTCGCTCCGTCGCGCCGGACAACCCCGCCGTCCTCGGCCCCGCGTTCGCGTACGTCAGCGATTACACCAGCGTCTGGCAGTGCCCCACCCAGCGCCGCCGGGCGCTGAGCTCCACGCGTCCGGATCTGAACACCGCCCCGTGGAGCCTGCCCAAGTTCCAGCCGCAGCGGGCGATCTGGGACATGGACCCGTCCAGCCGCGACATCAACTTCGACTACACCATGATCTACGGCAGTTCCGGCGTCCGCATGGGCTCGACCACGCTCATCGCCATCGACACACGGGGCGACGCAGCAGGCGGCCCGCCCGCGGACGCCGAGCGCCAGGCCGTCAACGGCATCCCCGTGTTCGTCGAAGAGGACGACGCGCAGTGGAACGGCCCCGTCCCCGATGGCATGTTCTCCAACACCGACCGCCTCGCCGACCGGCACTCCGGTCAGGCGTACGTCGCGTTCCTCGATGGCTCGGTCATCCCCGTTGATTGGGGCCGCAAGGACCGGGTGATCACCGCCAACCACATGTACGCCAGCAGCCACGGCACGCGATGGCACCAACTCGCGCCATCGTTCGGCAGCAACCCCGGCCGCGCGTACGGCTGGATCGATTCACCCCGAGACTGACGCGTAGATCCGGGAAACTCAAGCCCCCGCCGCGCACGCCGCGCCGCAGAGTTTGTACAGCACGCGCGCCCCGACGCTCTCATCGATCGGCGGATCATCACGCCGCGGGCTCGGGCAGACCTCGACAAGGTCGAACCCGACCACGCGTCGCCCGCTGTCGCTGAGCACCTTCAGCAGCAGCGCCGCCTGAGCGAACGCCAGCCCGCCCGGCACCGGCGTGCCCGTGTGCGGGCAGAGCGAGGGCTCGAGCGCATCGATATCGAAACTGACATAGACGTTCGCGGGCAGGCTCTCGACCGCGCGCCGCGCGATCGACAGGAAGTTCCCGCCGCCGTTGATCTCGTCGGCGATGTCCTGGTCGTAGAACACGCTTACACGCCCCTTGCTGGCCTGAACAACCTGCTTCTCCGCGGCGCAGTAATCCCGAATGCCGACCTGCACGATCTTCGACACACCCTTGCATTCGCGCAGAACGTTGAACATCACCGATGCGTGCGAGTACGTGAACCCCTCAAAGGCATCGCGCAGGTCCATGTGGGCATCGACATGCAGAATGCCCAGGCCCTCACCCTTGCCGCCCTTGGACGCGGAAAGGTGCTCGGCGCACGCGCGGATCGCGCCCAGCGGCGTGCTGTGATCGCCGCCGAGCAACCCGGGGAGTTTGCCCTCTTTGAGCACATCGCGCGTGCGTTCGTACACGTGCTCGTTGACCGTCGCGCTGGCGGCGTTGACCTTGGTCAGCGCCTTTCGCAGACGCTTGCCCGCCTTGCCCTCCGTCGCGTCGATGCCGCCGGCCTCGATGATCGGCTCGGCCAGCGCCCGGGCCTTGCGGCTGAGTTTGGCGATCTTCCCGTTCGCCTCGGCCATGAAGATGCCGTGCTTCCACACATCGCCGAACTGATGATCCAGCAGGTCAACCTGCATCGAAGCCTCGAACACCGCGCCCGGCCCCGCGCTCGCGCCGCCGCCGTAACTGGTCGTCGCGTCGAACTGGACCGGCGTGATCACCACGCGCGATGATGCCCGCTCGCACGCGAGCCCGAAGATTCCCGCTCCGGGCGGCGCCGCCGCGTTGGGATCGAACGCCGGTGCCGCGGAGCCGTTGCCCGCGCGAACGCTGTTCTTCGTACTCACAACCGCGGCCTCCGCGCCGGGGGCCTGGTTGGTGCTCTTTTGGTTGGACTTCTTGGACATACCGCAGCGTAGCCCGCGCGCATCGAGCGCTGTGCGATCCACCCGCGGCCGCGGCCCCCCGCCGCCGCTTACTTCTCGCCGAGCGTGACCTCTTCCCAGTGCCCCTTCATGTGCCGCATGATCCGCCCCGTCGCGACGTACAGGATCTGCTCGGCGATGTTCGTACAGTGATCCGCCATCACGAGCGAGTACATCGCGATGTCGTGCAACGCCGCGGCCTGCGCCTGGCTCATCCGCCCCTTGCCGCCGCCCTCGACCAGTTGCTTCTGCACATCCGCGACCAGCGCCTTCTTGAATTCCCCCACCGCCTCCTCGCTCAACAGCACCACCCGCGCCGTCTCGCCGTGGACCTTGTCCAGCGCCGTCACGCTGTCGCGCACCATTCCGACCACGCTGTTGGTCAGCACGCGGAAGGCCGGCGGCATGCTCGCAAGCCCGCCCGCACCCGCGGCCCCCGTCTCGCTGGCGGCACGGAGCGCCGCGACCTCCTGCCCGATGTTCACGCCAACGTCCGCGATGCGCTCGAGTTCGTTGTTGATCTTCACGATCGTCAGCGCCAGGCGCACCTGCTCGGGGAGCAGCGCCGCACCGTCGCCGCAGGCCTCGGTCAGCAACTGAACCGTCGTGCGCTCGATCTCCACATCAACGCGATCGATCTCCTCGTCCAGCCGCGCGATCGCCGCGCCGGCTTCCACATCGCGCGCAAAGGCCGCCTCGTACGCCTTTTCCACAAGCGCCTGCACCCGCCGCCCCTGCACGACCATCGCGCCCTTGATCTCATCGAGTCGCTTCGAAAACCCTTCCGGCGTCCGCGGCATAAGTCCTCCGTCAACCCGCCCCCGTCCCCCGCCTCCCGAACTGCTCATCCACATCTCTGCGTCCGTTGGAAGCATACCACCGGTTTCACGCGAGCCCCGCTTTCCGTGCCACGCGGCCCGCCACAAGAGGCCCATCCGGCACCGCCCCGCCCGTCCGCTCGCGCTTGCTACTGTCCAAAGAGATGCCCCCGGGCGCATTCAACGACGACAAGGAAAGGGTCCTCGCCGCAACGGACATTGTCCGGCTCATCGGCGAGCAGGTCTCCCTGCGCAAGAAGGGCCGCGAGTTTGTCGGTCTGTGCCCCTTTCACGATGACCATTCGCCATCGATGTACGTCGTCCCGCACAAGCAGATCTACAAGTGCTTCTCGTGCGGCGCCGCTGGCGATCCCATCCGCTTCGTGATGGATCACCACAAACTCTCCTTCCGCGAGGCCCTCGAGTACCTCGCCGACCGCGCCGGCATCACCCTCACACCCTTCAAGCCCAGGACCGCAGCAGGTCCGGGAGACGGTTCCACCGTTGACGCTCCTGCCCGCGCATCGAAGGAAGAACTCGCCGGTGCCAACGCCACGGCCCAGGCCTTCTTCCGCGCCATCTACGAACACGCGGACCACGGTTCCGCGGCACGCGCAACCGCCGACAGGCGTGGCCTCACCGCCGCGACCATCGCGCGCTTCGGCATCGGCGCCTCGCCCGACAAGTGGGACGGCCTGGTCCTCACGCTCGAGAAGAAGGCCATGAACGCCGACGCCTTCGTCGCCGCGGGCCTGCTCAAGCGCCGCGAGTCCGGCTCGGGCGTCTACGACGCGTTCCGAAACCGGCTGATGTTCCCGATCCACGACCAGCTCGGCCGCGTCGTGGCCTTCGGCGGGCGGCGGCTCAACGACGCGGACGAACCCAAGTACATCAACTCGCCCGAGACCGCGCTGTTCAACAAGAGCGCAACGCTCTACGCGCTCAATCTCGCCGCCGACTCCATCAAGCGCTCCGGCGTCGCCATCGTGACCGAGGGCTACATGGACGCGATCGCCTGCCACCAGGCCGGCGTCACCAACGTCGTCGCGACCCTCGGCACCGCGCTGACACCTCTCGGCGCACGCGTGCTCCAGAGGCTCTGCTCAAAGATCGTGCTGTTCTTCGACGGTGATGAGGCCGGCCAGAAGGCCGCCGACCGTGCGATCGAGGTCTTCTTCGGCGCCGGGCTGGATGTCCGGATCGCCACACTTTCGGATGTGCGCGCCCGCGGCCTGACATCCGCCAAAGACCCCGACGAACTGCTCAAGCAGCAGGGCGAGGGCGACCGCGCCGGCCGCGCGGTGTTCGATCTGGTCATCGCCGAGGCGCAGGACGCGCTGGCCTACCGATTCGCCCGCTTCGCCACTCGCACGCGTTCGCTCGGGCTCTCCGCCAAGGCCGCCGCGGTGCAGGATGAGGTCGAGCGACTGGCCGAACTCGGCCTGAAGGAGATCGTTCCGATCCGCCAGCAGATGATCGTGCGCCAGGTCGCCCGCATCGCCGGAGTGGATGAAGCAACGATCTGGACGGCGATCAAGTCATCGCGCGCAGCGCGACCGGCTCCGGGCACCGCGTCGCAAGGCGCCGCCAACAGCCCGACGGGCGCGCCCGTCACCAGCACCGCCTCCGCCGGCGGCGTCGATACCTCGAGCACCGCGATCATCCGCTCGGCCGCGGGCTTGGCCATCGCGATCGCGCTGACCGAGCCGAGCGTGCTCAGCACGCTGACAGACTCTCAGGCCCAGGTGCTCGAACGTGCGCCGCAGTCCTCCGCGAGCGCCGCATCCCTCGCTCGCCACGTTCTGCGGCTCTGGCGCGAACGCGGCCCGACGATGACCTTCGCAGAAGTGCGTGCCGAGATCGACGATTCGCCCGAGGGGCTGGCCGTCAGCACGCTCGCCGTCAGCCTCGCCGCGGATATCGAGGCTCGTTTCAGCGACCGGGCATCAGAACTTCGCGCCGCCTTTGAGGCTTGCATCCTCGATCTCTGCCGGCAGCACGCCACCCGCTCGGCTCTCAGCGGCACCCTTGACCCCGTGCCACCGACCGCCGGAGCAGGGCAATCTCCCGATCGACCCGCGCCGGACGCCGCTGAATCCGGGGGCGCGCCATCTGCGGCCACCGATCCGAATCTCGCCGCGGCCGAACGGCTCGCGCGGCTGCGCGAGGTAGAACGCACAGTTGGGAGAGACCCTCGAACCATGCCACGACCTTGGACATCGGGGTAGCCCCGAGACGGAAACGGGTGTACGTTTAACAAGGGAGCGACACTCGCTCGTTCCTTCTCCGCTCTGAGGTGAGCGGCGTACTCGTGGGCCGGATTGTTGAGTGTTCCGCTTTTGGTGGCTCAGAGTCGGTCGATGGTTGATCGCTGAAGATTCGCTCGCCGCGACGCATCGCCCACGGGGGCCAGGCTCGGCACAGACGTGGGTGATCGTGATTCGCGGCGTCGGGCGGACTGGACTTGGGTCGAACACGCGTGAGGCTGGAGGATCGCTTGAACATTCGCTTGCCCGACCCGCTGCCGCCGATTCTCTCCGCCGCGCAGCAGCGGGGGTGGCTCAGTTACGAAGAACTCAACAACGCCCTTCCCGATGACTGGGTTGACGCGGGCCGGCTGCACGAACTGCTCTCGCAGGTCGATCGCATGGGCCTGGAACTCATCGACGAGATGGAGTACCGCGCACGCCTGTACCGCTCAACGCGCGATGCCGGCGCAGCCGCTGCGGGCTGCGGAGGCGTCGCCGCGAGCGACAAGGACGCGGCCCCGGCCGCCAAGGCCCCGGCGATCAAGGGCGGCCCTTCGCGCGCGATGACCGTCGTCGGCGGCGAACGCACCGGCGGCGATGGCTGGATCCGCATGAACTGGGCCGGCGGCGCGAGCAACTCCTCGACGTCGTCATCGGCTCCCGGAACAAACGGGACATCGCGCGATGCATCCCGGGCGGCGCGTTCGAATCTCGAGCGCCTCGCCGAGGACAGCGAGGCTTATGCCGGTCTCCGCGATGACGGCGATGAGGTCGATCTCGAACTGCCCATCGAGCGCAGCCGTCGAACGGTCACCGGCGACCGCCGCATCGATGACCCGGTGCGCATGTACCTGTCCCAGATGGGCTCGATCCCGCTGCTGACCCGCACCGAGGAAGTGCGTCTGGCCAAGAAGATCGAGACCACGCGCATGATCTTCCGGCGTCGCTGCCTGGAGACCGACTGGATCGTCAACCAGGCCGTCGCGGTGCTCCGCCAGGTGCAGACGGGCGAATTGCCCTTCGACCGCACGATGCGCATCAGCACGCTCGAGCCCAACCACAAGGACCGCATCCTGCGGCGTATGCCCGCGAACCTCGCGACGCTCGAGCGCCTGCTCGCCCACAATCGCGCCGACTGGGCAACCCTCTGCGCCGGAACTCAGCGCGACGGCAAGGGAACCTCGCCGCTGAGCGAAGATGAGCGCGAGGAACTCCGCGAACGTATCGCCGGCCGCCGCCGCCGCATGAGCGTGCTTGCCGAGGAACTCTGCCTGCGCACGGGCCGGATCATCCCGCTGATGCGCAAGCTCCGGTCCATGTGCCGGAAAATGCACGAGCTCTCGCACGAAATCCGGCGTGCCACCCGCAAGCCGGGCCAGTACGCACTGGAAGAAGTCGCCGTCATGCGCGAGGAACTCGACGGCTACAAGCGCGAACTGCTCGAAGAGCCTGACGCCATCCGCCGACGCCTCCACGCCATCGAGACCGTCTTCTGGGAGTACGAGCAGGCCAAGCGCGACCTTTCCGGCGGCAACTTGCGCCTGGTCGTTTCCATCGCCAAGAAGTACCGCAACCGCGGCCTGTCCTTTCTGGATGTCATCCAGGAAGGCAACACCGGCCTTATGCGCGCCGTCGACAAGTACGAGTACAAGCGCGGCTACAAGTTCAGCACCTACGCGACGTGGTGGATCCGCCAGGCCATCACCCGCGCCGTCGCCGACCATGCCCGCACGATCCGCATTCCCGTGCACATGATCGAGACCATGAGCCACCTTCGCGCCAGCGAAAAGACGCTCTTCCAACTCTTCGGCCGCGAGCCCACGATCGACGAACTGGCCAAGGCCTCCAACATGTCCGTCGAGGACGTCCGCAAGGTCGTCAAGATCTCGCGCCAGCCGGTCTCCCTCGATCGCCCCGTCGGCGAGACCGAAGACTCATCCTTCGGCGACTTCCTCGAGGACACCCGCTGCGCCTCGCCAAGCCAGAGCGCCACGGGCGAGACGCTCAAGCAACGCCTCGAGCACGTTCTCAAGACCCTGACGTACCGCGAGCGCGAGATCATCAAGCTTCGCTACGGCATCGGCGATGGCTACACCTACACCTTGGAAGAAGTCGGCCGGATCTTCAAGGTCACCCGCGAGCGCGTCCGCCAGGTCGAGGCCAAGGCCCTCAAGAAGCTCCAGCACCCCGTCCGCTCGCGCAAGCTCGCCGGCTTTCTCGAGGAGTCCATTGCCGAGATCAAGCCGCCCGCAAGCGATCGCGCGACGGAAATGGAACGCGTCGTCGATGCCGCGGCACAGAGCCTCGCCGAGGCCGCGGTCGTTGGTGCTGATGCGCAGTCTCTGGCCGACACGTTCTCCGATGCCGGCGCGATGCCCGCGCCGGAGGGCTTCGACCTTCCCGGCGACAGCCTCACATCGCAGGACTGATCCGTCACGCCTCCGTCGATCGCCGCGGCATCAGCGCCTGCGCACCTTTGCCAGCGCCGCGCTCTTTTCCTGATCGCTCAGCGCGTCCCACGCGCCGGGGCAGTCGTCGCAGCAGAAGCCGACCAACTCGCCCTTGAAGCGCCGGGTCAGGTCCGGGTCCGTTCGCTTCGAGACCGGGTGCTCATCCATGATCGGGCAACGGTCGTTCACCGCCGCGAGCGTCCCGGCATTCGCCGACCCCGCCGAGCCGCCCATCGGCGAGCCCGCGCCGCCGGCCCCATCGGCCGTGCTCGCCTTGCCGGCGCACGAGCCGAGCATCGCGCCGGACACGAGAACGCCGAGCACGAGCGCCCGATTCCTCACTGCCGCGCCAATCCACCAGCCGCGCACGCGAGTCACGCAGGTTTCGCCCATGTCCGGTCTCCTTGCCTGTCGGCTGCTGTGACAAACGCCTGAACACCCGTTCGATTGCGGCCGATACGTAGATCATCGGACATCACCCCCCACTTCGTCGACTACCCTTCTCTTGATCCCATTCCCCGTGCCACTCCCGCGGCACGACCTCCCGAGCATGCCATGAGCGACGTGACTTCGTACAAGGCCCTGTGCTCGGACTTCTACATCAACCAGCGCCTGGCCCTCAAACTCGATCTGCCCAGCGGCCGCGAGACCGTTCTGGGCATGTTCGACCGCATCCGCCGCGAGTTCCCATCCATGCGGCGGTTCCGGCGATACAGCAACGA
Organism: Phycisphaeraceae bacterium; assembly: GCA_021297895.1. Classification (GTDB taxonomy): domain Bacteria; phylum Planctomycetota; class Phycisphaerae; order Phycisphaerales; family UBA1924; genus JAJTHN01. The sequence goes on along the minus strand of JAJTHN010000030.1, from coordinate 14,542 downwards.
ACTGGCCCTCGAGGCGGACAGCCCCGATGCCGTGCAGCAGTGGCTCAGCCTGCGGCGGCTGAGCATCCGCTCGGGCGTCGTCAATCCGCCAACCCCTCGCGACGCCTATCGCCTCCACGAACTGGTGCTCGAAACCGCCCCATACTTCCTGAGCATCAGCCCCCTCGACGTCGACTACCTCGAGCTGCTCTTCGGCTTCGACCTCATTGCCTCGGGCAACCACGACGCGATCGTCTTTGACGCGTTGATCGCCGGCGACGGCGCGGGAGGTCACTCCCGTAGCCCGCTGGCCCGAATGGTCGAGCCGGGCGCGCCCGGTGTTCCGCTGGAGTGTCAGCCCGTTCTGGGCCTGGGCATGACCGATTCCTGCGACCTTCAGGTTCACTTCGAGGTCAAAACCCGCACGCCGATGCGCGCCGTGGTCAGCGGCGAGTTCGAGCCGGCTCCCATCTCCGTGTATGTGACCCTCCGGAAGTACGGCTCGCTCGAAGATGTCTCTGAACTCTCCGCGACCCTGAGCACCCTCACCCGCACCGGCGAGGAACTCCTCCGCGCCCGCGTCGTACCGAATCTCGTCGTCCCGCTGCGCGATGCCATCGGCAGTGAGCAGGGCGAAGCCTGAGGCCACCGCGTCATGCACCCCGTCCACGCACCCCCCACCCCCGTTCTCGCCCAAGCCGCCAGCATCGGCGGCCAGAAAGGCGACGTTACGGAACTGCTGGTGGTCATCGGCATCCTCATCGGCGTGCTGATTCTCGGGTACGTCACCATCATGTTTATCCGCGGGCGGATGAAGGCATCCGCCGATGCACCCCCATCCGTCTCGCTGATGGACTCCATCCGCCAGATGCACGCCGAGGGCAAAATGACGGATGCGGAGTTTTCTGCGGTCAAGGCCAAGATGTCCGCCGGACTGCGTGCGAGCGTTGCCCGCCCCGCTGCGGCAGCCGGCTCAGCGGACGGCGCATTGAAACCCTCCGCGGCGACGCCTGTTGAATCAGCAACTCCTGCGCATCGTCCCGCTCGCCCCGCGGCGGTACCACCCGCTCCAGGACCAAGTTCGCAATCCGTTCGTACCCCCGCCAAGACGCCTCGTCCGGCTAACCCGGGCCCAGCACCGGCCCCAGCACCAGCCCCGGCCCCCGCACCATCATCGGCACCAACTACGATCACCCGACGGGAGCAGACCAGTTCGGGCACGCGCATTTCGGCAGGCCCGGCGCGTGGAAACGCCGAAGGCGGCGATGGTGCTCGGCTCGCCCGCGATGAGGCTCAAGTCGGCTCAGCAGACCTCCGCGATAGTTCTCAGCAGACCCACCGCGGCATGTCGCCCCCTCCGGAGGCCGAACCTCGTCGGACAACCGGGGGAACGCCTGTGGACCGCACGGGGACCGAGAACTAAATCGAGGAATCGGCGCGGCCGCCGCTCGATTCCGCTCCTGATCAGGCCGATACACTGCAACGACGTTCAGCCATTCCAGCCCGACTTTCTCGACTTGAGATTCTCCATGTCAAAGCCCCGTAACGATCAGCCCTCCCGCATCGCCACAGCCCCCAACACCCCCACCAACGCCGCGGGCGATGGCTCGGGCAAGTCATCGGGTGCTTCCGGCGGCGGCTCAGGCGGAGGCGGCAGCGGCGGCAACGGTGGCGGCGGTGCCGGTGGCGGTGGCGGCGGGTTCAAGGGCCGTCGCCTGACCACGTGCTCGTTCTGCGGCAAGACCTCCCGCGAGGTTGGGCCGATGGTCGAAGGCCCGAGCGATACGTACATCTGCGCCAACTGCGTCGACCTGTGCCAGAACATCTTCAAGCAGGAGCGCCGCCGCGTTGGTGCGAGCTCGCCGCTGTTTACGGACATCCCATCGCCCCGCACGATCAAGGAGTTCCTTGATCAGTACGTCATCGGGCAGCACTTTGCCAAGCGTGCCCTCTCCGTCGCCGTGCACTCGCACTACAAGCGCCTGATGCACCTGGAGCGCGAGGACACGGACATCGAGCTGGACAAGAGCAACATCCTGCTCATCGGGCCGACAGGCTCGGGCAAGACGCTGCTGGCCAAGACCCTCGCCCGCATGCTCAAGGTCCCGTTCGCCATCGGCGATGCGACCACGCTGACCGAGGCCGGCTATGTCGGCGAGGACGTCGAGAACCTCATCCTCAAGCTGCTCCAGAACGCCGACTTCGATCTCGAGAGCGCCCAGCGCGGCATTATCTACATTGACGAAATCGATAAGATCGGCAAGACCTCCAACAACGTCTCCATCACCCGCGATGTCTCCGGTGAAGGTGTGCAGCAGGCTCTGCTCAAGCTCCTGGAAGGGACCGTCGCCAACGTGCCCCCGCAGGGCGGGCGAAAGCACCCCGAGCAGCAGTACATCCAGGTCGACACCTCCAACGTGCTGTTCATCTGCGGCGGCACCTTCGTCGGCCTTGAGGACATCATCCGCCGTCGCGTCGGCAAGGCTCGCATCGGCTTCAGCGAGGTCCGTTCGGAGCGCGATCCGGCCAAGGAAACCGAGATCCTCCTTGAGCAGGTCACGCCCGATGACCTCGTCGAGTTCGGCATGATTCCCGAGTTTGTGGGCCGCCTCCCCGTCCTCGCCCCGCTCATGCCGCTGACGCTCGAGGCGATGATGAGCGTCCTCTGCGAGCCCAAGAACGCGCTGATCAAGCAGTATCAGCACCAGTTCTCGATGGAAGGCGCCAAGCTCACCTTCACCGTCCCCGCCCTCAAGGCCATCGCCCGCAAGGCGCTCGACCGCGAGACCGGGGCCCGCGGCCTTCGCTCGGTCATGGAAGAGACCATGATCGACCTGCTCTACGACCTGCCCGACGCCAACGCCCGCGGCGTTGAGTTCATCATCGACGAGGGCGACGTGGCGATCCGCCGCAAGCTCACCGACCTGCGTTCCAAGCGCAAGGAGTCGGCATAAGTCATCGCCCCACACATTCGGACCCAGGCTTCGACCGGCCCGCCCCCTCGGCGGGCCGGTTTGCTTTTGTCCGAGCATCGCGCACGCCACGCGATCAGTTCAACGCCACCGCAACAAGCCCCGCCTGCGCCGCCCGGCTCGTATCCGCCAGCACGTGCACACGCATGTCGGTATCAAGCAGCCGGCGAACACGCGAGGCGCGATCGCTGAAAAGGTGCAGCGTCGGACGGAGCGATTCATCGAGCCGCTGCGCCGTCGGCAGCGTCATGCCCAGCAACTTGAGATGCTCGGTCGCCCACGCGCTGGCGACTGTCAACCACTCGATCGCCGACGCGTCGTCATCATCCGCACGCGCTAGCAGGTGCAGCCTCCCCAACGCATCGACCGCCAACTGAACCTCTTCCGCATACGGGCATCGCGCCGCGATTCCCGCAAGCCCGGGGACGAAGTGCGCCAGATCCAGTTCTGCCCCCGTCGGTCTCTCGCTCTCATCGGCCACGGGCGCCGCCGCGGCACTTGCACCCGCCGATGCCGGCGATGCACCCGCCGCCGACGCCCCATGGGCCATCGCGCCGGAGATCTGAGCAGCAAACGTCGTCTCCGCGCCCGCGGCCGTGGCCGGATCGGGAGCCCCGGGCAAACCGGGATTGATGGCCTGAAACTCCGAGGTGTCATCGAGCGCCGGCTCGGCCAAACGGAGATCCGACAGGACTTCGATGCCTTCATCGCCATCGATCACCGCGGCGTCCGGCTCGCCGCGACTCACGTCGGGCTCCGGGTCGGGCATCGCGACCGGGCGAGCGACCGCCGAGATCACCTCGCCGACGGTCCAGCCGGTCTCCTCATCGAACACCACCCGCGGCGGCATCGGCAGCACCGCCGCCGAGCCGATCCGCTCGATGCTCGCGTGGAACTCCAGTTCCAGCCCAAGAAACGATCGGCACGCCTCGCTCAGCCTCGCGTGCGATGCCCGCGCACGATCCATCGGCACGCCCAGCACGCTCAATGCGAACCGCGGCTGCGTCGCCACCGGGTGCCCGCCCCGCCGCCACGCATCTACGAGGCTCTTGAGCGTGCGGTATGCGTTGACGACGCCGGTCTCGTCTCCGGCCGTCAGCACATGCACGCGCGCAAAGAGCCCGGGCTGCGCCGCCAGCACATCGATCGCGCCCTGAGCCCACACCAGCACCCGCGGCTCGGCCAGGCACAGCGCGATCGGCTCATCGCCCGGCTCGTACATGATCGCCGCACCGCTTGCGTCGTCGGCGATGTCGCCCCTCGTACGAACCGCAGATGCGTACCGCTCGATCCGCAGACGCTCGTCGTGCATGCGGATGAACGCCAGCGCCGAGGCCACCGACCGCTCCGTCGGCTGGGACTCCTGACGGACAAACTGCCCCACCCATGCCGAGGTCATCACGGGCAAGTGCCCAACAAGCAGCAACTCCAGCCTCCCGCGATCGCCCCCCGGACCGGTCGCGGCGGACAACCGCGGACTTTCGCCGACCGACCGCTCGACCGGGTCCGCCGGGGCCGCTGCGTTCGCGCTGCCGGTCGGCATCGTCGTCTGGCTCGGCGATCCCTTGGCAGGGCCCGAGGACACCTCGCCGAGAAACAAATCCGCCAGCGCATCAAAGTCATCGGCGTTGATCGTCGGCAGCGACCCCCGCCGCGAGACCGCACCGGCACGCGTGCTGTCGCCGTGGGACTCGGCCGACCCGCGGGCCGCGTTGCCGGCATCGGGAATCGCACCCTGCGCACCATCGCGACCCGCCCCATCGGCACCCGACCCGTGGCGACCGCCCGCACCGTCACCCCTGCGATCGCCCGACGGCCATGATGATGAACTTCCTGAGTCCGCGACCATGAGGACATCCATGTCTCTGTGCGCGTTTCTGTCTCGGAGCGCCCCGAGCGTCGTCTCGGAGCCGGGCGCATCCATGCGCCCTTCTGTCTCGACCCGCTCAGCCTACCGCGTTCAGCGCCTCCAGGAACGATGAGTCCTGTCCCGCCGGAACGTGGACAACGTTGTTCCGTTCGCCGTAGGGATTCGTCGCCAGGCTCGGGTTGTACTCGTCGTCGCACCAGCGGCCATCAACGACCAGCCTGTACTGGAACGTTCCCGCGGGGATCGCCACCAGCGCTTCGAGCACGCCCAGCGTCGGGTTGAGCCGCATCGTCGTCGCCGATGGCGACCAGCCGTTGAAGTCCCCCGCGATGCTCACGCGCGAGCCGAGCGATGCGGGCTGCACGAACAGCACACCCTGACGCGTGACCTTGATGCCCAGCAGGCCCGCGCTCGAAACCTCGCCACGCAGCAGCGGCCGCGGCTCGTGCACGGGCGTGAGCACCATCCGCGGCTCGAAGACCGCACCGCGCGGAAGAAGATCTGCCGACGCGGGAACCTGCTCCGCCGCCGCGGCCGACATCGCCTCGTCGGCCCGCCCGCGGCTGAGCCGCTGGGCCACATCCGCCGCGCGGGTGGTCGGCATCGGTTCCTCTCGCTGCGGACCGGGTGCCGGCTGCGCCGCAGCGGTGGCGTGAGGCGTATTGAGCACGCGATCGGTGGCGCTTGGCATCACCCGCACCGCGCCCGATTCGGCAATTCCGCGTGCCGCCGCGGCGTGGGCCACCGGTCCGGGCATGGTCGACGCCAGCGCGCCGGCCTGCTGCGCCGGGGTGTTGGTCAGCAGCCAGGACGCAAGCTCCGCATAGTCCGCCGCGCCCTGCGAATCGGGCGCGGTCTCGATGATCGGCTGGCCGAAGTGCACGGCCTCGCGGAGTTTGGGGTCGTGCCGCACGACTACCGGGATCACCCCATCGCCGAATCGCCTCTGGAACTCATCGAGCACCTGGTTCTGCAGCGTGCTGTCGGGGTTGTGCAGCGTGGCAAAGAGCCGATACGTCGGCGCGACGTTCAACCGCTTGAACAGACTCTTGATCGCGAGCACCTGCTTGCTCGCACCCTGAAGTGCGAAGAAACCCGTCTCCACGGGGATCAGCACCTCGTTGGCGGCCACGAGCGCGTTGTAGGTCAGCAGCCCGATCGAAGGCGGGCAGTCGATGAGGCAAAGGTCGTACTGGTCGGCGATCCGGGTGAGGACCTGATCCAGCCTTCGCTCACTGTCGGGCTGACCCGCCAGACCCGCCCGCGGCGCCTCGATTGCCGCCAGACGCACCGAACTGGGCGCGAGGTCGAGATTCCTCGACACACGCCAGAGCAGGCGCGTCCAGTCGATGGACTTGTCCGGCTTCTCCGCGACCGCGAGCATCGCGTCGCCGATCTGCACATCGATGCGCTGCTCAGGAATCGCCAGCCCCGCCGCGCAGTGGCTTTGCGGGTCCAGATCCACCAGGAGGACGCGGGCTCCGCGCCTGGCGAAGACTCCGGCGAGATTGATGGCGGTCGTCGTCTTGCCGCAGCCGCCCTTTTGGTTGATGATCGCGATGGTGCGCACGAGTCGCGGCTCCGGCACGAGGCAGGGCAGCCCAACAGTCCCGGCGACAACCTGGGGACCTTGGGCAACACGGGCAGGCTGCCCGCCTCACTTTCGGGAGGATCGTGCATATCGCGGGGAAAACTTGAAATCCGGGAGAGAACCCATCTCAGAGAGGATCAGAGGCCCCGAATCAAGTGGCCATACCTGCGGGTGATCCGCATGGGTTGACGCACGCCGACAACCGGTCTATTCTCTTGGCCCGTTCCGGGTCGGGAGGCGGCGTTTATGCCGCGTTCCCGAACCACCCTGGTTCGGCCTTTGGCCACGCGAAGGCGCCTGGCCTGACAAGTGCATATGCGGGCGTAGCTCAGTGGTAGAGCATCACGTTGCCAACGTGAGGGTCGAGGGTTCAAGTCCCTTCGCCCGCTTTGACTCTCTCCAGCCTCGGGTTCTGCCCGAGGCTGGTTCTTTTTTGCGGCTCTTCGCGGTCTCCGCCTGCCAAGTGGCGAGCGTCGCAGTCGATGTCCGGCCATCCGACGCAGTGCGCTCCGGGGTCGCCGGTCGTCGCGCACTGGGCAAGACGCGGCGAGCCAGCTTCGTCCGCCGAAACTTGCTGCGTTCTTCGCTGCACTCGTGATGGGCCGCCATTGACATCACGCCCACAGTCGGAGCGGACCGTATCTCAGCGTGTTGGCTTCCCCTCACGTTGGAATTCGGGATATCACCCAAAATCCTAGGAACCTGTTGGTCTCAACAAAATGAGCGCACTTCGCGAAACTTGCTGAACCAACAACCCGTACACTCGCATACATGCTCATGCCCACCAACCGTTCGTACCTTTCCCTCACTCTCGGTATTGCATTGATGGGTGCTCCCGCAAGCCCCCTCATGTCACCGGTCGCCGGCCAACAGCCGCCCGCGGCGATGCAGGCAAGGCCCGACTTCCGCCAGATCGTGCAGGACGGCAAGGACCGCGTGTTTCCCGCCGTTGTGTACATCCGTGTCGTGTTCGAAGACAACAGTTTCGGCGAGAAGAAGTCTCAGCAATCCTCCGGATCGGGGGTGCTGATCTCGGCCACCGGCGAAGTGCTCACCAATTGGCACGTCATCGACAAGGCCGAGTCGGTCCGCTGCTTGCTCAGCGACGGCCGGGCCTTCCGGGCCAAGATCGTCGGCTCGGACAAAGACACCGATCTGGCGCTGCTTCAGCTTGTGACCGACGACAAAACTGGCCCGTTGCCCTTCGCAACGTTCGGCTCCTCCGCCGCCCTTCGCGAGGGTGACTTTGTCATGGCGATGGGCGCGCCATGGGGCCTGAATCGCTCGGTGTCCATCGGTATCGTCTCGTGCGCCAACCGCTATCTCGAGTCCGTGAGCGAGTACAGCCATTGGATCCAGACCGATGCCCCGATCAATCCTGGCAACTCCGGTGGGCCCCTGATCAACACCGACGGTCAGGTCATCGGCATCAACGCCCGCGGCATGTCCGGCTGGGCCGAGGGCATGGGTTTTGCAATTCCGAGCGACATCGTGCAGGTGCTCGTTGAGCAGCTCCGCCGATCCGGCCGCGTGGACTGGACTTGGTTCGGCCTTCAGCTCCAGCCGCTGCGTGACTTTGACCGCGACACGTACTTCGACGGAACCGAGGGGGTCATCGTCGCCGAGACCGACCCCGACAGCCCCGCCCGGAGCGCGGGCATCCTCGCCCGCGATCGCATCCTCGCCGTGAACGGCAAGGCGCTCAACGGGCTGACCCGCGAGGACCTTCCCGCCGTCTACCGAACGCTGGGCCTGCTGGCCAAGGACTCCGACGCAACGTTCACGATTCGCCGCGGCGACAAGGACATGCAGGTCAGCATCCGCCCGCGAGAAAAGGGTGCGGTCGAGGGCAAGGAGCTCGCCTGCAAGCGTTGGGACCTGACGGTCAAGGAGATCAACCAGTTCGAGAATCCGGATGTCCACTTTTACCGCAGCAAGGGTGTCTTTGTGCACGCGGTGAAGTGGCCCGGAAACGCCGCCAACGCGGGCCTGCGAAGCGGCGACATCATCCTGAAGGTCGACGGGACCGACGTCATGACTCTTGCCGACGTTGAGGCCAGGCACAAAGCCACGATCGAGGCCATCGAGACGAGGCCCCGCATCGTCCTGACGGTGCTCCGTGCCGGCCTCCAGCGTCAGGTTGTTCTTGACCTTCAGCGCGATTACGCGAAGGAGTGAGCTCGTACTCGTTCGCCTCGCGTCGACCCCGGCGCGGCGTCCCTCGCATCAGCGTTTCCGACGGCGTGCCGCCCAGGCACCTGCCATCCGTTCACCATCGTCGAATCGACTTCACACAGGGGAATGCTTCATGTTGAATCGCACGTTCAGGTTCTGCGCGATCGGTCTTCTGGTTTCGTCCGCGGGTCTGGCAACCGCCATCGCCGCGCCCGACGCGGCAGCTCCGCCGGGCACGCACGCTCGCCTAAGCGACACGGAAATCACGGCGATTACCGCGACGGTCAACAACGCGATTGTTCAGATCGAGGTCACGCCGCAGTACGACAAGGGCGAACCGCCCGCGGGCGACTCGCGCATGGGCTGGTCGTCCCGTTGGCGCTTCGCTGACGGCGGTATGCCCGGTGTTCCGGATGACTTCAACTGGGTGACGCTGACGGCTCAGGAGCGGCCCGCGGTGCTCACGGGATACCTTGTCTCGCCGACGCGCGTGTACGCCGAGACGATCGATCTTCACCCCCGGTTCATCAAGTCGCTGAAGGTCCGATTCAAGGATCAGGTGGTCGAAGCGCGTCCCGGCGCGTGGGCCAAGTCGCGCCGCGGGTACTTCATCGATCTTGCCCAGCCGCTTGCGGGCGCAACACCCCTGAAGTTCGAGCCGCAGAAGCCCGGACCGTACTTCGCCGTGACCGCCGGGCGGTTCGACACGCAGTGGGTCACGACCGTTTCGCCCATGGGCGGCAGCGCCAATACGTGGGAAGATGGTCGCCGCACGACGTCCTCGGCAATCTTCGGCGTTGCGGTCGATCGCACGGGCGCGGCCGTTGGCCTGCTCGATGGCACCGACCTGCCCGCGGACGGTTCGTGGCGATCGGCGCCGGACGCGTGGGACCTCATCGAGGCACCCGCGATGGACGCGATGCTCAAGGGTCTCGATGCGACCTCGGATTCATCGATCGTTCGCATCATGATCAACTTCCGCTCGCCGCGGAGCGACGACGCCTCGGACGGCTCCGGCTTCCGCTACCGATCTCCGTTCGCCATGTCCTTCGGTGGTCGTGGCGACGAGGACGAGTCGAGCACCGAGGTCAACACGCTGGGTGTCGTGCTGGACAACCGGACGGTCCTCGTGCTGGCGAGCTTCGGCGCCAAGCGCACCGCGCGGCTCGAGCGTGTCCGCGTCTTCTGGCCCGACGGCAACTCGACACCGGCGAGCTTCTCCGGCTCGCTCCGCGACTGGAACGCCTTTGTCGCGACGCTCGAAGCGCCCGCGCCGTCGGCCCCGGCGATTTCCTCGGAGCCGGTGCTTTCGTTCCGCAATGATCTTCTCCTTCGTGCCGCGGTCACGATGCACGAGGACACCCGCGTTGCGTATCTTGACCAGGACCGTGTCATGGGCCTCGCCCGCTCGCACAAGGACACGGTTCTGCCGATCCTGCCGATGTACTCCGGCTCTTCGTCTTGGGAGAGCGGCACGTACTCAAACTTCTACTTCACCACCGACATGTCGCTCTTTGCGCTGCCTCTGACGCGCCGCCAGAAGATCGTCGCGTCGGGACGCGACAGCGGCTGGAGCTACTACGCCGCCGAAGCCAGCATTCCCGCCGCGCTCGTCCGCGCCGAGATCGCCCGCGGCGGCGACGCTTTCGACACCGACAACCGACCGCTGAGCGAGGCGGAAGAGAACCGCATCGCCTGGCTCGGTGTCGAACTGCAGGGCATGACGCCGGACTTGGCCCGAGCGAACCAGTGCCTCAAGCAGACCAAGGGCGGACGCATCGGCGGCTTCATCACGCACATCTACGAGGGTTCCCCCGCCGCCGCGGCGGGGCTCAAAGACGGCGACATCCTGCTGCGTCTGCACATCGACAAGCAGCCCAAGCCGCTCGAGGTCGTGGCCGAGGACGGCGGCATGGGCGGCATGATGGACGAGTACTGGGCCATGCTCGAGAGCATGCCCAGCGAGTACTTCGACCAGTTGCCCCAGCCCTGGGGCTCGGCCGAGACGTTCATCACGATGGCCCTGACCGAGGTCGGCTTCGGAACACGCTTCGAAGTAGAACTGCTCCGCAACGGCGAAACTGTCCGTGTTCCCATGACCGTCACCCAGGGTCCGGCCCACTTCAACTCCGCCCCTCGCCTCAAGAGCGAAGAACTCGGCGCCACCACTCGCGACTTGACCTACGAAGTCCGCCGTTACTTCCAGATCCCCGCCAGCGAGGGCGGCATCATCGTGTCCAAGGTCGAGTCGGGCTCCAAGGCCGCCGTCGCGGGCCTGCGGCCGATGGAGATCATCACCTCCGTCAATGACGCTCCTGTCGCCAACGTCAAGGAATTCGAGGCGGCGATCAAGGCTGGCGGTGAGTTCAAGCTCTCGGTCAAGCGCATGAACAAGGGTCGCATCGTCAAGGTGAACATCGACCCCGCTGGCACCGGCCCCTCCGCACCGGCGCAGGCACCGGCCGACGGAATGCCGGGGCTTCCGGGCATGCCGCGGCTGCCAGGAATGCCCGGTCGGCCGTAAAGCGAGCGCCGCACATCCGACGATCTCCGCACAGCCCCGAGCGCCGCTCGGGGCTGTTTCTTTCTCCGTCCGGAACTCGGTCACCGGCGGCTCCTTGATCACTCCGGTCGGCGGGCAAGCGTCTGCGCCGAGACCGACCGACCCAACGGCGGCCGGTGATCGTCGAGCACCCCTGCCACGGCACGAAGGAGGCTTGGCTTCCGATAGGGGTTCGTCAGTACATCGTTGCAACCAGCATCGAGACAACGCTGACGGTCTTCGATGCAGGCGTTCGCGGTGACGGCGATGATGGGGACCTGAACGCCGCGCCTCGAGGCAGAGACGACCTGGATCTTCATACCGCACGTGAAGCGGGCGCAGAAGATGCCGCATCGGCGTTGCACTCCTCAGAACGACGTCCGCGGCTCGATGGAGCGTCGTGTCGGGCTCACGGACGCGGCCGGGGGGTGATCGAAGTCGCTTTGACGTTGGTGGGCGTAGAAACGAGAGCATCCGGTGCCGAGCGCATCGGCCTCATTGCCCATCAGGGCTCCGGCGAGCCGCGGTCGGGCGAGGGCTAGCATCTCCGCATGAGTTCAACGCTTGAGCGAGCGCGTCCCGACGGCGAATCGGCGGTGACGTTCGGCAGGGCGCAGCTTCTCTATCTCTGGTTGACGGCCATCTTTGTCACGTGTCTGCTGCTTGCCAACATCGTCGGCTCCAAGTTCTTCTTCTTCGGGACCGTCAATATCGGCGGGATCGAGCTGCATGTCGAGCATTCGGTCGGCATGTTCGCGTTCCCGATCACCTTTCTGCTCACGGACCTGCTCAACGAGTACTTCGGCAAGCGTGGCGCCCGTCGGGTGACGTTCATCGGGCTGGCGATGTCGCTGCTGGCGTTCGGTTTTCTCTTTTTCGCCACGCGGGCGCCCGCCGCCGAGCCGTCGAGGACCTTCATCGATGAAGCGGCCTTCGACGCGGTGCTCTCGGGCTCGGGCACGATGATCATGGCCTCCATGATCGCCTACCTGTGCGGCCAGTTCACGGACATCTGGTCGTTCAGAGCCTTCAAGCGTCTGACCGGTGAGCGTCTGCTCTGGCTGCGTGCGACGGGTTCGACCGTCATCAGCCAGGCGGTCGACACCACCGCGATCATGACCGTGCTCGCTCTCTTCAGCACCCTGGCCGATGGCCGTCCGCCCGATCTTGCATTCACGCTGACGGCCGCCGCCAAGGGGTATGCGATCAAGTTTGCGATCGCGATCCTGACCACACCGTTCATTTACCTTCTGCGTGCGACGGTCGAGCGTGTCTTCGGCGTGCGGCCGGCCCCGATGGAGGCCTGACGCACCGCCGGGGGGCATCGTGCGAGCGGATTTGGCGTTGCGGGGATGGCAAATCCGCGGCGGTGTGGTACGGTCAAGGCTCGGGGTTCCGCCCGTGCCCATCCAGGAGCATTCCGCCATGCCGCTGCGCATTCTGAGCCTGTTTTTCGCCGCGTTGATCCTGCTTGTCCCCTCGCCGGCCCGCGCGCAGGTGACGTACACCAACTCCATCCGGCAGTTCGTGGTCTTTGCCGGGAACACGCCCGACGGTGTCTCCAGTTCGGTGACCGGCGTGGTCAACGGGAACCTCGACAGCGGCGAGGGACCGGGCAGCGCCAACACCATGGGCTTCACCAGCAACATTTCGCCGACCGGCGTGACGTTCTCGAGCGACATTGTCGTCTGGACCAACCCGCCCGAGGGGGGTCTGCCGGCGGCTCTGGCAGCCTTCGGCGCGAACTTCACGGTCACGACGCCCATCAGCGCGACGATCACCGCATCGGACAATCTCGCATCCTTCGCCTCGGTGAGTTTCTCGCTGACCGGCGGCGCGGTGAACGTCTCCGGCCGCACGCTGAACCAGACCGTCACGCTCCCGCCGGGGACCTACGGCCTGGGATACTCCTTGAGCTATCTCCCGGGCGTGCTCCCCGCGGCCGGACCGGCCTCCTTCAGCGTGACCTTCGGCCCCGCCGGTCCGTCACCGTCGGCGATCACGTTCCAGGGCTCGCTGAAGAGTTCCGGCCTGCCCGCCAGCGGACTGTTCGACCTCGAGGCCACGCTCTTTGATGCGCCCACCGGCGGCACGATCGTCGGCGGACCGGCTTCGGCGAGCAACGTCGCGGTCACCGGCGGGCTTGTCACGGCGGACCTGGACTTCGGCCCCTTCGCGACGGCCATCAGCGATGCGCGGTACATGGAGGTGCGCGTGCGGCAGAGCGGCGGCGGGGGCGCGTACACGACGCTGGCCCCGCGAACGCGCTTGGCCCCTTCTCCGCGTGCGCTCTTTGCCGATCAGGCCGCGGTCGCGACGACCGCGGGCACCGCCACGACCGCGCAGACGGCCAACTCCGCCGTCACGGCCGACAACGCGACGTTCGCGAACTTCGCCGGGACGGCTTCGGGCATCGATCTGTTCACGCGGGGCCTGATCCGCGGAGAATCGGGGGCCAGCAACAACTCGCCGGGCCTGATTTTCGCCTCGCCGCTGTCCGCTCCGATCGAGCGGGCCTTCATCGGCATGGCCAGCGACACGAACATCGGCATGTTCGGCTACGCCGGCGCGGGCTGGGGCCTGACCATGCGCACGGACTCGGGCTCGGTGGGCATCGGAACCCTCACGCCGACGACCCGACTCGATGTTGTCGGCGAGGTGAAGGCCACCGGCTTCCGGTACGCGGCCGATCGGATCCGTTCGACGACGGTCGCCTTCACGGCCTTCGCCGCTGAGAGCGGCCAGCCGGTGAACATGTTCCCGCTGACGGGCGGTGCCGGCGGTCCGGACGGCACCAACACCGCGTTGATCGCGCAGGTCGATCTGCCGCCGGGGGCGATCATCCTGGATGCCACGGCGTTCTACATCGACAACGACATCTTCGGAAACCTGGCGATGGATGTGCTGGTGTACAACCCCGAGGTCCCGAACTTCACCGCCGTCGGCACGAACCTGCCGCTCTCCTCGGCCAGCTCATCGCCCAAGACCGCGGTGTTCAACTTCCCCACCGGCGCGCCGGTGAGCGCCGACCGCCCGGTGCTGGTGCGTGTCCATCCGGTGAGCAGCCTTTGGGGCCCGGCGAACAACAAGACGATCCAGGCGGTGAAGATCCGCTACACGGTGACGGCACCGGATTGATCGCTGGCGGGGATCGGCCATCGGCCAGCGGCCTTCGGCCATCGGCCAGCGGCCTTGGGCCATCGGTCAGCGGCCTTCGGCCATCGGCCCACGCGGTGTGGTTATCGGTCAGCGCGGTGGAGTGATCGGTCATCACCGTTCAGGGCGGCGGCGGTGGCCATCGAGGGTCCGACCAAGGGCCCTGACGCCTGTTCGGTGCCCGATGAAGGAGCTTCGAACGCATGTGAAGGAGCTTCGAAGGGCATTGAAGGAGCTTCGAAGGGCATTGAAGGAGC
>JAJTHN010000082.1 GCA_021297895.1 Phycisphaeraceae bacterium | reverse complement strand
GCTCGGCTCCGGATTCCTCATCGACCTCGGCGCTCAGAACGGCAACCAGCGCGGCGCGGCCCTCGTCTCACCCCGTCGATCGTGGGAGTACACCGGCATCGCCAAGTTCACCGCAGGGCGTTTCTCCACCGATGCCTTCGTACTGAACTACAACCAGATCACCTCCGACGACCCCGACACCACGCTCGCTGGCGGCAAGCTCGAGTATCGGTTGTCCGAGATGCCAGGCGACGAGTTCGTGGGCGTCTCATATGTCAATGCGTTCGACTCGACGATGTTGTACATCAAGGCCCCGCTCACGATCATCGAGAACGGACGCGAGGGGACGCAGACGATCAATCCGTATCTGCGGCTGCGTCCGCTACGCGATGCCGCGCCGGGGCTGTATGTCGCGCTCGACGGCGCGTATCAGTGGAACGATCGCATCCACCTCTCGGCTTACGCGATCAGTGCAGAAGTCGGCCACCAGTGGGAGAACGCACCCTTCCGTCCGAAAATCAGTTACGCGTTTCGACAGTTCAGCGGCGACGATCCAGGTACCACTGATCTCGAGCGGTTCGACCCGCTCTTTTACGACGGCGGTGTCCATGCCTTCGCGTCCGGTTCCAACGCCGCGCTCACGTTCTACAACACCAACGTTCGCACCCACCGTTTCTCGCTCAACCTTACGGTCACGCCTCAGGACTTTGTCACGATGTCGTACTGGCGGGTCGAAGCCGCTGAGACCAACAGCCCTCTTCAGTTCGGCCAGGGAGGTCGAATCCAGACCGTCGGCGGCCAGCCCGCGCTGGTCTCTGGCGTTCCCGATGAGCACCTGTCGGACGATTTTTATGTCGAGTACGTCCGCATGCTCTCGCCCAACGCCTACCTCACGCTCGGCGTGGGCGTATCCATTCCTGGCCAAGGTCTCGAGGCCGCCGCGGGCAGGTCTCTCGATCCGTGGGTGGGCGGCCTTGTGAATCTGACGTTCAAGTTCTAGATGCTGGAGACGACACGCCGCCCATGCACACATCTGTAGCTCGAGGATGTTCTTTCCTGGTGTCGTTCCTCGCGGTGCTTGGGCCGACACCGTGGTGCTCCGCCGACGAGCAAGGCACGGGCTCGGCGTTCGAACGCACGGAGTTCACGCTCGCGGCCGAGGAGCCCCAGACGCTGACCATCGATGAAGTCGCCGCCCTCAAGTCGCAGCCGCCAGCGACCGCAGCGGACTCCGCGGTGGAAACCGGCACCGACCCGTCAAAACTTCTCTTTCGCTTCGAGATGAATCCCCAGTACATTGAGCTGCCCGGCGATGGGCATCTAGCTTCAACGAACTTTAAACTTGATGTGCCGCTCACCAAGTCCTTCGCGATGGCTCTGGAACTCCCCATCGTTCATGCCAGCGGCTTCCCTTCTCCGATCGACAACCAGGTCGGGCTTGGCGACATCTTCGTCCGCGCCCGCAATGTGTGGTCGTTCGAGCGATCCTCTTTCATTGCGGGCGCTGAACTCGGCCTCATGACCGCCGATGACGACCTGCTCGGCAGCGGAAAGTGGCAGTTGAATCCAACGCTCGCCTATGTCCACTATCTGTCGAGCGAGTACCTTCTCGCCGTCGCTGGAAAGCAGCGACTCTCCATTGCTGGCGATGACGACCGTGCTGACATCAACCAGACCGAGCTGCGGCTCATCGGTATCTACATCAACCCGAAAGGCTGGTGGTTGCAGGCAGATTACCAGCCCAAGATCAACTGGGAGCGTGATGGCCAGGTGTCTCATCTGCTCGAGTTCGAAGCGGGCACGATGCTCTCGCGGAGCATCGGTGTTTCCATTCGCCCGGGCGTTGGCATCGGCCCCCATAGCGACCGTGATTGGAGCATCGGAGTTGGTCTCCGGTTCTTCTTCTGATTCTCAGCGGGCCTTCCCCGCGACAAAGACACCGGGCTCGTGCTTCTTGAAGCGGGCGGCGGTCCCCTTGGCGGCGATCTCGCGGATGATCGCGGCGTAGAGCGTGGCCTCGGGCGTCTTGCCACCGGGGCTGGTCCAGAGTTTCTTGGCCTCCATTGCGGCGATCATCTCTTTGGCTCGCATCGGCACCTCGCTCGCGGTGAGCACCTGCGCGGCGGCGTCGAGGGCGCTGAGGCGCTTGGTCGGGATGGCCGTCGTCTCTTTTGCGGGCGGCGCGGCCTTCGCCGCCTTTCGGGACTTCCGTGCATCGCTCATCTCGCGCTGCACATTGCCCATGTTCTTGATCGTGCCTTTGGGTGCCATGTCGGACTCCTTCTGTCGGGTGCGGAATCCCGCCGCACGTCGCGGCGGGGAAGCGTGGCGGCCGCGGCTCCCCGCGACGCCGCGTGGCGATCACTCGGCGTCGTTCAGAAAGGCCTCGACGTGCTCGGGGTCCATGTTGCTGAGGAATCCGACCAGGTCGATCAGGTCGCTGCGGACCTTCCCGAGGCTTCCCGCGAAGCCCCAGTTCCGCGGGTCGGCCTTCGCCCCCTCGGCGTGCTTATCGAGTTCCATCTGCAGCACGTCCATCAGGCGGGCGATGTCGTTGCGGCGTGCGGCGTAGGTCTCGGCGGCGGTGGGTTCGGGCTTGGAGGTCTTGGGTGTGCGCTTCGTCATGGTCGTGCTCCTTGGCGTGGGGGGGGGGTTGGTGGTCTCCGGTAAACAGCGAAGCCCGCATTACGCGGGCTTCAGGTCGTCGGGTGGTTGTCGTTCTTGCGGTCCCAACTCTTCGTGTCTTTCGGCTGGCCAACCGCCCGGAGGTAGTCGACCAACTCGTCGGCGGTCCAGGTATCGCCGTCGATCGCGTCGTGCTCGTCGGGGGCGGCGGTATCGCGGTCGATCTCGAAGAGGCGGAAGCCGCCGAGCGACCCGGGGCGCGGGCCCCAGTGCCCGTCAAGGTGGCGGCCGCGCCCGGCGGGGACGGTCGCGATGTTCCAGGTGCGCCCGTCGAGCGTGTGGATCTCGATCGCGGGGATGTGGAACCCGCTCTTGGCGAGGGTCTTGGCGAGGTCGATCGTGGTCTTCGTGGTCGCGTTCATGTTCGTGGTCTCCGTCGCGTGCGGGGGGTGCG
>JAJTHN010000006.1 GCA_021297895.1 Phycisphaeraceae bacterium | reverse complement strand
GCAGAGTGGCAGAGTGGCAGAGTGGCAGAGTGGCAGAGTGGCAGAGTGGCAGAGTGGCACAGTGGCAGAGTTCCAAAATCCAAGAGATCCTCCCCCGTTTCCGAACGGGGGAGGTGGCGAGTCTTCGAGCCGGAGGGGGAGAACGCCCCGCAAAGGGGGAGATCTCACCAAAACCTGGCCCCGCGCCCCCTCCGCCGCGAGGACGCGCCCCCCCAGCACCTCCCCCGGTAGGAACCGGGGGAGGACCTTCAGAGGCGAGGCGGTGATGGGGCCGGGGGGAGACCCGGGGGCGGTTGCCGCGATGCGACGCCGCGGGGGCGAGCCGCGACGCCGCCAAGGCGCGCAGCAAAGGGAAAATGCTGCACACAAAAACAAAAATGCTGCACACAAAAACGAAAATGCTGCACACAAAAACAAAAATGCTGAACACAAAAACAAAAATGCTGAACACAAAAATGAAAATGCTGTTCAGCTTCGTCGTGTTGTTGGAAGGAAAACCCGTGGGTGCGGTGCGCATCGGCGCAGAGCCTGCGCACCCGAGAACCCCGGCGCGCGGTCGGGGTACGCGGGATGGAACGTTTATTCCGGCGCGTTGATCGCGGAATCCCCGGATCGATGACGGCGGGGCTGATGCGAGGGGCCGGTTGTGCCGATGCCCCTTCCACGCCCGGCCCCGGTTCGCGCAGCGTGCGTGAACGGGGCTCCGGCGGACAGCAAGCCGGAGACTCGTCATGAGCGTATTGCCCCGTCGCGGTGCGGACCTGATCAACTTCTGTGTGTCGCGGATCCCCGCCTGGACCAGCGGGGCCGAGCAGATCGGGATCGAGACCACGCAGGTCACGGTCCTGAACACGCTGGCCACGCAGGCCAGCAACGCGCTGGATGCATCGATCAAGGCCCGCAACACCGCCAAGGCCGCGACGCTGACACTCGATGATCGGCTGGTGGAACTCCGCGACTTCGCCTCCACGCTCGTCCGGCAGATCAAGGCCTTCGCCGATCAGCAGAACAACCCGCAGGCCGTCTACGCGCTGGCCCAGATCAACCCGCCGGCGCCCCCCGCCCCGCTGCCGCCGCCCGGCAAGCCGGAGGACTTCAACGTCGCGCTCAACAGCGACGGCAGCGTGACGCTCTCGTGGACCGGTCAGGGCTCGGCGGCCAGCCGCGGCACGTTCTATACCGTCTACCGCCGTCTGCCGGGCCAGAGCGGGTACGTGTCGGTGGGCGGCAGCCCGGGGACGACGACGGAGCGGCGGCGGGCGTCGTTTACCGATGCAACAATCCCGGCCAGCGCGGCCTCGGCGGGGGTGCATTACATCGTTCAGGGCTTCCGCGGGAC
The DNA here is from genome assembly GCA_021297895.1 of Phycisphaeraceae bacterium. GTDB lineage: Bacteria > Planctomycetota > Phycisphaerae > Phycisphaerales > UBA1924 > JAJTHN01. Next base: position 57,182 of record JAJTHN010000006.1, on the reverse strand, counting down.
GCGGTCGGGGACGGCCAGCGATGCGCTGGTGGTCCAGTTCGGCGCTGACGGCGTCGCCACGTTGCGTTTGAGCGATGATCAGAACACCCGGCTGGCCGCGTAAGGCCGCCGCGACAGAACCACCACCAGGCGAACGGGCCACGAGGGCGTCACGGTAGCGCCCCGTGGCCCGCTGCCATGCGCACGCGGGGCGGGGGCCGGCGGGGCGGGATCGGAGCGGGCGTGCGGCGCGCTGGGGTGGGGCGGCGTGTGGGGGTTGTTTGGGTTCGGCGGGGCGATGCGGCCAGCCCGCCACCCTTGCGGCCAGCCCCCCCCTCGCAACCGCCGAACACTTCGCGGGTAGAAGCAAGAACCGCATCCGGAGGGCGTTGAGCCTGTCCCGAGTGTGCCGGTGCGTGCGGGCCAGTCGCCCGCCGCCGCGGCGGATGGACTTGGATCGGTCGGACCACCTCAGATGGAGCGATGGATGAATCTCAAGAACGCGATCGTGATGGTGATGGCGGTGACTTTGTCGGCCGGTCTGTGTACGCCGGTCTTTGCCCAGCCGGGCGGGGGCGGTGGCGGCGGAGGTGGTGGCGGTGGCGGCGGAGGTGGGGGCGGCGGTGGCGGAGGTGGTGGCGGCGGTGGCGGTGGTGAGCGCGGCGGACGGGGGGGCGGGGGGATGGGCGGCGGCATGATGATGTTCGGCGGCGGCCGCGCGGAGGTCATGAGCGCCTCGGACCTGGACCGCATCGCCAGCATGCTCAAGATGACCGATGACCAGAAGGAAGCCGCCAAAGCGCTGCTCGAGGGCGCCATGGCCCCGGTCAACATCAAGCGCGCGGAGATGGAACGCGAGATGGAGGCGGCCCGCGAAGAGTTCCGCGAGACGCGCGACCCCTCGGTCTGGATGGCCCTGGGCGAAAAGAGGCTGGAAGTCCAGGCCCTGCGCGAGAAGCAGACCAAGGCGTTCATGGCCGACCTGCAGGTGATCCTGACCCCCGAGCAGCAGGCGGTCTGGCCGCGGGTCGAGCGGATGCAGCGCCGCGAGCAGACGCTCGGCAGCAACCCCCTGGCGATCAACGGCGAACGGGTGGACCTGACCCAGCTCGTCGAGCGCATGAGCCTGAGCGAAGAGGCCATGGCCAAGGTCGATCCGCTGCTGGAACGCTACGAAACGGAGATGGACCCCCTGCTGGCCCGCCGGGCCGAACAGATGGAAGTCGCGACCGGCCAGCGCGAGGCGATTCAACGCGCCCTCACCGGTCAGGGCGGCGACACGGCCGAGATCGAGAAGCTCCTGACGGAGGGGCTCGAGGTCAGCCAGCGGCTCCGCGACCTGAACAAGCGCTACGCCAAGGAACTGGCCGGGGCGATGGACCCCGAGACAGCGGCTCGATTCGAGCAGGAGTTCAAGCGCTCCGCCTACCCGATCGTGTACCGCCGTCAGGGCGCAGCGGCCCGCCAGATCGCCGCGGCCGAAGGCATGGAACTCGATGCGTCGCAGAAGCAGGCGCTGGCGGCCCTCAAGGAGACGTACACCCGCGAGATCGCGGCGATCAACGAGCGCGCCGAGCGGGCGCTGGAAGAACGCGACAACAGCATGACGTTCCAGAACATGATGGGCGGCGGCCCCGGCGGTCGCGGCGGCGGCATGTTCTTCGCGATGGGCATGAACGACACGGCGATGGAGGAAATCCGCACGCAGCGTCAGGCCGTCGAGGACCGCACGACCAGGGCCCTGGAGGGGGTGCTGACCGAGGAGCAGCGGGCCAAGCTCCCCCAGGGCCGCGAGGGCGGCCGCGGCGAGGGACGCGGCGAAGGCGGCGGGGAGCGTCGCCCGCGCGGCGACCGCGGCAACGGCGGCAGCCCGATGAACAACTGAGCCCTTGCGCCGCGGCCCGTTCGGAGCGTCCGGCCGAAGTTCCGGCCGCGCTGCGCGGGCCGCGGCCCGTACCGTTGCGTATTCCACCCGCGATCGCGGCCGAGCCGTGTGCGCCCGCCCCGAGGCACCGCCCCCCCGCCCGCCTTCGCCGGGCGGTTTCCTTTTCGCCGGAGCAGACCGCACGTGAGCACCCAGACGACAAGCCCCGGCACCGGCGGCCCGCCCGCCGACGGCGTCCCGGCGACGCCGAAGCTCCCCCGCTCGGTCCGCGTCATCACCGAAAAGCCCGCCATCGACGCCGATGCGGCCAGGCTCATCACCCCCGAGCAGGCCGCGCGGCTCAAGTGCGTGCCGTACGCCTTTGCGAGCGAGCAGCGCACGCGGCTGCTGGTGGCGATGGCCGACCCGACGGATTACGCCGGCGCCGATGAGCTGGGCGTGCTCACCGGGCGGTCGGTCACGCGCGTGAGCCTTCAGCAGGAACACTTCGATGAGCTGCTCCGCGCCGCCTACGGCGCGACCGCCAGCCAGATGGCCCAGCGGCTCGGCGGCGGGGAGCAGGAAGAGGACGACCTGCTGTCGAACCTCACGGCCGTCGATGCGCAGGACGTCCACCGCATGGCCGAAGAGCCGTCGGTGGTGAACCTGGTCAACCTGATCATCCTCGAGGCCGTCAAGGGCCGCGCCAGCGACGTGCACGTCGAGCCGTTCGACCGAGCGCTGAGCGTCAAGTACCGCATCGACGGCGAGCTCCGCCCGCAGAACTCCCCGCCCAAAGCCCTGCAGGCGGCGATCACCAGCCGCATCAAGATCATGGCCGGCATGGACATCGCCGAGCGCTACGTGCCGCAGGACGGGCACATCATGCTGCGCTTCGAGAGCCGCAAGGTCGATATCCGCGTGAGCACGGTGCCGACGATCTACGGCGAGAGCGTGGTCATGCGAATCCTCGACAAGCAGAGCATCAGCCTGGACTTGTCGAGCCTGGGCATGCGGGCGGCGGACCTTGCCGAGATGGATCGGCTCGTCGCCCTGCCGCACGGCATGGTGCTGGTCACCGGTCCGACCGGCAGCGGCAAGACCACGACGCTGTACGCGGCGCTGAGCAAGCTCTACGACCCGTCGCTGAAGATCATCACGATCGAGGACCCCGTCGAGTACGAACTGACGGGCGTGAACCAGATCCCGGTCAACCCCGAGCGCGGCCTGAGCTTCGCCAGCGGGCTGCGGAGCATCCTCCGTCAGGACCCCGATGTGATCATGGTCGGCGAGATCCGCGACGGCGAGACGGCGGAGATCGCCGTGCGCGCTGCGCTGACCGGCCACCTGGTCCTCAGCACGCTCCACACCAACGACGCGGCCAGCGCGATCTCGCGTCTGCTGGACATGGGCATCGAGCCGTTCCTCCTTGCCAGCGTCGTCGAGGGCGTCATCGCCCAGCGGCTCGGGCGGCGGACGTGCAGGCACTGCGTGACGCCTGCGAGCATCCCCGAGCCCGTGCGGCACAGGATCCTGCCCGGCGAGCAGTCGCTGTTCCCGAACTGGATGGCCTTCAAGGGCCGCGGCTGCGACAAGTGCGACCAGACGGGCTATCGCGGACGCGTCGGGTACTACGAGGTGCTGACGATGAACACGCCCATGCGTGCGAGCATCACGCAAGGGCGCAGCAACAGCAAGGAGATCCTCGCCGTGGCCGACGCGACCCACCAGACGATGCGCCGCGACGGGCTTGAGAAGGCCTCGCTGGGCATGACCACGCTCGATGAGGTGCTGCGGGCGACGCAGGACTCGGAGGACATGGTCTCGCCCGTGGGCGTGCGCAAGGATGTGATCGCGGAGGCGTGATTCGCCGCGTGGCGGCCGGGACTCTCGGGAGCGGGAAGGTTCTTCGTGGCAACGTTCAAGTACACCATCCTGGGCAGCGTCGGTGCCGGCGGAACCGTCGATGCGCCCGACCGCGCGACGGCCCTGCGTCAACTCATGGCCGGCGGGGTCGTTCCCGCGACGCTCGAGCCCGCGCGAGCGAAGGAAGCGCGTGCGGCAGCGCGGAACGGTGATGACGCCGGCAAGAGTGATCGCAACGGGGGTGCGAGCACGAACGGGACGCGTGGCGATGCGGCATCCGGCGCGGTGCACAAGAGCGGGGGAGCGAACGGGGCCGGGGCCGCGCCCTCGCGCGGCGCGGGGCTCGCGGCGCTGAGCAAGTCGGTCCGTCGGGGGCGAAGTTCCATGTCGCTGGGCGACACAGCGTCGTTCCTGCGTGAGCTGGCAACGGCGGTTCAGGCGGGCCTGCCGCTGGTGCCCGCGCTGCGGACGCTCGCGCGTTCCGGTCGCACCGAAGCGCAGCAGAAGATGCTCGCGCACATGATCGAGCGCGTCGAGCAGGGCCAGCCCCTGGCCGAGGCCTGCCGCACGTGGGGCAAGCCGTTCGGCGAGCTGCTGGTGAATCTGCTCAAGGCCGGCGAGGCGTCGGGCCGACTGGGGGATGTGTTGCACCAGGCGTCCGACCTGCTGGAACGCGAGGTCGCGCTGCGTCGCTCGCTGTCGGGAGCGCTGATCTACCCCGCGATGCTCGCGGTGCTTGGCGCGGCGGCGCTGGTGATCGTCACGGTGTTCATCGTGCCGGCGATCATCAAGCCGATGGAAGCGGCCAATGTCCAGTTGCCCGTGATCACGCGAATCGTTGTGGGCGTTACGAATGTGATTCTGTCGTTCTGGTGGGCGATCCTCGCGGTCGTGGCGGTCGCGATTGTCGCCTGGTCGCGCGCGTGGGCCAACCCGGCTTCAAGGTTTGTCATCGACCGCTCGGCGCTTCGGTTGCCGATGATCGGTTCGCTGCTGCGGGACGCGGCGGTGGCTCGATTCACGCGGACGCTCGGCACGCTCGTGCGGGCGGGGCTGCCCGTGCTGACGGCGCTGCGACTGACCGCTGCGACGCTGACCAACGCGGCGATGCGCTCGGCGATGGAGAACGTGTGCGATCAGGTCGCCGCGGGGCGAACGATCGCCGAGCCGCTGGAGAAGTGCGGGCTGTTCCCGCCGCTGCTTGTGCAGATTGTCAGCCTCGGCGAGAGGTCGGGCAAACTGCCGGAACTGCTCCAGCAGGCCGCGACATCGCTGGATGCGCGGACCGAGTCGCGTGTGAAGGTCTTTACGCAGATTCTGCCGCCGCTGCTTGTTGTGGTGCTGGCGGTGCTGATCGGGTTTGTGATCGCCGCGATTCTGCTGGCGCTGCTGCAGATGCAGGACGCGGTGGGGCAGTTGTGATCGATACTCAACCGTCCGCGGATTCGCGGACACACTCGGGAGGAAGCATGGAAGTCGGGAACACTCGCTCGCGTCTTACGAAGGTTCGCGCCCGTCGCGGCTTTACGATTATCGAAGTCATCGTCATCATCGTGATCATCGCGGTGCTGGCGACGCTCGTGGCGCCTCGCCTTCTGGGCCGCATCGGTCAGAGCAAGCAGAGCGTCGCGGGCGCCAATGCCGCGGCCATCGCCAGCGCGGTGACGAACTACATGGTCGACTGCGGGGCCCCGGCCGGTGGTACCTCGCTCGAGATGATTCTCATGCAGCGGCCCACGGACAGCGACGCGGCGGCAAAGTGGAAGGGCCCGTACATGCAGAACGCCGACCAGCTCAAGGACCCGTGGGGCCGGCCGTTCATGATCGTCATTCCCGGAACCAAGAACGCGGACTTCGACATCGTCTCCTACGGCAACGACGGCCGTCCCGGCGGCGAGGGCGAGGACGCGGACATCATCAAGCCCTGACCGAGCGGCGATCAACGCCGCGAGAGCCGACACAACCGCAGCGAGTTCATGAAGACGATCGCCTCGACACGCCGCGCAGACCCGCGCACGCCGCACGCCGCGGCGGGCGCGGTCGTACGCACCGCCTTCACGATGATCGAGGCGCTGGTCGCGATCGTGATCGTTGCCCTGCTGGCAACGCTGGTTGTGCCGCGGTTCATCGCGACGGCGTCGCGGCAGGCCGAGGTCGAAGCACAGGGTGTCGCGGCCCTGCTTTCGGCCGCGGCGTCGCGGGCGAGCATGTCGAGCGACAGGGTGGCCATTGAGTACGACCCGTCGACGCGGCTCCTGCGGACGCAGGTCGCAAGAGAGGACCAGGAGGGCGTCGTGACCTGGCTCGTGCCCGCGACCGTTCGACCGCTGACGCTCACGAGCACCGCGATCGAATCGACGCTGATCGGTGCGCGCGTCGCCGATGCGGCAACAGGCTGGAGGGTTGAGTTCGGCGCGGGACGCGAGCGGCCGATCATCTCCGTGCTTTTGAAGTTGCCGGGCGATCGAGATGCCGAGAACGTTCCGCGCTGGCAGGTGGACCTGCCCTCGGGCGAATCGTCGGCTTCGGTGCGTTCGTTGGCCGAGGGCATGACATGGTCGCCGGCACTCGGTCGCGGCGTGGATCTCGACGAAACAGGCCGGAGGACCAAGACGTGGTGAAGCGCGTCCGGTCCAACCCTGTTCGGCGGGCGGGCGTGGCGCTCCTTGACGCGATCGTCGGGGCGGTGATCCTTGGTCTGGCCCTGACGACGATCATCGGGCTGAGCGGTCAGGCGCTTCGTTCGCAGGCGATGGGCGATCGGATCGCGATCGCCGCGACACTGGCCGATGAGCAACTCTCGCTCGTGCTGGCGCGTGGGCCGGACAACTACGCAAAGTCATTCCCGATCGAGGGCGCTTGCGAAGAGCCCTTCGGGGAGTACCGATTCAAGCTGACCTTCAGTGCGGCGACCGCGAGCGAGCCGTATGTCGTGCGGTGCACGATCACATGGACCGAGCCATCGGGCACGCAGGAAGTGGTCGTCGAGACTCGCATGGCCACCCGCGAGGGAACCGATCCGGACCCGGATCGCCGACCCCAGACCCCGCCGGAGCGCGTGCAATGATGCCGCGCACCGTCCATGCTGCCGCGGCGTCTCCGCAAGCCTCGGGGCGTCATCGCGCGAACGCGGCGAGGCCGCGGCGTTCGGCGTTCACGCTGGTCGAACTCATCGCCGCATCGGTGATCGTGGCCATGATCGCCGGAGCAACCACGCTCGTGGTCTCCCGGGCCGTGCGTGGGCGCGATGCGTCCAACAGCAAGTTCCAGGCGGCGGCGCGGGCGCAGGCCGCGGCGGAGCGGCTCGCACGCGATGCCGCGAATGTCGCTCGCGAAGCGAACGCCGAGTACGTGCGACTGCTCATCGCCGGCACGCCCGACCCGATCGATGGTGCGCGGAGCACCATCACGATGCTCTCGCAGTCCATGTCGGCGGTTCGCGGCGTGCCATCGCAGAATGAGTCGAGCGTGCACGAGGTGCAGTACCGCATCGACCGCGATGAGGATGGAACCGGCGCGGTGGCGCTGTGGCGTCGGGTGGATCCGAACCCCGATGCGTACATCGACGCCGGTGGCGTTGCCGAGCCCGTTGTTCCGGGAATTGTCGGGCTGCGGGTTGAAGCGACGGACGGCCAGACGTGGACGACGGAGTGGGACTCGGATGCTCAAGGGTTGCCGCACGCGGTGCGCTTTACGGTGACCGCGGTGGCCGGACGGGCGGCGGATGTCGATGAGGCGACATCGCGGGCGACCCGACGCGTGGTGGTGCCGATCGACCGTCCGCCGCTGCCGCGGGTCGCGGTCGCTGCGCCTTCGCGGACGCTGCCGGCACTCCCGACGACCGGCGGTGCTGGCGGAGCGGGAGGCGGTGCGGGCGGTCGCGGCGGTGCCGGCGGTCCGATTGTGATTCCTATCGGTCCGGGCGGCCCCGGGCGTCCCGGTCGTCCTGGCGGGCCGGACGGACCGGGTCGTCCGGGCGGTGGCGGGCCGGGTGGACCGGGCGGCCCGGGTGGGCCAGGCGGACCGGGTGGGCCCGGGACTGGTGACAACCTCGGTCCTGGTGGCCCCGGCGGAGTTCGGCCGGGCGGCGGAGGTGGAGGTGGTGGAGGTGGAGGAGGCGGTGGTGGCGGAGGAGGCGGTGGTGGCGGGGGAGGCGGTGGGGGTGCGGGCGGCGGCGGAGGTGGAGCATGAAGCCCGCTCGCGGCTTTGCATTGGCGATTGTGCTCTGGGCCATCGCGATCACGGCGATCGTGCTCTCGGCGACGCAGATTTCTGCGTGGCGACAGGCCGCGTCCGGGCGCGAGACGCTCGGGCAGATTCGTGCAAAGTGGGCCGCGCGTGCGGGTGTGGAGCAGATGATCGCAACGCTGCAATCATCGACGCGAACGGGCACGCCCGTGTCAACGAAGGATCTGCTCTCGCGCTTTGCTCAGCGTGCTGAGGGGTCGGTGTTCAGTGCGTCGTACGCGGTTCTGACAGGCGACAACGGGCGCCCCGTCCCGGGGGTCGGCGATGCTCACGCCAAGTTGAACGTGAATCTGCTCACGCAGGCGGATCTTCTGCTGCTGCCGAACATGACCGAGGAGATCGCCGCCGGGATTCTTGATTGGATCGACGACAACGAGGACACCCGCAGCAACGGTGCGGAAGCGGACGTGTATGCATCGCTGGCGTACGCGTACGAGCCGCGGAACTTCCCGGTGCAACGGCTGGCGGAACTTGAGCTTGTCAGCAAGGTCGATCGCACGTTCGTTCGCGGGCTTGACGAGAATCTCGACGGCTGGGTGGACGCGACGGAAGCCGACAGCGAAACGCTGCGCACGATCACGCTGACGGATCTCGGCTGGTCCGGTGTCGTGACCGCGTCGAGCGTTTCCGGCGGGCTCTCGCCGACCGGCGAGGCGCGGATCGACCTGGCGACCGCGTCCGCGGGCGATGTTGCCAGCGCGGCGGGCGTGGATGCGGCCCAGGCCGAGGGGATCGTCTCGTGGGGACGGCAGCCCAACGCGAACATGGCGGACTTCATCCGCGCCGACCTGTCGACACTCGCGACGCGTGCGTTCACCGCCGAGGGTCGCACCGGTCGCAATCGTCCGCAGATTCCGGCCAACCTCACGCGGACGCAACTGGCGTCGTTGCTCGATACGTGCTGGATCGGCGACCCGACCCAGCCGTGGCCCGGTAAGCTGAACATCAACACGGCGCCGCGCGAAGTGTTCGAGTACATCAGTGCGCTGGACCCGACGACGCGCGAGGCCCTGGTGGCCTTCCGGGACTCGAGCGCAGGGCAGATCGAGAGCATCGCTGATCTGCTCGATGTGGCAGGGATGACGCGGAATCGGGTCGCGACGCTTTCGCTGCTGTTCGACGTGCGGTCGAATGTCTTCGAGTTCACCTCCGTGGGCCGCGACGAGACCACGGGGCTGACGGTAGAACTTCGCGTCGAACTTGACCGTTCGACGCTTCCTGTGACGATAAGGTCGATGGTGCAGCGCTGAAGCGCACCGGAGCGAGCATTGCCCACGATGACCCAGACGCAGCAACAACCCGGCAAGCCGATCGAACCGACACCGGCGGCGGGGCAGCCCGCGGGTGCTCCGCGAAAAGCCGGCCCGGCACGGGTCGCGGCGGTCGCGGTTCGGGCGGGGCAGGCATTCGTGCTCTCTCTGAGGCTGGGACGCGCAGGGGAGCCCCCCGTTGTCGTTGAGTCGTCGCAGGTGCTCGCGGCGAGCGTGCTGGCGGATCGTCAGGCTCTGGCCAAACTTGTTCCCGCGGGGGTCGATGTTGTGGGCGTGATTCCGGCCAGTGCTGCCGCGGTGCGGACGGTGCGGGCCGAGCTCCCGGTTGATGCCCCTGCTGATGCGCTGGTCGGACCGCTGTCGCTCATGGCCGAAGCGCAGTATCCATCCTCGCCCGCCCATCGCCGGGGTGCGGGGCGGCTTGTCATGTCGGGCGATCAGGCCGTGCCGGCGTATGCGGTCACGACGTGGACCGGAAGCGCGGGCGATGTCGAGCGACTTGGAAATATGGCGAAAGCGTGGGTTCCCGAGCAGGTTGCGCTGTCGTGGCTGCATCGGCTCAGCGGCTCGCGCGGCGCGGGCATGAGTGTGATCGCGGATCGCGACAGCGGGTGGATCGTCATGGCCGGTATCGGGCGCGAGGGCGTGTCGCTGCGGACCGTGCGTGATGATCCAGAGGATCACGAAGCGTTCGCACAGACCCTGAGCGACGCCATGGAGGAAGCCGCGGAAGCGATCGATGCGCAGGTCCCCGCGAGTCTCGCGTCGCTCAACGGTGTGGCCCGCTCGATCCGTCTTTCCGGCGGAACCTCCGCACTGGCCGGCATCGCGCGGGATGAACGTCCGGAATGGCTCGCGAACTTCGGCACATGCCTCGGAGCGGGCGCGGCCTACCTGCTCTCGGATCCGGCGGAGGCCGGATTGGTGTCGATGCGTCTCGCGCCGCCGCGGGTCGGCGGTCAGATCGTCCAGCGGGTGCTGACGGTTCTGGGTTCGCCGGTGGTGGTCATCGCAGCGGCGGGGCTCCTGGCCTCGGCGGTGCTGTTCGGGCCGCTCGCCGCGGCGGCAATGCGCAAATCCACGCTCGAACAGCGTGCCGCGAGCATGGCCGGCTCGCAAGGACAGGCGCAAAGCGTCAAGGATGAAGCCGACCTCTTCGCCCTGCAGCGCGAGCGTCGCTGGCCCATGACCAGACTGATCGGCGAGTTGGTTGGGACCATTCCTGCGGGGATCACGATCGAGACCATGTCCTTCGAACGCGGCAAACCGGTGACCATCACCGGCTCCGCAACCGACGGCGACGTCGTCAGCGAGTGGCGATCAACTATCAATGGCGGACGGGTCTTCCGGGATGCCCAGATACCCGAACTGGCGACGGGATCCGTGCCGGTGCGGTTCACCCTTCGTGCGGATGTCGCGCAGCCGCTGCTGGCACTTTCCGGAGATGCCGCGACCCTCCGACGGGGGACCGAGGCCGCCGCGAGGAATGCCAGCTTCACGGATGCACCTGCAGGCGGCGGTGCTGCAAGGAGCGGGACGGTGTCCGGCGGTGGGGGCGCGGGAAGCAGCGGAGGTCAAGGTGGCTCGTCGCGGGCGGCGAACTCGGGCGGCTCGCGAGCGGCCGCGGCGGATGATCGTCCGATTGTCGCCGTTCCGCCACCACTGACCGATGCGCAGATCGATGCGCTCGACCGCGCCGGTATCGTGCGTGAGTTTGGCAGCCGTCGCAGCGCGGCACAGCAGCCGTCGCTCGATGAAGCGACCAAGGGTCGGCTGAACGCCGAGGCCGAGAAACTCCGAAACAGGCTGACGGCACCGGCCGGAAAGGCGGGTGCGAAGTGAGTGTGCTTGCGACAGTCAGACAGCGCTGGGGCTCGCTGCCCCGCAGCGGGAAGTGGATCTCGGCGCTGGTGGTGGTGCTGGTCGCGTACTTCGGTCTGGTCGAGCCGGTCATGCTCGCGACCGATCGCCTCCGCACGCAGGCCGATGCGCTCGAAGCCGAGCTGCGAGATCGGGCTTCGGCGAAGGCCGCGCTTGAGTCGACCAGCGCCGAACTTGAGCGGGCGATGATCGCCTTCGGTCCGGTCAAGGCACCGGTGCGTGGCGGTGATCCGCTGGCCGCGCTGGATCGTCGGCTCTCGACCATCCGCTCGGCTCACAGCGTTCAGGAGCGGCAGCGTCGCCTGGCAACGCGAGGCGAGCCGATCTCTCGAGACGGCGTGAGGTTCGTCGGTTCCGGTCTGGCCAATGGCCAGCCGCTTGAGCGATTCACGATTGAATGGCAGTTCGAGGGCACAACCGACGCGCTCATGCGCGTCCTGGCGGACCTTGAGAAGGCCCCTGAGGTGCATGCGGTTTCGAGCGTCCAGCTCCGTCGACTGCCCAATCCGCGCGCCATGGGCGGCGGAGACGCGACGACGGGTCAGATCAGTGTCACGCTGGTTTCGGAGACGTGGGCGGTCGCCGGAGCTCGCGGCGCGTCGGTGCCGACTTCGACCACTCCCCCCGAGCCCGCCGAAGGTCCTCCGCCCGCATCGAACGCCGGCCCCGCACCGGCGACCGATCCCGCGAGCGCCCCAGCGACCACGCCAGCGATCACGCCAGCGACCACGCCAGCGAGCACGCCCGATTCCGGACGAACTCCCGACGCCGCACCCGCGACCGTTCCGGCCCCGGTTGTGCCGGGTGGTTCGCCGGCTCAGCCCACAGCATCACCGGGAGTAAGCCGATGAGCGACGCTGCTCCTATGTCCGCCCTGACCAATCCTGCTCACGCTCTGCGTCGAGGCGTCCTCACGCTTGCTCTTCTCGCAGGGGCAACGCTGGCGGTGGTCTCGGCGATGCTGCCGGTGCGAGCCGCGGCCCGCGTTGGGCCAGCGGAGCCGCTCGAGGGAGTCTCGGACTCCCAGCGCGCACAGCGCACCGCGCGATTCGAGGCCGGCCTTCGTGCGGCGAAGGAACGGACGACCGGTCGATCGCCGTTCTATCCGATCCCGCCGAAGGTCGAGGACGTGCCAGTCCCCGTTCGGTACAACGGCCCGGCTCTGATTGCGATGGTCAACGGTGAGGCGTGGTTCGCGGATGGTCGCCGTCTTCGCGTCGGTGCTCCTGCCGATGACGGACTCGCGGTTCTCGAACTCCACGAACCGTGGTACGCGAAGTTGGGTTGGCAGGGCGCCGAGTTCAGCGTTGGTCTGTTCGAGCGCTCGCCCGTGTCACTGACGGATGCGGCGCTCGAGCCGACGCCCGGCGTTGAAATCGTGCCGCCGACTCCATTGCCGCAGGACCCGCCGGGGTCTCGCCCGGGCGCCTCGGAGCGATCGGGGGATCGCCCACCCCGTCCGCGCGGTGGTGACTCGCCGCCGTCGCCATCATCGCCCCCGGGCTCAGCGCCCGCCGGGTCGCCCGCGTCAGGCCCGAGCGCGACGCCCGCAGGCCCGGCTGGTGCGGCAGCGAGTGCGACGGCTGGCTCCCCCGCGGCGGCTCCGGAGCCCGCACCCGCGGCGCCGGATGTTTCCCCGGCCGAACCGCCCCCGCCGCCGCCGAACGCCGCACCGTGAGCGCCGAGCCTGTGTTCCGAACGACCCATCGATAAACCGCACGAAGGTGCCGATCCTGTCCCGAGCGAGAAAACCTTGAAGACGATACCCAACCGCAGCGCGGCCGAGACAACGGCCCATACCCCCGCCGCAAAGCAGCTCTCGATCATCTCGGGTCGAGCGCGTGCGCTCGTGGCCGTCGCCGGCTCGCTCGTTGTCGTTGCGCTCGCGGCCAACGCCGCGATGCAGCAGGGCACGCAGCCGACGACACCCGCTGCGCAAACACCGCCCGATGCGCCGGGCTCCGCAGCCCCCGAAACACAGGCGAGCCAGGCCCCGGCTCAGCCCCAAGCCGAGCAGCCCGCCGTCGCTCAAGACCCCCAAGCGTCCACGCAGAACGGCTCGGCCACTGCGCCCGCAACGCCACCAATCGCGACGCCGATGGGTATCGACTCGCTCGGCCGTCGCGTGCCGCCGGACGAGCCCACCAAGCTCTCGTTCCGCGGCGTGAGTGTCGAGCAGCTCATTCCGTTCATCGTTGAATCCACCGGAAAGGTCGTGCTGCCACAGCAGGACGTGCTCAGCCGCCGCATCACGCTGCTCAACGACAAGGCGATCCCGCGGCAGCAGGCGCTGGACCTGGTGTTCCTTGCGCTTCAGCAGAATGGCGTGGCGGTGGTTGAGAACCCGGACCTCATCCTGCTGCGCGATCAGGCCGATGTTGACCGTCAGTCGATCCCGGTGCTCGGCCCTGAGAAGCCCGTCGCGGATCGCACGGATCTCGGCTCGGTGCTGCAGAAGGTCTTCTCGCTCAAGTCAGCGACGGCGGCGAACGTTGCCGAGGTTCTCCGCCCGTCGATTCCTGACTTTGCGCGCATGAGCGTCGATCCCGACAGCAACCAGATCCTCATCACCGGACCAGTTGCTCTTCTTCAGCGGCTGGAGAAGGTCATTGTCGCGCTCGACAAGCCCGCCGCGGCGGCGCTGGCGACCGAGACGTTCCATCTCCGCTTCGCCGATGCGGAGCTTGTCGCGCAGAACATCCGCGACCTGTTCGCCGACGCCAACGCGCAGGGCGCCCGCCGGACGGGCAACACCGCGGCACAGGCCGCGCTCCAGCAGGCCCAGCGTCAGTTCGGCGTGCAGGGCGGCGGTCGTCAACAGCAGCAACAGCAGCAGCAGCAACAAGGCGGGCAGAACGCCGCGACGAGCGTGAACCTCCGCGTGACGAGCAACACGCAGCAGAACTCCGTCACGGTGCTGGGAGAGCAGCAGATCATCGATCAGGTCCGCAAGCAGATTTTGGAGCAGTGGGACCGCCCGCTGCCCGAAGAAGCCGTGATCCCCCGCGTCTACGAGCTCAGGAACACCGACCCCGTCAAGATGAAGGAAACGCTCGAGGGTCTCTTTGGTCAGGGAACGCAGACAACGGTCGGCACGCAGCAGGGCCAGCGCACGACCGCGCTGCAGCAGGGCGTGGGCCGACTCGCCGGGCAGTTTTCGTTCCAGGCTATTCCCGAGGCCGGCCGCCTGGTCGTCGTCGCGCGGAGTCCGGACAACATGAGCGTGATCGACAAGATCATCGAGGATCTTGACCAGCCGACGACCGCGGGCCTGCCGGAGGTCGTTGAACTCAAGCACGCCAATGCGGACGACCTTGCCGAGCAGCTCAACGCGCTGCTGGCACAGGAGGGCACGCTCGCCAGCGTCCGTCGCGCAACAACCGGGCTGTCCGCTTCATCGGCCGCGGGCGCATCGCCGTTTGCCAGTGACACGGCCACGACGACGACAGGCGAGAACGCCCAACAGAACACGACCACGACGGGCGATGCGCTCCAGTTCTGGTGGCAGCGTGCCCGTCCGCCGACGGACAGTGCCGGATCCTCGAACCTGATTTCCAAGGCACGAATCGTCCCCGTCTCGCGGCAGAACGCGGTCATGGTGCTCGCGCCGCTCGAGTACAAGCGTTCGATCGTCGAGATCATCGAACGCCTCGACAAGCCCGGTCGGCAGGTGCTCATCGCCGCGGTCATCGTCGAGCTCACCGGTGAAGACGCGACGGCACTTGGCGTCCGCTTCAGCAACAGCGCCATCACGCCCACCAACTCCGACAACGCGATCGGCATCGGGTCGTCGAACAACGGCCCGATCTTCACCGGCACCAACAACGAACTGGCCAACTCGCTCTTTGACACCAGCGTGCTGAATGTCGGCGTGAATGTCAATGTGCTACTCCAGGCACTGGCCCAGAACACGCAGGTCCGCATCCTTTCCGAGCCGAGGATCTTCACGTCGGACAACCAGGAAGCCATCTTCTTCGACGGGCAGGACATCCCGTTCATCACCGACACCCAGACCGCCACGGGCACTACGGGGCTGGTTCAGTCCTTCGACTATCGCGCCGTCGGTATCCAGCTCCGCGTCCGCCCGCGGATCACCCCGGAGCGCGATGTTGACCTGCGCGTCAACCTTCAGCTCTCGAACACAGTCGCGGGTCAGACGCTCTTCGGCGGGGCCATCGTCGATCGCCGGGAAACCACGACGCAACTCATCGTCGGCGATGGTCAAACCGTCGTCATCTCGGGCATCATGCGCACGGAAGACACCGAGACCAAGCGGAAGATCCCGCTCCTTGGCGACATCCCGATCCTCGGCCTGCCATTTACCAGCACCGAGCGCAGCAAGACCAACACCGAGCTCGTCGCCTTCATCACGCCGGTCGTCGTCAACAACCGCGAGGAGTCCGATCGTCTCAACGATCCGCTCCGCAAGCGGCTGGGCGATCTTCGCGATCACCTCCAGGACAAGTCCGGTGCGGCGCCCGCGGGTGAGCCATCCGCTGTTCCGGATCGTGGTGAGCCGGAGCGGTGAACGCAGCCTCGGCGATTCGCGGCGTCGGAATGGCCGCTGGCGTTTTCGGGCGCCGCGCTTTGTTGGCTGCCGCGCTGAGCTCATCGCTCATGCTGGTCGGTGGCTGCATGAGTTACGAGCCCGCGAGACTCGCCGAGGGCCCCGCGCCATCACCTGTCATGCCTCTGGACCCGCTGGTCGGTCCGGGCGAATGGCGCGCTCGCTATCGCGTCTGGTCGGGCCTGCCGCGGACTGTGCCGGGTGGCCTTTCGCGTCGGCTCATGGGCACGATCATCGCGTTGGAAGGACCGCCGCGGATGTTTCGGAAGACCGACTCGGATCGCATGCTTCTCACTGAAGAGCAGCGCGAGGATGCCAATACGCTCGCTCGGCGGCGTGCGCCGTGGTTCAGCGACGGTCTGGCCCGCTTTGAGGGCGAAGGCCCTGGGGCGTTTGTGTTCGTTTCGCCGAGCATCAATCGCGGCATCAAGCCGGGAGATGCTCGCGGCGCTTCACTGTTCTTCAAGTTCATCAGTGGCACGGAGCGAGGCCGCCAGCCTTCAGTCTCGACTCCGAGTGGCGATGTCACTCCGGGTGGTGTGCTCGTTGACCTTCAACGCACATGGTTCTCGTATGCCGACGCCGAGGTCGGCACACCGGCACGCGGGCTGATTGTCCTGCTGCCCGGGCTGTTCGGTACGCCTGAACCAACGATCGACGCTATCGCCGGATCTCTGCGGGCCGAGGGCTGGTGCGTGCTGCGGATGCTCGCGCAGCCGTCGCGATTCAGCGAACGCCGCGAGTTCCGAATCGACCCGACCGATCCCGCCCAAGGAATCGCAGCGGTCTCCGCCGTGCTTGGCGATCGCGCTGTGGAATGCGCGTACGCGGTCGAGGCGGCGCTGGTATACGTCATGTCGCAGCGTCCTGCGCTGGCCGATCGTCCGCGCGTGGTCATGGGGCTGAGCGCGGGGGCGATGGTGCTCCCGACTGTCGTCGCTCGCCAGCCCGATGCCTTCGATGCGGCGATTCTCATCGCCGGGGGCGTGGACTTCATGTCGATCGCGCTCCGAAGCAGTTACGCGGGCTGGGTCGATGCTCTCCGCTTCGTGTGGCTGGGCGCCGCGCCGAGCGAGGTGCAGCGTCGGGAGGCCATCGCGCTCTATCGGTCCACATCACCGTTGGATCCGGTCCGCACCGCCGCGGTGCTCCGGTCGTTGCCAACGCTCATGATCCACGCGAGGAGTGACACGGCCGTGCCGGCGGATCTTGGCGATGAGCTGTGGGAACTGGCCGGGCGGCCGGAGCGTTGGACCTTCGCCGGCGGGCACGAGTGGCTGTTCATCTTTCTGCCCGGCTACACCGACCGCATGATCTCCTGGCTTCGCGACGCCGCGGGCGAGCGTCGGTCCGCTGGCCGCGTCACGGCCCCTGCGCGTCCGATGCTGCCGATCGGCGGTGCGCAATGATCTGCGCGGTCAGCCCGTACCACCTCGCCGGTCGAGAACTGGCCGTCATGGTCGCCGCGTCGATCAGCGAGCGCATGGTCACGATCCTCCCCGCGCCCCTCGCGGGCGTGAGCCGATCAGCGGTCCACGAAGCGTTCTCCCGGCACCCCCGGTACCTGCGCCTGATCGAATCATGGCGGTGGATGAGCCCGCTCTGGTCCCTCGGCATCATCGAGTCGTTGCACGACGGCGGCGACGCGATCGACGATGTTCGCCGATCCACCGGTCGCATCGGTGCCGAACCCGCGTGGTCGCCGCTGCGGCCATACGCACATGAGGAGACCTTTTCGTCCGATGCGGGCATGCTCGATCAACTTCCCGCGGACTTGCTCAAGGGCGGCCCGGACCCGGGCATCAGCGTGCCCATGGCTGCGGGGCTCGATGCGTTCGCCGCGAGGCACGGCTGCTGGTCGGTCCGCGCGGGCGCGAGGGAGAACGTCGGATCGCTCGCGGGACGGGCCGAGGGTCACCTCGGCCGACTGCTGGTGTCGTTCGCGCTGCCCGTTCTCACGCAGGCTTCCGGCCGCGTGATTCTTGCACTCCGCGACGAACTCGCTCAAGAAGCCGCGACGTTGCGCACGGCGATTCACGCGGCCGTAGAGAGCGCCGGCATCGGCAGCGTCGATGTTCGCCGCGCGGCCGGTGAGTACGCCCGAGCGTTCGAGGTCGTCACGCGCGATCGATTGGAACACGACGATGAGACCGGACTGCGTATCTGCGCGGGCATGGCCAACGTGCAGGTGCGTCTGCTGCCCGTTGATGCGGCGCTGATCTCATCGGTTGTTGCCATGCGACAGGTCCGTGCTCGCTCGGGCGTGGCCGAGCCGCGCACTGTCGCGCCCGTGTCGACCGACGGCGTCGTCCGCGCCCTGGTTGTCTCGCCCATGGGCGGCGTGTCCATCGGGCCTGGGTTTGCGGGCCACGCCGGCCGCTGAGCGGTCGATTGCTACCGTTGCCTATGAGCCTTACGACCGCAGCGCATCGCCATCCGGCCAATCGTCTCGCCCGCGAACGCAGCCCGTACCTGTTGCAGCACGCCCACAACCCCGTGGACTGGTTCCCGTGGGGTCAGGGGGCCTTCAGCGAGGCCCGCCGCCGCAACGTGCCGATCTTTCTGAGCGTCGGCTACTCGACGTGCTACTGGTGCCACGTGATGGAGCGCGAGTCGTTCGAGGACGACGCGACGGCGAAGGTGATGAACGAGTGCTTCGTGAACATCAAGGTCGACCGCGAGGAGCGTCCCGAGGTTGACGACCTCTACATGAGCGCCGTGCAGATGCTGACGGGTTCCGGCGGCTGGCCGATGTCGGTCTTTCTCGATCCTGTCACGCTCGCGCCATTCTGGGGTGGCACGTACTTCCCGCCGCGTGCGGCCTTCGGCCGCCCGTCGTTCACCGATGTATGTCTCGCGATGAGCGCGGCGTGGCGTGAACGACCGGAGGAGGTGCGTGCGCAGGCTCAGACCGTGGCCGCGGCTGTTCGGGAGAAGCTCGCCGATGTCGGACCGCCCGCACTCGTCGGCCCGGCGGAAGTTGAGCGCGCCGTCAGCACCCTGCTGACCATTTTCGACCGCACGCACGGCGGATTCGGCGGAGCGCCGAAGTTCCCTCAGCCCGTCTACCTCCGGCTTCTGCTCGATGCCCGAACCAGCACGACAGCCTCCGAGGCCCGGGCCGCGATCGACACCGCGCTCCGCACAACACTGGACCGAATGGCTCTCGGCGGCATCTTCGATCAGCTCGCCGGTGGCTTTCACCGCTATAGCGTGGACGCACTTTGGCTCGTGCCGCACTTTGAGAAGATGCTCTACGACAACGCCCAGTTGCTCACGGTGTACGAGCAAGCCGCGAAGATCTTCGGGCAGCCGTTCTACGCAGACGTCGCGAGGCGCATCGTCCGGTACCTTCAGGTTGAGATGACCGATCCCGAAACCGGCATGTTCTTCACGGCACAGGATGCCGAGGTCGACGGCAAGGAGGGGCTGAACTACGTCTGGACGCGAGATGATGTCGCCGCCGTGTTGAGTGATGCCGACGCAGCGTTCGCGGGGAGAGTGTTCGGGCTCGATGCGGGCGCGAACTTCCAGGACCCGCATCATCCCGACGAACCCGCCAGAAACGTCCTGCGGCTTGAAGCACTGCCGGATGTGATGGCATCCCGACTGAGCATGACGCCTGCGGACTTCGCCTCAGCGCTCGCGAGTGTGTGGGGCAAGTTGCTCCAAGCGAGGCAGCAGCGAAAGCAGCCGAGGCTCGATGACAAGATCGTGCTGAGCTGGAACGCGATGATGATCGAGGCCCTTGCGCTCGCGGGAGCGAGCCTCGATGAGCCCTCGTGGATCGACATGGCTCGCCGCGCCGCCGATGCAGTGAACACCCGGCTGCGCCACGCAGATGGCTCACTCGCCCGCTGCGCCCGTCGTGGCGCTGTTGCCGAGAGCGAGGCCGGTCTTGAGGACTACGCATCTCTCGCGCTTGCGTTCCTCGCGCTCCACCGAGTGGGCGACCGTGTTTCGGCACCGGGCCGACAGGATCTGGCGACCGCCATCGCGCTGCTCGACTTGGCTCACGAGCGGTTCCATGATGCTTCGGGCGGCAAGGGGTACTTCGACACGCGGGATCATCGGTCCGACCTCTTCGTTCGGGCTCGCTCCACGTACGACGGCGCGATCGCATCCAGCACGTCGATGATGCTCGATGCGCTCGATCAGGTTCACGAGCTCACCGGTCAGCCTCTCTGGCGTGATCGCCTGCTCGGGGCACTGGCGGCGCATTCGCCCTCGATCGCTGAGTCGTCCATCGCCACGGCGAACGCGACGCGCGTGCTGCTCCGGATGCTCCGCCGCCTTGGTCCGGCGGTGCGAGAGTCCCTTGCGGCCATCGGCGCGCGGCCCGTCTCGGCGCCGCAGGCCGCGCCGGGTGTGCGGGCGATCCTCGCGAGCGAGGAACGCGTCCTCGTGGCCGACGACGCCCCCGCGCAGTTCTCCATCCGTATTGAACTCGACGACGGGTACCACATCAACGATGCCGCCGCGGGCGAAGCCTCCGGCGGCAAGGTGTTGCCGCTGCGCGTCGGCCTGCGCGATGGTGACGGGCTCAAGATCTACTGCGACTGTCCCGACGGTACCGCGATCTCCGGGGCGAGCCATCGGGTTCTCTCCGGTATCATCGAGATGCCGGTCGTGATCGAGAAGGTCGGTGCGGTCACGCAGAAACCGGTCATTGTTGTCACGCTTCAACCCTGCAACGACACGCACTGCCTTGCGCCGATGCACATCGAGCTCCAGGTGGAGATCGAAGTCGACGGCACAAACGAAACGCCCGCGCCTTTCGGCACGGGCGGGTGAGTGTCGCAGGTTGTGCTCTCGTCCCTGTGCTTTCAGGGATTGATGTTGGCCGCGTTCGGGTCGGCCTGCATCGCCGCGGTGCCCTCGCGCAGTTGCAGCGCCGCCAAGTACTCCATCAGCCGCGGATCGCGCCCGCCGTCGCGCTCGATCGCTCGGCTGAGCACCTCGACCGCTTCGTGCGTGCGGCCGGTTTCCTCCAGCAGCACGGCCTTGAGAATGAGCGGCCGGGCGTCCGTTGACGTCAGCGAGATCGCACGATCCAGGTGCTGAATCGCGGCCTTGGTATCGCCCGAGAGCGATGCGTGCATGCCGCGGAGCATGAAGCCCTCGTAGCGATTGGGCCACAGCGACACGACGCGACCGGCCGCGAAGCGCAGCCTGTCCAGATCGTTCATGCGTGCGCACAGCTTGCCCAGCTCGAACCACGCCGCGGCGTCGCGGGTGCCCGCCTGGTCGCTGGTCAGATTCACGAGCTCCGTCCGCGCATCGCCGAGACGATCAAGCCCGATCAGCGCCTGAGCACGCATGGAGCGCAGGTCGCGTCGCTGGCGGTTAGCCTCGATGCTGAGCAGGCGATCGAGCGTGATCAGGGCGTCACTGTGCTGCTGCGCGACCAACTGGGCGCGAGCCAGGTCCTCCCGGATGTTGTGATCGTCCGGGGCGAGCATGCTCGCCTCGCGGAGCGCACGTGCCGCTGCGGCCGGATCCGACCGAAGCAGCGCAATCTGGCCCTGCAACTGGCGGATCCCCGCGTTGGCTTCGAAGTCGCCGCGACGCTCGACAAGGAGCGCGTCGGCCTCCTCGAGCTTGTTCTGGGCCACGAGCATCTCCGCCGCGGCGACGACATACTGCGGATTGGCCCGATCCAAATCCATCGCCCGCTTGTACCTGTTCATCGCCTCGTCGGGCTGGCTGAAGCGCTCGTACACGATGCCGAGGTAGTACTGCGCCTCGACATTGGCGGGATCGAGGCTCTCGGCGGTCAGGAACGACCGGCGCGACTCCTCGAGTGCGCCGCGTTCGCTGAGCACGCGGCCTCGAAGAACGTGCGCCGCGGCGACCTGCGGATTCGCGGCGATCACACCGTCAACAGTCTTGAGCGCCTTGTCCAAGTCGCCCGCGAGGAACTGCTGCTGGGCCATCGACAACTGAACCCCGCCTCGGAACTGGATCGCTCGCTGCTGAGCGGCGTTCGATGCCTCCTTGGTATACCCCCGGCTTGCGCACCCGGAGGCGATGCTCAGTCCGGCCGCGGCGATCAGCGAGAGAATCAG
This sequence comes from Phycisphaeraceae bacterium, assembly GCA_021297895.1. Classification (GTDB taxonomy): domain Bacteria; phylum Planctomycetota; class Phycisphaerae; order Phycisphaerales; family UBA1924; genus JAJTHN01. Next base: position 35,438 of record JAJTHN010000006.1, on the reverse strand, counting down.
TCGGGTGCGAGTCTGAATCGTGTTCATTCGTGCTTCCTTGCAGTGAGAAACGTGAGTGATCGGTCCGTGTTTGCGTTTTCCCGAGCGGTCCGTGCCCCGGGGATGCTGCGATGAAGAAGTCAGAAGCGAGTTGAGCTGCGGATCGTCTCGTCCCGACGGGCACCTTGTGCCGGAGTGCCCGCCGGGACGTTGACGCCTGGTGTGTCGGTGGGGGCTCAGTTGCCGCCGTCGACCGGAACGGTGGCCGTCTGCGGCGTCGCCGGAGGGTTGGACTGGGTCGCCGGCTGCAACGTGGCCGCGTCACGACGAAGCGATGCCGTGTTGCCGTTGCTCTGCTCCGAGCCCGAGTCCGTCGCGCCATTCTGGGCTGTTGCCGCCAGCGTTTCGGGCACGGCCGGCTGCGTCGTCGTGTCGAAGAACGTCGTCGGCGAGCTCTGTGTCGCCGGGAGCATCACGCTCTGAGAAGGCTTGATCTGGCGGACCGAATTGATCTTCACCGGCTTGCTTTCCGGAGCCGGAGGCTTGTTGAAGTCAACGGGCGTCTGCGGTATCGGCGTGTCAAAGACCGGCCGGGGCTGGCGAGCATCGGGCGTGGGGGTGACATCCTTGAGTCGGCGTGCCACCTTGTCGTCAACAACCTCGCGGAAGAGTTCACGCGACGGCCAGACTTCACGCTGGCCCAGAATCTTCTCTCGCAGCGTCTGCGCCTCGGTCTGACGCGGGTTGAGCGAGAGCGAACGGTTGAGCTTCCAGAGCGCCGACTCGTTGTCGCCGTTGCGGGCCAGTTCCTCGGCCTCGACGTTGAGCGCTGACGTGATCTTCTCACGAGACCAGGGCAGCAGGCCCTGGCGGGTGCCCGTGCGGACGCGATCGATGCTGACCGCCGCACGCTCGCCCTGATCCAGCAGCACCGTGTCGCTGACGATCGTCGGCGTGACGAGGAAGATGTACTCCTCGCGGTCGGTGCTGTCCTCATGCCCGCGGAAGGCCGTGCCAACGAGCGGGATGTCGCCCAGCAGCGGGACCTGCGAGCGGCTGGCGACCGTCTTCTCCTTGAACATGCCGCCGATGACCACCGTCATGCCGTCGGGAACGATCACGTTCGTCGTGACCTCCTGGCGGAACTCGTTGGGCACCGTGACAAGGCCTCCGCCGAGGCCGCGGATCTCGGCCGTCGTACCTTCGGAGATCTGCGGGCGGAGTTCCATTCGGATCTCGCGCTGATTGGTCACGAACGGGCGGAAGTGCAGCTGCACGCCGGTATCGAGGAACTCGACGGTCTGTGTGGTGCTCGTTTCGGTTGCGGTCGTTGAGAGATACGCGAGACGCTGACCGATGACCACGCGCGCCGGTTGGCGGTTGAGCACCAGCAGTTTCGGATTGGCGACGATGGTCGTGTCGCTGACTTCATCCAGCAGCCGCGCGATGACCGCGACGTTGTTGGAGACGATGCCGATCTTCATCGTCGACGGACCACCGCTCTTGCCGGGCGTGACCTGAATGCCCGTGCCGGTGTTGTCGGCCGGCGAAAAGCCGCCGCTCGTGCCCGCACCGGTGCCGCGGCCGAGGGCCTCGGCCACGCCGCGCGGACCGCCGACTGTCGCAAAGTCGGAGAAGTTCACCGACCCGATGATCGAGAAGTCCACGCCGAAGGCGTTGTCCTCGGTCAGGTTCGTCTGCAGCACCGTCGACTCGATCAGCACCTGGGCGGGCTTGGTGTCGAGCTCGGCCAGCAGCTTCTCGATCGCCGCGATGTTCTCCTCGTAGTCGATGACCACGATCGTCGCACCGAGCGCAAAGTCATCCTTTCCCGCCGGAACATCCGTCGGCAGCGCGAAGCTCTCGGTCTTCGTACTCGTCTTGATCTCGCCGCCCTTCTCGCTCAGCAGCGGCTTGACGAACTCCGCGGCATCGGCCGCGGTGAGATAGTTCAGGCGGATGACCTTCGCCGAGCGGGTCTTGATCTGGCGCTGGATCTTCTCCAGTTCCTCGGTCGTGTGAACGTAGATGAAGTTGCCCTTCTGGATGTACCCGAAGCCGTTGACGTGAAGAATCGCGTCGAGCGCCTCGAAGAACGTCACGCCGTACAGGTCCGCCGAGATCTTGCCCGACACGTTGCGGCTGGCGATGATGTTCCGCTTGCTCTGGATCGCGAGCATCTCCAGAATATTGGTCACTTCCTCGTTCCGCACGTGCATGTCCACGGTCATCTGGTCCGACACGCTGATGCGAGGCTTGTCGCCCTCGGCTTGCCCTTGGCCCAGCGCGGGGCTCGTCAGGCTCATGCTCAGCGCCGCCGCGATCGGCAACGCTGCGCCGGCCGACATCAGCAGTGGGGCGGCGGATCGATGCGTACGAATCGGACGATCGGCGTTGCGATGCGAAGTCATGCGGGTCTCCAGTTTCGATCACGCCTCGCCTCAACTCCGGGCGAGCGGTGCTCGTGACAATGTGTTTCGTCTGGAGTGACTGCGGACTTGTGCACGACTTTCACGCTTGGCCGGATAGATGACGGTCTTCCCCGCAATGTCCGGCATACTCGTCCCGCACCGCACATCCGTTACAGATCAACGCGGCGTCGCATCACCGGCCGCGGTTGCGGAAGAATCTCCGCTTTCGCTTGTGCCCGGCGTGTTCTCGGTCCCGCGAGTCGTGGACGCACCAAGGGTTGCGTCGGGCGTCTGGTTCTCGCCGGCCTGGCGATCGACCGCCTTCGGCGATGGCGCCGCCGTCGCTGTGCGCGGGTGCCCGGTCACGAGGATGAGCCTGGCCCACAGCAGGAGCCCGAACGCCACCGCGACCACCGCGACAAACGTCGCCGGGCCGCGCAACCGCCTGCCGTGAGCCTGACTCGTCTTCATGCTCATTCGTCCTTGATTTTCCTGATCGACACTCGCCCGGTGAACGGCTCGACGATGATGTCGAAGATCTGCGTCGGATTGTCCGCCGGACCTGCCTCTACGCGGATCACCCCGCCCGTCCCCGGCTCGCTTGATCCGATTTCCGAGACCGGGGTTCCCATGTCGTCGAGAACGAGTGTGTGATTCGAGTCATCGCCATTGAATGCGACGCTCGTCACACGCACGCCCGCGAAGCGATCCTCGTTCAGCCGGACGATGTACCGACCGTCGGGACGCGACGGGTCGTAGAGCGTGCTCGTTGTCGCGTCGGCGTCGCGGCCGATGACCTGCACGACGCTGTACGTCTGGGCGTTGAGATCGAACACCACCGCGCGTCCCTGCTGAAACGCGATCGCGTCAGACTGCGCGAACGTCAAGTCCGCCACGATCGTCCGTACCGCGGCCTGCGAACGCAGTGCACCCACCGACCCCATCGCCGGGATCACAAGCATCCCCGCGATCCCCAGCAGCGCAATGACGATGATCATCTCGATCAGTGTGAAGCCCGAGCGCACCATGCGAACCACACCGCGCGCCCGACACCGCAGTGCTCCGCGGGTCTGACGATCGTTGGCAAGGCGCATCATGCTTCACTCCGACGGCACTTCGCCGTCTTTGCTTCAGTTGGCCGTCTTGGGCAGATTCACCTGGATTGGAGGCATCTCCAGAACCTTCACGTTGAACGGCTTCTCGAGGCGAGCCTCGATCCGCCCCATCCGTTCGACCAGTTGCCCGATCCCGTCGGCGGTGCGACGCTGAAACTCCGCGCTGTTCCCGAACGGCTGCGGCGGCGTCTGAGACGCGGGCTGAGCAACCGCCATCGAGCCCTGCGTCAGCTGAACCAACTGCACCGCGATGTTCATCGCGAGAAGTCCGGCAAGTACAACACTCAACTTCACTTCATGGCCGCGGCGTCGCATGGGATGCTCCTGGGTCCGCCCGCGAACGTGCGGTGGCTCACACCGTTCATCGACCGATCAGCCACGCCCGTTCACTCCCCAACCGATGTTCCGGCCCATCTTCCTGAACCTCCAAGGTCCGCTAACGCGGGATCGGCTGGTCCCGCTCATCGAATCCGCCCGCCCAGAGACCTCCGGTCATCGGGTTGTAGATCCAGCCGTACTCCGGCCGCGGCGTGGCCTCCGGCCCGAGCCCGAAGCGCACAACCTGCGAGAACTCCCGATCCACATGCTGATTCGTGGGAGGACTGCTGAGATACCGCTCGCCCACGAGCTCTCCCCATTGGCCATCGCCCTCCTGAATCGCCGGGAGTCGACCCGAGTTTCGCGAGCGGAACACCTCGATGAACTGACGCGCACGCTGCAGTTCCGCCGACGTCGCCGAGATGCTCGCTTCCTGGCCGGCTTTGGCCAGTCCGGGCACAACGACCGATGCGAGAATGCCCAGCACGACGACAACGACGAGAATTTCAACCAGCGTGAATGCGCCGCGGCGACAATGCCCCCAGGCCGATGTTCGCGCACTCGGAGATGTGACGATGGCGTCGGTCATGTCCGCTGCTCCGCAAGCTCCGCCTCGCCGTTTCGACCCCGGCACCCAACAAGTCACGCGAATCCTGCGAAGGATCCGCGTGAGAAGATCATTCTGAACTCGGGCGTGCTCTTACGGAGCAACCCAAGCCGGCGTCGCGGCATCGCCGTCGTTCGCGGCGGCCTCATCGAAGCCGTTGGCGTGAACGTTCGTGCCGTCCCAGATCCAGCCGGTGTCGCCGCGGACCACCGCCGCCAGGTGCGAGCCCTCAGCGCCCGTCGCGATCGTCGACGTGCCCGTTCGCGGGTTCACCGGCGTGGTCTTCATGTAGTTGCCGGGATTGCCATCGGCGTCGTTGCCAGCCAGGACGCCCCAGCCGTCGTTGTCGGAGCCGCCGAAGTCCGGGTAGCCGCCGTTGTTGCGGACGCGGTACAACTCGATCTGGCTGCGGATCGTCTGCAGCTGCGTCTGGACGTTGCCGACCTGGGCATCGTCAGAGGCGCGAGTGAACTGGGGGATCACGATCGCGGCAAGAATGCCGAGGATCACGACCACGATCAGAATTTCAACCAGCGTGAAAGCCTTACGAACGCGACGAGTCATCATACTGCTACTCCTTGCCAGCCTGGCGTGGCGGTCGGCGTGTACGCGTCGCCGACCGTTGGGACTTCCTACCCGCGGTGCGTAAGTACACTCGCGACAATGCATCATCGACTTTGACATTCGATTTCTTCGCGTGCGAGGCTCAAGCGGGGTAATTGGGGGCCGCCTGTGCGCTCTGGGCGAAGCCTTCGGCACGCGAAGGTCCGTTTGGCCACGTGTCGGGCCATATCTCGCGATACCTCGCGACTCAGAACTCCGTGCGCGCACGACCGCCGTTCCACGATGAAGCGAAGGGTTCGCCGCTTCAGGCCATTCCGTTCACCCGCGAAGCGATCACCCCTCGCCAACGCCCGAGAACTCGCGACGCTTACGCGCTTTGCGCGGTCCCCTCGTTCGCGTCAGCACCTGATCACTTGCCGTTGGGCTGGCGATCACGCTCCCACGTCGCTTCGATGATGGCCGCCGCGAACCGCCGATACCCCTCGCCGGACAAGTGCAGCAGGTCCGGCATCACATCCTTGGAGATTGTGCCGTCAGCCTCGACAAACCGCGGACCGATGTCTGCAAAACGAACCATCGGGTCAGACAGAAGAGAGTTCTCGCCGCCGTCCTTCAATTGCCGCTCCAGCGCCGCGTTGGTCTCCGCCGCGAGCGTCCGGAGCTTGTCGCTCTTCTGCGCCCGCGGCAGGATGCCCACGATCAGCACCCGAGAGGTGGGCAGTGTCGCGCGAATCGCCCGCACGCAGGTGATGATCCCCTCGCTTGACTGTTCGGGCGAGTCACTGTTGAGGTTGTTCGTCCCGATCAGCAGCACGACCCACGTCGGGGCGGTCGGGCTTTCGCCCGCGTGCGACAACTTCGCAAGCCGCGAGCCGTCGGCAATCCGGTAGAGAACATGCTGCGTCCGGTCACCGCCGATGCCGAGGTTCAGCACCTCGCCGAAGCGGTTCAGTTCTTTGATGGCGTCCTTGCCCGCCGCCTCCCATCCCTGAGTGATCGAGTCGCCGATTAGCACCCAACTCGGCGAAGCCTCGCCCCTGGCGACCTTCGTCCCGGCCTCATCGAGCCGGGTCGTCAGGACCGCTTGCCGCTTGGTCCAGAAGTCGCTCCCGCCCCGCGTGGGTACAACGGCAGGGTTCACGCCCGAACCATTCGCCGGGGCCGAAGGCGCGGGTGGCACCGTCGGAGCGGCAGGAGGACCGGACTGCCCCCAAACCGCGGCGATCGTCGTCAAGCCAACCCCCGCGGCCGCGGCCGCGACCGCGACGAGCATCCGCTCAACACGTGAGCTTCGCCTCTTGGATCGCGACTGCACGTTCGGCAACCTCATCACCGGTTCAGGTCCGATCATGACGCATCCTCCAGAGATTGTGCCGATTCCTCGCCGCAGGTTGACCCCTGCCCCCCGGTGAGCAAAGATACTCGTCTGCTCTGCCGAGAAACCCTCGGCACTCTGCACGGAGAGGTGCCAGAGCGGTTGAATGGGCTAGTCTCGAAAACTAGTATACAGCTCGTCTGTATCGGGAGTTCGAATCTCCCCCTCTCCGCTTCAAGCAGCCCTTGCTTCCGCAAGGGCTGTTTTCTTTCTGCAGGTCGACGGTCCGGTCGCGCTCCCTCTTCCGCCCGCCTTTTCCACGGAGCCCTCGCTCGACGTCCCGAGCGCTCACGCCCGCTTGAGCAGGGCCAGGTACTCCATGTTGCCCGATGTAGCCTTCTTCTGCGAGCCGCCGCGGATGGGTGACGCGGTCCAACCCAGCACCTCGACACCAAGAGCGGGCAACTGACCCACCACGCGCTCGGCAACGAGTGCAGCCTCCGCATCGGGGAGCAGCCCTCGGTGCATTGCCGCCATGGCCTTGTCCTCGTAGTGCGGCTTGATGAGCGAGACGATCCGTGCGGTGGGCTCGGTCTTCAACCACCTCAGCGATGCCGGAACCGCCAGCTTCTGCGGCGTCCAAGAGAGATCGAACACCACGATGTCCACGGGTTCGGCGGGCGCAACGTGAAGAGCGTTGCTGCGCTCCATGACGTTTACCGCGGGGTTCGTGCGAAGGCGATAGTCAATCACGCCATACCCGGTATCGACACTGTGCACACGCACCGCACCGTGCCTGAGCAGGCAGTCGGTGAATCCGCCGGTGGAGCAGCCGAGATCGGCACAGATCCTGCCGCGAACATCGAGATTCCAAGTGCGTATCGCGTGCAGGAGCTTGAGTCCGCCGCGGGAGACAAACGACATCGGCGGCGACTGCTCGTGCCCGGCGTTCGCGATCGCGTCATCGCTGTTCATGTCGCCTGCTTCTGCGGCTCAGGCGATCGCCGAGGGCACGCCCACGATCGAGATGCCCAGCCGATCGGCGGTGTTGAGCATCTCGACCTTGTCGATCATGATCACATCACCGGCGGCCAGTGCCAGGCAACTGCCGCCTGCCGCGTGCAGATTCTCGATCGTCTTGACGCCCACCGTCGGCACATCGCTGCGGCGATCATGCCCGGCGCGTGCGCCCTTGCACATGACCCAGCCGCCACGTCGGCACAGCTGCCCCGCACGCTCGATCATTCGGTCGGACCCCTCGATGCCCTCGACCGCGATCACGTCCAGTTCACGCACCGCGATGGACTGCCCGATGTCCAGCCGGAGCAATTCACGCATCAGCGGCCAGGCGAACGAGATATCCGCATTCTCACGCGCCGAGGGCTCCCGCGCCGTCATCACGCCCGCGTGCGCCATCTCGCCGGCGATCGGCGCGGTCGAGTCCAGAAGGCTCACGCCCTCTCGCTCGAGTTCCTGAGCCACAACCCGCAAGATCGCGTGCGATCGACGATCGTGACGGAGTTGGCCGTACCAAGCCTTGATTGTCCGCAGGTCCGGCAGGTTCTTGAGAACCCGCAGCGGATCGAACATCAGCCGGGCCTTATCGACGCGGCCGACCATGATCGCGTGAGAGACGCCACGTTCGCGCAGAAGACGTCCCCAAGACCCAACCCGCAACACGCCGGCTTGCTGGAACGAGTCGCACATCCCGGGCAATGTTGGGTCAAACTGGTCACGAAGCCCAAGACCGTGAACCGGGTGACCACTTTCGCGCAAGCCCTGCGCGATGATCAGTGGGAGCCTCCCCGCGCCCGCGATCAACCCGATGGGTGTCGGCGGGGGTGGGGGGTCGGGCAGGATGGTAACCGCTGTGGCCTGCGTCATTGTGGGCAGATGACCGGACCGGATGGGGTAAAACTGGGGAAGATCGGGGAATCCGAACCGTGTCCGTACTGTATGCGGATCGACCGTGGATGTCTTCCTTCGGAGCATATCGGCGATTGGGCGCAAATTGCAACGATTCCGACCGTGGGAAAAACAAACCGATAGTCGGTTTGTTTCTTGTTCGGGTCTCGGGGCTGCATCCCAATTTCGCCGATAAGGGTCTGAGATGCCCCCTGATCCTGAGGACATTGTCGAACTGTCCGTCGCCGGGTCGCCGGTTTCCCGGCCCGCATCGTCCGCAAGCGACGAGACGGCGGCCGCGTCGCCTCTGGGCAGGCCCTTTCTGAGACTCTTTTTCCGCTGCGCGAACAAGTACACCCGTGTGTATCGCAACGCGGCGGGAACGGCGTACGACGCGCGGTGTCCGACCTGCGGCAAGACGATGCGATTTGCCGTCGGGCCGGGCGGATCGAGCGCGAGGTTCTTCACCGTCAGCTGCAGCGAGTGACCGCCGATGATCGGCGCGGGGTACACTCCTGCCATGAGCGGATTGCTGTCATTTACGGTTGGCAAACCGACACGCAGGTGCTGCGTTACGGGGCGGGCGCTGGAATCGGGCGAGGTGTACATCGCGACGCTCGAGGATCTTGGCGATGGCCAACCCTTGCAGCGCGTGGACTACTCGCTGGATGCGTGGAAGGCCACGGGCGGCCGTCGGCCGACGATGGAGGCGGGTGAGCGGCGCCCGGGGATGCGCGTCGGGTTCTGGCGGGCTGTCGTTCACGAAGGAAGCGTCAAGGCCAAGCCCATCCTTGATGACGCCGCGCTGACGGACCTGTTCGAACAAACCGGTGAGGTCGTCGAACTCCCGCAGGATGATGCTTCGGCGCTCGGCGCATCGAGCGCGGCGGAGAAGCGTGCGGCGCTGCGGTTTGTGGTGGCGCTGCTGATGGTTCGGCGGAAGCTGCTGACGCTCGAGGGCGTAACGCGACGCGGTGCCATGCTGCTGCGGCGCAAGGGCGAGCCCAAGCCGCCCGAGGGGCCGCCGTTGACCGAGGTCCACGACCCGGGGCTTGATGAGGCGACGATCGTCGACGTGCTGGCGGAACTCGAGGGCGAGGGCGGCAGCGGCACCGCAAGCACCGAAGCCGCGGCATCGCCGACGGTCGAGGTGAAGGTCGTTGCCGGCTCGTCGGTGTCCGCCGGTTCGGGACGCGGGGCGTGAACCGACCGGATGTGAACAGCCGCTCGGCTCGCGCGGAGCAGGCGCATCGACGTGCACGGCGGCGGGTTGCCGGTAGTGTTCCAGCCTTGGTCCGCACGTGCGTCCGAGGTGGTGCGTGCGCGGGTGCGCTCGCGGGCGTTCTGGCCCTCATGGGGTGTCAGGCGACGCAAATGGGCGATCGAACATGGGTTTCGCCCGCGCGTGCAGCGCCCGACGTGGCGACGATGATCGAGCGCTACAACCGCAACGCCGAGCGGCTTTCGCGGGTGTTTATCGCGGCGGGGGATGTGCGGATTCGGCTCGTCGGCAGCGACGGGGCCGAACGCACGGAGCAGGCCGAGTTCAGCATGCAGATGGTCGCGCCGTCGAACCTGGCGATCTTCATCCGCAAACTCAGCCAGACGCTCTTCGTGCTCGGGTGCAATCAGGAGCGGTACTGGTGGGTTGATGTCAGCGGCGACGAGAAGTTTGTCGCTACGGGGCTGAACTCGCTGGCCTGGCGGGTTAAGCGCGGGCCGACTGTCGGTCTGCGGATCAGACCAACGGATATCGTCCGGCTCATTGGTGCGGTACCGATCGCGGCCGATGGCTCCGGCACAGCGGACTCCCCGCAGGCCCGATGGAGCAGCGACGGCAAGAACGCGATCCTGACGATTCCACACCGGGCCACGGATGATCAACTGAGCGGCGACGGAGCGGGTGACTCGGAAGGTGTCGCGTTCGAGCGCATCACGATGGACGCGACGACGGGTTGGCCGTCGCGGGTCGAGCTGCTCGACCGGGCGGGCGTGGTGATCGTCGAGAGCGAACTGTCGGCCCATGGTCCGGTGGATATCCGTGCGTCGGGCGCGGAGCGGCCGCGGCTGGCGCAGTCGGTCTTCATTCGGCACGTGCCGAGCGGATCGGAGCTGCGGCTTGGCTTTTCGGAAATGTCGGATGGGGATGAGGGCGGCGGGCGCTCGCGGATTTCGCCGCGGGCCTTTGACCTTGAGGCGGTGCGGAAGACGATGCGTGCCGAGCGGGTGATCGACTTGGATGCGCCGACGCGGGAGGCGGGAGAGTGAGCACGATGAAGAGTGGTTGTGATCGTGGGCGATCGACGGCGACCGCGGGACGTGTGGCCGGTGTGTTCGGCCTGCTGGCCGCGGCGGTGCTGTGCGTGCTCGCGGTCGCCCGCGGAGCCGCGGCTCAGCCGGAAGAGTCGTCGTCCTCCGCGGCGAAGTCCGTTCAGGCCGCGACGGGCGGCGCGGCGACGGCACCGGAGTCCAAAGTGTTGCTCGCGGTTGGGGCTGCCCTGGAAGCGTCGGCTGGTAACGGCGAACGCAGCGGGCACGGCTGGGCCGTGATGCGGCTGCCTTCGCAGCGTGTCAGCGGCGATTCATGGTCGCTCGTGCATCTGCCGCCAAGAGGCCAAGGCAGCGGCGGCAAGCCCGGCACGGTCCGCCGCGTCGTGGAACTCAATCGCCCGCCCGAAGCACTCGCGGCCGATGGAGCCCGGGTGTTTTTCTTCTTTGCTCCGGAGCCGGGCGGGCCGTTTGCTGCGCCAGCAGGACAATCGCGGATGCATCGCCGCGTATCGATGATGGAAGCGGCGCGGATCGACGTGAGCCCGACCGTGTTTGGATGGGAGTATCGCCCGGTTGGTGGGCCGGAGGCCGTGTCTTCGTTGCCGGGCGATGGGGAGCTCATCGCCGCCGCGGGCGGTGGTGGGCAGTTGATCGCCATGCTCTCGGGTGAGAACGGCCCCGAGCTGTTCGCGCTGGTCGGTTCCCGCTGGCTGCGCATCGACCTGCCGTCGTCGATGGCGGGCAGGGCACCGTCATCGCGAGCCGCGTGGACGGTCGTTGGAACGGCGCGCGGTGTCGTGCTGTCGTTCGCGGGTCAGCGGGCGATGCGGCTGGTCGACGTTGATGCCGCGGCGTCAACGCCCGGGTCGGAGGCCCAGGGCGGGAGCGGGGCCGGGACGGCGACGATTTCTGATGGTGTCGCAAAGTGGGAGGATGCGGGAATCGGCACGCTGCCAACGACGGCGGGACCGTACGAGCGGGTGTCGATCGTCGATGGCCAGATCGTGCGGACACGGGTTGAGCCCGGCCCGGGCGGCGGGCGGGGCGAAGTGCGGATGTCCGTTGTTCGCAGCGGTGTCGCTGGAGAGGTGGAGCTTTCGCCGGTCGACGGGGTGGGGCTGCCGGTCGCGGTGGTGCCGATGGATGGAGCGGGGCGTGTGGTGGTGATGTGGAGCCCGCCGACGGGCGGTGTGACCGCCGCGGTTGGCGTTGGCGATGATGCGGCGACAGAGTCGGCGCGTGTCGAAGGGGTTATCGCTCCATCGGGCCGAGCGGATGCGTCGGGGCGAGGTCTGCAGGTGCGCGAGGTGTCGGTCCATAGTGGCCGCGCGGATCTCTACGAGGGCACATCGCGGCGGGAGGGGCCGATCACGCAGCGGGAGTTCTTCGCGCTTTCGGCGATTCTGGCGGTGATGATCGTGGCGGTGCTGCTGTTTGTGCTGCGGAGCGAGAGCCGGCAGACGTTCTGGCTTCCTCGGGGCATGGCGCTTGCGCCGCTTTCGGTCCGGGTCAACGGCGCGCTGATTGACATCGTGCCGGGGATGCTCGTGGCGTGCCTGGCGTTCGGGACAACCCCGCTGGGCATTCTCGGGTTGCGGCCGGGCGGGATGTCGGAAGATGGTCTCTGGCCGCTGTTTACGATGCTGACGGTCACGATGGGCGTGAATGCGCTGCTGGAGTGGCGCACGGGCCGGTCTTTGGGCAAGTTCGTGACCGGCGGGCTGGTCGTGACGGCGGTGTTCAAGGGCGGCGACAAGGCGGCGAGCAAGCTGGTGCGTAGCGGCGACGGAGATGCTCACGAGGCCGATGATGGCGAGGATCCGGCGCAAGATGACGCGGGTACCCAGATGCCCGACGGCGACGGCTACGAGCCGGTCGGACTGCTGCGGTGTGTGGTTCGGAACGTGTTCAAGTGGACGCCACCGTTCGGGCTTGTGATGTTCTTCGACGCGAATGGGCGGCATGTCGGCGATGTTCTGACGCGTTCGGCGGTGGTCGTGGATGCCCCTGAGCCGCAGCCGGGCGGTCAGCGTGGCGGCGATGGCCGCGAGGGACAGGACCGCGACTGAGGGGGCGGCAGGGGCGATAACCCCATCGGCGACGGTGGTCATCGGCGAAATCAGGCCATTGAGTGCCGATAGGTGGGGCTGGGGAGGGGGCAGGTCGGGCCGCGGTTTCGAGCAGAATGCGAGGGGGGTGCAGAGGTTGGGGGGCTTTTCCCGATAAAGGGAGCAGTGCGGTGGTGCGTGGCGGGGAAGGTGCGCGCGGCCGATGCGGCGCGTGACGCGGATTTCGGGATGGTCGCACGACGATGCGACGGGAGCGTGCGTGAGCGAGCCGACAGCCAAGCCAGGGACGACGGGCACTCCCGGGGGCGGAGCCGGTGCGGCGTCGGGTGGTGGCGATGCGCTCGCGGCGAGTCTTCGGCCGAGCGTTGACTGGAGAGCGGTCTGGCCGATTCCCGTGATGCTGCTGGCGACGGGGTTGCTTGTCGGCGGTGTGGCGATGGCCGTGGTGCGGGCACCCAAGGCTGATCCGCTGGCACCGATGCGGTTGGCGCAGGAGCAGTTTGAGGCGACGGAGTACGAGGCGGTCATCGAGACGCTCAACAGCAAGGTCGCGCCGGCGATCGAGGCGGGGATGCTCGGCGAGCAGCAGTTGATGGAGTTCCACCTGCTGCGTGCCCGCTCGATCGCTCAGGGTCAGCAGCGGCTGGGCATCAACCGCGAGGAGAACCATCGCGCGGTCGTGGCCGACTATGCCCGCGCGGAGGAACTCGGGGCCAAGCTGACCAACGCCGACCGAGTCGCGATCGCCGAGTCCAAACTCGGCATCGGGAACGTTGATGAGGCGGTGTCGATCGCCAAGTCCCTGCCCGAGACCGAGCGTGATCGGCGGATGCGGCTTTACATGCGCGTCGTGGAGACGAATCTCAAGTCGGGCGATCTCCGCGGCGACATGACGCTGAATCTGCTCAACGAACTGATGGACAACCCCGGCGCGAGCGTTGACGATCGCGCCTGGGCACTGGCGCGGCAGACCGAGCTCCGGCTCAGCGGCGACTACTACGACGAGGCGATCGCGGTGCTTCTGCGGTCGCTGCCCAGGCTTGATGCGTCCGCATCGCTACGCGATGATCGCAAGGCGGAACTGCAGTTCCTGTTGGGCAAGGCGTACGCGGGCGTGCAGCAGTATCCGCAGGCCCAGCGGCAACTCGACTCGGCGCTGCGGTTGATGCAGGGCGTTTCGCCCATGGCGGGGGAGACGCGTCTGCTGCAGGCACAGATCCTGCGTGCGACGGGGCAGCTGGAAGAGGCTCGCGAGAAGTACGCGCAAGTGCGGGATGAGTATCAGGGCACGTCGGTGCTGATGCCCGCGCTGTTCGGCCTCGCTCAGGCGAACGCGGCGCTCGGCGATGATGACGGCGCACTGGAGAACTTCCAGAAGGTCCTCGACGAGATGAGCAAGGAAGCTGGCGCGACGCGTGCGAGCGAGCGTGACGCTCGTCGCGACCTTGCGCCGGAAATGGTGCGTGCGGAACTGATGACGCTGCACACCGACCGCTTCGAACGCGAGCCGGCGCGGGCCCTGCAGTATGCCCAGTTGGCCGAGCGTGCGTGGACGCTCGCGCAGGAGCGCAGCGGCACCGCGGGTGCCGAACCGGCGGATCGCCCGGCGGATGTGCTTCTGGCGATGGCGCAGGCGCACCTGCGGATGGCCGATGAGGCCGAGGCGGTGGTTGGAGATGGCTCGAGCGATGGCGGGCAGACGAGCGTCTCGGCGTCGCAGCTCAAGCGGCACCTGCTCGACGCGGGTGCCTACTTCCGCGAGCACGCCCGTGCGGTGGTTGTCAACGACAACCCGGCGTACATGCAGTCGCTCTGGAATGCCGCGGAAGCGTTCGACAAGGCCGGAGATCGGCCTTCGGCGAAAGAGGCGTTCCAGTCGTACATCGACGGCGCTGCCGACGATGACGCTCGCAAGAGCGAGGCGAGGTTCCGGCTTGCGCAGAACTTTCAGGCGGATCGGGATTATGTGACGGCGGCGTCGCTGTATCGGCAGCTTCGTGCCGCGGTGATCCGGGATGACGCCGCGGGACCGAGCGGCAGGCAGGGCCCGCCGGGGGCGACGCTGTGGGCGGACCGTGCCGTGGTGCCGCTGTCGCGGTGTCTGTTGCTAGACAGCGACGAGAGCAATGATGAGCAGGCCGAGGGACTGCTTCGGGAGATGGTCGACGGCACGCTGCTGTCGCCGGAGTCGATCGAGTTCCGCGATGCGCTGGTGGAACTGGGCGAGTTGTACCATCGCCAGGGGCGTTATCCGGAGGCGATTTCGCGGTTGGCGGAGGTGCTGGAGCGGTATCCGGCCGTGCCGCGGCGGACGACGCTGATGTACAAGCTGGCGGACGCGAATCGGCTCGAGGCGGCGGCGATTCGTCAGACGTTGCTCAGCGCGATGCCGCAGGGTGAGCGGCAGGCTCTGGTGCAGATGCGAGCGCAACGCCTGAGCGACGGCGCCTCGCTGCTCGAGCGGGTGCTGGAGGATCTCGAAGCGCGGGATCGAAGCGGGATGAGCGAGCTGGAGATCGTGCAGCAGCGCAACGCGATGTTCTTCAAGGGTGACATCGCGATGGAGCGGGAGGATTACGCCGGGGCGATCGCGGCGTACGACACCGCGGCCCAGCGCTACGCGAACCAGCCCGCGTCGCTGGTGGCGCTGACGCAGATCGTCGCGGCGTACGCGGCGCAGAAACAGTGGAGCGAGGCGGCGACGGCCAACGAGCGGGCCAAGCGGCAGCTCGCGGCGATGCCCGAGGATGCGTTCAACGACCCGCTGCTGCCGATGGAGCGTCGCCACTGGGAGAAGTGGTTCGAGGCGTCGATGGCCATCGAGGATCAGCGGAGGCTCGACGACACGAGCGCAACGGCCGGGGCGGGGAACGCGGCGGAGCAATAGTGAGCGACGGAGTTCGCGGTACATTCCGCGTGAGCGCGGGAGCACAAGCCAAGGAGGGCACAGCAATGAGCGACCAGAAGTCGGGAGACGGAGCGGGGCGGGGCGAGGGAGCGGGCGCGATCACGCATGAAGACCCGGCGCGCTGGGTGCCCAGACTCAAGCGATGCCTGGGTGAGCAGCTCGAAGTTGTCCGCCTGCTGGACGAGCTGAGCCGGACGCAGAGCGAGGCGCTGGGCTCGGGCGAGATGAACCGGGTTCTGGCGATTCTGGCCCAGCGCGAGCCTCGGGTGCGGCGACTGGTGGAGTTGTCCGCCGAGCTCGAGCCGTTTCTGCGGTACTTCGGCGAATTGCGCTCCGGTGTGGGCGTCGCCATGAAGCTCTCGACCTCGGAGCGTGAGGTACTGCGCGGGCAGATCGAGTTGATCGATGAACACCTGAGAAACGTCACGGAGCGTGACGAGTTCGACCAGCGGCTGCTGGCCCACAGGCGCGAGGAGATCTCTCAGGAACTGGCGCAGACGGTCTCGACGCGCGGCGCGATCGGTGCGTATGCGCAGCCGTTACCCGGCGGGCCGGCCATGCAGGACTTCAAGGCCTGAGCGTGCGGGGTCGCTGTCAGGTTCCAACGGGTGGGGTGGGCGTGTCCAGTGATGTACTGTGTGGCTAGAGGGGTTCGGAGGGCGCATGCCCGAATCGATGTCGCAGACTGATCTTGAGCAACTGCTCGGCGCGGTGAACGAGGTGACCTCGCGCCTGACGCGGACGCACGAGCAACTTACGGGCGAGGTGGCGAGGCTCAAGGGCGAGCTGAGCGAGGCGAATCGGCAGGTGCAGCGGAGCAAGCACCTGGCGATGCTCGGGGAGATGGCCGCGGGCATCGCGCACGAGGTGCGGAACCCCCTCGGGTCGATCGGTTTGTACGCGCGGATGCTCGTGGAGGATCTGGGGGCGATGCCCGCGCAGCAGACCACGGCCAGGAAGATCGCCGAGGCGGTGCGCAGGCTTGACGCCGTGGTGACGGACGTGCTGGCGTTCTCGCGCGAAGTGAGTGTTCGCCCGATGATGATCGACGCGGGCGAAGCGCTGCGCAGCGCGATCGAGGCGTCGCGGTCCGAGGACGCGATGTGGGTGGGGGTTCAGGTTGAGGTGGACGTGCCGGATTCGCTGGAGGTGCTGGCCGATCCGGGTCTGCTGCAGCAAGCGCTGGTGAACGTGATCCGCAACGCGGTGCAGGCGATGCAGGAGGCGGGCTCGCCGGTGCGTGTGCTGAGGCTCGGCGGCGCGAAGCGACGCGTGGTCGGGGCAGACGGGCGATCGCTGGAGGCGGTGGTGTTGTCGGTACGCGACACGGGTCCGGGTGTGCCGGCTGATGTTCTGCCGCGGCTGTTCAATCCGTTTTTTACTACCCGGGAGACCGGTACGGGGCTTGGGCTCGCGATTGTGCACCGGATCATCGATGCGCACGGCGGGACCGTTTTCCTGGGCAACGTGAAGGATCTTGGCGAGGCCGGGGGGCGTTCGGGGGGGGCGGTTGCTGGGCGCCGGGGCAAGGCCGCGGCGGATGAGGCTGGGGCGGTGGTAGAATTCAGGATGCCGATGGAACCGCGGGGAGCCTGACACACGAATAGACATGCCACGAAGGGGGGTCGGTGTCTGTGTGCGCAGCCGGTTCCGGCGGCGTTACGGGGCGTATTGTCAACATGCATGCCGATCCGGGTGATCGGGGCGATTCCACAAGGGAGAAGTGATGAAGCGGAACTCTTCAGTGACGGGCGTGTCGGCGGCTGCGTTGTCGGTGGTTGTGCTCGCGATGATTGCCGGGAGCCTGACGCCCGCGATGGGGCAGGGCAAGGTCACGCCGATTGAGCCCGTGCTCGTGCCCGCGCCGACGTATCCGGAGGGGGCTGCTGTTCCCAAGGGCGCGACGGCGGCTGAGAAGGCTCACGCGGCGACGATCGTGCGAGAGGACGGGATTACGCCGCCGGCTACGCCGTCAGGCCCGGTGGTGTGTCCCGGCGAGTATGCCCCGACGGAAGGGCTGCTCTTCGCGTGGGAGCCGTCGAGCACGGCGCTCACGACGATTCTGACGGAAATGGTTCGGCGGACAACGACCCAAGGAAACGCCAAGGCGTTCATCTCGTTCGACACGACCACGGAGCGCGACACGGTGCTGCCGACGCTCAGCGCCGCCGGGGCGAACATGTCGCGGGTGGTGCCGCTGATTCGCACGACGGATGCGATCTGGATTCGCGACTACGGCCCGAGGTACATCTACGAGGGTGATGTGCGGTCGATCGTTGATCATCCGTACAACGTGGTGTCGCGCGTGAACGATGATGCGTTTCCGCCGTTCTTCTCCGCGTTCAATCGCCACACGCTGTACTCGCTGCCGCTGCTTCATGGCGGCGGGAACTTCCATCTTTCCAGCGACGGGCGGGCCTTTGCGACGCGTCTGCTGACGTACGAGAACCCCGGGTTCACGGAGGCGGGGGTGCTCTCGACCTATCGCTCGTTTCAGGGCGTGGACCTGAAGCTGTGGGATCCGCTGCCGGAGTTCGTCGATGGGACGCAGCACATCGACATGTGGATGCAGATCATCGGTGACAACAGCGTCATCATCTCGGACTGGCCGAATGATGTCGGCTCGACGCAGGACCGCGTGTGCGACTATGTCGCGTCGGTGCTGGCCGCGGATGGGTGGACGGTGACGCGCGTGCCCGCGCGCTTCGTAAACAACGTCCACTACACCTACACGAACATGGTGATGGTCAACGACCTGGTGATGATGCCGTCGTACACCAACGCGACGGTCTCGCCGAGCAACGCGACGGCGCTCGCCGCGGTGCAGGCCGCGTTGCCGGGCAAGACGGTGGTGCAGATTCCCTGCGACGGTCTGGCATCGCTCGCCGGTGTGATGCACTGCATCGTGATGCACGTGCCGGTGAACAAGAATGGCGAGAATCCCGGTGCGCTGGTGCGGTCACCCGCCGGTGGAGAAGTGCTCGCCTCCGCGTCGCCGGTGACGATTCGCTGGTCGACCGATGACGATGTAAGCGTGTCCAACGTGGACCTTCTGCTCTCGACCGATGGCGGGGCGACGTATCCGACGACGATTGCTTCCGCGATTGCCGACACGGGTTCGTTCGTGTGGAACGTGCCAACGGGCGTGTCGACGACCAACGCGAAGATCCGCGTCGTGGCTCGCGACGGCGATGGCCGTACCGGGCAGGACGACAGCGACCGCGTCTTCTCGCTCAACGCGCCCGCGGCACGGTTCGCCAGCGCGAGCGTGACGCTGAACGACACCGGCGGCACGGGCAACGGCAACGGGATCGCCGACCCGGGCGAGACGCAGTTGAAGCTGAGCGTGCAAACGACAAACGTCGGCAACGGGGCCGCGAGCGGCGTGGTCGGGACGCTGACGAGCCTCACGCCCACCGCGACCGTGACGGCGACCAACGCGTCTTTCGGAGATGCGGGGCCCGGTGCCATCAGCTCGAACTTGTCGTCGTTCGTGCTGCGGATTTCGCCCGCTCATGTCTGCGGCGAGCCGGTGCGGCTGAGGCTGGATCTTGCGGGTGGCGGCGTTGCACCCGAGCAGAGCGTCGAACTGGAGATCGCAACGGGCACTGCGCCGGGGCTCGGCGCGGCACAGACGTTCACGTTCAACGGGACTCTGGCGATCCCCGATGGCAATGCCGTTGGTACGACCGCGACGATCAATGTCAGCGGATTCGCGCCGGGGCAAGTCATCGGCGACATCGATGCCCGCATCCTCGGAACGACCTGCAGCGCAACAGCAGGCGCCGCGACCGTCGGCCTCACGCACTCCTTCGTGAGCGATCTGATCGTGACGCTCAATTCGCCCGCGCCGGCGTCGGTTCCCGTTCAGTTGCTGAGCATGCCCGGAGGGGCCAACTTCAACGGAGGGAACAACTTCTGCAACACGTTCTTCGATGACAGCGCGACGAACAGCATCCAGAACATCACGGCAACCGGCAATCCGTGGTCGGGCTCGTTCCGGCCCATGGGCAATCTGGCCACGCTCAACGGGATCGAACCCAACGGCGCGTGGACGGTGCGGCTGGTGGACCTGATCTCGGTGGATACCGGCACGCTGCGGAACATTTCGCTGGTCATCCGTCCGCTGATTCCCGCGGCGTGTGCGCAGCCTGGCACCGGATGCCTGGCCGACATCGCCAACACGGACGGCGAGCCTGGATCGGACGGCTCGGTCGATAACGGCGACTTCACGCTGTTCTTCGCCGCGTTCTTCGACTCGCAGTCCAGCAACGCGCTCATGGCGGACATCGCCAACACGGATGCGGACGCATTCCCGGACGGGACCGTGGATAACGGCGACTT
This sequence comes from Phycisphaeraceae bacterium, assembly GCA_021297895.1. Classification (GTDB taxonomy): domain Bacteria; phylum Planctomycetota; class Phycisphaerae; order Phycisphaerales; family UBA1924; genus JAJTHN01. The sequence goes on along the minus strand of JAJTHN010000006.1, from coordinate 15,632 downwards.
TACGCTGTTCTTCTCGTCGTTCTTCAGCTGCAACTGAGCAGCGGCACGAACCCAGGAACTCGCGCGGGGTCGGCACGAAGCCGACCCCGCGTTTCATTTCGGGAGATCGAGGGTCCGGGCAGTCTGAGGACCGTCAGAAATCCCGTCGGCGGAACAGCCACGCGGCGATGGCCAGCACGACGAATTCGAAGGCGATCGATGTGCCAAGGGTCCAGAGCACGCCGCGGGATTCGAGAACCTTGTCCAGTTCGCGCTCGACCATGCGAGGTGAGACGCGAACGCCCTCGGTTTCAGGGTCGCCCCTGAAGTTGGTGCCGGCTTCCTGGCCGGCACGGAATCGCTCGATCTCGGGGCCGGTGATGATGGCGCGGCCGAGCAGCTCCATGCTCTCGCCGGTCTTGGGCAGAAGACTCTTGACGGCGAATGACACGGCGTGAACGCGTTTGAGCGTCGTCAGCGTTGAGTCGGTGTTGGTGATTCGCTCGTTCCACTGGTCGACCTTGGCGCGGAGTTCTGAGAGGTTCGGCGCATCACTTGCGGCCTCGGCGACCTTGGCCTCGGCGAGCTTCCGCTGCTGGGTCTGCAGGTCCAGGACGACCTCCTGCCGAACGCGAGCAAAGAGCACGACACGCTCGGTGGTGTTGACGGCCCAGATGCAGGCCCAGACGACCAGAACGGTGAGGATCGCCGCGATGGCCGAGCGCGTGAGCATGCCGACGATTGCGGAGATGCAGTAGAGGAACGAGAAGACGAGCATGAGCAGCGGCGCGGTGAGCAGGAGCGTGAAGACCCACTCGCCGCCGCGGAGCCCGATGACGAGGATCGCGGCGACGCTGAAGATCAGGGCCTGAAGCCCGACAAAGAGCAGCGCGGTGCCGTACTTGGTCAGGAACAGGCGGAGCCGGCCGACGGGTTTGCTCAGGGTCAGTTCGATTGCGCCGGAGGTGACAAAGTCCGGCATCAGGCTGGCGGTGGAGATGATCGCGAGGATGAGCGAGCCCCAGGCGAGCCAGATGTTGATGCCGATGGAGAAGAAGAGGAACTTGTAGAAGGTGGACTCGTCGAGCAGACCGCCGCTGTAGAGCTGGCCGACGACGTCGATGGGGATGGACCAGTGGAAGAACGTCAGTCCTTGCTCGTTGATGCCGAGCGTCGCCAGCGCGGCGACGAGGAAGCCCGAGAGGGCAAGGCTGATCCAGAAGAGCTTTCGGGCGTTGAGCTCGCGATATGCGTCGAGCAGCATTGCGAGGGTCTGGCGTGCGATCATCGCTGAGCTCCGGGGGCGAGGGGCTTTCCGGTGGTTGGGTCGAGAACGGCCTTCATGAACAGGTCTTCGAGACTGTCGCGGATCGGGCGGACCGCGCGGATCGTGATGCCCGCGGCTCGGAGGGCATCGATGATGGGCTGAACGACGCTCGGATCGTCGGACTGGATCCGAAGCGTTCCCCCGATGCGGCGGATGGCGATGTCCGGATGAAGCGTGCCGAGCGCATCGGTGTCGGACGCGAGCGGCGGAGCCAAGAGCGACGCGAGTGCGGCCGAGGCGTCGCCCGCTCGCTCCGGATCAAGTTCGATGTCGTAGCAGCGGCTGTCGCGCGTCAGGTCGGCGAGCGTGCCCTCCATACGGACTGTGCCCTGAACCATGATGGCCACACGGTCGCAGATCATCTCCAGTTCTGAAAGCAGGTGGGAGTTGAGCAGGATCGTGCGGCCGCGTTCGCGTTCGCGGGCGACGATTTCGCGGATGTCGCGTCGGCCGACCGGATCGACGCCGTCGGTGGGCTCATCGAGGAGGACCAAGTCGGGATCGTTGATCAGCGCCTGGGCGATGCCCAATCGTTGACGCATGCCCTTGGAGAAGGTGCGGACGCGGGAGTTCTTCCAATTGGAGAGCCCGACGAAGTCGAGCAACTGGTTCGCGCGGGCCTTGCGGGTGCTCCGGTCGACGCCGGCCATGGCGCCGAAGAAGTCGACGACCTGTGCGGCGGTGAGATACTCCGGGAAGCGATGGTGCTCGGGCAGATAGCCGATGCGGGCGAGCGTGGGCTTGTCGCCGATGGGCTTGCCCAGGAGCGAGCCCTCGCAGAGCGAGGGGCGGATGACGGTCATGAGGATTTTGACGAGCGTCGACTTGCCCGCGCCGTTGGGGCCGAGAAGCCCAAAGACCTCGCCGCGGCGGATGGAGAGTGCGACGTTCTGAAGTGCGTGGACGGATCGGCCGTAGGTCTTGGAAACCCGGCGGATATCCAGCGCGAGATCGCCGGAGTGGCTTGGCATCGCGGGGTCGAGCGCGGCTGACGGTGTGGCGGCTTGGGGCGTTGTCATGGGGCGGTCCGATGAGGCGTGTGCGTCGCGGCTTTGCGGGCTACGACGTGGAAGACGTGCCAGTGTTTGAGGGCATCGGCGCAGTCGGTTGCGTCGCGCTCCTCCTCGGCGAGGTGTATCGGCGAGAGGCCGGCGATTCGGAGCAGAGCACGGACCTGACTGGTGGTGTGGTGCGTGCGATCGGGGAGAGATGCCCAGGAGTCGCGATCGCCAAAGAACTGCCCGGCGAAGAGCCCGTCGGGACGCAGGGCGTGAGCGATGCGGGCCCAGAGGTCGCTGAAGTTGTCCGGAGAGCAGAAGGGCAGTGCGAAACTGGCGTTCAGGAGCGAGCAGGAGGGCAGATGGGCCTCCTCCATGCTTTCCTGGCGAATTGTCAGGCGGGAGCGGGGTACAAGGTCTGAGCGAGAGGACAGGCGCGCGATCGCGTCGGGGTGCGCATCGATGGCCAGGACGCGCCAGCCGCGGCGGAGGATCTCGGCAGTGTCCCGACCTTCCCCCGCGGCGAGGTCGATGGCCAGCGGCGGCTCGCGGCCGGGATCCTCGGAAGATTCGCCCGACGGCGGCTTGCCAAAGTGCTCGGCGTGATGCTTCAGAGCCATGACGAGCGTCTCTCGCGGGCCCTTTCCGGCGACGGCGGCGAAGTAGCCCGGCCAGTCGCGCTGCTGGGCGTAAAAGTGCGCCGGCATGGGCATCGTGCGATGGGCGGGGTCGGGGGACATACGCTCTGAACAATGTATCCGAACCTGCGTTCATTCGTACAGGCGCTGGAGGCGGCGGGAGAACTGCGACGCATCCGCGAGCCTGTGGATCCGGTGCTCGAGGTCGCCCGTCTGGCGGATGCCGAATCCAAGAAACGCTGCCCCGGCGGGCCGACGAACAGCGCGCGGAGGGTCGATCCGCGGCTGGGCGACCGTGGCGGACAGGCGCTGCTGATCGAACGCCCTGCGCGGCCGGCGGCGCTCGGCGGCGGGACGTACGACATTCCGATCGCGATCAACGTTTGGGGCAGTTACCGGCGGATGGAGATGGCGCTGGGGTGCCATGAGGCAGTGCCCGGCGTTCGGGGCGGACACACGCCCGGGGGGTTCGACGGGCTCGGCGCGAAGATCGGCGAGCTTGTCAAGCCCGAGCCACCCAAGTCGCTGGGGGATCTGGTTCGCAAGGCGCGGCTGTTTCTGCCATTGCTGCGGATCCCGCCGCGGAGACGCGGCGGAGATGGGCCGAGTCAGGAGGTCGTACAGACCAGCGACGCGGTGAATCTGTTCGATCTGCCGATCATCCGGTGCTGGCCGCTGGACGGCGACTTCGCGTCGCTGGGGTATCCGGCGGGGCTGAATGATGGGATCGTCGGGCTCGGGCACCAAGGGTCGAAGGAGGAATGGAACGCGGAGTTTCGCGGGCGGTACATCACGCTGGCAGGGATTCACACGGTGCACGCGGATGATCGCGACAGCGCCAAGCCGTCGAGCCACAACATCGGGATGTACAGGGTGCAACTGCTCGGTCGGCGGACGCTGGCGATGCACTGGCACATGCATCACGACGGGGCGCGGCACTGGCGATCGTGGAAGAAGCTGGGCAAGCCGATGCCCGTGGCGATTGTCCTGGGCGGAGAGAGCGTGATGCCATACGCGGCGACGGCGCCCCTGCCGCCGGGGATCAGCGAGTTGCTGCTCGCGGGGTTCCTCAATCGCGGCGGGATACCGATGGTGCGGGCCAAGACCGTGCCGCTGTGGGTGCCGGCGAACGCGGAGATCGTGATCGAGGGATATGTATCGGCGGAGGCGGGGGGAATCGGCTGGGTTCCCGGGGAGCCTGGAGCCGGCGAACTCGGACCGGGCGCGGTGTTCGAGGGGCCGTTCGGCGATCACACGGGGTTCTACTCGCTGCCGGATCGGTATCCGCTGCTCAACGTGACGGCGATCACGCGGCGGAAAGATGCGATCTATCCGACGACCGTGGTCGGTTTGCCGCCGCAGGAGGACTACTTCCTCGGCAAGGCCACGGAGCGGATTTTCCTGCCGCTTCTGCGGACGCTGATCCACGACATCGAGGACTATGACCTGCCGATGTTCGGGACGTTCCATAATTGTGCGATGATCCGGATTCGCAAGGCGTATCCGCTGCAAGGGCGGCGGGTGATGCACAGTGTGTGGGGCGCGGGGCAGATGGCTTGGACCAAGAGCATCTTCGTGGTGGATGATGATGTGGATGTCCACGACACGATGAAGGTGCTGCGGTTGGCGGGTGAGCAGTGTCACCCGTTGCGGGATGTTGAGTTGGTGAATGGTCCGCTGGACATTTTGGATCACGCCGCGCCGAGGTTGGCGGCGGGGATGAAGATCGGCTTTGACTGCACGCGGAAGGTGGCGGGGGAAGAGGTGGGGGGCGTCGCAGTGGAAGAGCGAGCGTTGCCGACGCTGGCCGGCCGCGAGGCGATGGATCGGTACGTCGCGGAGGTCGCGCGGCTTGAGGGTGTGGTCGCGGCGAGTGTGCCGTCGGAGGCGCCGGGGTGGCTGTTGGTGAGTGTCCGAAAGGCCGCGGGGGGCATGGGCAAGGCGTTCATGCCTGCGCTGTGGCGGGTCAGGCCCGCGGGCGTGGATGTGGCAACGCTGCCGCGGTTTGTGATCGTGGTGGGAGAGGATGTGGATGTGACGAATGTTGACGCGGTGTTCTTCGCGTGGCTGGCGCACAGCGACTCTTCGCGGGACATGTACCGCTGGAGCAGCGAGCCCGAACCGGCGCGTGCCGCCCACCGCCTGGCCTTCGACGCGACGGCGAAGGTTGCGGGCGATGAGCGGCACGGCCAGCCTGTTCGGCGGTGGCCGCCGATTCTGGGTCGGATGGAGCGGTTGTGATCAGTCGCGTTCGATCGGCACGCCGATGACCGAGCCGTACTCGGTCCACGAGCCGTCGTAGTTGCGCACGTTCTTGAGACCAAGAAGGTACTTGAGCACGAACCAGGTGTGGCTCGAGCGCTCGCCGATGCGGCAGTAGGCGACGGTGTCGCGTGCGGGGTCGATGCCCTTCTGATTGATGTAGAGCTCCCGCAGTTCATCGGCAGACTTGAAGGTGCCGTCGGTGTTCACCGCCGAGGCCCACGGGATGCTGCGGGCGCCAGGGACGTGCCCCGCGCGCTGGGCCGTTTCGGTCATGCCCGGCGGGGCGATGATCTTCCCGGAGAACTCATCGGGGCTGCGAACATCGACGAGGTTGGAAGCGTGGGTTTGTGCGATCGCCACGACATCGAGCAGGCGTGCGCGGAGGTCGAGGTTGACGCCGGGTGCCTTGTAGGCGGTGGGCGTGGGCGTGGGGCGGGCGGGTGTGAGTGGACGCGACTCCTCGTTGAGCCATCGGACGCGGCCGCCGTTCATGAGGCGGACGTCGGCGTGGCCGTAGATGCGGGCGACCCAGAAGGCATACGCGGCGAACCAGTTGCTCGCATCACCGTAAAACACGATGGTGTCCGAAGGACTGATGCCGGACTCGCTCAGGAGCTTTTCCCATGACTCCTTGGTGGGGATGTCGCGTCGAATCGGGTCCTGCAGCTGTGTGTTCCAGTTCCAGCCGACGGCGCCGGGGATGTGGCCAGCGTCGTAGAGCTTCGGGTCGACATCGACCTCGACGATGCGCACGCCGGGCGTGTTGAGGTTCCGCTGGACCCAATCTGTGCTCACAAGAGCCTCCGGATGGGCGTAGCCGCGGGGAATAGCGGGGTCGATGTCGACCTTGAACTGGTGCGGGACGGTTGACGGTGCAGACATTGCATGAACTCCTTGCAAAATTGGGCCCGGAAGTCGGGCGAACGTTTGATGGGACTCGGTCGCGGAACGGTTCCCCGGGTGCGGGCACCGGCTCGCACGCGGGGGGGCCCGGATCGCGACGTGCCTGCGAGAGACGCACGCGGACTCAAGCAAGCCGTAAAACGGCCGCGAAATACGACAGTAATCAGGCGATTTGGAGCTGGTTCTCTTCGCCGCGGGGCGGCAGTGGGCCTGACCGTGTGGCTTGATCAGCGACAACAGCAGGCATGGCGGCAACAGCAGCAACAGCACCACACCAAACGAGCGTTCGGTGAGCGGCCGGCCGTTGACGAATTGCTCGTATAGAACGTGAGCATGACGAAGTATACCCGCCTAATGGGCCGCGGGTTGCGACGACGCGGCATCGGCGCCGGAGACCCGGACTACTCGCCCGCGAGCTCAGGGTGGTGCTTGAGCATGCTGCTCGCGTACTTGAGGATGCTGTCGCAGAAAATCATGACACCGACGCCGTTCTCGGGCAACGTGCCGGCGTTGGCATCGCGTTCCAGAACGGTGCGAGCACCCTGGAAAATCAGGCCGGAGCTCGGGCCGGCCATCAGACCTTCGACTCGGCAGAGGTCGAGCACGCGGTCGTAGGCGGTGTCAAACGGTACTTCGATGATCTCGTCGATGAGCGTCCGGTCGTACAGGCGGCTGACATCCAGTTCGCTCGTGTTGCGGATGCCGGGGACATCGTGGCCCGGAGAGGGCTGCACGGCGATGATGCGGACGGTTCGCCCGACCTCGGCGGCGCGAGCCTTGAGGACGCGGGCCAGACCGGTGACGGTGCCGCAGGTTCCCAGTGACGTGAAGACGTGGGTGACCTTGGCGTCGGTCTGTCGCCAGATTTCGGGGCCGGTGGTGCGAATGTGGGCGTTGACGTTGGCTTGATTCTCGTACTGATTGGGCATGACGTAGCGGTCGGAGGATGCGCGAGCATGGGTGCGTGCCAGCCCGATGGTGCCGTCTTCTGCGCCGGGGAGGGGGCACATCGCATCGTTCGTCACGTCGAGGTCGGCGCCGAAGAGCTTCAGAAGCATGCGCTTTTCGGCCGGGACTTTGCTCGGCGTGACCGCCCGCATGGGGTAGCCGCGAACGCCGCAGATCGCGGCAAGGGAGAGGCCGGTGTTGCCGCTGGTCGGCTCGACGATGCCGCGGCCGGGGCGTGACGGGCCAAGCTCGTTTCGTGCTTCGAGATCGGCGATCATGCTCGCCGCGGCGCGATCCTTAACCGAGCCGAAGGGATTCAGCCACTCGAGTTTGGCGAAGAGGCGGAAGTTTGCTCGTGCCAGTTCGGGTGGGAGGAGGCGGTTGATGCGGACCAGAGGGGAGGGGTTCTCTTCACTGGGGAGCATCTCAAGGATGGAGTCGTAGACGCGTGTCTCGTGGTTCATGGGGCGATTTCCGTGGCCGGTTCCGCCAGCGTGCGGATGGTGCGGTCGGCTGGGTTGAAGACCGGGATGATGTTCAGGGTGTCGCGGCGAGAGCACTGCACGATGTCATCGTTGAGGCTCAGGCGGATGAGGTTGCGGCCGCCGCGAGATTCGCGCATGGCCTGCAGGATCCCGGTGTCGGGATCGGCGGCGCGCTGGCGGGCGTGTCGGAAGGCCTCGATACACAGGCGTGCGGAATCGTCGGTAGCCAGTTCTCGGCCGGCAAGCACGAGTTGGTCGGCGATGGCGCCCGCGGGGAGGCAGTCGTCGAGTGAGACTTCGCCCCGTGTGCCCGCGCAGAGGATGTGCACGGGACGACGGTCGCTCGCGACCGCGGAGCAGACAGCGCTGAGGTTCACGAAGGAGCCGACGAGAATGAGATCGGCGTGTCGCGCGTGAAGCAGCGCGGCCGTGCCGTTGGTCGTCGTGAAGACCAGGGGGCGGGAAGCGATGGCGTCGCGGGTGTATCGCCACGGGGAGTTATCGAGGTCGAACCCGTCGATGAGCACGCCCGCTCGTTCGCCGCCGAGGAGCGGGTGCTGGCCCGCGGCTCGGAGCGTGTCGGCCAGAGCGCGGGCCTCATCGACGGTGGCGGTGGGATGCACGACGGGGCAACCGTGGGCAAGGGCGTGGGCGATGGTGACGCTGGCACGCAGTGCGTCGATCATGATGACGATGCCGCCGGCGAGCGCGGCGGGGTCGATCATCGCGGGCAGGAGATGGACCGCGAGCGGACGCGAGAGGCGGGGGGCATCGGGAACGGGTGCGGCATCGGGTGCTGGCATGTGGTCGGTTCTCTCGGGTTCTCACACGAGTTGGACTTGCGGACTGGATCAGTGCTTCGTGGGCGTGTCGTTGTCGGAGTCGTGCAGTCGATCGAGTTTGCGGACCTCCGGCACGGCCCAGGCCACGCCCCAGACGACGAGGATCGTGCCGATGCCGCCGGAAACGACGCTGATGACGGGCGTGAAGAGCTTCGCCACGAGGCCGCTCTCGAACGCGCCTAGTTCGTTGCTGCATTCGACGAAGACGCTGTTGATCGCGGCGACCCGGCCGCGGAGATGGTCGGGTGTGCGCATCTGGACCAGAACGTGGCGGACGACGACACTCACCTGGTCGACCGCGCCGGAGATCGCCAACGCTGCGACGGAAAGCCAGGCGTTGCGGGAAAGGCCGAAGACGATCATGCACAGGCCGAAGGCGAAGACGGACCAGAGGAGTATGGGCCCGGCCTTGCGGAAGTCGTGGTGGCGGGTCAGGGCCAGGCCCATGAGCAGCGCACCAACGAATGGTGCGGCGCGCAGCACGCCGTGCATGACCGGTCCGGCATCGAGAATCTCATCGGCAAAGATGGGCAGGAGCGCGGTCGCGCCGCCGAGGAGCACGGCCAAAAGATCGAGCAGGATCGTGCCGAAGATCGTGCGCTCGCGGTAGATGTGCACGGCCCCGGCGAGCAGGTCGCGTGCGTTGAGGTTGGTGCCGGCTGAGGGCTGCGGGCGCGGGGATGTGAAGAGGACGCTGAGCGCGAAGGTCGCGGTGCCGATGGCGGTGGCGATGTAGATGGGCCATGCGTGGCCGGTGAGCCTGTCGATGCCGCCGGCCAGGAGGGGGCCGACAATGGCGCTGAACTGAAAGACGCTCGCGTTCCAGGTAACGGTGTTCTGGAAGGCTTCGCGCGGGACCAGTAGCGGGACGAGGCTGTTGCGGGATGGGCCGTTAAACGCCCGGCAGCAGCCCGAGAGCATGAGCAGCACGATCAGGAGCCAGTAGGATTGACCCGTGAACGATGCCCACGCGATGGCCACGGCGCAGAGCGCAAAGCCGAGTTGGGTGATGCAGAGGAGTCGGCGACGGTCGTGGTTGTCTGCGGCGTGGCCGGCGATCAGCGCGAGCAGGACGACGGGCATCGCGCGGGCGAGCCCGACGAGCCCGAGCAGGATCGGATCGCGGGTGCGTTCCCAGACTTCCCACGCGACACCGGTGCTGAGCATCTGCAGCGAGGTCGCGGAGGTGAGGAATCCCGGGGCGTACAGCCGGAAGTTGCGGTGGTGCCACGCCTCAAACGCCGAGCGCTCGGCGATGGTGCTCTCTGGCGGCTGGGGGTTTGACGCGGGATCGGTGGGCACGCGGACCTCGGTCCAGCGTAGCGCGGCGGGCGGGATCTACCATCGCCACATGACCCTCGCGACCAACCCGGCGCAGCCCACCGCTGCGGTCCCGACCCTCGTCAAGATCGTCGCGACCATCGGCCCCGCGTGCGATACGCCGGAGATGGTCGCGCGGCTGATCAGCGCGGGTGTCGGCGTGTTCCGTCTGAACTTCTCGCACGGCTCGTTCGATCAGCACGAGGGGCGGCTGCGCGTGATCCGCTCGGTCGCTTCGAGCATGGGGCTCCCCGTTGCCGTGCTGGGTGACTTGCCCGGGCCCAAGATCCGCACGGGCAGGGTCGACGACCTTGATGGCAGCGGCGGGCTCCGGCTGGGCACGGGCCAGGAGGTTCTGATCGAGGCGAGCAATGTGCCCGCGAGGATCGATCGCGGCATTCCGATGCTCGGGTGCACCTATGGCGGCATTGTGCGCGATGCGCTGCCGGGGCAGCGTGTTCTGATCAACGATGGCGTGATCCGCATGCTTGTCGTTGCCTCGGAGGTGCACGATGGTGCCGCGGTGCTGCGTTGCGCGGTGACGACGGGCGGGGTGGTCACCTCGAGCAAGGGGATCAATCTCCCCGACACAGATCTGAAGATCCCCGCGATTACGCAGCGTGATCTGGAGTGTGTGCAGTGGGCGGTTGGCCAGGGGATCGACTTTCTCGCGCTGTCGTTCGTCCGCACCGCGGACGAGGTGCGGGAGCTCAAGCGGATACTTGCCGGTATGTGTGCCGTGGAGTTCGGGACCGATCAGACCGGCGAGGGCTCGATGATTCCGGTCATCGCGAAGATCGAGAAGCCGCAGGCGGTGGCGCAGATGGAGTCGATCGTCGAGGCTGCGGACGCGATCATGGTCGCGCGCGGCGATCTCGGCGTGGAGATGGACCTTGCGCACGTTCCGGTGGTGCAGAAGCAGTTGATCGCGACCGCGGACAGCTGGGGCAAGCCGTGCATCGTCGCAACGCAGATGCTCGAGACGATGATCCAGAGCATGACACCGACGCGTGCGGAGGCCAGCGATGTGGCCAACGCGGTTTTTGACGGTGCGGACTGCGTGATGCTCAGCGGCGAGACGGCGGTGGGTAAGTACCCGCTCGTCACGGTCGAGACCATGCGACGGATCGTCGAGGCCGCGGAGGGGCGAATGCTCGAGAGCAGCATCGCGCCGAGCCCGCCGCGACGCGTCGTGCAGACGGGATACCGAACGGCCGCTCTTGCCCACGGCGCATGGCATGTCGCCCGGGATATCGGCGCACGTCTGGTTGTGTGCTGGAGCCAGCGCGGCGGTGCGGCCCGCTACCTCAGTCAGACGGGGTTCCGGATCCCGATCGTGGCCTACTCGAGCAGCGCACGAGAAACGCGACGAATGGGCCTGCTCAAGGGCGTGCGAGCCCTTCGGTGCGATGTTCCCGGCGATGAGCGCAGCGCATTGGCGGAGTGGAACCGGCGTGTTGATGAGGATCTGGTGGCGCTCGGCTGGGCGCGGCCGGGCGATCCGATCGTGCTGGTAGCGGGCCGGCCTCTGGGCGTGCAGGGTGCCGCCAATACGCTGGCGGTCCACTTTGTCGGCAACCCGAGTACGGGCTTCCGCACGCACGTATGACCTTGGGCCACTGACGCGATCGCTTCGGCCGGCATGATCGCCGCGAACGCCGGCCGGTCGGTGCCGTTGACTGAAGAGGTTGGTCGATGTGCCCGGCCTGCTCGCTGCGCCCTTGTGCGACCGCGGCAAAGCCGAGAGCCGCCGCGTCCAGGCGAGCGAGCGAGTGGGGGAGTGGAGCGGAAGGGAGTCGAACCCTCGACCTCGTCATTGCGAACGACGCGCTCTACCAACTGAGCTACCGCCCCATTTGCCGGATGTCTCTCCGACAGGGTGGGGACTATATCCGCGTCGAACGCCGGGGTGAAGCGTTCGGCGAAAGTTGTGCCCAGCGGAGAGCGGTTCGCGGCGGGGGCCGGTTGGATAAGCCCCTGACTGCCGCGGTCGCGCGGCGACGAACAGAGCCCCACCCGACCGTGCGATCAGGCGAGGGGTCGAGGGCCCGGCGGGCAACTGGCGGCAGAACTTTTTGGAAACCACGGAAATTGAAGATGGGGCGATGGGAAGGCCTCCGGATTGTGCCGAGAATTCGGCCAGGATGGCTCCCGGACCGGACGCGAGCATCCAGCGGCTGAGGAGAATTGAATGCCGGGCCAGAGTTGACCGAAGACAAACTTGGCCTACCCTCATCGTCCACGGACGACCCGGCGGTGTCCCCATCGTGCCGTCCATGCCAACTCGGTCCCCGATAGCTCAATGGTAGAGCGGCCGGCTGTTAACCGGCAGGTTATCGGTTCGAGTCCTATTCGGGGAGCTTCCTTCCGACCCCGCTCACGGCGGGGTCGTTTGGTTTACAGGCGGCCCGTTTTGCCCTTCGCGGCAGGTTGGCCAGAAAGCCCGCAGAATCCGGGCGGTTTGGCGATTCGGGCACCTTTGCCGCTGCGCTCTCGGTTCGAGACCGATTCAGAGCCAACCGGTCAGGACACCGGGTGTCTCGTCATGGGTGCGGCGAAATCCTCTCGAACTCTCGGAGTCTCGGGTTGACGGGCAGAGGGGTTAACAGGCGAGACGAGAGCGCTCGATCTTGGTCATCGAGCGCACCGGTCAACCGCCCTGCTGCTGGACAAGTTCGCGAGCGGTCGCCATCGGCAGGTACATGTGGAGGCGGTCGTCGGTCAGGCTCTCGAACCCGTACTTCGCGTAGAACGCGCGTGATTGCTCGTCTTTCGCATCGACCTCAATCGCGGCCGACGCGATCGTCTCAGAGACCTTCACCGCGACCCTGAGCGCTTCGACGAGCAGCGCACCCCCAAGTCCCTGTCCACGGAACTTCAGGTCCACCGCGAGCCGACCAATGAGCGTGGTCGGAAGCGGCATCTTGGCAGGGAACCCATGACCATCGGGGATCACGCTCACCGTGATGCGACTCGCGGCGAGCGTGAAGTACCCGGCGATCTTCCCATCGTGCGAGGCGAGCACGTAGCCGCGCGTGAGGCTCTTCTTGCTGTGCTGCCCCAGCTTGGTCTTGAGGTAGTCGTTGAGCGCGGGGACGCCGCAGTCGAAGCTGTCTCGGTCGTGTCTGGCCTTGTCGAACGGTTCGAACCGGAGCGCGTCAGCCACCGGTGATCTCCCGGTGCCGCTTGGCCGCTCGACGGAGCGCCGCGTTCGGGCGAGCCGGCTTGCTGAGCATCGCGAGCAATGCGGTGCTATCGCGCTCCGAAAGCTCACGGGCCTGGATGCGGCTCAGCGTCTTGTCGGCGGCCAACTCGAGAATCCCGTTGATGAAGCTCGTCACCGTCATGCCGCGGAGCGCGGCGGCTTTCTCCACCTTGGACTTAAGGGGTTCGGGCTGACGGATGGTGATCTTGCTGTACCGGATAGTGCTCATGGCGTACCTCTCCCGAAGTATACGGCACAATGCCGTATCGGGTTCAGGATTCGCCACGGATTCCGCTCAGAGGACGGTTCTCGGCCCAGACCCAAGCCAAACCGAGGTGTCGTCCCGTGATCCGGGCACCGGGAACCGGCCCCGGGAGATGAAGAGTCCGATGATTCCCAGTCGTGCCCCCCGCCGCATCCCCATCGGGCTTCGCCATCTACACCCGCCAGTCGGTGGACACGGCGAAGGACTTCTCGTCCTGCGATGCCCAGTTCCAGACGTGCCTCGACTGCGCCCGCGCCTTCGGCGATCGCGATGCCGATTGGATCGGCGAGCGGTTCGACGATCAGGGCTGGTCGGGCAGCAGCGTCGATCGGCCAGCGCTCAAGCGACTGCGGCAGGCTGTCCGCGAGGGACGCGTCCGCCATGTATACGCGGTGGCGCTGGACCGTCTGTCGCGGACGATGCGGGATGCCGTCGTCATCCTCGACGAGTTGGAAGCTGCGGGCGTCGAATTGCGTCTGGTCCACCAGCCCGGGGTCGGCACCTCCGCCGAGGGGCGATTCCTCCGGCACATCATCGCGTCGTTCGCCGAGTTCGAGCGAGAGCTGATCGCCGCTCGCTTGTCCGATACGAGAATGTCTCTCAAGGCGCACGGCCGGAGGCTGGCGGGGCCGCCGCCGTACGGGTATGACGCCGACCCGAAGTCCAAACAACTCGTGCCCAACGCCGGCGAAGCCAGGCGGCTGCGAGCCATCTTCGAGATGGCCGCCTCCGGCGTGCGGCCGAGCGAGATCGCTCGCCGGATCAACAAGAAACGTTGGACGACCAAGAAACGCCTCTCCACACGGTCCGGCCGCCTGATCGGCGGCGGAGCGTGGACGGCGCGACAGATTGTCGATGTCCTCCGGAACCCCGTGTGCCTGGGGGTCTTCGCCGACAAGGGCAAGCTCCGCAGCGGCGTGCACGCTCCGATCATCGGGCTGGACATGTTCGTCCGCGCCAAGTCCCACCTCGACGCGAGGACGCGAACGCCGCCGGGGAAGCGAAGCTCGAACCGCTTCCCCCTTCGGGGCAAGGTCATCTGCCCGGGCTGCGCCCGCCCGATGAGCAGCTACATGGTGACCCGCAAACTGGGTCCCCGGAGCGGGCGCGTCTACAACTACTACCGCTGCCGGGCGACGTCCGGGGGGCGACCGCCTTGTCGTGGCCGGCAGGTGCAGGCGTTTCGGATCGAACAGGCCGTGTCGTCGGCGCTGCAGCAGGCGGAGCCGTGGCTGAGGGCTTTGAACCTTCGGCCGACGCCGAGCCAGGGGTGTGCCGCCGAAGACCTCGCCCGGGGATGGACCTCTCTGGATTACGCGGCCAGAGCCCGATTGATGCCCCGACTGATCGAACGGCTGGAGTTCGATGAGGCCCGCGAGGAGCTGATCATCGTCCTGTCGCCGGACGCTTCAGGAGTCGGAAGTGCCTGCTTTGCAGGCACTTCCGAAGGCGACTGTTAACCGGCAGGTTTGCTGTGAGTCAGGGCGATTTAGAGCTTCTGACCGGCCCGCGAAAGCGGGCCGGTTTTCGTTTTGGAAGGCGAGAGCCATTGGTGGCCGACCAGGTCGTCGAAACTCGCGGGATTGGCGGGGATCTTGGCAGCACGCCGGTCAGACCACGGTTCTCGGTTCCTGGACAGGGGTCAGGGGGCGGATCAGAACACCACGCCGTTCGGATCGGATATGGCCCAGAGACTCTCGAACTCTCGAAGTCTCTGTTTCACGGCGTCGGCTCGTTTACGCGCAGTTTGGCTCGGGCTAACCGCCTGCGGCCGGGATTCTGAACCGTGAAGCGACCGAAAGACCACACGCCCGACGTGGGGACGTCTTTCCCAGCACCAGCACCCGAGCGTGATGTCCTCATTCGAGCGCAAACCTTGGCGACGTTTGCTGGACGTCCGGGTCGAGGCATGACTGGCTATTGGCTAGGCAACCAAGTGAGGCTCATGAACCAGCGACAGGGCGATGTTCGGCGGGGCGCTTTGCGACCCTCTCGCGCAAGGCCGCGACAATGCTGGCACAACCCTTGCCGAGGGAGTAGACGAGGCGATCTGAACCGCTGATCGCAGCCTTGATGGCGTCGGTCGCTGCATGTGTAGCAGACTTGGATGTGAGCACCACATATTGCGCCTGAGCGGCGGCTTCCTTGAGCCGCTGGGTAGCAACGGTGTCGTTGGATAACGTTACTCTGGCGCGCGGAGCGATGACAAGGATTATCCTTTTAGCCCTTTCGCCAGCGCCTCTGGTCATTGTGTAGATTAGGATTGATGCACCATTGAGTCGCTCCAGAGAATCGTCATCCGAGGCGTCGCCTTGGGCTAGTGTCCTGACCGCGAGATAGCCGCACGATTCTTGGCAACGCGACCGAGGATGGTGTTGGCGTCGGCGGTCCAGACGAACGGCCTGGCGTCTTCGTTGCGGGCGTCGAGGTAGTCCAGTGCGGCTCGCTCCAGCTTGG
>JAJTHN010000062.1 GCA_021297895.1 Phycisphaeraceae bacterium | reverse complement strand
GTGGTGTATGTTGTCAAGGGCGTCCGCTCGCGTCGCGTCGGCCCGGCCAGCTCCACCCTGACCGTCCGCTTCGCCCGCGGCGGCGGCTCGCTGCGGATCAGCAGCCAGCGCGTCAGCAAGGCCGCGTAAGTCGCAGACCGCTCATCATCGCACGACCCGGGGCCGCGCAGCGCGCGGCCCCGTTTGCATTTGGCCGGCCCGGTTGCATTTGGCGGCACGAGCCTGGCCGTGAACGGCGGCGGGCCGGCCATCGGCCGCGAGGATGCGCCCCGCCGCGGGGGCGAGGCTCGGGAACGGACGCCGGGATGCCCGGTGGCTCGCGCGTCTTACGAAGGGCGCGGCGTTGGATCCTGATCTACTCCAGACAGGCCCGATGCCAGGCGGCGTTCGAGTCGCCAGGCCCGGACCGCGCTGAGCACCGCGCCGATGGCCATGAGGTTCGCGCCGACCAGCAGCGTCGTCACCGGCGCAGCGCCGATGAGGTTCATGGTTGTCACGATCGCGATGACGCACGCGCCGACGATCATCATCCACCGCGCTGCGACGCGGTTGGTCGCGTACCACAGCCTCGGGCTGCCGCGGGAAGCGCGGGTGCGGTAGCCGTAGAACGCGTTCGGCGGCACGCGGCCCATGGCCAGCGGCAGGGCAAGGCCGATGATCAGCAGCGCGACGATGATCGGGATGAGCGTGATGATCGGGGGCATGGGTCCTCTCGATGTCTGGCGGCTGCGCGGCCGCCGAAGTACGGGAACCAGAGCGCGGAACGCTGCGGGCGGGGCGCGGTTGCAGAGGTGAGGCGGACGGGGCGGGGGCGGGGGGCGGGGGCGGGGCGGATGCTCAACTGATGCTCATCGAGCCGGTCATCGCCGCGGCGGAGAGGCCCTCGAGCGTGACCTCCACCGCGGTCCACTTCGCCGCGGACTGGTCGAACTCCAGCCGGACCACCGCGGTCAGGTCGCCATCGACGCGCGTCGGGCGGAGCGGGATGCGGATGTGCACCTCATCGGCCAGGCCGCCGGGCCGGGGGGTGCGCGGGGGGCGGGGGGTGCGGGCAGTGCGCGGGGTGTGGGCGGTGCGGGCGGTGCGGGCGGTGCGAAGAGGTTGAGCCGGCTCGGCGACGGCCTCATCCGCGCTGCTCATCGTCAGCGACCAACCCTCGGGCGAGGTGAAGGCCGACCGGATCGTCGCACCCGCGGCGATGGTCGGTCCCGGCCCGATGGCCAGGTCGGCGAGGACGGCATCGGCCCCGATGGCCGAATCGGCCAGGAGGTGCCGGAGCAGGTCGGTCTCGAGCAATTCGACGGTGCTGGTGGTGATCATGACCTGATCCGGGCCGAGCACATCGGCGACAGCGCGGCGGGCGCACGAGGCGATCTCCGCGATGCCGCGGGAGCCGCCGAGCAGGACCGATTGCACCGGCACCGATGCGAGGTTCATCCGGATGCGGCGCTCGAGGCGATCGAGGATGGTGTGGAACTCCGCCTGCGTGTCGGGGCGGTAAAAGCGGATCGGCTGGTGCGGGGCGGACGCGGCCGCGAGGGCCTGCGGGGCCGAGTCGCCGGATGGCGCGGCGTGGGTGTTGAAGTGTGCGGCGGGGCCGAGGGTGGTGCCTATGCCGGGGCTCGCGGCCGATTGCGGCTGCGGGGCATCGCGGCGGGCATCGATGTACAGGCCGGCCGCGGCGAAAAGGGCCAAGGCGGTCAGGGCGGCGGCGGCCCGGGTGATGGTGTTCCGGGTGGCGGCGCTTGGGGCCCCGGTCGTCGGGTTCTTGACGGCGGGGCGCGGCCTGGCGGGGGATCGAACGGTCATCGCGGACTCCTTG
Organism: Phycisphaeraceae bacterium; assembly: GCA_021297895.1. Classification (GTDB taxonomy): domain Bacteria; phylum Planctomycetota; class Phycisphaerae; order Phycisphaerales; family UBA1924; genus JAJTHN01. The sequence goes on along the minus strand of JAJTHN010000062.1, from coordinate 10,784 downwards.
GAGATTCCGACCCGACGCGAAACTCGGGATGCGCGCGGTTCGATTTCCCGTCATCGCCCGCCGGATGTCGGCTATCCTCACGGCGTTGTCAGAAACCCGCAAACCTTCGGCCGGGCCAAGGGCCCCGCCAAGGAGTTCTCGATGCTCCCCAAACCGCCCGCCCGCGAAACCCCCCTGGGCTTTCTCTACATTCCGCCGTATCGCATCGTCGGCACCTCGATCGCCGGCGAGAGCACGACGGTGATGGTCCCCGAGCTGGACATCACCTTCGACATGGGCCAGTGCCCGCGCCCGATGCTGGCCAGCCCGTACGTGGCCATCAGCCACGGGCACATGGACCACGTCGGCGGCCTGGCGTACTACTGCTCGCAGCGCGTTTTTCAGGGCATGACCCCGGGCAAGATCATCTGCCCGGAGGAGATCGCACCGGCGGTGCGCAAGATGCTCGAGGGCTACCGGGACCTGGAGCGGCAGAACACGCCGTTCGAGATCATCCCGCTCGAGCCCGAGGGGACGGTCGAGATCAAGAACAATATCTTCCTGCGCGGGTTCAAGGTCGAGCACACCGTGCCGACGTACGGCTACTCGGTCTACGAGCGCCGCACCAAGCTCAAGCAGGAGCTCATCGGCCTGCCGCAGGAGAAGCTCAAGGAACTCAAGGACAAGGGCGAGGAGATCACGCGGACGCTGTACATCCCGCTCATCGCGTACGTGATGGACACCGCGGCGGGGCCGGCGCTGGTGCGCGAGGATGTCCGCAAGGCGCAGGTGCTGATCACCGAGTGCACGTTCTTCGAGCCCGAGGCGCAGAGCCGCGCCAAGTCCGGCATGCACCTGCACGTGCGCGACTTCAAGGAATGGATGGCGGTGCTGGAGTGCCAGAAGGTCGTGCTGGGTCACATCAGTCGCCGCACGCACCTGGTCGAGGCGCGCAAGCAGCTTCAGGCGATCGTCGGGCGGCAGAAGGCCGAGCGGATCGAGCTGCTGATGGACACGCGCACGAACAAGGAGCGGTACGAGCGCCAGCAGATGGATGCGGGTGAACACCCCACGCAATTGCGCCGCTGAGGCGCGGTCGCGTCGGAATCCGCGAAGATCTTCTCATTTTCGTGAGGAACACCGTCCCCAAATGGGGATGATTCCGCGGACAGAGTCGCGTTTGGTTCGCACACAATCTGTAGTGGCCGCGGCGCAGCCGACAACGACCGACGCGCCGGAGCGCTCCGCCGGCGGCGCCAACGCGGGCCGGAGCACGATCGCGCGCAGCGCGATGCGTTCGCCGGCGCGTGCTGCGCGGAAAAATCCGAACCGCGTGAGCGAATGCGCGGCGATTCTCTCTTGACGCTTTGCGCGTGATCCGCTACCGTCGCCCCCCGGTGTGTGTTCCGGAAAACGTGTCGATTCTTCTCGTTGTCGTCTTGCGCAGCGAGGTTGCCCGTGCCCGAAGCCCCGATGAATCCGCGCGGCGTGTGCCCCGCCGCGAGTCTGTCCATGGACACCGACTCCAAACTCTGGTCCGACCTGCTCGGCTACATGCGTCAGACGCAGCCGGACATCTGCCGTCTGTGGTTCGAGGAGCTCGAACTTCTGGGCGTGCGTGCGGGGGTGCTGTACGTGCGTGCGCACTCGACGGTGCACCGCGAGTACCTGCACCGGGCGTGCGCGCGGCCGTTCAACGAGTGTGCGCAGATGGCCACGGGGCGGCTGATCAGCGTGCGGTTTGTCGGGCCCGAGGAGGACATGCCCCCGGAGGCCGATGGTGGCGGCCGCGCGACGTTCGGCCCCAGCGCCGGCGGGTCGCGAACGGCGGGCGTGCCGGTCGGGGGCGGATTGGCCGCGCAGGGTCCGGCGGGCTCGTTCCCCGGTGCGCATGGCGGCACGGCGAACCCCGCCGCGGGGCTTGCGCCGGTGGTCACGCACGGTCGCCAGCCGCTGCCGACGGGCAACGGGACCGGAAACGGGACGGGCCATGGAGCGGCGGGGCATGGAGCGGCGAGGCTGAGCGTGGGCAACGGGGCCGCGCACGCGGGTCACGCGTCGCCCGGTCATGACACGCACGATGCTTTGCTCGCGGGCGCAACGTCCAACGGCATCGCCGATGCGGACCGTGATCCGGCGACGAGCATGGCCTTCAACGAGCCGCTGCCGCAGCGGCTGCCGAGCGGCGTGTCGGCGCTGGGTGACATCGGCACGCTGTACAACGACGGGCTGGTGATCAACCCGGACAACTCGTTCGAGAACTTCATCATCGGCCCGGGCAACCGGCTGGCGCACGCCGCGGCTCTGGCGGTCGCGAGCAACCCCGGCCGCGCGTACAACCCGTACTTCGTGCACGGCGATGTCGGCCTGGGCAAGACGCACCTGCTGCAGGCGATCTGCGTGGCGATCCGCAACTCGCGGCCGGACCTGCAGATCTACTACACGAGCTGCGAAGGGTTCATGACGCAGTTCGTCGATGCCCTGCAGTCGGGGGTGATGACGCGATTCCGCCACAAGTTCCGCCATGTGGATGTGCTGGTCATCGATGACATCCAGTTCCTGACCAAGAAGGACCGCACGCAGGAGGAGTTCTTCCACACCTTCAACGCGCTCTACCAGAGCCACAAGCAGATCATCCTCTCCTGCGATGCGCCGCCGGAGGAGATCCCGGATCTGGAGGAGCGGCTGATCAGCCGGTTCAAGGCCGGGCTGGTGATGAGCCTCTCGCCGCCCTGCTTCGAGACGCGCGTGCAGATCCTCCAGCAGAAGGCCCGCCTGCGCGGGATGTCGCTGCCGATGGATGTCGCCCAGTACATGGCCGGCAAGATCGACACGAACGTGCGCGAGCTCGAGGGCGCGATCGTCAAGCTCCAGGCGATGGCCCGGCTGGATAAGGCGGCGCTGGACCTTGTGCTGGCGCGGCAGGCCATCGGCGATCAGGAGACGCGCATCGAGCCGCGGATCCAGATCCAGACCATCATCAACGCCGTGACCGACTTCTTCGGCGTGAAGATCCAGGAACTCCAGAGCAAGCGCCGCCAGCGCTCCATCGCCCAGCCGCGGCAGGTGTGCATGTACCTCGCCCGCCGGCACACGCGGTTCTCGCTGGAGGAAATCGGCGGGCACTTCGGCGGACGCGATCACACGACGGTGATGCACGCGGTGCGCACGATCCAGGAACGCTGCGACAGCGACCCGGAGTTCGCCGGCGCCATCCGCTCGCTCGAGGATCAGTTGCGGGCGCCGAGTGCGGGTTGAGTGAACGCGGGTTGCGGTAACGCGGATAGCCGCCGGGCTGGCGCGCCATCGGCCGCCGTCCTCATCGCGACGATCTGCGCAGGCACAAAAGCGGTGCGGAGAGGATTCGAACCCCTGAGACCCTTTCGGGTCTGCCCGATTTCAAGTCGGGTGCTTTCAACCGCTCAGCCACCGCACCGTGGAGCGTGATGATACCGCCCATGGGTGCCCGTGAGCGTGCGTGACTGCCCATCATGACCCAGCAAGGGCCCTGCGTGCCGCGTCAGGGTGTAGTCGGCGGCATGGTCGGAGCGGCGGGTGCCGGCACCGGTGACCCATCGGCCGGAATGACCTGCGTGCTCGTGGGCGTCAGGGCCTGCTCCTTGAGCAACTCGGCCCACGTCAGCGCGACGGCGCTGGCCTTCCACGCCGGCGGCGCAAACGCCCAGCCCTTCCAGCGGGTGTTGAACTCGCCGACCTCCTTCTCGACATCCTGCGCCGATCGCGTCGCCGGCGGCGGCTGGTCCGCGGGGGCATCGGGCGCCGGCGGCGGCGGCTGGGGCGGCGTCCACTCCGGATCCGCCGATGCCGCCAGCGTCCACCAGACGCGCTCGGCGGCGGGGTCCGGCACGCCGGGCAGCGGCGCGGTCGGGGCGGTGATCGCGCGGATATCGATCAGCACGCCGTCGAACGTGCGCACGCGGACGCTCGCGCCGGCGCGGGCCTTGGGATTGGTCGCCGGGTCGACCGACGCCGCGGCGGCGACATCCTCGAAGTTCAGGAACGACATGACCGTCGCGGCGCTCTCGCCCGCGCCGGGGCTTTTGAGCTCGCGTCCCGCGGGGATGTTCGTGACCGCGAAGGTAGGTTCCTCCCTGGTCTGACGGGCGATGATGATCGATGTGCCATCGGCGTGCGAGATCGTCACGCTGCGCACGCGCTCGCGCGCGATGTTGCCGATCTGCGGGTCCAGCCAGCCCAGCGCTTCGCGCGGCAGCGCGATCTCGCCCGGGACAAGGAACGAGGGCGCCTGCCCCGCGCGGCGGACGTACACGCCGCGGGGCGGATCGAACTTGTCCGTGCCGATGATCACCTTGCCGAGTTCCTGCTCGCCGGCGAGCAGCGTGACCAGCGCCGCCTGCGAGGCCTGTGCCTCGGGCGTGGTCGCGCCGGCGACCGGGTCCTCGACACCCAGCCGGGCGTACAGCTCCGGGCGCGATGTGCGCTCCTGCAGTCCGCTGGCATCGCCGAGTTGCACGAGCAGGCGGCGGACCCTGTCGGCGGGCACGGCGTAACCGCCCTTCTCGGGCATGGTCCAGCCCGCATCGGTGCGGACCAGCGAGAACGTGCCCGCGCTGCGCGTGACGGTGATCCGCGTGACGCTGTCCAGCCGGCCGCTGAGCCCGGGCAGGAGCGTGCCATCGCCCGCGGCGGCGGGAGACGGGCCGCCGGCGCGGCCGGCGTTGATGGTCAGGACGGCGGCGGCGCCCGTCGACAGCGCCAGAAGAACGAGCACGAGGACAACCTTGCTGTTCATGCGTTGCATACCCCGGAATGGAAACGTTCGGGCGGTGTGGCGTGGGAGTTCGTGCGGAGCGCCCGCGTCAGCCTGTCGCGCTGGCGCGGAGACGCTCGCCACGCCTGCGGGCGGCGCGGACACCGGCGAGCGCGAGAGCGGCAACGCCGACCAGCGCGGGGACAAGCAGAATGTTCACGGCCTTGATGCGGGTGCCAAGACCCTCGATGTCCTTGCGCAACTGGAACTGCACATCGCGGAGTTCCGCGCGGGTGGTGATCTGCGCCTGCCGCGCGGCCTCCAGCTCCGCCTGCTGCTCGGGCGTGAGGATGAGGGAGGACTGGCCATCAGCGCGGGAGCGCTGCAGCTCGGCGATCTTCTGCTCCGTCTGCGTCAGGCGGGCCTGGAGCTCCTGTTCGCGCTGGAGGAACTGCTGCTCGGCGTCGCGGCGGAGCTGTTCGACGCGGGAGAAGGGCCGTGCGGCGCGGGTGCGGGCGCGGAGGCTGAGCAGATCGCTCGACCCGCCGAGGTTGTCCAGCGCGCCGATGATCGTCTCGCCGTTGTCGGCGGCCTTTCGATAGCCAAGGAGGATCGGGCCGAGGCGTTCTTCCTGCACCCAGAGGCGGTCGCTGAGCAGATCGACATCGGCGATGACCATCACGTTGATATCACCCTTCGATGAAGCGAGGTGGCGATCGACCGGGAGGGGTTCGGGGGCGCGACCGTCGGCACCGGGAGCGAGCGCGGGGGGTGCGGCGCCGAAGGTTGACGGTACCGCCAAGCCGGTGACGCGTGCGGCGAGGATCAGGGGCTCTCCGCCGGACTTGAACGTCGCAAGAAGGGCCTTGGGATCGGGCATGAAGGCCAGTTGCTGGGCATCGATGGCCATGCTGTCGGCGGTGGTCTTGAGCAAAGGCGTGATGGTGGTCTTTGCGCCCTCTTTCATGCGCAGAATGCCCGCTGTGGCGAGGTTCAGATTCTCGATCTGGCCGGTCACGGGGTCGTTGCGGTCGGCCTGATCGCTTCCGAGGCTCAGCCACGCGACAAAGTCGACCTGCTCGGGGCGTGCCTGGCTTCCCACGGTCACGGGCAAGGCCCGCTGGCGGTCGGCGGCGACCTTTCCGGGCACAAGTTCGAGGCCAAGGGTCGAGAGGAGATTCAGATCGCTGCTTCTTGGGGTGTTCATGGCCTGCATGGGGTTCATGCCGGCGGGTACGTCGACCTCGCAGAGCGGATCGACCAGCAGCAGCAGGCGTCCGCCGCGCATGACGAACTGATCGATGGCGTACTGGGTCGCGACGATGGGGTTCTTGGGGTGAACGACGAGCAGCACGTTCACATCGGCGGGGATTTCGCGCGCTTCGCGATCGATCACGCGGACATCGAAGAGCTCCTTGAGCTGTTCGTTGATCCGCATGGGCGGTGTGCCGCGGCTTGAGGTCATCGGGCTGGCGGGCGAACCCTCAAGGGGGATCCACGACATGACACCGATGGTCGTGCGCTTGGGTTCGCTCAGGAGATAGATCATTCTCGTCAGGTCATACTCGAGAAAGTCCTCGCGTCGGGGGTCGAAGAACGGGATCACGTCGGCTTTGTCGGTGCTGTTGACGGCGTGGAGGCCGAAGTAGAAGCGTTCCTGGCCGCGACCGAGCGGAAGGCCGACGACTCCGGCGGCAACGGCCTTGTCTTCGGTGTCGCTGAAGGGTTCCGGATTGGCGATGGTCAGGCGGATGTTCCCTTTGGAGACCTGCGCGTACTCGCGGAGGACCTCCACGACGCGTTGGGCGTAGGCCTTGAAGGTTGGGACATCGCTCGAGGCGGCAGCGGAGTAGTAGAGCGTGAGGTTGACCGGCTCCTGAAGGCCGGCCAGCACGTTCCGCGTGCCATCGGAGAGGGTGTAGAGCCGTCCCTGGGTCAGATCGACGCGTACGCCCGAGAGGGCGCGCTGAGCGACGATGTTCACACCGATGAAGGTGCAGACAAGGGCGACGATGCCGATGCTCATGAGCAGGTTCTTGTTCATGCGGAGGCTTCCGGCGGCGTGAGCATGGGGTTCGGGGACATGTGCGAGGCGTTCATGGCGGTTGCGGAGCGGTTTGCCGCGGGCCGGGCACTGTTTCCCGCGGGGTCAACGCTGTTTCCCACAGGGCTGGCGCTGTTTGCCGCCGCGGGGTTAGGCACTCTTGCGGGCATCGACGACGAGCATGGTCGCCAGCAGGCCCGCGGCGATGAGCGAGATGAAGAACACAAGATCGCGGACATCGATCACGCCCTTGCTGATCGATTCGAAGCGTGTCAGGAAGCTGAAGGAGGCGACCGCATCGACAACGGCCTGCGGTGCCCAGCCGCTGATGTAGTCCAGGACGGGATTGAAGCCCGCCAGCAGCAGAACAAGGCACAGAACCAGCGATACGACAAAGGCGATGACCTGATTGCGGGTCGCCGCGCTGACACACGAGCCCACACTCAGGAATCCGCCGGCCATCAAGAGGCTTCCGAGATAGGCCGCGGCGATTGTGCCGTTGTCCGGGTCGCCGAGGTAGTTCACGCTGATCCATACGGGGAAGGTCAAAGCGAGCGCGATGCCCGCAAAGACCCATGCGGCGAGGAACTTGCCGACAACGGCGCTCCACAAAGGCACAGGGAGGGTCATCAGCAGCTCAAGGGTGCCCTGCCGGCGCTCTTCGGCCCACAGACGCATGCTGATGGCGGGGATCAGGAAGAGATAGAGCCAGGGATGGAACTCAAAGAAGGGGCGCAGGTCCGCCTGGCCGCGTTCGAAGAAGCCGCCGATGTTGAATGTAAAGACACCCATGAGAAGAAGAAAGAAGACGATGAAGACACTGGCGACAGGGGTGAGGAAGTAACCCCCAAGTTCGCGGCGCAGGATGGCAACGGTGCGAGACAAACCGCTCACGGGCGCACCTCCTTGGGGGTTGTGGTGATCTCTCTGAAGACATCATCGAGCCTGCCGGGCTCCAGGCGGACCTCATCGGCGTTCCAGTCTTTGGCGCGGAGCATGGTGTGAACCTCGGCGAGGATCGAGGAACCTCGGCGGGGGATGCAGGTGAACTCGACGGCGTCTCCCGCTGCGCTGGTGCCGATTCCCGCCCCCCCAGTGCCCACGTTCGCCCCACTTGTGCCCACCGCCGCCCCGGCACTGCCCGCGTTCGCTCCACTCGTGCCCACCCCCGCCCCGGCACCCTCCACCTCCGCCACGCCGCTGACGTTCGACAGCGCCGCCCGGGCCTCCGAAGCGCTCACATTCCGCATCCGCACCGTCACGGCGTTGTACGTCCGGCTGCGCGTTCGCAATGAAGCCGGTGTGCCGTCGGCCACGATCCTGCCGCGTGCGACAATGATCGCCCTGGTGCACACCGCCTCGACTTCCTCGAGGATGTGCGTGCTGAGAATGATCGCCTTGGCTCTGGACATCGCGGTGATCAGCGTCCTGACCTCGTGCTTCTGGTTCGGATCGAGGCCGTCCGTCGGTTCATCCATGATCAGCACATCAGGATTGTGCAGGATCGCCGCGGCGAGGCCCACTCTCCGCTTGTAACCCTTGCTCAGCGTGTCGATCGGCTGCATCATCACCCCGCCCAGCCGCACCCGATCGGCGACAGACGCGATCAGCCCCTTGCGATCGCGACGCGGCACGCCGCGGACCGCGGCGATGAAGCGCAAAAACCCCTCCGGCGTCATGTCGGGGTACGCCGGCGCACCTTCGGGCAGATATCCCAGCCGCTCCTTGACCGCCAGCGGGTTCCGCGTGACATCGTGCCCGCACACACTGGCCGTGCCCGCCGTCGGCGTGAGGTATCCGGTGACCATCTTCATGGTCGTGCTCTTGCCGGCGCCGTTGGGCCCCAGGAAACCGAGCACCTCCCCCGCCTCAACCGCGAACGACACGCCGTCAACGGCGGTGAACGAGCCGAAGCGCTTGACCAACCCGTCGATCCGTATCATCGGCAGAGCCTCCGTGGCGATCGTGATCCCGCCAATTCTCGCCGCCGCCCCCACCGTGTCAAGCGACACCCCTTCGTGCCGATTCAGAGGGGATTTGCACGAAGACGCGAAGACGCGAAGAAGAGGGGAGGAAGGGGGAGAGAAGACTGGAGAAGAGGAAGAGAAGATTGGGGAAGGGGAAGAGAAGATTGGGGAAGAGGAAGAGAAGATTTTTGGGGAGAGAGAGAAGACTGGGGGAGGGAAAGAGAAGAGTAGAGAAGGGGAAGAGAAGAGTTGGAGAGGGGGGGAGGGGGTGGGTGGGGTTTGGGTGTTCTGGGTTTGTTTGTTGTGCGGCGCGGCTGGGCGATCGTTGGCGTGTGATGACCCTTCGGCGCGGGTTGCCGCGCGCTCGGATCAAAGAAGCCGGGCGGCCTTGCGACCGCCCGGCCCGGAGCACGCCATCGTCGTGCCATCACAACGATTTGCCGCTTTGCTGATGTGCTGCGTTGCTGCTATTCATCACGCCGCCATCTTCACGACGCTGACCGTCAGCGCGCCGGCGGTGCCGCCGATGACGACGGTGAAGATCGGGCTGTCCTGACCGCGGACGCTGCCGCGCTGACCGGTGACGATGTACTGCACATTCGTGCTTCCCGGCGGGAGCGTGGTGTCCGTGAAGCTCTTGACCTTCGATCGCGTGACATCGGCGGTGCCGATCAGGCGGAAAGCGCTCTCGGTGGCGAGCTTGCGGCTGATCAGGAAGGCCGCACCGGGGCCGCCGCTGGCCCTGAATCGCAGCGTCAGATTGCCGTTGGCCTGCAGCACGGCATCAAGGTCGCGCGGCTGCTCGGGCGGGGGCTGCGGGATGCGCTCGGCGGGGGGCGGGATCTGGGCGAGGCTGTACACCGCGGGGTTGTTCGTGCTCTCGGCGAAGATCCTGATCTTCTGCACGTTGTCACCGATGCGCGTGCGCATGGCACGCGTCGCCTGAGCGAGGGCATCGGTGGCCGCCTTGCTGGCAGCGCGGGCCTTGACCGCGGCATCGAAGGCCGTGTTGAAGTTGTCGGTGGTCGTGGTCATCGCCGCGACATCCGCCGCGGCCAGACCGATCTGTGTCGGGATCACTGACCAGATCGACTCGCGCGCAATGGCGAAGTCGTACGCCTCGACGGGTTTGGAAGGCACGACGCTCATGATGATGTCCTTTCTGATGCGAACGTCCGGACCACCGGCGCGGATACACATCCGAGCGATGGCCTTTGTTGCATCATGTCGGAAGATTCTGGCGGCGACTTTCGTGGATGACCCCGCGACATGCATGATTGGTGGGGCAACGGGCCGCACCAGCGGCACGATGGTGCCATCACCGATTTTCTCGGACCGCGCTGATGAAGCCTCGACCGCGTGCAGCGCAGCTTTGGCGCGGCCCGGCGAAGCCGCGCTGCTCTTGAGCGGAGCCGCGCTGCCCTTCAGCGGGGCCACAGAGCCCAGCGGCAGGTCCAGAAAGCGCAGCGGCAGGTCCAGAAAGCCGTTTGTCGGTCAAAATCAGGCCTGCAAGGCTGCTCCAGCGCGGTTTGAAGCCTCTTCAAAGGCCTTTGAAGCTCCTTCAATGCCCAACGAAGCTCCTTCAATGCCCTTCGAAGCTCCTTCAATGCCCTTCGAAGCTCCTTCAATGCCCTTCGAAGCTCCTTCAATGCCCAACGAAACTCCTTCAATGCCCATTGAAGCTCCTTCAATGCCCATTGAAACTCCTTCATCGGGCACCGAGCACGCCTGATGCCCCTTCCCCGGACCCTCGATGCCCACCGCCGCCGCATCGAACCGCGCTGACCGATCACCACACCGCGCCAAACCCAGTCCCCCCCCCACCCACTCCCCTGTCTTCCCCTCCCACTCCCCCCTCTTCTCTTCCCACTCCCCTCTCTTCTCTTCCCACTCCCCCCTCTTCTCTTTCCACTCCCCCCTCTTCCCCTCCCACTCCCCCCTCTTCCCCTCCCACTCTTCTCTCTTCTCTTCCCTCTTCTCCCTCTTCTCTTCCCACTCCCCTCTCTTCTCTTCCCACTCCCCCCTCTTCCCCTCCCACTCCCCCCTCTTCCCCTCCCACTCC
>JAJTHN010000026.1 GCA_021297895.1 Phycisphaeraceae bacterium | reverse complement strand
GTCACGTACCGCCGGAGCCAGGAGAGAGAGCGGCGGAGTGCTCGCATCGCCCGTCATGTACACCACCGGATCGGTCATCCATGGCGACAGCGCAGCAACACAGAGAATCTCCGTACCGAGCTTCTGAGCCGCCGCGAGCGCAAGGTGTCCGCCATGGCTCCCACCCACGACCCCGACTCGGGCAGCATCAGTTCTGGGAAGAGTCTTCGCAAAGCGAATTCCCGCAATCACATCCTCCTGTACGAGGTCGGACAGCACGCCATCACCGGTGCGGTAACTCACAGCCACAATCACCCACGGCTGTTCATTGAACGCTTGAACCGTTGGTGACAGAGGGTTCGGCGCGGCCATCGTTCGGAGATATCCCAAGTCGCGGTCGCCTTGCCCGCCGTGGATCGTCACCAAGACCGGGAATGGACCGTCGCCCTTGGGCATCGATACGACACAGGGAATCTTCCGACCGTCCTTGGAGGCGTACTCACGTTCGGTGATCTCCCGGTCACCAATCAGTTCTGTCTATCCGGATGGGGTGCGCGCCCCCGGCCGGTCCCTCAACTGCCGCATCTTCTCACGCACTGCGCGTCGCTCGGAGTCGTCGATCTTGCCATCACCGTTGGAATCAAACTGCTTGAGCCGATCGGAGACAGGTGGCGCCGGACCGGCTGGCGGCTCCGATCGTTGAGCGAAGGCCGTGCAGCACACAAGCAAGCTGAGCAGGCACGTGGCCACGAGAAGATGTGTTCGTACCATTGTGCTCGCTCCTTGGGAACGGATGAACCGGCCATTGGAGAACGCCCGTGCCTGCGAACGATTGCAGGTGAGCAAAGACCAGCGGCCGAAAGCTCTCTGGGCGACAGCCCTCGCGAGCCACGGGTCCACAGTCAGATTCTCGCGGAACTTCCCTGGCCGACGCCATCATGGTCACAAGCTGCATGGGTCTGCGATGACCTCTGCGTTTGGTCTTTGAAAGGGCGACGCCCACGCGGCTGGTCGCAGCCATCCCGAAAGCGGCCGCCAACACCGAACGGTCCGCTGGGCAGCGGTGACCGCAGCGGACAGACGGCCTGCCAGGAGTACTCTGGGCGGCTCATGAACGCCAGCAATACAGCGGCTTCGCCATCGTCCCAAGCAGTCACCGAATCCGACTGTTGGCATCACCGCGTTGAAGTGCCACAATCGGCTCGCGCAGCCCGCACCGGGGGCATGGACCATTCGCGGATGCAAACCACCACGGTCCAATCCCAACGATGCTGTCAGTCTGCCATCGACCGAAACTCGATCATGCACTTGGAGCACCTCATGCAAGCCGACAGGCCCCGACCCCGCCGCCGTCTTCGTCGCCTCGCCGCATGGACGGCCTGCATCGCCGTCATCGCGACGGCCGCCGTCACACTCTGGGGCGGGTGCTCAAAGTCGATGTTCATGCAGAGTCCATGGGACGCGATCCCGAAGGCGACGCCGGAGGAGATCGCGAAGCTCCACGAGCCCGAAGCGCTGCGCGCCGATCTCGACGCGATCGTGGCGCTGCATGAGCGGACCAACCCCAACCCCTACCTGCGTGTATCGAAGGAGTCGATCCTCGCGCTCGCCGAGCGGCTCAAGGCTTCCATCGACCGACCGATGACGCGCCGCGAGTTCCTGCCGATGGTGATGGAGATGCAGGCGGGGTATCGCTCTGATCACTACGGGCAAGGCGTGCCCAACGAGGAACTCGACGCTGCCTTCGCTCGCGGCGAGCGTCTGCTTCCCTTCCGCGCTGCGCCCGAGGGCGACGGACTGGTGGTCGTCGCCGTCGCGGAGAGCGAGCGGGCGATTGAGCCCGGTGACAGGATCGTGCGGATCGGGAACGTGCCCGCCGCCGAGCATCTCGCAAGGCTGCGGGCGCTCAAACCGGGCGAATCCGAGCGTTGGCGCGATGTCAGCGTTCGCGAGTACTTCCGCGTCAACAGCTGGGTCGTGGGAATCACGCTCCCGACCGAGGTCGAACTGATCCGCCCCGACGGCTCGCGAAGCACGGTGACGGTCGAGGGCGTCGGTGCCGGCGCGCGCAAGACCGAGCGCACCATGCCGACGGGAACGCCGCCAACCACGCCCGCCGTCCCGCAGGGCGAAACGCTCGTCGACAGGCCGCCGTTCCGATGCCTGTTGCTCCCACGCGAGCTTCCGGACACCGCGCCCATCGCACTCATCGAATTTCCCACGATGGACGGCACGCTGGGCGGGCAGTGGGACAAGTTCCTCGACGAGGCGATCGCCGCGGCGAACGCACGCGGTGCCGCGGGGCTCATCGTCGATGTCCGCGAGAATGGCGGAGGATCGACAGAGCTCGGCGAAGCCCTTCTTGCACGCGTGACCGATCGCCCCTATCGCATGAACTCAAAGTTGGTGTGGCGCAGGAGCGAAGAGTCCGACGAGCTGTTTCGCATGACGTCGAAGCCGATGTGGCGATGGCTGCTCATCGCCTTGCCGCTCTTCGTTCCAGAGTACACGAAGCTCAAGCAGGGCGAGGACGGGATCTCTGAACTCGAGGCAACCAGCCGCCCGCGAGTCGAACCCAGCTTCAAAGGGCCGGCCGTCCTGCTGATCGGCGACCAGACATTCTCCGCTGCAACGGATCTTGCGGACGGCGTGCGCACCTACGACCTGATGCTCACGATCGGGCAGCCGACCGGCGGCTTGCCCAACACGCTCGGCGACATCGGGCCGTTCCAGCTCCCGAACTCGCGGATCGCCGTGTCCTACAGCATGAAGCTGTTCGTGCGCGCCAGCGGCGACGAATCCGACCTCGGCCCCGTGCGGCCCCACATCGAGGTCACCCCCGTCGCGGGCCGCGACGCAGCGCTCGAACGCGCAATCGTCGAGATCCGCCGGATGCAGGCGGAACAGAAGAAATGACCGCCGCCGAGCTCATCGCGCTCCTGCCCGCGGTCGCGTGCATGGTTTTCACGCTCGCGGCCTTCATGGCGTTCGGCGCATGGCGCGAACTCCGTAACGCCTGCGACATCGACCACCGGCAAAAGGCCAAGCGGAGGATTGCGACTCTCGCACTGCTCGGACTGATTGCGTTCGCAGCGCCCATCCTGCTGTCGCCCCAAGGCCCGCCGCTGCAAGATTCCCTAGTGTCCTGACCGCGAGATAGCCGCACGATTCTTGGCAACGCGACCGAGGATGGTGTTGGCGTCGGCGGTCCAGACGAACGGCCTGGCGTCTTCGTTGCGGGCGTCGAGGTAGTCCAGTGCGGCTCGCTCCAGCTTGG
>JAJTHN010000003.1 GCA_021297895.1 Phycisphaeraceae bacterium | reverse complement strand
CGCGCCCAGTCGGCCGCGGAGAGAAGAAACCTGACGGATCGACTCATCGACCGCCTTGCCGGCCTTGACCAGGTCGCCGTCGACCACGTTGAAGGCCTTGCCCGACGCCAGGCTGCTCAGGAAGCCCGTGTCGCTGTTGCCCAGCTTGCGCGTCGCAATGTTCTGCACACCGAGGGCGACCTTGCCCGCGATGTCCACGCGGCTTTCCAGCTGGAACTCGGCGCCGCCGCCGGAGATCGTGAACGCGTTCACGCTGGAGATCGCGTTGGTACGCGTCGCCGTGGTGGAGTTGAACGTGATCTCGACATCGAGGAAGTCCGTGTTGATCCGGGCGTTGCGGCCACGGGTCGTGGCGGCCACACCGTTGATCGTCGCGACGACGTCCTTGCCCTCATCGCGGATGCCGTTCTTGGCCGCGTTGGCGCTGAACGCCGTGCCGCCAGAGGTGTTGATCGCATTCGAGTTGCCCGTCTGCGCCGTGTAGATGCCCGAGCCGCCGGTGAGGCCCGCCGCGTTGACGACCTTCACCGAGACGAAGTTGTCGCTGCCGAACTCGGTGCTGCGCAGCTGCACGGCGTTGGACGAGCCCGTCGAAGTAAAGGCCGAGGCCGAGACGCCCGTCACATCCGTGTACGAGTTCACGGCGTCGAGGATTTGCTGACGCGTCGTACCCGACGCGAAGCTCAGTTCGCGGGAGCCGAGGCGGCCGGAGACCTCGATCGTGAACAGGCCCTGCGTGCCACCGTTGAGGTTCAGGCTCGTGCCGGTGGAGAGGAACAGGCTGCCCTGCTGAGCGGAGCCCGTGATCAGAGCCTGAACGGAGACCGAGCCGCCCTTGGCGATCTTGGCGCCGTTGACGCGGAAGTCGCTCACGCCCGACGCGACGCCGGTGGTCCGGAAGTCGAAGTTGCCGTTGAGCAGCTTGACGCCCTGGAAGTTCGTCGAGTCGGCAATACGGTCGATGGTCTGCAGGATCGAGTCGATCTGCAGCTGGTTTGCGTTCTTCTCTTCGGCCGACAGACCGGCGTTGTTGGCCGTGGCCGTCACCAGCGAGCGGAGGTCGGTCAGCAGGTTGCTGACTTCCTGAAGGCCGCCCTCGGCGATGTTCACGAGCTGATCCGTACGCTCGGCGTTACCGATCGCCGACGCGAGCGCGCCCTTCTCGGCACGCAGATTCTCGCTGGCGATCAGGCCGGCGGGATCGTCCTTGCCGCGGTTGATCCGCAGGCCGGTGCTCAGACGCTCCAGAGTCGTGTTCAGCGACCCGTTGTTCGCGGAGAGATTCCGCTGAGCGATGAGCGAGGCGGGGTTCGTGTTGATACGAGACATAGTTCCTCCGTGCGTGGTCTGGTCTGAATTGTCGAACCGCTCCGGCAACGAGCCGGATTCGTGTTCGTGTCTGCGGGCAACACAGAGCCCGACAGGACGCCTGTTGCGCCCGGCTTCCGTACCGGACGCTCAGCACCACGGGTCACCCGCGGGGCCGTGCGGGATTCATCGGAACTTGCTCCGCCCGTCGTTCCCGCTTGCCACACCGAATCACTCTGCGAATCTTCGCGCGCCCGCACAGTCGTCACCGCCCGCGCAAGCCCGCCAGACGAACCGCGTTATGGGTCGCCCCAGTCCGCGCATCTTCCCTCACCCACCCCGCCGGATCGCTAATGTCCCCATACGCAGTTGAAAATGCCGAAACTGCTTGCGCACCGCGCGGCACGTTCGAAAGCCGCCGCGCAATCGCCGCGACTGATCATGACACCCGCCCGCGGCCGCGCGTCCGCGGCTTCCTGAAGGCCACGCCCAGCCGACGCCGCGCCGCGTCATCCGCCAAAACGAAAGCCGCCCGCATCACGATGATGCGGGCGGCGGAGGCTCGATCAGATTGTCCGGCCGGTCTTAGCCTCGGAGCAACTGCAGCGCCGACTGGGGCTGCGAGTTGGCCAGGCTCAGCGAGTTCTGCGCGGCCTGCGCCAGGATCTGCCCACGGGTCAACGCCGCCGTCTCGCTGGCAAAGTCCGCATCGCGGATGACGCTCTCGGCCGCGGAGCTGTTCTCGAACGACACGCCGAGGTTCCGGATCGTCGCGCCGACGGTGTTCTTCTGGAACGCGCCGAGCCGGCCACGCAGCGCCGAAACCTGACGGATCGCTTCATCAACCACCTTGCCGGCCTTGACCAGGTCACCTTCGACGACGTTGAACTCCTTGCCCGCGGCCAGGCCCGACAGCAGGCCCACCGACGAGTTGCCGAGGTTCCGCGTCGAGACCGACTGAATGCCCAGGGCGACCTTGCCCGTGATGTCCACGCGGCTGGCCAGCTGGAAGTCCGCGCCGCCGCCGGTAATCGTGAACGCGTTGACGCTCGACAGACCGTTGGTCCGTGTCGCGGTCACGGCGTTGAAGGTGATCTCAACGTCTAGGAAGTCCGTGTTGATGCGGGCGGTTCGGCCCTTGGTCGTCGCGGCGACACCGTTGATCGTCGCGACAAGGTCCTGACCCGGATCACGCGTCGCGTTCTTGGCCGCCTGCGAGGTAAAGAGCGTCTGCTGAGACGAGTCCGGAGCATTCGCGTTCGTGCCGATCGCACGATAGACGCCGACACCCGCGCCCTGGATGTTCGCGGCGTTGACGACACGCACCGACACGAAGCCGTCCGAGCCGTAGTTCGTGCTGTTCAGCCGCAGACCCGCGCTGGTCGAGGAGTTGAACAGGCTCGCGTTGACGCCCGTTACGTCCGTGTACGTGTTGATCGCGTCGACGATCGTCTGCCGCGTGGTGCCGGAGGCGAAACTCAACTCGCGGCTGCCGAACTGGCCCGCGACCTCGATCGTGAACAGGCCCTGCGTGCCGCCCGCAAGGTTCAGGCTCGTGCCCGTTGACAGGAACAGGCTGCCCTGCTGAGCGCTGGTGGTGATCAGGGCCTGAACGTTGACGTTCCCGCCCTTGGAGAGCTTCGCGGCGTTGATCCGGTAGTCGCTCACGCCCGAGGCGATCGCGTTGGCCGTGAAGTCAAGGTTGCCGTTGAGCAGCTTGACGCCCTGGAAGTTCGTCGCGTCGGCCAGTCGATCGATCGTCTGAAGGATCGAGTCGATCTGCAGCTGATTCGCCTGACGCTCCTCGATCGACAGACCCGCCGTGTTGGCGCTGCTGGTCACGAGCGCACGAACCTCGGTGAGCAGATTGCTCAACTCCTGCAACCCGCCCTCGGCGATGTTCACGAGCTGATCCGTCCGCTCCGCATTGCCGATCGCGGCGCTCAGTGCCGACTTCTCGGCACGCAGATTCTCGCTGGCGATCAGACCCGCCGGGTCATCCTTGCCGCGGTTGATCCGCAGGCCCGTGCTCAACCGCTCGAGGGTTGAGTTCAGCGAGTTGGTGTTGCTCGACAGATTGCGCTGAGCAATGAGCGACGCGGGATTCGTGTTGATACGAGCCACTTGAAACCTCCGTGCACGCCGAGAACTCATCCGATCGACCCGTCCGCGAAACACACGTCCGCGAACCCGCTGTCGATCCTCGGCACCCGTCCGCAAACTCGCGGGCAGGCCCGATCATCCCTGCCCTCGGCATCCGTACCGAGAACAGATCGGATGACCCGAGAATGGGTCCCCGACCGTCGGATAATCGAAACAAAAAGGGCGCGTCTTGAGGTTACTGGTCCAAGTTCCGTCGTTATGCGCGTCATAAACGGCACAGCCCCACCTCTTCGCCAGGAAGGGGTGGGGCCGCGTGTTGATCGATTATGGGCCTTCAAGGCCCGTTTTTCGGACTTCCGGCGACGCCCGAATCAGGTCCGCAGCAACTGCAGGGCCTGCTGCGCCTGCTGGTTGGACAACTGAAGGGCCGAGGACCCGGCACTGGACAAAATCTGCGCTCTGGTCAGATTCGACGTCTCCTGAGCGAAGTCCGCATCCCGGATCACGCTCTGGCTGGCCGTCAGATTCTCGATCGCCGACTGGATCGACCGGACATTGGTATCCAGCGTGTTCCGCTCCAGCGCACCGAGCCGCCCGCGGAGCACGCTGATCTCATCGATCGCCGTGGTCAGGATCGACGAGGCGTTCGTGAAGTTCCGGCTGTTGAGGTCGTTGGACCCGCCCGAGCGGATCGAGTCCAGGAACTGCAGCGATCCGTTGATTAGCGTGCCACCGAGGCGGCTGGCCGCGATCGACGGCAGGCCGACGGAGATTTGCTGGCTGGCCGTGATCTCGCCGCCGAGCTGGTACAGCGCGCCGCCCCCGGTGATGAAGAAGCTGCTCTGAGCACCGTTGCGGGTGGCGAAGGCCTGGGTGAGCTGCAGATCCAGCGACAGGCTCGTCGCGTTGGGCAGCGAGAGCTTCAGGCCCTCGCCCGTGCCCAGATTGCCGTTGACGATCGCGAACACATCCCGACCCGCATCGCGATTGGCCGAAACCAGCTGCCCGCCGGTGATCAGCGCGGCGACATCGATGTTCGCCGGCACCGCGGCGTTGCTCGTCAGGGCGTAGGTCTGGAAGTTGCTCGCCGCCGAAGGGTTGTTGAGCTTCCGCACGCTCGTGAACTGCGCCGAGCCGAATCCGACCGACGAGAAGATCACGCCGGAGTTCGCGTTGCCGTTGTTCAGCGTCGCCGAGACACCCGTCGCCTCCTTAAAGGCATTGACGGCGCTGACCACCTCGCTCAGGCTCAGACCCGAGAGGAACTGCAGCGTCTGCACACCCTTGGGTCCGGAAACCTCGAGCGTGACCGACGACTGCAGCCGTCCGTTGCCGAACGGCCCGCCGGCGTAGTCGCCACGCAGGTACAGCCGCCCGGTCTGGGCGCTGGCGACGGTCTCGACATCCACCTGGATGTTGCTCCGCCCCGCGAAGTTCGCGCCGAGAATCTGCGCCTTGGCCACGGCACTGGACCGCACACCCGAAAGGATGTAGTCCAGGGATCCGTTGAGCAGCTTCAGCCCGCCGAAACTCGCCGCGTTGGAGATGCGGGTGATCGTCTCGATCGCCGAGTCGATCTGCAGCTGGTTGGCCTTGCGTTCCTCGTCCGACAGCGCGCCGGTGTTGGCGGCTTCGACGACCAGCGCCCGAACGGAGTTGAGCAGGTCCGATACCTCGCTGAGCGATCCCTCGGTCGTCGAGATGACCGAACTAGCGCGTTCGCTATTGCGGACCGCCTGCTGGAGGCCGTTGATCTCGGAGCCGATTCGGCTCGAGACGATCAGGCCCGCCGGGTCGTCCGCTCCCCGGTTGATCCGCAGGCCGGTGCTGAGCCGCTCAAGCCGGACGTTCAGGTCCGACTGGGACCGGGACAAGTTGGCCTGGGCGATCATGCTCGGGACATTGCTGTTGATTCGTGACATGGCAATCCTCCGTGACTGCTGCTGGACGTTCCGACGATTCGTCGCTGCGCGACCCGTTGACCTGCGTTGCTCCGCTCACCGACCCCGGGCACCGCCCGGAACCAAATTCCTTGACTCCTTCGCCCCGCGTCCCGGCTCAGCCGGTCCGCTTGGTCGCGTCGACCAATCCGCCGCCCCCACCCATCGCACCGTTCCCGCCGGCCCCGTGGACAGGCACCGCATGAATCGGTGTCGCACCCGGCACCGGCCGGATCCCCGTCCGCGGCCGCAGCGGCTGAGACAGCACGCTCCGCACCGCGCCCAGGTCCCCGCCGGCGATCTGCGCCGCCCGCTCGTTCTCCGCCTTGATCGCGTCATACACCTCCTTGCGGTGCACCGCGACCTTCGTCGGCGCCGTGATTCCCAGTCGGACCTTGTCCCCCCGGATGTCCACGATCGTGATCTGCACATCGTCGCCGATCATGATCGTCTCGTCTCGCTGTCGGCTGAGCACCAGCATGCTCGGTTCCTTCCTTGCATCTCTGGCGAGTTCGGCCCCTGTGGGCCGTCGGCCATCCCTGGCCGGCTCGCTTTCTCACTCGTGCGCGTCTGCCGCGCGTTGTGCCTTCGCCCGCCCCCACCCCGTCATTCGCCCGCTCCACCCCACCCGTCAGCGTACCGCCCGAACCGTCGATCACCGCTCGACGGCCCGGCGCCTCACGCCGACGCGGCCTTCCGACCGGCCTGCGCGGCCAGCGCCACCAAGGGGTGCCGCGTGGTCCACTTCTTCTCCGCGAGCACAAACTGCTCGCCCACGCGCGTCCGGCTGTTGACCACCAGCGGGCCCTGAAGGTTGCCCGTCAGCGTCTGATCAACCTTGTTCACGATCACGAACACCTGCGCATCGCTCAACTGGCTGATGCCCATGTCCGCCATCTGCTCGGGCCGGATCGGCACCGAATAGTCCGCCACGAAGAAACTCGGATCCGTCACCACGAACGCCAGGCTCGGCTCCTCCACCGACTGGAGCCAGTAGAAGCACGCGTCCTCCGCCGGCTCGAGCAGGCAGAAGCGCGTGTAGCTCCCGAAGCCCAGCAGCCCCTTGGCGAACGTGATCACCCGATCATCCGAAATCGTCACGGTTCCGAATCGCGTTGTCCGCACGTCCATGCTCGAACTCCACCTCAGAGGCCTCATGCCCTGCTCCCGGCACTCCGCCGGGCGACATCCTGTCGTCTCCCCCGCCGAGGCCAGGCCGGCGGGGAGTTGGGGGTCGTTCCGCTTGCTCTCGCATCAACCCAGAAAGTCAAACAACGATCGGCTTCCCAGTACGTTGGCGGTCCTCAGCCCCGCCTCCAACTGCGTCTGCAACTGGCTGAACCGGGTCGCCGCCGCCGCGAAGTCCACCTCCTGCAATTCCGACCGCATCTTCGTATCCAGAACAATCCGATCCGCCAGATCCTCATCCGCCTGCTTGACCCGCGCCGAATAGGCCCCGACGAGCGCCTGCGCCGCCGACAACCGATCCGCACTGGCGGTCAGCCTTTGCCCAGCAAGCGTTATGCCAGTCGAGTCGTTCGCCAGAAGAGCCTGACGCAAGTCGATCAGGTCGCTGAAAAGATTGTCAACGCGCAAGTTTGCGCGGTCCTGACCGATGTATCTTGCGCTCACGGCATCAAACGTCAGGTTCGAAAGCCCCAGGTCCTCGGCCGCGCCCGAGTTGTTCAAACCGGTCACCACAATCGCCCCCGGCCCGACCGCCTGCCCCAGCGCCAGCCCGTTGGGCCCGTTGACCAGCCCCGCCGTGAAGTCACCCGCCGCCAGCGCAGGAGCCGCGGGGTTGTTCTGGGTGCCCACCGCCGCGGCGAACTGGGCGTTGATCCGCGCCAGCACCGTGCTCACCGTCGCCATGTCAGCCGGCCGCAGATCCACATCGAACCACTGACCGTTCCCGAGCGTCACCCGGAAGTCCGTGTTGCGGCTGGGATCCAGCGTACCCGTCAGCGGATTGGTCACGTTGTCGACGATCTTGACCCCGCGCCCCTGGTTGAAGTCCGTCGTGCTCGTCGTCGCCGTCAGCGTCCTCAGCCCCAGTTGCGTCGCCGACGTTCCGCCGCCGACCTCCTCCACACTCAGGTTCAGCCCCGCGACCTCGTTGAAGATGTCCAGCCCGCGGCCGTTGCTGCTGATCTGCACCCGTGCGCCGATCCCCGAGCTCTCGATCAGGTTCCGGACATCGTCGATCCGCTGCGCACTGCTGAGGTTCACATCCCGAACCACCGACTGCGCACCGCTGTTGAGCCTCAGCCGGATCGTGCCCAGCGGCAGCGTCAGGCCGGGAATCTGCGAGAGCGAGGTTCCAAGCGTGAGCTTCGGGTTCAGGTCCGCGCCCTGATTGTTCACGGGGGTAAACGCCGCCTGCGTAAGCCCGAGATCCGCACCCGTGGTGGCGTTGGTCTGATCCGTAAACGTCAGCGTGCCGCCGGCGACGACGTCGAACGTGATGCCCTGCGTGCCGATGCTCACCGCGCCAAGGTCGAGGATCGTCACGCTGTTGGCCGTCTCGTACTGGCGGATCGCGCTCGAAACCGCCGCGACCACGTCCTGCACACTCTTGGCCTGCGTCAGATCGACCTGCGCCACCGGCCCGCCGTTGAACGAGAACTGAACCACACCGGGCGTGAACCCGCGCCCGGCGGCGCCGAAGATGTCCGCGAGCTGCGTAGACCCCGACGGCCCGGGATTCAGATCCAGCGTGCTCCGCTGACGCGCCGAGACCTCGCCGATGGCGTTGTTCCCGCCGATGGTGATCGGGATGCTGTCGCCCGTACCAAGGTCCGTGAGCATGCCCGTCCCGCGGGCGTTGTAGCGGATTCCGCCGTTGAACGACTCGACCGGCGGCGTGTTCGGCACGCTCCCGCCGAAGTAGTACACACCCGAAACGCTCCGATTGGAGATCGTCAGCAACTGCTGCATGAGCGACTCGACGACAACGGCCTGCTGCGCGCGCGTCGTCGGGTCGGAGTTCACGCCGATCTGGCTGCTGGCGATGGTCTGGGCCTGACGCACGATATCGGTCGCATCGCCCAGGCTCGAGTCCAGCGCGTTGAGCACCGTCGACGCATGGGCCATGCTCTTCTTCTGCTGGTTCTGCGCGGAAAGGCGATCGATCAGGATCGAGATCGCGCTGGCCGAGACCGAGTCATCGCTGGCGCGCGTGATCGCGTTGCCCGAACTGATCTGGTTCTGCACATCGAACAGGCTCAGGTTCGTCCGCCCGAGGTTCGCGAGCGTCACCTGCGACGCCAGGAACTGCGACACTCGGCTGACACTGGCTGGAAGCACGCTGGACATGTTCGCTCCGTTCCGTTACCGCGACCGCTCCGATTGCTCCGCGCTTGGCGCTGCACCGACTCAGATCAACTGCAGCAGCGTCTGCGTCATCTCATCGACCACCGAGATGAACCTCGCCCCGGCCTGGTACTGCCGCTGGTAATTCACGAGATTGATCGCCTCCTCATCCATGCTCACGCCCGAGATCGACGAACGCTGCGCATCGAGATTCTCTCGCACCAACTTCGTTGCCTCCGCGTTGGTCTTGCTCGATGTCACGCGCACCGCAACCGCCTGCGTCGCGCCGTTCCACGCGGCGTTGAACGTCTCACCGTTGAGCCCCGTGATGGTCTGGCTCCGCAGCCGCGAGAGCGCCAGGGCCGCGCCGTTGTCGGCACGCGCGCCGTTCTCCGTCCTCGCCGCGTTCAGCGTCGCCGGCGAGGCGACAAGGTCGCTCCGCACCGCGATATCGCTCGCGTCGGTTCCCGTGAAGTACGTGTTCACGCCGAGCACCGCGAGCACGCCGGACGTGTCGTCGCTGAAACTCACGCTAAAGCCGCTCGCCGCGTTCACCACCAGCCCGCCGTTCGGCCCGGTCGTCGCGGTGAGATTCGACACGCCGTTGAGGCTGGCGATGAGCGAGTTCATGCTCGTGTCATTCGCAAAGCCCGGCGTGAACGACGAGTTGATCCCGTCCAGATCGATCGGGATGCTCACCGTCTGGCTCGATCCTGTCGCGTTGTTGGTGACCGTGACGCTGAACTTGCCGCTGGTCGGCCTGAAGTTCAGCGCCTGAAACGTCGCGTTCGCCGGGTCGTTGAACGACCGCGCAAGGTCGCTCGCGCCGACCGCGGTGAGGCCCTGATAGCTCGACACGCGGTTGCCGTTGCTGCCCTGGCTGTAGATCCGGTTGACCTCGTGGATGAGATTCTTGGCGATGTTGTCGACCCGCTGGATGGTGTCGGTCACCAGCTCGTTGCGCTGCCGCATCAGCGAGCCGACGGTTCCGGATGTGATCGCCAGCTTCTCCTGGTTGTCGCGCGTCGTGACGGAGATCACCGTCGTGCCGTTGTCATCCTCGAACTTCAGTTGCAGCCCGCGGGTCTGCCCGGCGAGCACCACCGGCTGCGACGCGACGAGGATGTCAACGTTTCCGTTGGCCTGCTGCACGGCGGTGATGTCCATGAACTTCGACAACTCGGTGATCAGCGCATCCCGCTGATCGCGCAGGCCGTTGGCCACACCCTGACCGTTTTCCGCGGTGACGATCTGCGTGTTGAGGTTCGCGATCTGGTTCAGCAGATCATCCGCACGCAGCACGCTCGTGCCGAGCTCGCGGTCAACCTGTAGCCGCTGATCGACCAGTTGCGAGCGCAGGTTCTTGACGTACGACGAGAGTTGCTGACCCTGCTGGACCACCAGAGCCCGCGGCCCGCCCGCGCCGGGCGTATCGGCCAGCGTCGACCAGGAGTTGAAGAACGCGTTGAGCTGCGTCGAGAGGTTCGTGCCGCCGAGCGCGTTCATCACGTTCTCGACACCGCCCAGCAGCCGCAGGTCCGTCGATCCCGCGCTCTCGGCGCTCAGGCCGCTCCAGAGCCTGGCCTGCAGCGCGTCATCGACCTGGCGCCGGATCGCCTGAACATTCACCCCGCGGCCGATGAAGTTCCCGCCGAAGCGAGTGTCCTGCGTGGGCGTGAGCGAGAGCGTCTGCCGCGAGTATCCGGGCGTTGTGGCGTTGGAGACGTTGTTGCCCGCGATCTGAATCGCCATCTGCCCCGCCGTCAGGGCGCTGCGTCCGATCTGCAGGCTGGTTGAGAGGCTCATGCGTTCGTTCCTTTCACGCCGATCCGATCCGCCGACTCCGCGATCCAACACACCTCAGCACGCGGCCGCACCACGCGGGCTCGTCAACTGGTCATGTCCAGCGTCGATACCACCGCGCTCGCGTGCATCCCCGCGGCTCTCTGCCCGGGCCTGGCATACGTCCCCGTGTGCGTCAACTGCAGCGACACCTGCTCGAACAGACTCCGCATGTGCACCATCAGTGACTGGCTCGCCGTGCGGATGACCTGCTGCTTCTGCACCACGCGGCCCATCACCGCCCGCAGCGTCCCGGCCAGCGTTAGCAGCGCATCGCGAGCCGGTCCGTTCACCCGCATCGCCACGCTGGTGAGCGTCGCCTTGGTCGGGTCCGGCGAGCCCGCAGGCTGCGACAACTGCCAGCGCAGGCTCACGCCCGCGATCTCGCGCAGAAGCGCCGTGCGCTCGGCATCGAGCTCCGCCAGTTTGCGCCCGGCCATCTGCTCACGTTCTACACACACGCCGATCCGCGCCGCATCGGCCTTGGCCAGCGCATCGCGATGCTCATCGAGCACGCCCTCCAGCCGCTCGTGATGCTCGATCAGCCCCAGCAGCAGAGCCTCCAGACGCCGGATCTGCAGCTCCGTCAGCCCGCCCGAGGCGCCGGCGCGCACGCCCCGAGCCTTCGCATCATCGCGCATCATCGTGCTCACGGCCGATCTCCTTGCACGCCGCCAACCGCTTCCGAACCGCCCGCGCCCGCTGCGCCGATCGAAACCGGTCGCACATCGCCCCGCGCCATGATCGCCGATGCGCCGTTGCCCATGGCCCGCAGCATCGCCAGCGACTCCGCACCCGCGTTCTTCTCAGCCGCGGCATCCGCATCCCCGCCCCGCTCGCCCGCGCTTCGCCCCTTCAGTCGCCTGCTGTTGAGATCACCCGCAAGCCGGTCGACCAGCCCGAAGTTCGATGCTCGCACAACATCCCCCGCCATCATCTGGTCCAGCAGCGCCCCGAACGACCGCTCCGCAGGGCCCGGCGCAAACGGTGCCGCGGCACGGTTGCTGGCGCGAAACTCCTTGAGAATCGGCTGCACGAACGCGATCGAGACGAAGTCCTCCGCGGCCTTGCGCGCCCGCCGCGCCGACTCGACATCCGGGTCCGCCTCCGTCGCGCCGCCCGCCCCCGCGGCCACGGGCCGATTGAGAACCTCGCCCCAGACCGCTCGCCGAGCGCCGGAAAGATCCGCCGCACGCGATGACGCTACCTCGCCGCGCCGCAGCGCCGCCGAGTCGATCCCCAGGTTCATGTTCCCGTCAACCCGCACAAGAAACCTCCATAAGTCCGCCGCTGCCGCCTCGCCGCTGTGCCCGTTCCGGTCAGTCGATCACCAGCCGCGCGTGCAGCCGTCCCGATCGATGGATCTGCGTCAGGATGTTGATCTGGTCCTCGATCGGCACATCCATCTGCTTGAACGCCGCCAGCAGATCCTGGATCCTCGCGCGGTCGCTCACGCGCGACGTCGTACCGACGCTCGTCCATCGCGTGGTCGTCGTCACCGGGTTCTGCGGCGTCGGCGGGATCACCGGCTCCGTGCTGGTGATCACAAGGTCCTTGTGCGCGATCGCGACGCTCGACACTTCCACATTTCCCGTCACGACGATCGACCCGGTTCTCGTGTTGACGATCACCTGGGCCGGCAACCTCAGCAGGCTCGGGCTCATCGTCGCCGTCATCACCTTGCCGATGAACTTCGCGCTGTTCCCACGCTCCGCAACCGGGATCGTCACCCGAACGCTCACATCATCCAGAGCCTCGGCCAGCGGCGCATACGCCGCGCCCTGCTCGTCGCCCTCGGGCTCCGGCGCCAGCGCGTTGATCGTGTCCGCCAACTGATCCGCCACCGCGAAGTGCCGATAGGTCGGCTCGAGAATCAGCGTGAAACTCTCCCGCCCCACGGGCGCGAGAACATCCGCGATCACCCGCGCACCCATCCGCACCCGTCCCACCGTCGGCGTCGCCGAGTTCTCCACCACGATCGGCCCCTCCGCGATCGCGTACACGCCCTGACCGGGCAGCGGCCCCGCGAGCGGCGACAGAAACAGCCTCCCGCCCGCCAGACTCGTGCTGGTGTGCGTCGTCGTGACAAACACATCCAGCGTGTCGTCCGCCCGCGCGCCCTGGGCTGGGATCACCGCCGTGATCGCCACCATCGCCACGCTCTTGGCCTTGGCCAGGTCGCGCAGATCGGGCATCGGATTGCCGTTGCTCTCGTAGAACTGCGCCAGCGGCCGCGCCATCACCGGGTCCGCGCCGGAGTCGCCCGTGCCCTTGAGACCCGTGACAATGCCGATTCCGCGCAGCACGCTCTCGCCCTGCCCCTGAATCCGCGCGATCTCCTGGACGCTGACCACGTCCGTCAGACTCACCGTCGACTCGCCCGCGCCCCCTACCCCCCCTGTGCCACCCGCTTGCCCGGGCTGGCCCATCGCCTCCGCCGTCAGCGCGAGCATTGCGCCCATCAGCGCAAGAGCAGCAAGCATCGCGCAAAGCCAGTGTCGCATCGTGTCGGCCTCCGGGGCGGTCCGTCGCCCTCATGAAGGCCAATCACAATCGCCATGCCAACCTCAATCGCCCCACGCCGCGGCACCCACCCGCTCGAGCATCTCACGCCACTCGCCATACCGATACCCCAGCCCGTGCCGATCGTGAACCCCCCGAATCTCCGTCAGCAGCCGCTCGGTCAACTCCCCCTGCCACCCCTGCGCCGACCGATCACAAAAGTACACGCGGCACCCCAGCGGCTTGATGCCGTGCACCCCGCAGAGATTCGCCACCTGA
The DNA here is from genome assembly GCA_021297895.1 of Phycisphaeraceae bacterium. GTDB lineage: Bacteria > Planctomycetota > Phycisphaerae > Phycisphaerales > UBA1924 > JAJTHN01. Next base: position 7,849 of record JAJTHN010000003.1, on the reverse strand, counting down.
AACGGACACCCCCCACCCTCCCGCGCAAGCCTGATCCCCTCGACCGTCAGCGTCATCGGCGGCGTTAAGCGAGCGACGCAGTACGCCGCCTCAAGCCCCGTCACATACAGCCGATGCCCGGCCTTGGCAAAGTTGCAGCACCGCCCCGAGGCCCAACATGCCGGTCCCCGACGGGCGATTTCCCGCCCGGCCTCGGCATAAATCGTCTCCAACTCCGCCGCCGCCGCCGAGCCGACCCCCGCGTGCTCGATCCATGCCCGCGTGATCGCGGACTCGCCGGGGTCGTCCTGGGATCGACTACGAACCGTCATAGTTCCGCGACGACCTTTCGTAGCCTAGATCTCGATGATCTTCCGCTGAATTCGGATCTCCGACACCGGCACGAGCGTCCCCTTGCCCAGCCCCGGGCACTTCTTCTGCGCCTGGTCGTAGTCGTCGCGCGTAGCGATGACGCTGCTCCACCATGGCCAAGTCTTGCACTGCCGCGGCCGGGCTTCGTACAAGCCGCAGACCGCCTTTCCGGGGATCTTCTGGCGATCGAGGAACACGCAGTCGTAGCCATGCTTGGTCTTGCGCTCGTTGAGCGAACGGCCCAGCGGCATCATGTGCGTGTGCTCGGCCAGGAACGCCTCCATGGTCATCCCCAGTTTGCGGGCCATGCCGGAGCACTCATCGTCGTTGACCAGCACGTATCCCGTTGGCCCCGTGCAGCAATTGCCGCACATCGTGCAGGAAAATCGCAGGCCCTTGCCCCCTTCCGGGCTGTCGGGCTTGGCGAACCACTCGAGATCGGCAGGCCCACCTGCTGAGGTGTCCTGCTCGGGCTCGGCGTTCTTGCTGGTTCGGTGGCTCGGCATAAGCGTCCTCAGTGTGCCGCCATCGCGTGCCACGCCGCGACGGTCGACCAGTTGACCACGTTCATGAACGCGGCGACGTAGTCCGCCCGCTTGTTCTGATACTTGAGGTAGTAGGCGTGCTCCCAGACATCAACGCCGAGAATCGGCGTGGTGCCCCAGGCGAACAGGTCCTGCTGGCGCTCGCTGGCCATGACCATCAGCCTGTTGCCCATCGCGTGATTGACCACCAGCCACGCCCAGCCGTTGCCCTCGACCGTTGACGCGGTGCTGCGGAACTGGGCACTGAAGGCCTCGAACGAGCCGAAGGACTGGGTGATGGCCTCGGCGAGTTTCCCTTCGGGCTGGCCGCCGCCCTTGCCGCCCTTGTCCTTGGGGGCGTGCATGCAGTTCCAGAAGAGAACGTGGTTGGCGTGGCCGGCGGCGTTGAAGGCCAGTTCGCGCATCCAGTGGCGATGCATCGCCGCGTCGGCACCGGGCTCGCGGAGTTTGGCGATCTCGGCGAGGGCCTTGTTCAGGCCGTTGACATACGCCTGATGATGGCGGCCGTGATGGATCTCCATCGTGGCCTTGTCGATATGCGGCTCGAGCGCCTCGGGCGCGTACGGCAGAGGGGGCAGGCTGAAGACGCCCTTGGCGGCATCGAAGCCCATGGACTCGGGCGAGAATGGCCACTTCACGGCGGAGGGCGCGCCGGGAACGGGGCTGGTCGGGAGATTGTTCTGCGCCCCGTTGGCCAGGCCGGGGATCGTCGCGATGGAGGCCATGCCGGCCACGGCGCCGAGGGTGCCAAGGGTGCCAAGGGTGCCGAGGACTTCGCGACGGTTCATGCTCGTTGGCTGGTCGTTCATTGGAACTCCTCGGGATGGTGTGGTGACCGGTTACAGACGTACAACTTCACCCGCCGCCGACAAGCGTGACGACCTCTACCGTGTCGCCATCGCGGAGCGTGTGCTGCTCGTGGGCGGCCTTGCGAACCAGGGCCTTGTTCACCTCGACAGCACACGCCGCGTTCGCAAGCCCGAGATGCTCGATCAGTGCGCGGACACTTGCGCCGTCGGGCAGGTCGATGCTCTTGCCGTTGACCAGGACCTTCATGCAACAGTCTAGCGGCACCCCGGCGTGTATGCTGCACCGATGCACGAGCACGACAAGCCCGCGAAGAAGCCTCGCGGCAAGGCCGCAAAGAAGACCGCCAAGACGCCCGGGGCATCGAGGGGAAAAGCACCTAAGAAGTTGCGTCAGAAGAAGACGGAGCCGGTCGAAACCGCACAACCGATCAAGTCCATCGATCTCTCGTACGTGCCCGAGCCTCGGCCTCGGACGGATGTGAAGACAGTCTGGCTCCGAGAGGTGCAAGAACCGATCAATCCGCGATTGATCCCGATCTGCTGGCAATTCACAGATCGCGAGTTCGCATTGATGAGGGTCGGCTTCCGGCCGTGCGTGATGGAGGAAAAGTGGTTCATCTACCTCCGGCGCAACAGGCTGTTCCTGATGCGGTCGTGGACCTCCGCGGTCGCATACGTCGTGGAGTTCGTTTCGCGGCCCTCACGCCCGGGGATGGTGCTCGCAAAGCGGCTCCTGGTCTCGCAGGACCCGGAGTACTTCGAGCCGATGACCGATCAGGAGGCGTCGATGCGGTGCCAGATGGTGATCTCGGCGGTTCTGTTCGGACACCTGTACTTCCCGGCGGGAGCAGGGCTTGACGCGAACCCGATGATGGCCTGGTCGCTGCTGGGCTCGGCGATGACCCGCGGCCACGACTGGGACGCGGAGTAAACGCCGGGTCGGCGGCGCATCGACTCAGACTCGCCAGAGGCTGCTGGTCCACGTCAGGCCGGCGCCGAAGGCAACGAACATCACGATCATGCCCGGCTTGATCTTGCCGGCGAGCATGAGTTCATCGAGCACGAGCGGGACGCTGCCCGCACTGGTGTTGCCGACGCGGTCGATGTTGACGTGGAGCTTTTCGGGCGGGATGCCGAATCGCTCGCGGGCGGCGTCGAGGATGCGAGCGTTGCTCTGGTGGCAGACGAACACGTCGACCTGCTCCGCGGAGATACCGGCCTTGGTCAGCGTCTCGGCGATGAGTTCCTGGAACGTGCCGACGGCGAACTTGAACACGGCCTTGCCGTTCATCTGCAGGCAACCGAGTTTCGTCGTGGTGCGATCGACGCCCTCGGGGATCTGCCACTCCTCCGCGGGCTGGAACAAGTCCGTCCAGCCTGTGCCATCGGCCTTGTTCACCTGCGCCAGACAGCCCCGGGACGGGTCGCTGTCGGCCACGAGCACCGCGGCGCCGGCGCCATCGCCGAAGAGGATGCACACGCCGCGGTTGTGGTAATCGAGAATCGCCGTGATGGTGTCGCAGCCGATGATCCCGATGGCCTTGTGCGTGCCGACGCGGATGAGGTCATGAGCGACGTTCAGCGGGTAGACAAAGCCGCAGCAGGCGGCCCCGAGATCCCACGCCGCGGCGGTGCCCGCGCCGAGATCCGCCGCGACGAGGCAGGCGGTGCTCGGGCAGCGCATGTCCTGGCTGATGGTGCCGCAGATGATCAGGTCCAGTTCGCTGGCCTTCATGTTGGCCGCGGCCAGCGCCTTGCGGAGGCTCTCGGTACAGAGCCAGCGGTTGCTCTCGCCCTTGGAGCGGTCGCACATACGGCGTTCGCGGATGCCGGTGCGCTGCTGGATCCACTCGTCGTTGGTCTGCACGACGCTGGCGAGCAGGTCGTTGGAGATGACCTTGCTGGGCAGTTGGCTGCCCGTACCGGCGATGCGGACGCCGCGGACAGGAATAGCCGGGGGCATGATTCCGGAGACGGCCTGAACGGGGGCGTGCGCGGACGATGATGAGGTGTCTGCCATCAACTCCGAGCATACGCCGGGGAGCGTGGTTCGGTCGCTGCGGAGGGGGCGGGGCCGTAGGGGCCGGCACCGAGGGGGCGATGCTTCGCCCGGACACCGGGAAGCCCGCCCGCACCGACGAGCGTCAGAATGGCCGCGCACGCGGCGACCACGATCGCACCGGCGGGCCGGAGGGCCGAATCGTTTGACGAACCGAGCAGCATCGGCGAGATGGCGTGGGCCACGCCCAGCACGATCGCGACACCCACGAGCGTGTACCCCATGATGGCCCGCTTGAGCGGCGGCTCGGCGAGCAGGCACATGGCCGCGAGCACGGCCACGCCCGGACCGAGCAGCACGTAGGTGTTGCCCTCGGTGCGCGGGCTGAGCAAGAGCATCGCGGCGGCGCAAAGGACCATCGTCATCACCGCGCCGTACACCGGCCCGAGCCGGCGCAGCGCGCACCAGCACAACAGCAGAACGATGAGCGAAACGGCCACGCGCAGGACGGTCATCGCGGCCCCGCCCGGGAACACTCCCAGTGAAGTGAGCAAGCCGCCGAGGTCCGCAAACACGCGTGTGTCCAGGCGAGATGCGACGCTGATGGCTTCCGCCGCGGCTTGATACTCGCTGAGCACGTACGCCGGCGCGTTCATGCTCATCGGCAGCAGCAGGGCCAGGGCAATCAGCGGCACCAAACGCCACATCTGCCGCGGCCAGAGCGCCGCGGCCAGCAGCACCCCCACCACCCCCGCGGGCTTGCAGACCAGCGCCAGCGTGAGCCACACACACGCCCACCCCCATCGCCGCTCGGCGATCCCCACGAACCCCAGCACAATCGCGCCGGCCATGAGCACGTTGATCTGGCCGTTGAGCATGCTCCCGAGGCTGGCGGGGATCGCCAGCAGCGTCATCATGAAGAACCACTCGCCATGGCCGCGGGCGCAGAGCAGGCGAGAGAGTCTGAAGATCGACAGCGCCAGAATCATCCCGGAAACGACGCGCCAGAAGACATCGCCCGTCGCGATCGCGACCGCGGCGGCCCGCTCGTTGCCGAGATGCGGCGCGACGACGGCGCGAGTGCCGCGTTCGATGATCGCCTTGGGCATGAACACCATCACGGTCGGCGGCGGATAGATCCAGCCGTCGCCGTTGATCTGCTCCGTCGGCGGGTACATCGACCGGCCTTCGATCCACGCGCTCGTGGCTTGGCGATACACCTGCGTAACGCTGTTGGCACCCTGTCCGCGGGCGGCCAGAACGCAGACGGTCACGATGACCAGCATCCACAGCAGCCACGCCGCGGGGTGCGTCCCGGCCTCGATCCAGTTTCGCCGGTCAAGGATGTGCGCCGCGATGCCCAGAAAGAGTCGTTGCATGGTCACGCATCCATCCGACGGGGGCTGAGCCGGCACCACGCCGGCGCGGCGGGCAAATCAGACCGGCCGGGGTTCGGGCGGGGCGACACGCAGCGGATGCCGCGTGCGGCCCGCGCGGGCCTGGTCATCAAGGTCAGCGTAAAGACCGAAGTCCACGCCGGGACCGCTCCGCAACTGATTCAGGGTCAATTCAAGGAGCCTCGCGAAGCGGTCGCCGCTGACGCGACGAACGACTCCGGGAAGGCCGAAGCCGTCGCCGGCGTTGAGGTCGCAGAGCTCCCACGGGTGGAAGTACAGCGCCAGGTGCCCATCGTGTGCCAAGGTCCAGCGTGACATCATCGCCGTGAGCACGCGGGGCGCGTTCTTGTACGCCAGCCAGAACAAAGGCCAGCGGATCAGCGGCGAGCACGAGGCCGGGATGGTCAGCAGTGTGCGACCGGGTCCGAAGTCGACGAACGTCGGCAGGCGAGGTCGGCCAAGACGGTTGTACCGCCCGGGGAGCCAGATCGGGTTCTCCGAAGCGTTGTAGGTGTATCCCGCGTCGAGGACCGCGCGCGGATCGGTCCAGGCGAGGCGCGCGCGCCGAAAGCCGCGGACGGTCACGCCGGAGCCGGCGATGCGGGCCAGCTCGGTGCGGGACTCGAGCAGGTCGGCATCGGTGAACGAGGAGTGACGCACGCCGTGGGACGCCAGTTCGTGTCCCTCGCCGACGAGTCGGCGGATGAGGGCGGGGAAAGCGCGGGCGATGGTGAGCGTGGTAAAGAACGTCGCGCGTGCGCCGAGTCTGCCGCAGAGATCAAGCGAGCGTTCGAGACCCTCGCCGCCGATGCGGAGTTGCTCATCGGGGTCGATCGCGCGTCCGTACTCGAGCGGAATGTCGAACTCTTCGGCGTCGAAACTCAGGAGGATCGATCGCACGTTCGGTGGCTCAGCGGTACACGCCGCGCCAGGCGTTCAGGCGGATGCGCAAGAGGCTCAGGAACATCCTGGGCGGATCGCGGAAGAGCTTGACGCTCGAGGGCGTCTGGCGGTGCTCGGCATCGACCTCCGCGGGCATCTCCGCGATGGAGAACTGGCGCTTGCGGGCGATGAAGAGCAGTTCGACATCGAACGAGAAGTCGCAGATCGTCAGCCGACGGAAAATCTCGCGTGCCGCGGCCATTCGGAAGCCCTTGAGCCCGGCCTGTGTGTCGCGATACGCGCGGCGGAGGCAGATGCGTGAGAGCGTGTTGAAGCCGACGCCCAGGAGTGTCCGCAGCAGGCCCTGCGGGCCGCGGCCTGCCTCGCTCATGTGCCGGGAGCCGATGACCACGTCAAAGTTGTTCAGGCCGCGGGCCATTTCCAGCAGGTGCTCCGGGGCATACGCCAGGTCGCCATCGATGAAGACGAAGCGATCGGGCGAGCCGGGGCGAGCGGGCTGATCCAGCGGGCCGGTGAGGGCCTCGAGCGTGTGGCGGAGGATGCCGGCTTTGCCGCGGTTGATGCCGCCGGCGAGGAAGGACAGTCGGGGAGCCAAGGAAGGGTCGCGAGCGATGATGGCGTCGACGCACGCGCGGATGATCCTGGCGGTATCGTCGCGCGAGCCATCATCGGCAAAGACGAAGGCCATCCCCGGATGGCGCCGGGCGAAGTCTGCGATACGAGCGACGGATCGCTCGGCGATCACGGCCTCGTTGTAGACCGGGAGAACAACGAGCGTCTCAACCGCCGCGGCGGACACCCCGCCGGACGAGCGGGCAACGGCCGTGAAGCGGGCAACATCCGCGATCTTGGCGAATGGCGCGGGGTGCATCGCGTCAGGCTGACACGCGAGCTGCTCCGATCCGTGGCGGCGATCCGCGGCGGAGTCAGGACCGGTGCGGTGGTCGGCGAGAGCGGCGCCGGTCGGCGTGTGCAAAGGACTCGACATAGGCGGAGAGTGTAAGCCGCGTGGAGGCGCGAGAATCGCTTGCGGAGGGGGCGGGAAATCGTGGAGAGACCGGCGTGATTCGACGCGACCGACCGACGGGATTCGGAGCAAAAAAGAAAAAGGCCCCGTCCAGGTTTACCTGAACGAGGCCAGAAGTCGGCAACGACCTACTTTCCCGCTGAGCAGTATCATCGGCCATCAGAGCTTAACTACTGTGTTCGGGATGGGAACAGGTGTCTCCTCTGACGTGTGGTCACCGACAAGGCCTTGCGACGCCGTTGGGCGGAGCAAGCGAAGACCGGATTGGACGGAGCGATCGGGCCGTGAGGCCAACCGCGGATGTGAATGAGAAGACAAGCCGAGCGAATGAGGACGCTCAATACTGACTCATGTTGCGGCAACCAAGGATCGAGCGAGCGAACTCGCGACGACCGGTTGGCGGCCGAACCTTTGACCGTTAGTACCGCTCAGCTGAGGACATCTCTGTCCGTGCACCTGCGGCCTATCAACCTGGTGGTCTACCAGGGGTCTCACGTCTTACGACTAGCAAACCTGGTCTTGAGGGGGGCTTCCCGCTTAGATGCTTTCAGCGGTTATCCCTGCCGCACGTAGCTACCCAGCGGTGCATCAAGCGATGCAACTGGATCACCAGGGGTGCGTCCAACCCAATCCTCTCGTACTAAAGTTGACTCCTCTCAAGTTTGCAACGCCCACAACAGATAGGGACCGACCTGGCTCACGCCGGTCTGAACCCAGCTCGCGTACCACTTTAATCGGCGAACAGCCGAACCCTTGGGACCGCCTTCAGCCCCAGGATGTGATGGGCCGACATCGAGGTGCCAAACCGCGCCGCCGCT
>JAJTHN010000014.1 GCA_021297895.1 Phycisphaeraceae bacterium | reverse complement strand
CATCGCCGACACCAACGCCTCGCGCAGTTCCACGGTACACGTCTCCTTCCACGGCATCGGATCGCTCCTTTGCCTTGGATGTAGACCTGTTACCCATGTGCCCGGATGAAACTGTTACCCATGTGGGTGGGTCATACACGGTCGATCACGAACGCGGATGGGATGCCGTCCTGTCCCGCGGCCTTGAGCCAGTTCAGCGCCATCGCGCCCGAGTTGCCGTCTTTGTCCTTGGGCACGAGATCCAGTGCGATGTGATAGTCCATCACGTCGCCCTTCTTCTCGACGTACGGCTTGACGTCGGCCTGATCCTCTTCCCAAACGCTCACGCCGATGACCGAGACCTTGTCCTTGTGCTTCTTCTGAAGCGCCGTGAGTTTCGGAATGCTCCGCTCGCACGGCGGGCACCACGTCGCCCAGAACTCCACGACGTAGATCCGGCCCTTCTCGAATCCCGTCACCGGCTCGCCCTTGATCCACTCCTTGACCTCCAGCGCCGGCGGCTTGTCGCCGACCTTGAGCGACTTGGCGGCCCGCGCCGGAGCCTTGGCCGGGGTGTCTTCCGCGGCGGTCGGGGCGGTCTGGGCCAGAACAGACGTGGAGGCCAGGCTCAGGGTGAACAGGGCCATGGCCGACGAAACGATCAGCGTGCGCATCTTTATTCTCCGAAGGGTGGATCGCCAAGCCGTTCACGAACGGCCTGAGGCGGGTCGGGACAACCGCTATGTTGTACCGATTCGGCGCGCGATGATCACCTCTCCGCAGCGGACTTGCGGCTGGCGTTGCAGATTGCCCGAATCAGGGCCCTTCAGAGTGGGGTTCGGCTGGCCTGTATTGAGGGGGGAAACCCTCGCCGCGATCGCCCCTCTGACGTCAGTTTGCGCGTCGGCGGCGGCGAGCCAGCGGCAGGAGGCCGAGCAGCGCGGCCGATGCGCCGGGAGTCGGCAGGGTGATGATGCGGATGTTGTCGGTGCTCGATGAGGTCGAGAAGCGAAACTCCAGCCTCAGTCGATCGGCGGAAATGGTGAAGCGATCCGAACCTTCAGCCCCGCGTCCGCCGCTGGCGTTCTCGTACGTGATGCCCGGCAGGCCCAGCAGCGAGTCGGTCGCGTTGAGCCGCACGGTGGTGACGATGAGGCCGAGGATCGGTCGGTCGAACGTCAGCGTGCCCTCGAAGATCCGCGGCGTGGAGTCCACGGGATCGGCGTGGAGGAAGTGGCTGTGGATCGTCGTTCCGGCGGGAACGAGACCGGGTGAAGGGGACGTCGCGGCGGACGTGCCCGACGCGGTGATGTTCAACTCCAGGCCCGCCGTGAGCACGAGCGACTGCCGCTCATCAAACGCCCGCGAGACGAGGTTGTTCTCGCTTGAGCCCAGTTGCACGGAGCCGTCCACGGGCGCGCCGAGAATGACAGGGCCCGACGCGGCCACGATCCCGGCGTTCGCGACGCCTGTGGGGATCAGCAGCGGAGCGAACGCGAGGGCGCAGAGGCCCGGAACGTACATCGGCGACACTGAGCGACGGGAGTGCATCTCTCTCTCCTCAAGTTGAGCCGACACGCCCGGGCGGAACGGCCGGGATATCGACAGAGGAGCGAACGACGCGTGCGTCGCGATATTGCCGCCAAAGCTGGACGAGTTTCGCGACCGAGCCACGCGGCCAGCGCGGGCACCGCGCGTTGCGCCGTCTGGGCGCTCGGCCTGGGACCGTGGCCCTGCGAAGCTGGGGTTACACCAGCAGTGTCGCGGGCTTCTCGAGCATGGCCTTGACCGTCTGGAGGTACTGCGCGGCCATTGCGCCGTCGATGATGCGGTGGTCGCTGGACATGGTCATGGACATCGTCGTGCCGATGACCAGTTTCTTGGCACCGGAGGCGTCGGTCTCGACGACGGGGCCTTCGATCGCGGCCCCGACGGCCAGGATCGCGGCGTTGGGCGGGTTGACGATGGCAGTGAAGTGATCGACGCCGAACATGCCGAGGTTGGAGATCGTGAACGTCGAGTCGGACATCTCCTCGATGCTCAGGCCCTTGCCGCGGGCCTTGTCGGCGAGCGACTTGGTCGTACTGCTGATCGCCCGCAGGCCCATGGCGTCGGCGTTGCGGAGCGTGGCGACGACCAGTCCGCCGCCCGTGCCGTCGGCGGCGACGGGCAGGGCGATGGCCACGCCGATGTTCACCGAGGGCAGGTACTCGATCGCTTCAGCGCCCTTTGTGCCGACCCAGCGGGCGTTGACGTACGGGTGCTGGTGCATGGCCAGGGCGCACGCGCGGACGAGGAAGTCGTTGACGCTGAGCTTGACGCCCTGTGCCGCGAGCTGTTCGTTGAGCTGCGAGCGGAGGGCGCTGAGAGCGTCCATGCGGACGCTGACGGTGACCTGGTAGTGGGGGATGGTCGTCTTGCTCTCGACCAGGCGGGCCGCGATGGTGCGGCGCATGTTCGAGAGCGGGACCAGCCGCCGCGCGAGGCCGGCGGGCGGGACGATGCTCGGTGCGGGCACGCCGCGGGCTGGTGCAGCGGCGCGGCTCGGCACCGCGGGAGCCGGTGGGGGAGTTGCATCGTCGCCCTTGCGGACCGGCGCCGATGAGCCGAGGGCGGCCTCAACATCCTTGCGGATGATGCGGCCAGAGGGGCCGGAGCCCTGAATGCCCGAAAGGTCAACGCCCGAATCCGCGGCGATCTTTCGCGCCAGCGGTGAGGCGAACACGCGCGAGTGCCCGGCCGAGCCGTTGGCGTGCCCGGCGTGCGCCGGTTCGGCCACGGCGGTCGATGCGGTGCTGGAAGCGGAGGCCGTCGAGCTGCCCGCGGCGGCCGCGGACGCCGCGGCGGGAGCCCCGCCCTTGACCTCTGCTCCGCCAGTGCCGCCCTCCCAGGAGAGGATCAGTGTGCCGACGGGGACCTGCTGGCCTTCCTTGACGTTCAGCGTGGTGACCACGCCGTCCTCGAAGGTCTGCAGTTCCATCGTGGCCTTGTCGGTCTCGATGTCGGCGATGACGTCGCCGCTCTTGACCTTCTGGCCGGGCTTGATGTGCCACTTGACGATGGTGCCTTGCTCCATGGTGTCGGAGAGGCGCGGCATGGTGAGGTTCTTTGGCATAGCACTGATCCTCAAAACAGCAAAGCAGCAAAGGGCAAAACAACAAAAAACACTAGGTGCCAGAACGGGTTCGAGCGAGCATGGATCCGATGACGCGACGAAGCTCTTCCGCGTCCGAGAGGACGCCTTGCAGCCGCGCGGGCTTGAGAAGATCGCGGCGGGCGATCAAGCGAAGCCAGTACCTTGTCTCGTTCAACTCCTTGAGGGCGATTCCAAGGCACTTGCAGAAGTCCGCTCTGCTCAATGCATCGTCAGATTCCCAGACGTTCGCTCCAACGGCGGTTCCGGCGCCCGCGAGTTGATCGATCACTCTGTGGGTTGCGGCCGATTCCGGTAAAGCAAAGGCTACGTCCAGGACGCGGTCCGCAAAGTCCTCGACTCTCGGCAGCAAGTCCCCCTTGATTCGCCCCATTGCTCATCCTCATTACCGGTTTGCTGCTTTGCCCTTTGCTGCTTAACGTCCTGCCAGCACGCTCCGGACGGCGCGGACGATCTTCCCCTTGTGCGGCAGGTACTCGGATTCCAGATTCTTGGCGTACGGCGTCGGGACGTCGTCGGTATTCACGCGGACCGGCTGGTGGTCCAGGTAGTCGAACGCGCGCTCGCAGACCTGCGTGATCACCTCGCTGGCGACGCTGGCGAACGGCCAGCACTGATCGACGACCACGATGCGGTTGGTCCGCTTGAGGCTCTCGATGATGCTGTCGATGTCCAGCGGGCGGACCGTGCGCATGTCCAGCACGTCGCACGCAACGCCGTCCTTGGCCAACTCGTCCGCCGCCTCGACGCAGAAGTTCACCGGGCGGCCGAAGGACACGAGCGTCACATCGCTGTCGCGTTCGCCGCTCCAGGTGCCGCGGCGGAGTGCGGCCTTGCCGAAGGGGATGTAGTACGGCTCGGCGGGCACGTGGGCCTTGTCGCCCAGCATGCGCTCGCTCTCGAGGAAGAAGACCGGGTCATCATCGACGATCGCGGTCTTGAGCAGGCCCTTGGCATCGAACGGACACGAAGGGATGGCGATCTTCAGGCCGGGCACGTTGGCGTACATCGCCTCGACGGTCCACGAGTGCGTGGAGCCGAGCTGGCCGCCCGCGCCGTTGTTGCCGCGGAAGACGACCGGGCAGCCCCACTGGCCGCCTGACATGTACAGCATCTTGGGCACGTTGTTGAGCAACTGGTCCGCGGCAACGAGTGAGAAGGACCACGACATGAACTCGATGATCGGACGCAGGCCGTACATCGCGGCGCCGACGGCCAGACCGGCGAAACCGTTCTCGCTGATCGGCGAGTCGATGATCCGCTGCGGCCCGAACTCCTCGAGCATTCCCTGGCTGACCTTGTACGCGCCGTTGTAGTAAGCGACCTCCTCGCCCATGAGGAACACGCGGTCGTCCTTGCGCATCTCTTCGCTCATCGCCTCGCGGAGCGCCTCGCGGAACTGAATGACGCGATCACCCTCGAACGCGGGCAACGGCTTGGTAAAGTCGATCGAACTGAGTGCCATGGGTGGCCCTTACAAAAAACGTACCAGCGGTGGGAAAACCAGAGGGGAGAGTATAGGAGCCGTGATGCTCGAACGCCGCCGTCGGGGCGGGAGCGCGTTGCTCGATCTCCGCGGCCCGATGGGGTCCAACTGGAGCCGATCCGGCCCGATTAACGCGGATCAGACGTTGAAGTACTTCGCCTCGGGGTGGTGGACGACGATCGCGCTGGTGCTCTGCTCCGGGTCGATCTGCCAGTTGTCGGTGAGTTCGCAGCCGATCCGGCTCGGGTCGAGCAGGCGGAAGAGCTTTTCCTGATCGGACATGTCCGGGCAGGCGGGGTAGCCGAAGGAGTAGCGCGAGCCGCGGTACTTCTGGGTGAAGAGGTCCTTGACCCTGGGCGAGTCGTCGTTGGCGATCGAGAGTTCCTGGCGGATGCGCTTGTGCCAGAACTCGGCGAGGGCCTCGGCGGTTTCCACACCCATGCCGTGCAGATACAGGTACTCGCTGTACTGGTTGGCCTTGTAGAGCTCCTGTGCCGCCTCGGTGGCCTGCCTGCCGACGGTGACGCAGTGCATCGCCAGCACATCGCGCTGGCCGGAGGACACATCGCGGAAGTAGTCGGAGATGCAGAGGCGCTTGCGTCCGCTCTGCCGCGGGAAGGTGAAGCGCTCGATCTCGCGGTTGTGGTCGATAGGGTCGTAGACGATCAGGTCGTTGCCGTCGCTGTTGCAGGGGAAGTAGCCGTAGACGACGCTGGGCCGGAGGATTCGTTCACGCTTGCAGCGGTCCTTGAGGCGGTCGAAGATCGGGCCGACGGTGTCCTGGATCTGGGCCTCGAACTGGTCGTCGTCCATTGCGCCCTGCTTGAACTGCCACTGACCCCGGTACAGCGCGACCTTGTTGATGAAGGGGAAGATCTGGTCCAGATCGATGTCGGTGACCACACGCGAGCCCCAGAACGGCGCACGCGGAATCGGGATGTCTGTGCGGACCTCGGAGCGCTCGATCACCGCGACCGAGCCGTCGGCCTTGCCCTGCTCGAAGGCCTCCATGCGCTTGGCGCTCTCGGCGCGCGAGCGGGCGATGGTCTCTTCCGCGGCGGTGCGTTTGCCGAGCCGCTCGTCGATCTCGATGTTGAGCGCTTCCTGCCGATCGCTGACGATGTGGTCCATCGTCCGCAGGCCCTCGAAGGCGTCCTTGCCGTAGTAGACGCGACCCTTGTAGATCGTGCGGAGGTGACCCTCGCAGTAGTGGCGCGTCAGCGCAGCGCCGCCGAGGAGAACGGGAACGCCGATGCCCTGCGCGTTGAGTTCGTGGAGGTTCTCCTCCATCACGGTGACGCTCTTGACCAGCAGGCCCGAGAGCCCGATGGCGTGCGCGCCGGTGTCCTTCCAAGCCTTGATGATGTCGGCGATGGGCTGCTTGATGCCGATGTTGTGGACCGTGTATCCGTTGTTGGACAGGATGATGTCGACCAGGTTCTTGCCGATGTCGTGAACGTCGCCCTTGACCGTCGCCAGAACGATCGAGCCCTTGGTCGAGCCCTCGGCCCTTTCCATGAACGGCTGGAGGTGGGCGACGGCCATCTTCATGACTTCTGCCGACTGGAGCACGAAGGGCAGCTGCATCTGCCCGGAGCCGAAGAGGTCGCCGACGACCTTCATGCCCGCGAGCAGGTGGTCGTTGATGATGTCCAGAGGCTTGTACTTTGTCATCGCCTCGCTCAGCGTGACGGCGAGGCCTTCCTTCTCGCCGTCGATGATGTGGGCCTGCAGGCGCTCCTCGAGCGTGAGGTTCTTTGTCACGCGGGCGGTGCCGGCGGTGCTGTCGGCGTCCTTGAAGAGCTCGACGAAGCGTGAGAGCGGATCGAACTTGGGATCCGTGACGCCCGCAGGCAGGCCGGTGCCGCCGATGCTGGTGTCGCGGCGGTCGTAGATCAGGTCCAGTGCCGCGGCCCACTGCTCATCGGGGATCTTGTTCCTGGGCAGGATCTTGCTGAAGTGCAGGATGGCGCTGGTCAGGCCGGCCTCGCGGAGCTCATGGAGGAAGACGCTGTTGAGGACGATGCGGGCCATCGGGCGCAGGCCGAAGGACACGTTGGAGAGGCCGACGGTCGTCTGGCACTCGGGCATGGCGCGCATGATCCGCCGGACACCCTCGACGGTCTCGAGCCCTGAGCGCCGATCGCTGGCCATGCCGGTGCTGATGGGCAGCACCAGCGGATCGAACATCAAGTCCTCGGGGGCGATGCCGTGCACGCGTGTCGCGCGCTCGTACGCCCGCTGAGCGATCGCGAGTTTGCGCTCGGCGGTGCGGGCCATGCTCGCTTCTTTGTCCTCGTCGATCGAGCCGATGACAAGGCCTGCGCCGTACGTAGTCGCCAGCCGGCAGACCTCGTCGAACTTGTGCTCGCCGTCCTCGAAGTTGGCGCTGTTGATGATGCACTTGCCCGGCGCGTGCTTCAGGCCGGCTTCGAGCGTTCTGATCTGCGTGCTGTCGAGCATCAGCGGCACATCCACCTGACGCACCACGCGCTTGACGATTTCGCTCATGTCCCGCGCGTTGTCGCGCCCGGCGTAGTCGACGTTCAGGTCCAGGACGTGCGCCGAGTCGTGACGGACCTGCTCGCGGGCCAGCGAGACGATGCCGTCGAAGTCCTCGGCCTCGAGCAGTTGCTTGAACTTCTTGCTGCCCGAGGCGTTCATGCGCTCGCCGACGATGAGCAGCGAGTTGTCCTGTCGGTAGTCCTGCGACTGGTACAGGCTCGTCACGCCCGGCGCGGGCGCGACCACATGGGTCGAGCGGTCGGTGGGCGAGAGCAGGCGATGATCGCGGATCGCGTCGTGGAGCTGGCGGATGTGGGCCGGCGTTGTGCCGCAGCACCCGCCGACGATGCTCACGCCGTGCTGCTGCACGAACCTGAGCATCGCCTCGACGAACGGTTCGGGCTGCAGCGGATACTCCGTGCGGCCCTCGACGAGCACGGGCAGGCCTGCGTTGGGCAGGCAAGAGACCACTCGACCCGCGGTGCGGCCGACGCCCCAGTGCCGGCCAAGATACGCGATGTGGTCGGCCATCTCCGCCGGGCCCGTGGCGCAGTTGAGGCCCAGGGACATGATCGGGTACTGCGACAGCGCCGTGACCGCGGCTTCGATCGCCGAGCCGACGAGCATCGTGCCCGTGGTCTCCATCGTCACGCTGACCATGATCGGGATGTCGTCGACGGTCTTGCTGCGCTCGCTCAGTGCCGCGAGGATCGCGTTGATGCCGCACTTGATCTGAAGGATGTCCTGGCAGGTCTCCAGCAGCAGAACATCGGCACCGCCGTCGATCAGGCCTCGCGCCTGCTCGCGGTAGGAATCGAGCATCTCGTCCCACGTGGTGTTGCCCAGCGTGATGAGTTTCGTGCCCGGTCCCATCGACCCGATGACGAATCGCGGCTTGTCCTTGGTTGCGTGCTTGTCGCACGCGGCACGCGCGACCTCCGCCGCCATCTTGTTGAGCGAGTAGGTCTCGGGCGTCAGGTCGAACTCCGACAGCACCAGTTTGTTCGCGCCGAACGAATCGGTCTCTACGGCGTCCGCGCCCGCGGCGAGGTACGCCTCGTGGATCTCCTGAATCACGTCCGGACGTGTGCGCACGAGAATGTCCGTGCAGTTCTCGCAGCCGCAGTAGTCGTGCTCGACCGAAAGGTTACGCGAGAAGATCTGGGTGCCCATCCCGCCGTCGAGGATGAGGGTGCGTCGGCGGGCATGGTCGGCGAAAGTGCTGGGCATAGGTGGGGGCTCGCTCTTCATCCATATTTGCGGATGAATGGATGAAGAATACCCGATCGTGGGGGCAAGGTCGAGGAGGCCCGAAGAAACCCTTCGTCAGTCGACCGCGTTTGCGAATGGATGCCGAATCAGGGTATTTCCGCAGCCATCGCGGCGTCGTGAAGGACATTGGCCAGTACGGCTTGTCCGTCGGCACTCGGGTGGACGTCATCGCGGTAGAGCGCTCGACCGCTGTTCAGACCGACGCGGACTCGCGCGGCGTTGTTGACGGTCGGGACGTTCAGGCGGGCGAGCACGTTGCCCAGGACGTGGAAGCCGTTCATGGGTGAGCCGAGCACTTCGGACTGCCGCAGATGCTGGACCGCTGCGACGCGGACGTTGGCCGCGCGAAGGAGTTCGATGGTGCGTTCGAGCGATGCGGTCGAGCGGGCGGCGACTTCCGGCGGCGGATTGTTCAGGTCCCACTTGTCGGGCGGAATGGCGATGATGCCCAGGCGTCGGAGCATCCGCGGCGTGTAGTTTGTCAAGGCCTCCTGAAGCGCCAGCAGTGGTCGACTGGTCGGTTGATCGGGCGGCAGGGGGCCGGAGTTGAGGATCTCGGCGTAGTCGAGGGAGTTGATGACGATGATCGCCATGTCGGCGTCGAAGGTGCCGAAGCGCTCGAGGTACGCGGCGAAGTTGTCGGGGCACCAGGAGCCGGCGGAGATATTGAGGACGCGGACGGGGCGGTTGGTCTCGATGGCGAGGCGGGATTGCAGGATCGTGGTGGCGAGTTCTTCGTCGCTGGTGAGCACGCCGCCGTTGGGAACCGAGTCGCCGATCACCAGGATGCGGAGTTCGCGTGGGTCGGTCTTGCGGGGCTCGACTTCCTCGCCGCGCATCGAGAAGCGGTTGAAGCGGATGGTCCGGCCGAAACGGTGGTACTCGCCGGGCTCCATGATGTAGCCAAGGACGGGGTCGGTGCGGAAGATGGGCGGATCGCCGAGGCCAAGGACCGCGCGGCAGAGGACTTCCAGCGCGATGAGAAGCACGACGAACACGGCCGCGAAGCGCGCGAGCCATATGCGTAGTCCTCGACGATTTCGAGGAGTGGCCACGGCGGTCGGCGAGCCGGAATCGCTCACGCGGGAGCCTCGATCAAATGGAGGTCAAGGAACTCGGACTGACGCCCGATGCGGCGAGGATCGGCGGACGATCAGTCGTCGTTGCGCGGCAGAACCTTCTTGGGCTCGGACTTCTTGTTGAAGTAGTCGCCCTTGAACTTCTGCTGGAACTTCTCGATGCGGCCGGCCGAGTCGATCAGGACCTTCTGACCCGTGAAGAACGGGTGAGAGCCGGACCACACTTCGACGTGCATCTCGGGGATGGTGGCGCCGACGGTCATGACCTGCACGCCGTTGTGGAACACCTTGCAGTCGAAGTACTTGGGATGGATCTTGCTCTTCATGGTCGGTCCTTCGGGCCGGGGGCCGGTTGAAACGGGGTCGAGATGGTAGACGCGTCGGCTGAGCCGGGCAACGCCGAGGGGGTGCCGCGGCGTTGCGATGACCGAGGTTTGGGCGGTTGATGGCCGGGGCCAGAGAACAATGTTTGGTATTTGGATGGATTATCAACGCTAGAAGGTCATCCGCTTCCGGAGCATCGCGGGATTGATCGGATCTCGCGCTGATCGGGGCATGATCGGCGTCTCGGCCAGGATCCGCGCGATCGCGATGCCCGCGGCGCCGGTACCGAAGGCCGTGGTGGGGGCGAGTCGTTTGGGCGGCAGAGCCGCGGCCGACCGGAGGGCTTTTGCGATCGCCTCGGTCTCTGCGTCGGGGACATCGATGACATTCGGCGTGCGCTCGCGTCCGGCCTGTCGCGGCCCGATGTTCACGACTGGCACGCCGAGCGCACCGGCCTCGATGAGCCCGGCGGAGGAGTTGCCGATGAGCACGCCGCGGCGAGCGTCGGTGGGGCTTGCGGGCAGAGCCAGACGCTTGAGCACGCCGACGAAGTCGGCGCGGGGGAGGTGCGAGCGGTAGAACCAGCGGGTTGAATCGCGTGTGTTTGAGCCGCAGCGTTTTCGGATGAGCGCGTCGATGGCCTCGCGACCCGGATCGAGGTTCGGCGCCAGCGCGAGCGCCGGGCCGAGGTTCGCCTGATCGATGGCGCGGATCATCGCTCGGGCGGTTTCCGTCTCCTCACGGGGAGTCAGGCCCGCGGGGTGGAGCAGCGATACGACCCGCGGCGGGCCCATCGGGCCGGCTTGCGCATCGGGCATGATGGGCATCGACGCGAGGTGATCGATGCCGGGCGAGCCGACAAGGTGCACGCTGGAGGGTGGCTCGCCGGAGCGGATGATCCGATCGGCGCTTTGCGAGGACGCGGGGAAGTGAACGTGCGCCAGGCGTGTGATGGCGTGGCGGAGCGATTCGTCGGCGATGCCCTCGGCCCGGTCTCCGCCGTGAATGTGGGCCAGCGGCACACCGATGATCGCGGCAGCGCTGGCCGCGGCGAAGGCCTCGATGCGGTCGCCGAGCACGAGCACGCAGTGGGGGCTGAGCAGTTGGATGGTGCGGGCGAAGCCCTCGACGCCGCGGGCCACGGCGCGTGCGTCATCGAGTCGAGATCGCTCGGCCGCGGAGCGCCCGGGGCGCTGCATGGCGACACGGGCGTGAATCGCAAAGCCTGCCGCGGCGACGTCACGCCAGGTAGGCGTGGCACCCGGCGACGCCGGGACGAGGTGCGAGCCCGCGACGGCGACGAGCAGTTCGAGCGTGCGGTGATCCGCGATTGCCGACATGACCGGATGGAGCAGCCCGAACTCGGCGCGGGAGCCGGTGACCACGAGGATCCGGCGGCGGAAGCGAGTGTTGTGCGCGGCGGCATCCGGGGCCGCGGGCGTGGTTCGGGAGCTTGGTCTCGAGCGTGCGCGGGGCATGATGGTGGAGCGACCTGGAACGAGTGCAGGTGAGCGGTCGGGCGACGGCGGTGCCGCTAGACTAACGCCCCTTCATCGGAGTTGCCAGCATGTTCAAAGGTGTCACGCTCTCATCGTCTCCCGTGTCTTCGCCGGCGGTGGTTGTCTTTGGTGTGCTTCAGGGTCAGGACATCGCGGAAGTTCTGCCGCGGAAGCTGGCTTACGCGGCCGATGTGATCGCGGCGAGCAAGCGGTCCGAGTTTGCCGCGGGGGAGAGCGGGAAGATCGCCGAGGCGTTTCCGACGGCGGAGGGATCGCCGGAGCGCGTGATCGTGCTGGGGCTGGGCAAGAAGGAGAAGGTCAACGGCGAGAGCCTGCGTTCGGCGTTTGCGGCGCTGGCGCGGCGGTTGGCGGCGATCAAGGCGTCGTCGGCGGCGCTGCATGTGTCCGCGGCGCTGGATGCCGCGGGGATCAAGGGCGATGCCGGTGGGCGAGCGGCGGGCGAGGCGTTCGGCCTGCTGTCGTGGAACAACCTGACGTTCAAGGGCAAGGGGACGGACGAGTCACGCAAGGAGCGTCCGAGCATCGTGCTGGACGCTGACAAGAAGGCGCTGGGCAAGGGGATCGAGTTCGGGCTGCGACTGGCCGAGAGCACGAACATGTGCCGCAGCTTGAGCGAGACGCCGCCGAACATCGCGACGCCGAAGTACATCGCGGACCTTGCCAAGAAGTTGGCCAAGGACCATGGGCTGGACTTCATGGTCTTTGAGGGCAAGGACCTTGAGAAGGAGAAGCTGACGGGTCACCTGAACGTCGGCAAGGCCAGCGAGAACAAGCCGTGCATGATCCGGCTTGTGTACAACCCCGAGAAGGTGTCGAAGAAGAAGAGCAAGCCCGCGGTGCTCGTCGGCAAGACGATGACGTACGACACGGGCGGCCTGAGCCTGAAGGTGAACAATGGGATGGTGGGGATGAAGCGCGACAAGGACGGCGGCTGTGCCGTGCTCGGCGCGATGCACGCGATCGCGACGATCATCAAGCCGGATCGGCAGGTCATCGCGTATCTCTGCGCTGCCGAGAACAGTCTCAGCGATGAGGCGTATCGCCCGGACGACGTGATCACGTATCGGAACGGCGTGACGGTCGAGGTGACCAATACCGATGCCGAGGGGCGTCTGGTTCTGGCCGATGCGCTCGCGTACACCTGCGAGAAGGACGACCCGGCGTACATCGTGGATCTTGCGACGCTGACGGGCGGCGTGATCGTGGCTCTGGGGAGCACGTTTGCGGGTCTGTTCTGCGAGGACGACGCGCTGCGGGCCCGGGTCGAGGCCGCGGCGAGCACGAGCGGCGAGCGTGTCTGGCGGTTGCCGATGCACCGCGAGTACACCGACATGATGAAGTCGCCGATCGCGGACATTCTCAACAGCAATCCGAACCGCAAGGCGCACGCCGGGCAGGGCGCGGCGTTCCTGGCATCATTTGTCAAGGAAGGCACGCCGTGGTGCCACCTGGACATCGCGGGCGTTCATGTCAGCGAGAGCGACGGCGGCATGTACGCCAAGGGCAGCACGGGCTGGGGCGTTCGGCTGCTGGCGGACCTGTTGGCCGATGCGTGATGCGTGAAGTTCGCTGAACTTCGGTCGCACAATCGGGTGGAGCACCGCCGGATGGCGCTACACTGCGCGCATGCCGACCGATGCCCGCGGACCTGGTCAAGATCGACATGCGGAAGCAGGCTCCGATGCCGGCAAGGCGGCCCGTGCGCGAGGGGACATTCCGCTTGCTGTGCTGGCATCGTCTGCTCGCGGTTCCTCGGTCGGCCACGCGGACTGGCCGCGTGATTCGCGGGAGAAGTGCGCGGTCTTCGGCGTGTGGACGCGGACGGAGCAGGTGGGCGGGAGCAATGGGCACGCGCCGACGGCGGGGATGCTGACGTATCTGGGTCTGTATGCGCAGCAGCACCGCGGGCAGGAAGCGGCGGGAATCGCCGGGAGTGATGGCCGTGTGGTGCGCGTGCACACGGGTACGGGGCTTGTGCCCGATGTGCTGACCGAGAGCGTGGTGCGGGACTACGACAAGTTCGCGACGCACGGGGCGATCGGGCACACGCGATACTCAACCGCGGGCGGGTCGCTGGCGTGCAACGCGCAGCCGTTTCTTGAGAGTTATGTGGGGGGGCAGGTCGCGATCGCGCACAATGGAAACCTTGTCAACGCCGATGCGCTGCGAAAGGACTTTGAACGCCGCGGGCACTTGTTCCATACCACCAGCGACACCGAGTGTGTGATTCATCTGCTGGCCTCCCCGGAGCAGCAGTCGAGTGTCGATCCGGTGGCGGCGACGCTCCGGCACCTTCAGGGTGCGTTCTCGCTGCTGCTGCTGTTCAAGGATCGGATCGAGGCGGCGCGCGACCCATGGGGCTGGCGGCCGCTGGTGCTGGGCCGAATCCCCGGGGAGCATGATGCGCCGGGTGATGCGCCCGGCGGAGCGTGGGTCGTCGCGAGCGAGACCGTGGCGCTCGATGTCGTGGGTGCGACGTTCGTGCGCGAGGTCGAGCCCGGCGAGATCGTCACACTCTCGCACACGATTCCCGGCGGGATCGCGTCACGGCGGTTCGCACCCGCGGCGATGCCCGCGGCACACTGTGTCTTTGAGCATGTCTACTTCGCGCATCCCGCGAGCAAGGTCTTTGGCCAGAATGTGCAGGTCACGCGCGAGCGGCTCGGGGAGCGGCTCGCCGCCGAGTCGCCGGTGCAGGCGGATTTTGTTGTGCCGATGCCCGACAGCGGACGCTCCGCGGCGGTGGGATACGCGCGGGCCAGCGGCATCCAGCTGCGTGAGGCGATCGTTCCCAACCGGTACGTCGGGCGCACGTTCATTCGTCCGACGCAGGCCCAGCGACAGGCCGCGGTCCGACTGAAGCTCAATGTTGTCGGCGACATCGTGCGGGGCAAGCGGCTGATCATCGTCGATGACTCGATCGTTCGCGGCACGACCACCAAGGCCAAGATCGAGCAGATCCGGCAGGCCGGCGCGAGCGAGATCCACCTGCGGATATCGTGCCCGCCGATCCGGCATCCGTGCTTTTTCGGTGTGGACTTCGCGACGCGAGACCAGTTGATCGCCGCGGGAAAGACCGTCGAGCAGGTGCGTGCGTTCCTGGGGGTGGACTCTCTTGCGTATCTCTCGCTTGAGGGGCTGCTCTCGTGCATGGATCGAGCGCCGGGGCAGTACTGCACCGCGTGCTTCAGCGGCGACTATCGGATCGATGTTGAGCATCCGACGACGGATGAAGTGGTGACGCCGCAGCAGAGGATTTTCGAGGCTCGCTGAACGAGGAACCATGCCGACGCTCACGCTTGCGCATTCCGCCGATGCTGACGATGTGTTCATGTGGTGGCCGATCACGGGAAAGGTCAGCGCGGTCGCACCGCACGAGGTGATCGCTCCCGCCTGCATCAACACGCGCGGGTGGCGCTTTCGTGCGCTGCCGGCGGATATTCAGGATCTGAACAAGCGTGCGATCGATGTCGGCGACCTGGACATCACCGCGGTGAGTTTCTCGGCGTACCCGCACATCCGCACGCGCTACGCCCTGACGAGTTGCGGCTCGAGTTTCGGCAAGGGCTACGGGCCGAAACTGGTGGCCAGGCCTTCGCGGTCGCTGGCGTCGCCGAGCGATCTCGAGGGCTTGCGCGTCGCGGTGCCGGGGCTGAATACCAGCGCGTTTCTGACGCTCAGTGCGCTGGTGGGGGCGGGGCGGTTCACGCCCGTTCCGACGCCGTTTGATCGGATCATCGAGAGGGTTGTCAGCGGCGAGGTCGACGCGGGTGTTGTGATCCACGAGGGGCAGTTGATGTTCGCTCGCGCGGGACTGAAGCTGGTCGCGGATCTGGGGGCATGGTGGACCCAGCAGCGGAGCATGCCGCTGCCCCTGGGCGCGAACGCGGTGCGGCGCGATTTGGATGCGAGGTTCGGCCCGGGAAGCATGCGGACGGTTGTTGCCCTGCTTCGGGCGAGCATCGACCATGCACTGGCCCATCGCGATGAGGCGCTGGACTACGCGTCGACGTTCTCGCCGCTGAAGGAGCGTTCGGAACTGGACCGGTATGTGTCGATGTATGTGAACGACTTGACCGTTGATGCGGGGGAGTCCGGGGCGTCCGCCGTGCGGGCTTTGCTGGCGGCGGGTGTGGAGAGTGGGGTTTTGCCTGACTCGGAAACGTTCGAATTTGTCTCGCCGGATATGGGGAAATAGCCGAACGTTGCCCGAGTGATGGCCCGGAAGTTTGCGTCGCGAGCCGACCGTGCCATATTGAGAAGGATCCGGGCAAGAGTCTTGCCGAAGATATCAGAGATGTCTCTGCGAGCGGACCGAGTTCTCGGACGCTGTGCGGTGAGTTGTTCGGTGGAGTTGGCAGGCCAGGAGATGCAGGATGTCGATTCGCAAGCGTGGGCTGTGGGCGCCGGTGCTGTGGTTGGGTGGGATCGGTGTGGCGGCCGGGTCGCTCGCGTTGGCGGGGACGGGGCTGCCGCTGCCGACGCAGTTGAGCGACTTCTATCTGTACGGAACGCAGCCGCAGACCCCAAGGCCGCCGAACCTGCCGGGCGATCTGGGGTTTAACGAGATGACCTCGGTGGAGAACTGCGCCGGGTGCCACGCGACGGACATCAGCGTGACCGAGCAGCCGTTCAGTTACTCGACGCCGTACAACCGGTGGTCGTACTCGATGATGTCGCAGTCGTTCCGCGATCCCATTTTCCTCGCGGCGATGCAGGTCACGGAGAAGGTGGCGGTCGCGAGCAGCGACTCGTGCATGCGGTGTCACGCGCCGGCGGGGTGGGTTCAGGATCGCGGCGTGCAGCCGGACGGGTCGGGGCGGAACGGTGAGTTGATCGAGTCGCCGGACCGTCAGGGTGTGAACTGCATCTCGTGCCACCGACAGGTGGACCCGGCGAACAACCCCGGTGCGCCGGCGGTTGACGCGGAGATTCTGGCGGCGCTTGGCGCGGATCGGCCGCCGGACTTCCCGGCGGTGGGGGAGCGGCCGGGCTCGGCGATCGCGGCCAATGGTGCGGTGTTCGATCCGGAGGATCGCCGGCGCGGACCGGTGGACCTGGGAGTCTTCTTCTACCATCAGTGGCTGGAGTCGGACTTTCATCGCCAGTCGGCGATGTGCGCCAGTTGCCACGATGTGTCCAACGCGTTGTTCATGAAGCAGCCTGACGGTTCGTATGCGCTGACGCCGTACGGCCAGCCGCACCCGACGGGCAACAAGTACGACATGTACCCGATGGACCGGACGTACAGCGAGTGGCTGAAGTCGGCCTTTGCACAGGGACCGGTGACGCTGACGATTCCGAACCCGAGCACGATCCCGGTGCCGAATGAAGATCCGACGCCCGGGGCGCCACCCGAGCCTCTGGCGAATCCGACCCTGATCGGCCGGTACCAGATGGACGGTGTGACAATCGACGAAACGACGGGCGAGAAGTTGATCTTCCGGCAGCGCAACGAGGATGGCTTCCGGTACGTTCCGGTGGCGTACGACTCGTGCCAGTCGTGCCACCAGCCCAAGAGCATCGGCACCGGGTGCGACCCGGCGCTGGGGCCGCAGAGCCGGAATGTTCCGATCCACAACTTCGCGGGGACGAACTCGTGGGTTCTCAATGCGGTCAATGACCTGTATCCATCGGGCGAGACGCTGATGGAGCGTCCGGAGGAAGTGACCGCGTCGGTGCAGCGGAACCTGCACATGCGCCGGATGGCCAGTGACATGGAACTGTTGCGCGTGGGGCCGAATCTGCGGGTGCGTGTGATCAACCAGACGGGTCACAAGTTGCCCGGTGGGTTCGCCGAGGGGCGACGGATGTGGATCAACGTGCGGTTCCTCAATGGAGCGGGCGGCGTGGTCCAGGAACTCGGTGCGTATGACAGCGCAACGGCGGTCCTGGATGAGGCGTCGACCAAGGTTTACGAGGCCAAGCACGGGCTGGACGCGGCGATGGCCCTGGAGACGGGGCTGCCCATGGGCCCGACGTTCCACCTGGACCTGAACAACAAGACGTATCTGGACAATCGGATCCCGCCGCGGGGCTTTACGAACGCGGGCTTTGAGGCGATCGGCGCGGCGCCGGTTGGTGCGACGTACGCGGATGGTCAGTTCTGGGACGACACGGATTTTGCGATCCCCGCGGGCGCGGTGCGTGCGGAGGTGTCGGTGTTTGGCCAGACGACGACGCGGGAGTACATCGAGTTCCTGCGGTCTCACGCGACGGATGTGTCGACGATCGTGCCGCAGCCGGGCGTGGACACGTGGACGCTGCCGACGATCGGTGGGCCGTTCCCGCCGCTGGGTGCGGCGCCGTACTCGCTGGGCGACATCGTCTTTGCGCAGTGGTACAAGTGGGGCAAGTCCGCGCCGGTTGAGATGGATGCGGGCAGTGTTCTGCTGGCTTGCTCGCCGGCGGACATCGCCAACACCGACGGCGATGCGGGGCCCGATGGCACGGTCGACAACGGCGACTTCAGCCTGTTCTTCTCGGCGTTCTTTGCCGATGAGAGCGACCCGGCGCGGCTGCTGGCGGATGTCGCCAACACCGACGGCGATCCGGGTGCCGATGGCACGGTCGATAACGGCGACTTCACGCTGTTCTTCAGCGCGTTCTTCATCGGCTGCCCGTGAGGTCTGAGGGCCGGAATCTGTGATTGACGTGAGGCCCGTCGGTCCGGCGGGCCTCACGCATTTTTGACGGCGCGGATCGCCATGAACAGCGGGAACTCTCGCCGGGCGCGATTCTCGGCCTCGGCACGCGGGCCGGGCTGGCTGACCCGCTGGCCGGACCACTCTTCGATCGCGTCCACGAGCAAACCCGAAGACGCGAGCGCCGTGACGTATGCGCCGAGCGGACGGTGGAAGGTGGTCGTGATCACATCGGGCTTGGCGCCGGGGTGCATCTTGATGGGCTTGGCGCTGGGCGTGAGGTAGCTCTCGACCCGGCGGTACTGCACGCCGAGCTTCGGATCAAAGCCCCAGGAAGTCTGGCCCGTGATGCGGAATGCCGGGTGCTGAATGACAAGCACCACGTTGCCGCCCGCGCGGAGCAGCGAGGCGATGCCCTTGAGCACCGCGGCGAGCGGGTCGATGTTGGTCAGACCCATGACACAGCAAGCGCTGTCGAACGATGCGGGCTCCGCGTCGATGGCCGTGAGCTTGCGCGCATCGGCGACGAGGAACCGCGCCGGGGCCTTCGGAGGCGTGCGGCTTTGGGCGCTCTCGATGAGCGATGCCGACGCATCCACCCCGACGACGCGAGCGCCCTCGGCCATCAGTCGACGAGCGACGATGCCCTGGCCACAGGCGACGTCGAGAATCGTCTGTCCCGGCTTGGGCGCGAGCAGACGGACGACGCCGGGAAGGATCACGTTGTCGTAGTGGTCGTTGCGATCCTGCTCGACGAGCTGGTCATACCAACCCGCGACGTTCTCCCAAGCGGTTTCGGCGATGGCGCGCTGGTTCGCCTGCTCGGTTGCGCTGGTGCGAGCCGAGGCATCGTCCTCGCTGTTGGGTGCGGCGGTCGGGGCCGCGGTGCGAGAGAGCGACGACGCACCGAATGACACGGGCGGTTCGCTGCGGAAGCGAACGTCCTTTCCGGTGACCGGGTGCGTGAAGCCAAGTTCGACGGCGTGAAGCCCGAGCCGGCCAATGGGATTGATGGTCGCGCCGTACTTCTCGTCGCCCACGATGGGGTGACCGCGCTCGGAAAGGTGCACGCGGATCTGGTGCTTTCGGCCCGTTTCCAGGCGTACCTGCAGGAGCGTTCGACCTGCGCCCACGCGTGCGACGCGGAAGTGTGTGACGGCGGGGCGTGCCTCGTCGTCGGTGTCGGCGGGGCGACCGCGATAAGGACGTTGCGTCCTTGGTGGCGGGCCGCGGAACGTGTCGCTGGCGATACTCGCGACGCGGCCTGATGGCAGTTCGCGCAGGAGCGACTGGATCGTGCCCGCGCTGCCCTCTGGGCCGACCTGGCCCTCGACAAGGGCGAGGTAGAGGCGGTGAACCTTGCGGAGCTTGAGTTGCTCCTTGAGGCTTTCAAAGGCGGTGTTTGACTTGCTGAAGACCACGAGGCCGGATGCTTCGCGATCAAGGCGGTGGATCACACCGACATATGGGCGGCCGCGCTGGCGGAGCAGGAATGCGTTGCCGGTGGCGTCGGCTTCATCGCGAACGCGCTGGCGGCCCGGGCCGCGCGGCTTCTGTCGGCGGACGTGGTCCTTCACGACGCTCAGAAGGGAATCCTCGGCGACGTTCACGCCCAGGCCCGCGGTGATCAGACCGACGGGCTTCTCGACGACGATCACGTCCGCATCTTCGTAGATGATGCGGATGCCCATGGGCAACGGGCGCGGACTGGAGTGGCTCAGGGCCTCGCCCGGAGCACCGGTCCACGTGCCCGAGGGTGTGGGTGTGAGGCTCGGGACAGACGACGGGCCGATCGATCCGCGGGCCGGCGCGGGCGGGCGTGGTGCCGCGGATCTCGGGTGCGATGGGGGTGGGGACTGGGTTGATGGGCGTGTCGGAACCGGCGCGCGGGTGGGCTTGAGGGGCTTTGGTCCGGGAACGGCAGACGGGGGCAACGGCCTTGGGGCGGGGCCGCGAGGGGGGTAGCCGTGAGGTTCGTTGATGGGGCGGACCTTTCCGCCGAGCGTCGGCCTTGAAGGGGAATCTGAAGGTCGACGCGGGCGGTCGGGGCGCTGGGGCATGGCATTAAGGTAGTGGGCGAGTTGCCCGCGCGTCGGGCAGGCGGTCGAGGAGCCAGCGGACGAAGTCGGCCTTCGGCATGGATTTGGGCGTGGCCTGCGTCGTGCCGTCGGCGAGGATCAGCGTTGCGGAGATTGTCGGCGAGTCCATCGTGCGAAGTTCGTTGGCGACGATGGCGTCGAGGGACTTTCGGCGGAGTTTTTCGCGTGCCGAGCGCAGCAGGCGTGGTGCGGGCTCGAGGGCAAAGCCGACGACGGTCTGCCCCGGACGACGGGCCGCGGCGACACCGGCGAGCAGATCGGGTGTGGGGCGGAGCCGCAGGACCAGGCCCGAGGCCGATCGGCGCAGTTTGCCGGAACGCGCGGCGGGGGGCGTTATCGGCGTGTAGTCCGCGACGGCGGCGGCCATGACGAGCGTGCGGGACTTGCGGAAGTGCCGCTTGAGCAGTCGTTGAAGGTCGGCGACGGACTGGAACCGAAGAGTCTGAACACGCGGATCGGCGGGTGTCAGGTGTGTCGGACCGAGCAGGAGCAGAACCGATAGCCCGCGGTCGACGGCGGCATCGGCCAGCGCGATGCCGAGTCTACCGGAGGATCGGTTTGCGACGTATCGAACGGCATCGATGGGCTCGTGAGTCGGCCCCGCCGTGATGAGCAGGTCGTGCTCGAAGCCGGCCCGGGAAGATGCGCGACGTGGGCTGGCGGAGGCGTTCATGCGGCGGGGAATCCTGATGAGGCTGACTGCTGACGTGGCGGGAAGGGGCGTACGCTCCCGCAGGCCTGTTGGCCTGCGTCATTGTTGACACTCGGGTACGCGGCGTTGTCCCGCGAGGACTGAAGAGGAACCGGACGATCCATGGCACGTTCTCGCAAGAAACTGGGCGATATTCTCGTGGGTTGGGGCGTTCTCACGCCCGACCAGGTCAACGAAGCGGTCGCGAAGGCCAAGAGCTCCAACAAACGATTGGGCGACACGATCATCGAACTGGGCTTTGCCAGCGATGAGGCCGTGACCAAAGCCCTGGCCAACCAGTTCGCGGTTGAATATGTGGACTTGGCCAACAGCGACATCGCGGACAAGATCGACCCGACGCTTATCCCCGAGGATCTGATCCGCAAGCACCTCGTGCTGCCCCTGACCAAGAGTATGGGCAAGATGCAGGTGATCATCCACGATCCGCTGGACCTTGAGCTGCTGGACCTTCTGCAGTTCCGTCTATCGGCCCAGATCGAGCCCCGGCTGGCCAGCCGCGCGGCGATTAAGAAGTGGATCGACACGTCGCTCAAGTCGGGCAAGTCTCCGAGCGCGGACCAGGCGCCGCAGCAGGACAAGGACGGCAAGCCCCTGATGACCGCGTCGATCGACCGGTCGATGGACAAGTCGATCGACATCGCGGCCGATGAGGCGCCGATCGTTCGACTGGTTCAGCGAATCCTGAGCGAAGCGGTGCGGATGCGGGCGAGCGATATTCACTTTGAGCCCTTCGGCGATCGGCTGCGGCTGCGATACCGAATCGACGGCGTGTGCATGGAGCGGGACAACCTGCCCAAGCGGATGCAGAACTCGATCCTGTCGCGCGTGAAGCTGATGGCGGGCATGAACATCGCCGAGAAGCGACTGCCTCAGGACGGACGCATCAAGATCTCCATGATCCCGGACCCGGCGCAGCCCGTCGGGCCCAACAACGAGCAGGTGTTCATCGACTTCCGTGTCTCGGCTTGCCCGGTGTATCACGGCGAGAGCATCGTGCTGCGTATTCTGCGGCCAGATTCGGTCAAGATCGGTCTATCGAACCTGGGCTTCGAGGACGACAACCTTGCGGTGTTCAACAAGATCATCCGCCGGCCCAACGGCATCTTCCTGGTCACCGGGCCGACGGGCTCGGGCAAGACGACGACCCTGTACTCGGCGCTGGATGTGCTCAACCGGCCCGACAAGAAGATCATCACCGCCGAGGACCCGATCGAGTACAACTTCCGCGGCATCAACCAGTGCCAGACCCGCGAGAAGATCGGCCTGACCTTCAGCATCATCCTCAAGACGATGCTGCGTCAGGCGCCGAACATCATCCTGGTCGGTGAGATTCGTGACCGAGAGGTGGCGGAAATCGCGATTCAGGCCGCGTTGACCGGTCACCTTGTGTTCTCGACGCTGCACACCAACGACGCTCCGTCGGCGATCACGCGTCTGATCGACATGGGTGTCAAGCCGTTCCTGGTGGCCAGCGCCATTCAGGCGATCATGGCCCAGCGGCTCATCCGCGTGCTGTGTCCCAAGTGCAAGGCTGTGGACCCCGAGCCGGATCCGAAGTATCTCGCGCTGACGAACATCACGCCCGATGAAGCCCGGGGCAAGGTGCTCAAGGCCGTGGGTTGCGATAACTGCAACGGCGCGGGGTATCGCGGTCGGAAGGCCATTTTCGAGATGATGCAGATGACCAGCGAGATCCGCGAGTTGGCGTTCCGTCAGGAGCCGATCGCCAAGATTCGCCAGGCTGCACTGGCCGGCGGCATGAGGGCGCTGGTCGACGATGGCAAGATCAAGATTCTCAAGGGTGTCACGACTCCGGATGAGGTCGCTCGCTCGACCCAGGTGGAGATGTCGACGCTTTGAGCGTGATGTGCGAGCTCGCCGAGCGGGCCGCGTAAACGAGTCGACGGCTGAGTGTTTCTTTGACCTGTTTCCCCGTCCCTTTCGACAAGCGAGCCACCCATGTCAACGATGCAAATGGACCGCCTTCTGGATACGGTGGTCACGACCGGCGCGAGCGACCTTCACCTGACTGTCGGCCGTCCGCCGACGGTTCGTCTGCATGGTCACCTGCAGAATCTCAAGACCAAGGTGTTGGCCAGCGATGACATGGTCGCGCTGATGAAGTCCATCACGCCCGAGCAGAAGCAGCAGGAGATTTCCGAGAAGGGCGGCTGCGACTTCGGCTTCTCATACGGCGACAAGGCTCGCTTCCGCGTGTCGATCTTCAAGCAGCGCGGCGATCTGGCGATGGTCCTGCGTCTGATCCCGAGCAAGCTGCTGTCGTTCGAGCAGATTGGTCTGCCGGAGATCTGCCGCGAACTGGTCCGCCGCCCGCGTGGTTTGTTCCTGGTCACGGGGCCGACGGGTTCGGGCAAGACCACGACGCTGGCGACGATGATCGACTTCGTGAACATGACGCTGGATCGGCACATCGTGACGATGGAAGACCCGATCGAGTACTACCACTACCACAAGAAGTCGGTGGTGAACCAGCGTGAGATCGGCACCGATGTTCACAGTTTCGCCGAGGCGCTGCGGCGCGTGCTTCGGTCGGACCCTGACCTGATCCTCGTCGGTGAAATGCGCGACCTGGAGACGATCGAGGCCGCGATTCGCGCCGCCGAGACCGGTCACCTTGTGTTCGGTACGCTCCACACGACCGGCGCGGCCAAGACCATTGACCGCGTGGTTGACGCGTTCCCGGTCAGCCAGCAGAACCAGATCCGCGTGCAGTTGTCCACGGCCCTTCTCGCGGTGCTCAGTCAGGCGCTCCTGCCGCGGAAGGACTCGAGCGGCCTGATCGCGGCGTACGAGTTCCTCGTCGTGACGCCCGCAATCGCGAACCTCATTCGTGAGGGAAAGACCTACCGAATCGACTCCTTCATCCAGACCGGGAAGAAGTTCGGTATGCAGCTGCTTGATGACCACCTCTGGCAGCACTACATGAGCGACAAGATCAGCGCGGAGGAGATGATCGACCGTTCAAAGAACCCCGGCGAGCTCACCGACAAGGTCCATCGCCTTGGCCGAACGGTGGGCCGGACCGAGCTTGACGAATCCGAAGATGCGCCGAAGGCATGATGCATGGACCGGGGTCGACGACGACCTCGGCGGTGTTTTGGCTGGGCCGCACGTTCGTGTTTCGATAGGTTTCCCGCTGGTGGCATCCTATCGGAAAGCAAACAGTTATCACCGTTTGTTGGTTGACGCATTGAAATTTTGCGGTGGTTGCGCGAGTGCTGAGGATCCGATCGGGCCCGCCGATCGTGTAGACTCAGGGCTCGACGTTTTTGGTTTGGCCGGCCTGAACTGCGGCCGAGCGTACGCGGGCTCTGGAGTTTTCGAGTGCCACTGGACCTGAACGACAGCAAGGGACGCAAGCTCGGGCGGATCCTCACGAAGATGGGGGTGGTGTCTCGTGAGCGAGTGCACGAGGCGTTGGAGGTCCAGAAGACCCGTCGGAAGCTGCTGGGTGAACTCCTGGTTGAGCTTGGGTACTGCAACAAGCGCGATGTGGATGAGGCGTTGGCGGCGCAGGCGGGTTTGGGGTTTGTTGACCTGAACATGGGCGAGCTGCCGGCGGAGGTGGTCGAGTCGCTTCCGGCCGAGACGGTGCAGTCGTATCAGGTCGTGCCGATCGAGTACAAGGCCGCGGGGCGGAAACTCAAGATCGCGATGAAGAGCCTGAACAACTTCCGGGCGGTGGACGACCTGAAGTTGCTGATGGGGTTCAATGTCGAGGCCGTTGTCGCCGATGAGGCGCAGGTCGATGCGCTGATCAAGAAGTACTACTCCAAGCAGGAGTCGGTGACGGAGGTCGTCAGCGAGCTCGCGGCGGACGACAAGTTCAAGAGCCTTCAGGGCAAGAGCAACGACTCGATCGACCTTGATGCGGTGATGGAGGCCGCGGAGGACAACAAGGTCATCAAGCTGCTGAACCTCGTGTTGCTGCAGGCGATCAAGGACCGCGCATCGGACATCCACTTCGAGCCGTTCGAGGAGGAGTTCAAGATGCGGTACCGCATCGACGGCGTGCTGTACGAGATGGTGCCGCCGCCGAAGCATCTTGGCACGGCCATCACCAGCCGCGTGAAGGTCATGGCGAAGATGAACATCGCCGAGCGTCGGCTGCCGCAGGACGGGCGTATCGAGCTGACGGTTGGCGGGGCGCCGGTGGACCTTCGCGTGAGCGTGCTGCCGACGATGTGGGGCGAGAGCGTCGTGATGCGTGTGCTCGATCGGAGCAACGTCAAGCTCGCGCTCGATCGCGTGGGGCTTCGCGACGACGACATGTCATCGTTCCGCAAGCTGATCAATCGGCCCAACGGCATCGTGATCGTGACGGGCCCGACGGGCTCCGGCAAGACGACGACGCTGTACGCGGCGCTCCAGGAGCTCAACGACCTGGAAACCAAGATCCTCACGTGCGAGGACCCGGTCGAGTACGACATCGATGGGCTCTGCCAGGTGCAGGTGAACCCGGAGGTCGAGCTGACCTTCGCCAAGGCGCTGCGCAGCTTCCTGCGTCAGGACCCGGACGTCATTCTTGTCGGCGAGATTCGCGACCTTGAGACGGCGGAGATCGCCATCCAGGCATCGCTGACCGGCCACCTTGTGCTGACGACGCTGCACACCAACGACGCGCCCTCGAGCGTCATCCGTCTGGTGGACCTCGGCGTGGAGCCGTTCCTTCTCACGGCGACAATGGAGGGCGTGCTGGCCCAGCGGCTGACGCGCACCATCTGCCCCAAGTGTCGGCAGGAGTTCGTGCCCAGCGAGGAGCAGCTCATGGAGTTGAGCCTCACGCCCGAGTCCGTCGCCGGACGGAAGTTCTTCCGCGGCAAGGGCTGCGATGGCTGCTTCGGCTCCGGGTACAAGGGGCGAATGGCGATCTTCGAGATCATGGCCATCAACGACGAGCTGCGCGACCAGATCATGAAGAAGGCCAGCACGAACATCCTCCGCCAGATCGCCCGCCGCAACGGCATGCGAACGCTGCGTGAGTGCGGCCTGCTGGCGCTGTACGAGGGCCAGACGACGATCGATGAGATCGTGCGCGAGACCATGGGCGACGACGAGTAATCGCCAGAGGGCGAGAACGAATTCGACGGACCGGACCAGAGAATCGGAGACACTGCGATGGCGACCTTTGCATACGAAGCGTTGAATGCGGCGGGCAAGCCCCAGAAGGGCACCGTGGACGCGACCTCGAGTAAGGAAGCGATCGAGAAGATCAAGTCGCAGGGTTTCCACCCGATGCAGGTCCGTGAGCAGAAGGAATCCGACAAGAAGGGCAAGGCCGAGGCCCCGGGCAAGAAGAAAAAGAAGAAGGGCGAGATCGCCATCACCATCGGCGGCGTCAGCGGCAAGCAGCTGACGAACTTCACGCGTCAGCTCTCGACGCTGCAGGACGCCGGTCTGCCTCTGCTGCGATCGCTGCAGATCCTCGAAGAGCAGCAGAAGCCCGGAAAGCTCAAGAGCGTTCTCCAGACTGTGTGCGAGGATGTCGAGGGCGGCATGAGCCTTTCGGAGTCGATGGCCAAGCACCCGCGGGCGTTCGATCGCCTGTACGTCAAGATGGTGGCCGCGGGCGAGGTCGGCGGCGTGCTGGACGTCATCCTCCAGCGTCTTGCGGACTTCCTGGAGAAGGCCCAGCGGCTGAAGAGGAAGATCGTCGGCGCGATGCTCTATCCCGTGGTCGTGATGATCGTTGCGATCGGCATCGTGATGTTCATCATGGTCAAGATCATCCCGCAGTTCTCCAAGATCTTCGAGGAGTTCGGCGTTGAGATGCCCGCGCTGACGCAGTTCCTGGTCGACAGCTCCAACTGGCTGGCGGGCCTGCAGCCGGGACAGAACTGGCCGGGCTGGATCTTCATCGCGCTGCTGCCCGGCGTGTTCTTCGTCGTGTGGAAGGTCGCGAGAATGGCCGCGTTCGGGCGGGCGATCACGGACACGCTGGTGCTCTGGACACCGGTCATCGGCAGCCTGATTTCCAAGACCACGGTCGCGAAGTTCACGCGGACGCTTGGGACGCTGATCCACGCGGGTGTGCCGATTCTCGACGCGATCACGATCACGAAGGAAACGTCGGGCAACTACGTGTACGAGCGGGCGCTGGGAAAGGTGCACGACTCGATCCGCGAGGGCGAGACGTTCGCCGCGCCGCTGCGCGAGGCGAAGGTCGTCGACTCGATCGTCGTGAACATGATCGACGTCGGCGAGGAGACCGGTGACCTGGACTCCATGCTCATGAAGATCGCCGACAACTACGACGAAGAGGTCGACGTTGCGGTGAACTCGCTGGTCAAGCTGATCGAGCCGCTGCTGGTGCTCTTTCTTGGCATCGTCGTCGGCGGCATCGTGATCGCCATGTTCCTTCCTCTGGTGGCCATCATCGAGAAGCTGCAGCAGTCCGGCGGCTGAGCCGGCTGCTCCGGCCCCCGCGGCGACGTGCCGCGGGGTCGGATCGGAGGTGCATCGTTCGTGCCCGCGGCATGACGCTTCTCGAGTTGCTTGTTTCCATCGCCGTCGGGCTGGTGCTTCTGGGCATGACGGTGTGGATCGCGGCGGGGGTCGTTCGGCTGGTCAGGAATCTGATCGCTTCGCTGAGTTGAACCCGATGGCGATGCGGCGGCGAGGTGGTGGTGGGGGTGGTGGCGGATCGGGATGTTCGGTCGGGAGCGGGTTTGAGCGGCGGTCCGGGCTGGGCTATGGCGGATCCGTGGCGGGTGATGGACGCGGGCCGCGTGCAGTGAATGAAGTGGTCGGAGTGCCCCATCGGCCCCAATGCGGGTGGGGCGGGATTGCAGGAGTGCCAAGCGGTGTGCTACGCAGAACAAACACGACCGATCGCCTCGCCGCGGGCCAGGGGCTACACGCTCGTCGAAGTGCTGATCACCTTCGCGATCATGCTCGTGCTCTCATCGCTGATTCTCGTCGGCCTGACGGGCCTGGTGCGGAACGCTCGAGTGCAGGGCGAGCGACAGGCGCTCCGCTCGATGGGCATGGGCGTTGAGCAGTTCACGCGGACGTTCGGTTTCGTGCCGCCGCTGGTCGACGACAGTTCGCCCGCTGGTGCCATTGAACTGTTGTCAGCAACGAATACTTTCAGGGCTCGCATCAAGGGCTCACAGCTTGGGGAAGCGGGGCCTGTTCAGTTCCTGAGATATGAAGTTAGCAATCCGAGAGGTCAACGGTACAGCGAGCTCACGCTTCCGTATTTTCTGGCCGGTGCCCTAGGCCAGACGGTGGATGGTGCCGCAGGCGTTGGGTTAACGAGGCCACTGATCGACGGATCTTTCAGTCGGCGGGGCGAGCCAATCGAACCCCTTTATGTCGATACGGCAAATCCGGAGAGGCTGAAGCGTCGTTCAGGGACGCAGCCGGTTGTGTCCGATGTGAACGAGCAGCTCGCGTTTACAGACCGCTGGGGAACTGAGATTAGATTTTACAGTTGGTTGCCAACATTTCATCAACCTGTTGAAGCTCCCCTGTTTCATCCGGACGCCAGCGACTCTCGACTGATGTGCGACGGACGCATACGGTCTAGCGAAGTCCGAAATCGGCCTGCGGCAGCCGGTCAGGTTCGTTCTTTCAATATACCTCGCGCTGTGGGCTCGCCGTGGAGTTGTGATGTGCGATTCAACCCTGCGGCTCGGGCTGCTCGATGGGCAATCGTTAGCGCCGGACCTGATAAGCGAATCGACGACGTTGAAACCGATGCGCCGGTTAACATGGACAACATCGTGATTCTGGAGGGGGCGCAATGAACCGTCGCGGCATCACGCTGATCGAGATTCTCGCGGTGATCGTCATCGCGACGGTGCTGATTCTGCTGACCGTCCCGGCGATGCGCTCGCTCACCCGGACGGAGAGCTCCTCCGCCGCCGAGGGCCAGTTGCAGGCCGGCATTCTGCAGGCACGCGACGCGGCACTTCGCTCATCCGAGGGGCGTGACACCGCCGCGTTCTTCTCCTTTGAGCCCGGCGGGCGCATGACGATCACGGCGTGCGTGCAGGTCGCGAGCATCGACGACGAGCAGGCTTCGGAAACCGATGCGAACCTTCGCCCCATCCGTCGGGATGTGTTCATCCCGATCGATGGTCTTGATCCTGTGCAGCTCTCCGGCAGCTGGATGGTCCGCGGCTACGCCGCGCCCGGCATGATCCGTGGCGACTGGTACAACCAGCCGAGCACGTTCGGTGTCACGCAGCGATACGACGCCAACGAGGGCGCGTGGGTCTTCCCGGAAACCGGCTTTTACAACGCAGCCGAGGCGAACGACGGCGACAACCGCCAGAGCTTCATCATCCGCTTTGAGGGCGGCACGGGCGTGGTCAAGTCCTCGAGCATCGATGAGGCCCTTGTCCTGAGTGTTCGCCCGTCATCGGTCGATCGCCGCACCGATTTGAGGGAGTTGTGGCTGAATCCCGATGGGTTCCGGGGCAACAACGCGTCGCCGCAGCCGCCGACGAGCCTGGTCCGCTGGGCGACGCGGGTGCTGACAGCGCGCGACCTCAACGGTGATGGCGCGATCGAGAATGCCCTCTCGCCGGCCGGCGCCGACACGGTCATTCGCCGTCAGGTCATCGGCGGCCAGAGCAGCGACATGGTGCTCGTGCGGCCTGTTCAGCAGGTTGTTCTTTACGATGAACTCGCCCTGGCCGCGTCTCTGGGCGTGCGTGTCGATCCGATCAGCAAGTCGCTGTACTGGGTCGATCCCGAATGGCTGCGTCCGGGCTCCGGACAGGCCCGGCAGTTGTTCCCCGCGCTGGTGCCGTGGCAGGGCGACCCGCCGAACGGACCGCCCGCGGCCGATCAGCGTGACATGTCCCGCCGCATCAACCGGTGGATCGAGGGCAGCGACCTTTCCCGCGGCGAGCGCCTCGTTCGGATCGCGCCGAACCGGATCTACATGGTCGATCGATTCTCGGCAACGCTTCGGGCCGTCCAGCCTCCGCCGCTGGCACGGATTGGGGAACAGGTTCCCCGGGTGACCCAATGAACATGAACATCGTCTCCATCAGCGCTCGCACGCGTCAACATCCGATGCCGCGAGCGTTCACGATCCTCGAGGTGCTCATGGCGGTGCTGATCATGGCGATCGGCCTGCTCGGGCTCGGGGCGCTGCTGCCGGTGGTGATCAAGCAGCAGCGAGCGGGCAACGACGCGGTCACGGGCTTCGCGGCGGCGCAGACGGCCCGCGAGCAGCTCGAGTCCGGCCGGCGCACGGTCGATGAGGTGCAGGTCCTGCGGATCCGCCCACGCAGCGTGAGTTCGCCGAGCGAGCGTGCGATCGGTGGCCAGTTCCGGCTCGGCTTTGCCGGTGAGCAGACGCCCCGTCTGCCGATCAACGCCAGCGGTGGCGAGATCACGGCGGCGCTCGAGTCGCTGAGCACCATCGGCCCCGGCAACGTGCGGGCGAGCCGCTCGAGCCGATCGACGCGGCGCGACCCGATCGAGAACGGCGAAGTGACCATCAGCGTGCGGTTCACGGGTCGGTTCGCGGGGCTGGATGTACCGAATGAGCTTCTCACGGTGGACTCCTCGCAGGTCATCGGCGAGGGTCCGGCGGGGCCGCCTCTGGCGTTCGAGCAGACGGTCGCGCCTTCGCGAGGGCTCGACTCGGCGTTCTGGACATCGTGGGCCGATGAGACCGCGCTGCCGACCGACGATCGCGTGGTCGCGTCGGTGCTTGCGCAGGAGCGTCGTGACAATCTCATTCCGTCGTCGGGCAGATGGCTGGCGGTGGACACGGATGTTCCCCAGCCGCTTGATCCGAACTATGGCGTTCCGACGCTGCGGCGTGGGCGCGCAGCGCTCGGGCCGCAGCGGGCGCTGGTCGCGAACAACCCCGTGAACGGCTTTTTCAGTATTCCGCTCGATCAGCGGCTGCTGCCGGTCGCGAGCAAGCCCTCGGCATCGCTGGGCGATCCGTCGCTGCCCACGCCGCAGTTTGTGTGGGATATGGCCGTTCGCCGTCTGCGGTCGCTGCCGGTTGAGGGCACCGATCAGGCGACGACGAGCGATTCACGCAAGGTGCAGGTCGCGGTGTTTGTGCGTCGGCTCTCGCCGCGGATCGAGCCGCCGCGAGGTCTGACGCTTCGGCAGTCCATTCTCGACTTCTCGCTCCCGGTGATCGATCGCCGGTGGCCGGTCGCGGTTGATGCCGACGGATGGGCCACGAACAACGGGCTGGCGACCGATGAGTACAGCACGCCGGTCGTGATCTCGGCGGAATTCAACGAGAACCAGATCGATGGCGCCGGCCGGGCGATTCGTGACCGGCTCACGCTCGTGCGGGCCACCGATGCGCAGTGGCGTCAGGCGTCGCAGCCCGGGCAGATCCTCGTCGACAATCTCGGCAACACGCACACGGTCATCGGCGTGGACACGCGTTCTGGGGCCGGGCCGCGGTCGCTGCGATTGTCCAAGCCCATTCCCGCGGGGATTCGCGGTCTGCCGACCGTGCAAGCCGACCAGTTCGATGCGCTGGGTGAGGTGGTGATGGTGCCGCAGGTGCCCGCGGCGGTGCTGGTCTTTACGGTCAACGAGTAACAACCATGAGCAGCAAACACACACACAGTCCGTGCGAGCGTCGGGCCTTTACGCTCATGGAGCTGACGATCGCGCTGGTGTCCGTGGCCCTTCTGGCCGTGGGCATCGCGCAGATCTTCCGCGCGACGGGACAGACCGTCAGCCAAGGCAAGCGACTGAGCACGCTCACGTCCACCGCCGCGGCGCTCGAGCGCCAGTTGGCGTCGGACATCGCCAGCATGACGCGCGACGGGTTTCTGGTCATCCGCAATCAGCGTGTCAACAACGGCGCGGCGGTGCAGGGCTATCGGGGCGATGCCAACCCGCGGCCGCGGCGGGCGGACGAACTGATGTTCTTCGCCAGCGGCGAGTTCCGCAGCCAGCGCCCGGCCCGCAGCAGGTTCGTCGAGCCGGTCAGCAACGAGGCACGCATCTGGTGGGGTCACGGCCACCGTCGCAATCCGGCCAATGCCGAGTTCGCCGAGCCGCTCAGGCTCGACGATACGAACGATCGCCCGGACCCGACGGTTCCGCCGGCGCTGGGTCAGCCGGGCGGGAACCTGTACGCGTCGGAGTGGATCCTCGCGCGTCACGCGACCTTGCTGCTCCCGCCGGGCTCGATCCGTCGGATCGACGACCCGAACATCAACGACGCGAGCGAGGAAGACAACACCATGCAGGTTGGGCTGCAGCCCGCGGCCAGCCACATCTTCCGCAGGTTCGCCGAGACCTCGAGCATCGAGAATCAGCCCATGCGCGACGCCCGGGAACGGCCGCTGTTCTCCAGCGGGCTGGTCGATATCGCCTCGGTTGATCTGGCCACCGTGCGAACGATCGTTCAGGAGTCGCAGAGCCCGCTCTTGTTCACGGGCACGTACACCGCCTCGAACCAGACCAGTCTCGCCGGTGTTGTGCAGCGGATCACCAATCAGCAGGCGTGGATGCGCGACGCGATGCCGGCGGATTCCGACGGCACCGTCCCGCAGCGCATCCGCGTCGAAGCCCGTCCGCCCAACCTTCTGGGCATCGGCTGGGCCGAGCGCACCGAAACGCAGCGGGCCGATCAGTTGATGCTGGCCAGCCATGCGTTCATGGAGCGCTGCACCGACTTCATCGTTGAATGGTCTTTCGGCGAGCGCGATCCTCGGACCAGTTCGCCCACGTTCAACCAGATCGTCTGGTACAGCATCGATCGGCCCTTCGCTCCCACGACCCAGTTCCCGTTCTCGCAGACCTACGCGCGGCCGGACGGCAGCATCGGCACGCACCCTGATCCCGCCTCCAGCACCGAGATGGAGCAGTTCGCGTTTGCGATCTCTCCCGGGGCGAGCGCGGGGGTTCAGTATCACTACTTCGGATTCACCGATCCGACCTTCCAGCCCGGAACGATCGGCCCACAGCGCGACGAGTTCGACTTTGAGCGCTCGCTGTCGGCCGATGAGGCCGCGCGGCGGGCGCAGACCGGAAGGCTCAGCCTGCAGGATCCCGACACGATCGAGTGGCCCTGGCCCAAGCTGCTCCGCGTGTCGATCACGCTCGCCGATGCCGGTGATCCGACCATCGAGCAGACGTTCCAGTTCGTCTTCCGCCTGCCCGAGCGGGCCGCGGGGCAGACCAACTGATCCGGCACTCGCCCGCTGGGCGAACCGCCGGCCCGGATCGCGGCGCGGATCGTGGCCCGGGACGATGCGCAGGCAGCGCGCGGGAGCGGCGGGGTGAAGGGTGAAGAGTGGGGGCGGGTGCGGACGGGCAAGTCCGGCCCCGAGACGACGACCAAGGTCCTGAAGTTCTCACGAATCGAGCAATCACATGATCAACACAACGACATTGACGAACCTCGCCGGCACCTCGC
Source organism: Phycisphaeraceae bacterium (assembly GCA_021297895.1). GTDB lineage: Bacteria > Planctomycetota > Phycisphaerae > Phycisphaerales > UBA1924 > JAJTHN01. The sequence continues at coordinate 25,727 of JAJTHN010000014.1, read as the reverse complement.
TGCCCGTCGCCCAAGCGCGACGCAGGGGCTCAGTCCTCGTGCTGGCAGTCGGTGTGCTGGCCCTCATGTCGATCATGGTCGTGGTGTACGTCACGCTCGGTCAGAACGATCGCCGCAGCGGCGCGGCATCGCAGGCGCGGGTGCAACTGACCACGCAGAGCCAGAGCGTGCGCGACTATCTGGCGCAGGTCATCGCGGATGGTGCAACGTCCGTGGTGCTGCAGCGCGATGTGCTCGGCAACGACCATGTGGTGCGCAAGGCGTGGGACTATCCGTCGACCGATGAGCAGATGCTGTCGGTCAATCCCGGCGCGCCGGCAGGACTCACTTCGACGGAGATCGCCACCGGTCCAACGCCGGAGTGGCCGGCTCGCCGGTTCGATCCGAGCGGCAACATCAGCACGCCGTGGGTCACCGGCGAGCCGACGGACCCGCGCACGGGCGGGACGCCGTTCCTCGCCGCGGCCGAGCCGACGTTCCTCAACTATGAGGGAGACGCTCCGACCGACCCGGCTCGGCTCTACATCGACTTCACCGACTGGGCGCACATCTCGAACTTCGCGCCCGATGGCCGCTTCGTGAACCTCGCGGCGATCCGCGGCAACTTCAATGCCGAAGTCGGCTTCGGCGCTGACCGGCAGGGCCGGCCGCGCACGAGCGAACTGGTCACACTCCTCGACACTCCTCTTGCGCCATCGGGTCCGACCGGCCGATATGTCAGCAATCTCGATCGCGGCGATCAGAACGCCGATCCCAATCGGCCCGCGCACTTCTCCGCCCGTCAGCGTGGCGCCGCGCGGCCGATGAACGACCCCCGCTTCATCGCGGGCGACCCTCGCCGCATCGACAACCAGTGGCGCGATACCGATGGCGACGGCATCGCCGATGCCCGCATCTTCGAACTCATCGATGCCTCCGAGCCCGATCGCGCCCGACCGATCGTCCCCGAGACTCCCGGCGTGCGCACGTTCGTCGCCGCACGCGCGATCGACCTTTCCGGCCTCGTCAACGTCAACACCGCGCGGAACGACGTGCGCAAGGCCTCGCAGCGGACGCCGAACGCCACCAATAGCCAGTTCGCCGATCCGCTCTTTCCCGTGGGCCTGACTCCGGCGGATGTCAGCCTCGAGCGGCTGCTGACCCTTCGCGATGTCTTCCAGAACACGCTCGAGCCGCTCGGCCAGATCCCGCAGCCGACGCCGCGTGAGGGCGTTGCGCTGTACGAATCCATCGACGTTCAACGCGCGACCCGAATCGGCGAGTCGGCATTCTCGTCCCTGCTCTTCGCGGCCCAGCGCGGGTCCGTCGGCCCGGCGGAGTTTTTCGCGCCCGGGCGGGTTCCTCCCGCGCCCGCGTTCGCATCGCAGGCGTACCAGAACGCCGGCGTCGTCGGCGGCCTTGCCCCGCTGCAGCGTGCGGAGTTGTACCGCGTGACCGGCAGCGATCCGTCCGCGGGTGTGGTCAGCCAGCCCGCCTCGGCCAGCGTGACGCTCGGCTTCTCGAGCACCTTCGGCCTGGCCGATGAACTCGAACTTCGCACCTTCAACGGCCGCAACAACAGCGAGACGCTCTCCCGCCTTGAGGTCGTTCTCGACGGGCGCTCCGCCGAGGAGCGCCCGTCCCTGAACGATCAACCCATTTCGGCCGATCGGAACCTCGGCCCGATGCGGAGCAACCGCCCGCTGGCCGTCGAGCGGTCGCTCACGCCGGATTCGGCCGCCGGAGCCCGCAGCGAGCACGACCAGCCGCTGGACTATCGGGCGCAGCGTGCGCTCGCGAACATGGATGTCCGCTCCAGGCTCACGACCATCAGCGGCGACCGTCCGATCGCGACGACGATTCTGCCGGCGGGCGCGAGCCCGCTGACGCTGACCGATGGCGAACTGCGGCTGGACATCAGCGAGGCGATGAGCCGCGTCTACGTGGCCCGCGACCTGCCGAGCGTTAACAATCGAGATGCCGATCCGGGCCAGGACCCGCGGGTCACTCCCGCGGTTCATGCCTCGCGTCTGGCCTCGATGACCGAGGCCGCCAACCGGATCTTCCAGGGCTATGCCGATGCGCTCATGCCGTTCGCCGGCCTCACGGCCCCCGGCGACGGATCGCGCCGGCTCGCCGCCGCGTGGCGGTCCGAGCAGCCCGCGGCCAACAACATGCGGGTGCTGCACTACGGCGGCTCTCGCAGGGGCGTTGAGAACAACCCCGCCGAGCTCGCTCTGCGCACCTCGGCCCACATGACGCTGAATCTGCTCGCCTCGCGGTACATCCCGCTTCCGCCGGCCGGCGCGCCGGCGGGAATCGCGCCGTTCGCCCCGCGCGACACGCTCTTCGCGGCGACGCTGCTCATCGATGAGAGCTCCCGTCCCGCCCTTGAGGACAACGACGGCGACCCGCTCCCCGGCGCGGGCCGCGACATCAACCAGGACGGCCAGCCCGACTTCCCGTACTGGCAGGCGTTCACGAGCCACCGTGACGCCAACGTGGCGTTCAGTTTCCCGCTCGATCTCAACCGCAGCGTGCCGCGGACCAACTCGGGCACACCGCTGGTGAGCAAGCTCGCGATCGCGCCGAACAACGAGAACCTCACCTCGCGTGCGGTCAACATCTTCGCCGTCACGCCGCAGCCGTTTGTCGTCGGCGCCGCGACCTTCGGCTTCTACACGGACATGTGGAGCGGTGCGGGCGGTGATGAAGAGTTCCAGCCGGGCGCGGCACCCGGCGATCCGGGAACGAGCAGCGAGATCACGATTCAGGGCGGTGTCGAGAACTCCAACGCCGACTTCCTCTTTGAGTTCGCGGTCATCCAGATCCACAACCCGTGGTCCGAGGACATCGCACTGAGCGCGGTCGATGAGTTCGGCACCGCCCGCACCGATGCGATCAACGGCACGGACTTCCGGTACTACATCGACTTTGCCAGCCGGACGTACAAGCTGCAGGTCGACGACATCTCGGATCCTGATGGATCTTCGCAGCGTCGCGGCGCGGTTGTTCGCGCCGGCAAGACGGTGAATGTCATCCTCCTGCCCGCCGACATCGATGAGATCGCCCGTCGTGTCGGTGCCGCGGTCCGCGGCTCGTTCAATCGCGGGACGCTGAATCCCGGAACGGAGCGGTTCACGAGAACGGTCTTGAGCATGATCCGCAGTCAGGTGCTTATCCCCGGCGATGACACCAGCATGGTCACGGGCGTGCTCTTTAACCCGGAGACGGGCGCGGATGTTGATCCGACCACTATTTCAGAACAGGACTACGACTTCGTGATCACGGCCCCGTTCCGCCAGAGCACTGCGGCGAAGGTCGCCGCCGAGTCCAACCGCACGGTGCGTCTCTGGCGGCGCGTCGACTCACCCGATCCCAGCGTGGCACGCACGGGCATCGACAACATCAACAGCGCCCAGTGGACGAGGAAGCCGGGCAACGACTACCTGGTTGACCGACTGCGTGATCCGTTCAACGCCCCGAGCGATGATGCCGCGGGAACGCTCTCCGTGCGGCTCGACGCGACCGAGTTCGACATCGCTCGCACCGCCGCGGGGCCGGACAATGCTCAGGGCGGCACGCGGACCACGGCCGCGGACAATACCGGCTATTCGGTCGTTCGCTTCGCGTCCATCTTCCGTCCGAATGACCGCGGATCGCCCGTGACGCTGTCCGAGACCCCCCTCGGCGCGGTCCCGGCATTCTGCCTTGAGGTCAAGAGCAACATCCAGGCGTCCGATGGCTCTCGGATCCGCGCGCGGTCGTCGCTCAATCAGGCCGAGCCCGAAACGCCGCATCCGCAGAGGCCATCGCTCGACATCGATGAGTTCCCGGAGAGCGATGGCGCTGTCACGTCTCGGGGCGTCTACCTCTCTCGTGACATTGCCGACGTCGTGAATGAACTCAGCGGCACCTCGGATGTACGTCTCATTCTGGTCCTGCAGTTGATCAAGAACCGTGGTGAAGATCGCAGTAGTCCGTTGGAAAAGAGGCCCGGCGACAATATCGCCGGCGGCAGTACCGGCCGCAATCAGGACTACAACGAGCGCTACGTCCAGATCTATCAGGGCCGCCGCCTGCCGGGGCCGACCGGTTCCGATGAGCCCGGCGACCTCCCGCCGCTGCTGAGCACGGACCTGCTCCGCCCGCTGGCGGTTGGTCCGTGGCACGATCCGATGCTCCGGCTCACCGATGTGACCGAGCGCACGGATCCGCGCAATCTTGACCTTCAGTGGACGACCCTGTCCGAAGCACTGGCGCTCGCCGCGGATTATGACGGCCACCTCTTCAGAGATGTCACCGCCGAATCACCCGTCGGCGGCGGGTCAAGGACGCTCGAACCCGATCAGTTTGTCTACGCCTTCGCGGGGGCGAGCGATCAGGTCGACAGCAGCGGTAAGAAGACGATCGATAGGGGCGCCTTCGACCGCGGCCAGCTGTTCATCGACCGCTTCATCCCGTTCAACGATCTCGTGCCTAATGGTGTGTTGGACGTTGATGACGAAGGATTGCCTCGGACAGACCCACCAGAAACTCCCATCGGTCTGGGCATCCCCTTTGCCCTGAACATCCTCAACAACTTCCGCACGCAGCCGTACGGCTCGCTCCAGCGCGTTTATCAGGGTCGCATCAACGTCAACACCGCGCCGCTGAGCGTCCTGCGGACCGTGGGTCTGCTCTCGCCCGATGTCGCTGGCTGGGCCTCGAGCAGCGCAAGCGTCTACGGCAACGCATCCGCCAACATGGCCGATCCGCTGTACGATCCGGCCTCGACGCCGTTCGATATGGCCGCATCCATCATCGCCTATCGCGACAAGGCGCGTGTGCAGACGCGTCCGGTGGGGTCCGACTTCAACAACCGTCTGGTCGTGGACTTCCGAGACAACAATGACGCCTCCGGTGATGCCTTCGGACCGGGGGATGACAACGGCCGGCGAGTCGCCGGGTTCCGTTTCGACAGCCTTGCGGCGGTCGGCGGTCCGCGCGTCTATGAGCCCATCCGTGAGACGCCCGGCCTGCAGTCCATCGGCGAGTTGCTCGCCGCGCGGATGAACGCCGACTTCGCGCCCCCCTCCCCCTCGCAGAGCGCCGATCGCAGCGCCGAACTCAGCATCGACTACCTCGCGCGGCGGAATCCGACCGACGCTCCGATCTCCCCCAACAACGCCACCGGTGACGGCCTCTTCGGCTTCCTGAGCGACTACTACATCCCGCGGACCTCCGAGGGCGCGCCGCAGCGCGGAGAGATCGGCGTCGGCAACGCGCCCGGCTCCTGGCAGCGGCAGCTGGACATCGCCGCGTCCGCGGTCGAAACGCTCACGGTCCGCTCGGACATCTTCGGCGTGTGGTTCACGGTCATGGGCTACACCCCGTCGGACGTCGAGGGGCTCTCGCCCGTCACGACGGCGACGGCTTCTGAGGAGGACCCGCGGTTCGCCGACCCGATGGTGCCGACTTTCGAGCGGCGGTACTTCATGGTCGTCGATCGCTCGAACGTGACCACCCGCGGCCAGAAGCCCCGGATCCTGCTCTTCCAGGAACTGCCCGGCGAGTAGTCCCTCGGTGCCGCTCTGATGCGCCCGTGCCGCGGCCGATGCCTTCGCGAACCGAGCGAATGCACCGGCCGCGTTCGCTGGCGACACGGCGTACCGTTGCCGGTCAGCAGGGTGTAGCTCAGCTTGGCTAGAGCGGGTGGTTTGGGTCCACCAGGTCGCAGGTTCGAATCCTGTCACCCTGATTCGCAGTTCCTCGCGCCGCGACAATCCGCGACCGGTGGATGTGGAGCGCCGCCGGGACAATTCACGGAGCGACTTCATGGACCAGTTGCCGAGTTTCAGGTTTCACGCCGATCCTCTGGGCACGGGCTCCGTTGAGGAGTCAACGAACGTTTGCGTTTGCTGCAAACGAGCGCGTGGCTTTGTGTACGTTGGTCCGGTTTACTCGGAGGAAGAGTACAGCGAGTGCATCTGTCCTTGGTGCATCGCCGACGGCTCCGCGCATGAGAAACTGGGAGCGACATTCCAGGATGATGTGGAAATTGGCGGCGGAGAGTGGGATCCGGTTCCACAGGCCTCGGTTGATGAGATCGCTCATCGAACCCCGGGCTTCTCGGGGTGGCAGCAGGAGCGGTGGTGGTCGCACTGCCAGGAGGCCGGGTGCTTCATCGGTCGCGCGGGTCACAAGGAACTTCTGGCCGCCGGCGAGCGGGCGATCGCGGCCATTCGCGAGTCGACCGGAATCACCTCCGACCTTGAGTGGGAAGAGTTCTTCAAGGATCTGGACAAGCACAGTGGCCCAACGGCCTATCTCTTCAGGTGTCTCCGCTGCGGAGCTATCGGCGGGTATCAGGACTGCACCTGAACATTCCCGGCGGGCGTGGCATCGGGTCGCAGGTTCGAATCCTGTCACCCTGATTCTTCCGACTTTGTCAGCCGCGAGCGGAAGGAGAACTTGTCCATGGGCGCATGGGGAGCTTTCGCTTTCGACAATGATGACGCTTGTGACTGGGCGTTCGAACTCGAGTTGGTTGACGACTTCAGCTTGATCCAGGCCGCCTTTGATTCTGTGGAATCAAGCGGGGACGATCTCGAAGCACCGGCTGCGTGTATCGCGCTGGCGGCGTGCGAGGTTCTCGCCAGAGCGAGCGGCGGCGGCGGAGTCAGGAACTCCTACACCGAAGATGTCGACAACTGGGTTGACCGGCACAAGCTGAAGCCATCGAAGGCACTCCTTGATCGCGCCCGCCACGCGATTACGCGTGTTGCCGGTGAGAACTCGGAACTCCGCGAGCTCTGGGATGAAAGCGAAAATGCCAAGGAGTGGCACGCTGCGGTGGAGGATCTTCGCGCACGCCTTGGGCAATGATGAGCGAAGAACGTCCGGGTGACTCGGGCAAGGTCAGGACCGGTGCCACACGCCCGTCCTTGCCGGTATGTGGAGACGACCGCGCCCGGTCCCTTTCGCTTCGGCAGGCCGCTGAGCGGACCGGACCGCCCGTTCTCTCGGAGCGATCGGCCCGGCGCGCTGGGCCGGTCGCGCTGGGCCGGTCGCGCCGGGCCGGCCCGGGTCGCCGGTCGTGAGGTTTGTCGCCACAGGTTCGGCTTGTGTCCGGATTCTCCGTCGGCCTGGGGACCGCTCCGCGCGTCCTCGGATGCTGCGTTTGTGGACGCGTGGGCTCTGCGCGTGGACCGAAATGCCGCGCTTGTGGACGCGTGGAGAGCATCCGTGGACGCGCGGAGAGCATTTGTGGACGCGTGCGCGGCATTTGTGGACGCGTGGGCTCTGCGCGTGGACCAAAATGCGGCACTTGTGGACGCGTGGAGAGCATTTGTGGACGCGTGAGCCGCACTTGTGGACCAAAATTCTCCATTTTTGGTCGTCTGGTGTTCGGTTTTGTGTCGATTTTTGGGGGATCAGGTGTCGAACGCTCGCGATCGTGTGTGCGATCGCGCGGGGATTGCGCGGCGAACGTGCTGAGAGTCTGGAGGGATCGGCGGGGAACGTGCGGGGGAGGGGAGTGCGGGGGGCTGGATGGCGGCTGGACGGCGGCCCGGTGGCGGCTGGGTGGCGGCTGGGTGGCGGCTGGGTGGGGGGATGGGTGGGGGGATGGTCGGCGCTCGCCCCCTTCCGCCTCGAGGGCTCGCCCCCTCCCCCGGGCCGCACCTCTCCCGGTAGCAACCGGGGGACGATCGCTCTGATCTGATGTGGCGCCTTCCCGGATCGCTCCGTCGAAGGCTCGCGCGAGAAACGTCCGCATCGAGAGCTCGCACCGGCCGTAATTCGACCCCGACGGTTCGCTGGCTCGGAGCAATGCCTCGCTGATTTCCGAATGGCCAAAGTCCGCGGCAGCGTCGGTCCGGCCACACGGCGCGTTCGTGAACTCCGGATCGGGTTCACGCCGAGCGGTGGAGCGCCGCGCGGTGCAGCTTGGTTTCGTGGATCAAGTCCACCGGCGTTGTCGTGCGCGATGCGCTGGACACTTCGCGGACTCGGCCCGCGCGCACAGCTCTTCACACTTCGGCTACGCTCGCGGGCGATGTCTTCTCCCGCAGCCTCACCCATCCCCCCGCGCCCGCGCGACCTCGCGCCGACGCTCGATCGCGCCCGCTCGGCCTCGCTGCCGGGCATGAGCCTGCTCTTTCGCAGCGTTCCCGGTGTGATCGGCCTGGGCATGCTCGCCATCATCGGCCTGCTGTGCCTGGGCTCGCTTCCGTGGACGGTCAGTGCCGTGGTGCCGCCGGGACTGAAGGCCGCGGGCGATGATGCCCCGCGCGTCGTGCGCTTCGATCTGCAGAACCGCCAGGCGCTCCGCCTGCCGCCGAGTTGGACATGGCCCGACATCCCGCGGCCCGCCGGCGGCGCGACGGAGCCGGAGCTTGCCCCCGGCACGCTTCAGGGCCGCATCTGGTCGCTGGCGGTCGACTCGGCCCTCCGCCAGCGGGCCGATGAGACGGGCGTGACCATCGATGCCCTGCTGGCGACCAAGCCTGTCGTGACGTACGACCAGGCGATGGCCGCGCTGCCGACGTACCTGCTCGGCACGGATGTGCTCGGGCGCGATGTGATGGTGCGGTGCCTCGTCGGTGGGGGAATCTCGATGGGCATCGGCCTGGCCGCGGCCACGATCGCCGTGTTCCTGGGCACCATGTACGGGGCGCTGGCCGGGTACCTCGGCGGGCGGATCGACGGCGTGATGATGCGCATCGTCGATGTGCTCTACGGCCTGCCGTACATCCTGCTGGTTGTTCTTCTGGCCGTCGCCGTGGACGGCACGCTCGACGCGTGGCAGCAGGCCCGCGCCCGCGAGACCAAGACCCGCTCCGTCGCGTTCATCGACGTCGAACTCGCCCGCACGCCCGAGGCCCAGCGAACCCCCGAGACCCGCGCCCGGCTGGAGGTGCAGGCCCGCGAGCGTTTCGGCGTCGGCGAACTCTCGCAGGCCCAGCGTCTGAGCATCAACGTCGTCACGCTCCTGGTCGCGATCGGCGGGGTCAGTTGGCTGACCATGGCCCGGGTCATCCGGGGGCAGGTCCTGAGCCTGAAGGCTCAACCGTTTGTTGAGGCCGCGCGCGCCATCGGTGTTTCACCCGGGGGTATCTTCACGCGGCACCTTCTGCCGAATCTCGTTGGGCCGATCATTGTGTACGCGACGCTCACGGTGCCGCAGGCGATCCTTCAGGAGTCGTTCCTGAGTTTCCTGGGCATCGGCGTGGATGATCCGCTGCCGAGCTGGGGCAAACTCGCCGCCGATGGGCTGGGGGAGCTGAACCTGGTGAACAGCCAGTGGTGGCTGCTGCTGTGGCCGTGCGTGCTGCTCGGGCTGGCGCTGCTGTCGCTGAACTTTGTTGGCGAGGGGCTCCGCGAGGCGCTGGACCCCCGCCGCCGGCCGCGCTGAACTTGCCGCGGAGTGGTCCCCGGACCGCTCGGCGCAGGACCGGCCGCCGCGGCGGGGAACCCGCCGGCGGACGAGCGGGACGCTAAACTGCGGATCCTCGCTGCCTCATCCCGCGTCATGGGATGCGGCGTTGGCCATCGGGGGCGTTTGTTTCCTTCCATTCAGTCGGCCCTTGTGACGGGATACGCATGCAGAACCGCTTTGGGATCAAGGACTTCGTCTCGCTGGTTATGCTCGCCATCGTCGCCCTGCTGGTCATTCTCAGCGGGCTGCAGATCGATCGGGCCTGGCAGCAGAACACCATCATGCTCGAGCGCATCCGGAGCCTCGAGGGGCAGGTCGGCAGGCTCGACAACTCCCTCGCCGCCGTCGCCGCGTCGATCGCGGAGAACACACGCGTCGTCGAGCGGCTCGGCTCGCAGCCCCGCGTGATGGTCGTGCCCTCGGGTTCGGACCAGGCAAACGCGTCGGGGGCGACCGCGGGCACTTCGGCGTCCGCGACCAAGTCCGCGCCGACGTCCGCCGACTCCTGGGCCCGCCCCGGTGTCGAGATCCTGCGTCAGCCGCCGCTGGGTCTGGCGAGCGACCCGCGCAAGCAGCCCGGCTTCCAGGATGGCGGCGAGATCACGGAGATCTGGGAGGCCCAGACCAAGCAGATCACGCCGTTCATTTCCACCGACGTGTACTCGCGCCGCGTGCAGGAACTGACCAACGAGAGCCTTGCGACGCTGAACCCCAGGACGCTTCGCACCGAGGGCCTGCTGGCCGAGGCGTGGCAGGTTGATCCGGAGGGAACGTGGCTGCGTGCCCGCCTGCGCGAGGGCGTGCGGTTCAGTGATGGCAGGCCGATCACGGCCGAGGACTTCCGCTGGACGTTCCACGAGTACATCATGAACGAGCAGATCGAGGCCGAGCGCACGCGCTCGATCCTGCGCGACTCGATCGAAAGGGTCGAGGCGATCGACGACCGCACCGTCGAGTTCACGTTCCGCAAGCGGCTGTTCACGAACGTCGACAATGCGCTGGGCATGTTCGTGCTTCCCAAGCACTTCTACTCGCAGTTCACGCCCGCGCAGATCAACCGCAGCTCGGGCCTGCTGATGGGCTCCGGCCCGTTCCGCCTCCGCGACCTGAGCGTGGACAAGCAGTGGGCCCCGCCGGAGGACATCGTGCTCGAGCGCAACGAGCAGTACTGGGGCCCGCGTCCCGCTCTGGCATCGCTGCGCTACAAGGCCGTCAACGAGGAAATCGGCCGGCTCAATTCGTTCTTCGCCGGCAACGCCGAGATCATCACGCCGTCGGCGCCGCAGTTCGTCTCCAAGAGCGAGGATCCGGAGTGGCAGGTCATCACCCGCTTCAACAAGTGGGTCAACATGCGCTCGGGCTACTCCTTCATCGCGTGGAACTGCGGCGAGCGAAACGGCAAGCTCACCAAGTTCAGCGACAAGCGCGTTCGTCAGGCCATGACCCACGCGCTGGACCGCGAGAAGATGATCCGCGACATCTGGAAGGGCATCGGCGTCGTCGCCAAGGGCAACCAGCCCATCGACGGCCCGGGCTCCAACCCCGACATCAAGCCGTGGCCGTTCGATCAGGCTCGCGCCCGCGAACTGCTCAAGAGCGCCGGCTGGGAGGACCGCAACAACGACGGTGTGCTCGAGAACGAACTGGGCGAGAAGTTCCAGTTCGAGTACACCTATGCCGGCGGCAGCGAGATCTCCGATCGCGTCGCGCGCTTCGTCAAGGACTCATTCCAGGCCATCGGCATCGTCGTCGAGCCGCGCAGCGTGGACTGGTCCGTCTACCAGGACCTGCTCAAGCAGCGCGACTTCGACGCGATCACCCTCGGCTGGGGCGCCAACGCCCCCGAGAGCGATCCGATGCAGATCTTCCACTCCTCGAGCATCAAGAACCAGGGCGACAACTTCGCGCAGTGGTCCAACGCAGAGGCCGATCGTCTCATCGATGCGGGCCGCGCCGAACTGGACCCCGACAAGCGTGCGGCGATCTGGCGTCAGCTCGAAGCGGTGCTGCACGACGAGCAGCCCTACACGTTCGTTCGCGTTCCGCCGTGGACCCGGTTCGTGCGTCGAGAGGTCGGGAACGTCGTGATGTATCCCAAGGGTCTTGAGCCCGCCGAGTACTTCCGCGCCGGAGCGTCGACGCCCAAGCCGGCGAATTGATGGATCATCAGCCGTCGAGCGTCCGATCATCACGCCCCCCGCACGCGAGCACGCATGACGAACTACATCATCCGACGCCTGCTGCTCATGATCCCGACGATCATCGGGATCACGTTCCTTGTCTTCTTTCTGATCGCCATGTCCCCCGGTGGCATCGGTGCCTCGCTGCAGGTTGCCGGCGGCAACATGACCAGCGCCAACTCGATCGCCGTCACCCGCGCCAAGCTCGAGGACCGCTACGGGCTCAATGAGCCCTGGCCGGTGCAGTACGTCCGCTGGTTCACGCGCATCAACCCGATCAAGTTCGGCCAGCGCGACCTGGTCAAGCCCGATGGCGAACTCGTCTCCCGGCCGCGTGAGATCGCCCGCCCCCCCGCATGGAATTGGTTCGCCGAGACCTTGCCGGAGCCGACGCCCCTCGACAAGTCTGCGATCAACAGCACCTTCCGCGATGCCCCCGACGCCGAACGCGCCGCGGCGTTCGCCCGCCTCGAACGCGAGTACGTCAATGCCCGGAGCGCGGCGGTCGCCGATGAGGCCCTGCTCCGCGATGCGCTCAAGCGGTACATCGAGGGCGAGTTCCCGCGAGGGCAGTGGGGGAACTACATCTCCGGCGACAAGCTCCGCGTCGGCCGCGTGGCCGGGCTCACGCCCAACAAGTCATCGCCCGTGTGGCAGGAACTCTCGCGCCTCGGCCCCGCCGCGATCACGTCCTGGGCCGCCGCGGTCGAGGTTCGTCAGCGTCTTGTTGCCGCGATGGCCAGCGAGCCGTTCCCCGGGGCGGGCCTGGCGATCATCCCCGGCGTGCTCAGCGTCGCGCCGCCGGATCTTGGAGTGGCCTTCAGCACGGGCAAGCCGGTTGCGAGCCTCATCGCCGACCACCTTCCCGTGACGCTGCTGCTCAACCTCGTCGCGTTCCCGATCATCTACTTCATCGCCGTGCCCTGCGGCGTGCTCGCCGCGGTGCGAAAGGGGACGTGGGCCGATACGGGGCTGGGCGGCATCTTCATCGGGTTGTACTCCGTCCCCGTCGTCCTGGCGGGCGTGCTGCTGCTGGGGTACCTGGCAACGCCGGAGCACCTCAACCTGTTCCCAACCGCCGGCCGCTTCAGCAAGGACGCCGACTCGATGACCTTCTGGCCGTCCGACGGCAGCCCGGGCTATGTCGTCGATGCGCTCTGGCACATGGTTCTGCCCGTGGCGTGCCTGGTGTACGGCGGGTTCGCCGTGCTCAGCAAGCAGGCCCGTGCCGCGATGCTCGAGAACCTCTCGGCAGACTACGTCCGTACGGCAAAGGCCAAGGGCGTCGCGCCCGGTGACGTTCTGCTCGCCCACGTGTTCCGCAACAGCCTGCTGCCGCTGATCACGATGTTCGTGACCATCTTCCCGGCGATGCTCGCCGGCTCGGTGGTGATCGAGCGCATCTTTTCCGTCCCGGGCATGGGCTCGCTGCTGATCGACGCCATCAACCAGCGCGACCGCGAGTTGATCCTGGCGAACACGACCATCATCGCCTGTGTGAACCTCATGGCCCTTCTGCTGGCAGACATCCTTTACGCCGCGGCCGACCCGCGCATCACGTACAAGTAACGCCCCGCCGCGACTCCCCATGCCCCCAAGCACCCCCCAACCCGCACCGGCCAAACTCGAACGCGTCACCGGCGTTCAACTCATGCAGGGCATCGGCCACGTACCCGCCAAGGGCTTCTGGGCCGATGCTTTCTCGCAGGTCCTCAAGCGACCCACCGCCGTCTTCGCCATCGTCTGGCTCTGCATCGTCGCGTTCTTCGGCGTCTATGCGCCGCTCCTTGCCAGCGGCTATCCGCTCATCCTGCGTCAGAACGATCAGACCTCCTTCCCGCTATTCGATCAGCTCGAAGCGCTCGACATTCTGCTGCTGGTGTGGGTCACCGCGGGCGGCCTGTACACGTTCTTTGGCCCGCGAGCGACCATCGCCACGCGCGCCTGGAGCGTTATCGCCGGCCTCATCGCCGCGATCGCGATGCTCGCCGTCGCGTCGTATGTCCAGTCGTACATCGGCAACGCCGCCCGAGACACGCTCGCGGACCTGAGCACGCAGGCCAAGCGCACCGGCCAGCCCGTCGAGAGCGTCTCCCTTTTCGTGGATCAGCCCGGCGCGGGGTACATCGTCGGTGCGGTCGTCTCGATCATCGTCGGCGCGCTGATGCTGCTCGCGCCGTACGGCCAGATGGTTCGCCGCGTCGTCGTGCTCTCTCTGGCCGGTGTGCTCGTCGCGTACTCATCCGGCGTGACGTGGCAGCAGACGCCCGGGAGTTTCGACGCCGCCAGCCGCGTCTACCGGGGCGACGCGACGGGAACGTGGACGGTGCTGCCGTGGTCGCCGATGCAGCGCTTCAGCGAACTGAGCCGCAAGCCCCCCGGCGCTTCAAGATGGATCGGCGCGATCGAGGAGTCCACCCGGACACTGCCCCGCGGCGTGCCGCTGACGCCCGCCCTCGAAGTCGAACTCAACGCCAAGGTCAACCGGGCGCTGCCGCTGCTGCCGGAGGCCGTCCGGGCGGATCTCTCGTTCCGGTGGAGCCAGGCGACCAAGCAGGGTGCCACGCGGCGGGAGATCGCCGAGTACGCACGCCTTGCCGGTGAGGCGATCGGCCCGGCGGGGCTCCCCCCCGAGGTGCTGACCTCCTTCACGCTGCTGCGCCAGTCGCTCCCGCTCAACGCCGACGAGGTGGAGTCCATCCGGGACGAGCTCGCCGCGGCCCTTGAACGCACGGGGGCACCGCTACCGGTCCGCGAGCGTGCCGGCGAAGCCCTGACCCGCGCGCGCGAGCGTGCGGCCACCGCCGGATCGCCGCCGCTGAGCCGCGCGGAGCTCATCGACCTGATCGATGCACCCCTTGGTCCGACCTTCCCGCTGGGCACGGACAAGGACGGCGCGGACGTGCTCTCGCAGCTTCTGCACGCCTCGCGACTGTCCATTTCCATCGGGTTCGTTTCCACGAGCATCGCCCTTGTCATCGGCGTGACGATCGGCGCGATCATGGGGTACTTCGGCGGGTGGATCGACATCATGCTCTATCGCGTGGTCGAGGTCTTCATGGCCGTGCCCCTGCTGTTCCTGCTCATCGTCGCCGCGTCGGTCCTGCCGTCGGAGTTCCGCAGCACATACTGGACCATGGCCATCATCGGCATGTTCTCGTGGACCGGCATGGCCCGCTTCACGCGGGCGGAGTTCATGAAGCTCCGCAATCAGGACTTCGTTCAGGCGGCGCAGGCCTCGGGCCTGTCGCTCCGCTCGGTGCTCTTCCGCCACATGCTGCCCAACGGCGTCGCGCCGGTGCTGGTCGACACCAGCTTCGCCATCGCCGCGGCGATCAGCATCGAGGCCACGCTCTCGTACCTCGGTCTGGGCCCGGTCGACAGCGCCAGTTGGGGCAAGCTGCTCAGCAGCGCCATCAGTTCCGAGGGCGAGTTCAAGTGGTGGCTGGCCGTGTTCCCCGGCGGCGCGATTTTCCTGACCGTGCTCGCGTACAACTTCATCGGCGAGGCCCTGCGCGACGCGATCGACCCCAAACTCAAGAAGGCCCGCGTCTGAGCCGACGCGATCATCCGCGAGCAGACACACCATGAGCATCGCTCCCGCAAACCCCGCCGCCCCGCTCAGCGCCAAGCCCGCGCCGAAACTCGATGAGCGCACGCCGCTGCTGCAGGTCAAGGACCTTGCCGTCAGTTTCGATAATCGCTCCGGCCCGCGCATCCAGGCCGTCGACGGCGTGCGCATGACGATCTACCCGCGCCAGACTCTCGCCGTCGTCGGCGAGTCCGGCTGCGGCAAGTCCGTCACCGCGATGAGCACGCTCCACCTGGTCCCCCGTCCGCCGGGCCGGTTCGATCGTGGTCAGATCCTCTTCCAGACCGACGCCGGCCAGGCCGATCTTGTCACGTACTCCGAGTCGCAGATCCGCAAGATCCGCGGCAACGACATCGCGATGATCTTCCAGGAGCCGATGACGAGCCTCAACCCCGTCTACACCATCGGCGATCAGATCATGGAGGCGATCCTCCTGCACCAGCGCGTCACGCCCGATGTCGCTCGCCAGATCGCCGTGCAGGCCATGAACGAGGTCGGCATCCCCCGACCCGAAGAGCGACTCTCCGCGTATCCGCATCAGTTCTCCGGCGGCATGCGTCAGCGTGTGATGATCGCCATGGCCCTCGCCTGCCAGCCCAAGCTGCTGCTGGCCGATGAGCCCACGACGGCGCTGGATGTGACGATCCAGGCCCAGATCCTCGAGCTGCTCCGCGAGCTTCAGGCCAGCCGCCAGATGGCGATCATGCTTATCACGCACGCCCTCGGCGTGGTCGCGGAAAACGCCGACGTCGTCTGCGTCATGTACGCCGGACGCGTGGTCGAGTACGCGAACGTCTTCGACCTCTTCGACGAGCCGATGCACCCGTACACCCGCGGCCTCCTGCGCAGCATCCCGCACACACGTGAGAAGTCCGACCGCCTCGTCACCATTCGCGAGGTTGTCGAGAACGAGGAACAGTTCCGCAAGTTGCCCGGCGCCGACAAGGGCGTGCGTCCCTGGTGGCCCTGGCATGAGCCGCCGGCGGATCTCGCGGCAAAGCCCGGTCCTGCCGGTGAATACGCCCTCATCGAGGCCAAGCCCAACCACTGGGTCGGCGTCTGGCGCACCCGCGGCGTTGGCGAGGCCGTCGAACGCATGCCCGATCTGGACTATCGCATCTCCGATGACCCCACGCGCGCCAAGTCCTGAGCCCGCGCTTCCATGCGAGCACTCATCCTCCCAGACCGTGCGTTCCTCTCCCGCGAGCGCCAACTGCTCGCTCGGCTGGAGGTCGGCCTGGCGGATGATGGCTTCCGCGTGCTGCACGCCCTGCCCGCGTCGATGAACACCGTGGAATTCTCCGCGGTCTACAGCACGCCCATCACCTACGCCGACACGGGCCTGCCCTTCACACGATCGCTGCGAGCCGACGCGTTCGTGCGATCGCTGCTGGCCCTCGCGCCGCCAGATCCGGGCGAGCGCCTGCTGGATGTGATTCACTGCTTCGGCGATCAGGCCGTGACCACCGGTTCGAGCATCGCACGGGCGATCGCCCGCATCAGCGCCGCTCCGCCGGAGGATCTGGCCTCGCCGCTGGCCGGTGATGTTCTTCTGGCGGTGGAGGTCTGGCGCCGGGGCCAGGCCCGCGTGCTGGCCCGAGCTGCGGCGAGCGCCAAACCTCTGGCGCACGTGCTGGCCTTCGCCGCCGACCCGGCGCTGATGGATGAGTGCGCATCGGCATTCGGCCCGCAGCACGTGCGTCTGGCGCCGTGGGGTGTGCACATTCCCGAGTCGCCCCGCGACCCATGGACCAGCGACCGCTCGCTCTGCTGCACACTCGCCGCGTCGGGCCGCGATCCGGCCGCGATCGAGGCCGTGATCCGCGGCGTGTCGCGCGTGCGACAGGCCGGCGTCGACGTGCTGCTGTTCGTCGATGCGGACCTGGCACGAACGGTCCCGATTCTCCGCTGGGCCGGCCGCGGCTCGGGCATCGGGGACGTGCGCGGGGCGATCTCGCTCATCGCCGATCTGGAGTCCCAGCGAGAACTGGTGCTCCAGACGCACTTGCTGCTGGCCCCGGAGTCCTCGGGAGAGCAGCGATCGATCATGCTCGAGGCGATGGCCGCGGGCGTTCCCGTGCTGGCCGGGCCGGACGACTCCAGCAGCGCGATCGTCAACGGGACGACGGCGATGGTCATCCCGCGGAGCACGGGCGAAGCCTGGGCCGAGTCGTGGGCTTCGGCGATCATCGGCTTCATGCGATCACCCGGCTCCTGGAGCGCCCTTTCGCGTTCGGCCCGCGAGGCCATCAGACAGGACCGCCTGGCGAGCGCATCCATCGCGTGCGTGCTCGATGGCTATCGCGCCGGCATCGCCCGGCTCGCGGAGGTGCAGAGTGGATCGACTTCCATTTGATCCCGCGAAGATGATCCGCCCGACCGCCGGCGGCGCGGCGCCGGCGCGCCCCGCGTCGCCCGCGCCCGCGAGCGCCGACGCGGCGACCGGCCCCTCGTCCGATTCCGCCGCGGGGTCGGGTCCGGCTGTTGCTCCGGCTATCAGTGTTTCGGCGCTGGCGGCGCTGATCGATGGGGCGCTGAAGGACCGCATCGTCTCGGGCATCCGCGTCATCGGTCAGGTCAGCAACTTCACGCACCGCACGCACTGGTACTTCGCGATCAAGGACAGCCAGAGCGTGCTCAACTGCGTGATGTTCGCCGGGCGCATCCGCTCGGTCGGATTCCAACTCGCCGAGGGTCAGGAGGTCGTCGTCACCGGCCGCGTGGAGTACTACGCACCGCGCGGGCAGGTCAGCTTCTACGTCGAGCGCATCGAGCCCGTCGGTGTCGGCGCTCTGGAACTGCGATACCGCGCGCTGGTGCAGGAAGTTCGAGCGCTCGGATGGTTCGATGCCGACCGCAAGCGACCGCTTCCGGCGTTCCCCGCGCGCATCGTGGTCATCACCAGCCGGACCGGCGCTGCGCTGGCCGATGTCCGCGACACCATGCGGCGCCGCTGCCCCGCGGTGGATCTGCTGCTGATCGACACGCTCGTGCAAGGCCCCGACGCCGCGCCGCACGTCGCCCGGGCGATCAACTGGGCCTCTGCCAACGCCCGCGCCCTGGGCATCGATGCCATCATCGTCACCCGCGGCGGCGGAAGCATGGAGGACCTCTGGGCCTTCAACGAGAAGATCGTCGCTCAGGCGATCGTCGATGCGTCCGTCCCGGTCGTCGCGGCGATCGGCCATGAGACCGACACCACCATCGCCGAACTCGTCGCCGATGAGCGCTGCGCCACGCCCACGCAGGCCGCGATGCGGCTCACGCCCGATCGCGCTGCGCTCAGCGAGCAGGTCCGCATGACCAGCGAGCGCCTGGCCTCGCTCATCTCGCGTTCGCACGCGCTGCTCGCCGAGCGACTTCGCGCCACCGCTCGGGCCATGAACGCCGCCGCGCTCCGCTCCCTGGGCGTTTCCGGGCGGCGGCTGGCGACACTCGGGGCAAGCCTCGAACGCGCGCGGCCTTCGGCGGTCTATGAGCGCCGACGCTCGGCACTCCGTGGGTTTTCTCTTCGGCTCTCGGTGGCCATGGGCCAGGTGCTCGAAATGCGGCGGCGACGCCTCGAGGATGCTCGCCTCGATCTGCGGCGACTCACCGGCGATTCGATCGCCCTCCGTCGCCAGCGCCGGGTCGATCTGGCGCGTCAGCTCGAACTCGTCGGCCCTGCTGGCGTGCTTCGCCGCGGATTCTCCGTGACGCTTGCCAGTGACGGCACGGTGCTGCGCTCGATCCACGCCGCGAGCCCGGGACAGGTGCTGACGACCCGATTGGCCGATGGCGATCTGCGCTCGACGGTTCAGAGTGACGGCCAGACGGCCCGGCCGCTCACGCCTTCGCCGCGTCCGGCCCGCAAGCGTCCCCCGGGAGAGTCGACCGCTCCGGGTCTCTTCGGCTAATCTCTCCGTCATGGCCCCGCCCGACCAACCATCATCCGGCTCGTCTTCGGGCCCCGCGCCCATTCCGGCCGACATGCCTTACGAGTCCGCCATCGCGGAACTCGAGTCCATTGTTCAGCGCATCGAGTCTGGCGAAATGGGCCTTGAGGAGCAACTGGCCGCGTACGAGCGGGGCAAAGCGCTGGAGCGGCATTGCCAGACTCTGCTGGCCAGAGCCGAGCAGCGATTCGCAGACCTGACCGCGCAGATGAACGCGGATGTGCCCAAGCCTCCAAAGGCTTGATCTCTCCCTGAACTTTCCCGCGTCCACTCCTTCGACCCCGGCAAGGATGCCCGCATCATGAGCCTCGATCTGGCGGAGACCCTGAGCATCATCGTGCCGCTGGCATTCGCGTTCGCGTTCGGCGCGTGCGTCGGGTCGTTGATCAATGTGCTGGTGTACCGCCTCCCGCTCGGTCTGAGCGTCATCACGCCGCCATCGCGGTGCCCGTCGTGCGAAACTCGGCTGACCTGGCGCGAGAACATCCCGGTCCTCGGCTGGCTCCTGCTCCGCGGCCGGTGCCGGTTCTGCAGGTCGAAAATCAGCCCCGAATACCCGCTCGTCGAGGCGTTCGTCGGCCTTCTGTTCGTCGGCCTTTATGCGATGTGTTTCCTCATCTCGCCCAACGCGAACCTCGCGGGCGTTCCCATCGGCATGATCCGGCCGGAGTGGGGGCTGAACGGGTTCGTGGGTGTCTGGCCCGTGTTCATCGTCGTTGCCGTGCTCTTTGCCTCGCTGACGGCCATGACGATCGTCGATGCCCGCACGTTCACCATTCCCCTTGAACTGGCCTGGTTCGCCAGCGCTGTGGCGCTCCTGCTGCACACGGCGTGGGCCGTTGTCGTCGAGTTCTCGCCCGGGGGTGGGCTTGCCTTTGTCGCACGGGACTGGGACTGGGCCATCGCCACGCCGTGGGGCTGGGGCATCGGCCAGGCCTGGGGGGGCTGGCAGTGGGTCGGCGCAAGCCTCGGCGGCACCATCGGCCTCGGGCTTTCGCTTCTGCTCCTGCGTGTCGGCCTGCTCCGCCGCTCGTTCGAGGACTACGCCGAATGGGAAGCCCAGCACGCCAGCACGCTGCATGGCGCGGCACCGACCGCTGCTGGGCCCGCTGCATCGGCCGCATCCGGTTCCGACCGCGCGGCCGAAACCGGCCCGCTGACGAATCTGGATGCCCCGCCGACGGCATCGACCGCTCTGACGCCCCCGGCCACGCCGACTGGGACCGACGCGCACGCCGCCTTCGCAAACCCCACCGACCTGTGGGTCGCTTATCCGCACGCCAGGCGGGAAATGCTCCGCGAGCTCGCCTTCCTCGGCCCGCCGGTGGGGCTGGCGTACCTCGGCGCGATCCTGATGCTGCACCTGGCCGGTCAGGGCGGCTGGATCGCCCCGCTCTGGCTGAAAGTTCTCGCGGGGGTGCTGCTGGGCTTTCTTGTCGGCGGCGGCGTGGTGTGGTTCGTCCGCATCCTCGGCTCGCTCGCCTTCGGCAAGGAGGCCATGGGCCTGGGAGATGTGCACCTCATGGCCGCGGTCGGCGCGGCACTCGGCTGGGTCGATGCGGTGCTGGCGTTCTTCCTCGCGGCGTTTGTCGGCGTGGCGTGGGCGATCCTGGCCCGCGTGGCGATCGGCTCGAACGCACGCGCGATGCCGTACGGCCCGTTCCTGGCCATCGCGACCGCGCTGGTGTTCGTCGGCAAGCCGCTCATCGAACGCGGGCTTTCTCACCTCTTTGTCACGCCCGTGCCGATAAACCTGCCGTAGGTTCCGACGGTTGCGCCGAATTGCGGCACAACTTCATCCACCAAACTGCCCCCGAAGTTGACAGCGGGCCTTTGCCCGCGTGAAATGGCTGCACTCGGACGCTGTGTCCGCTCATTCGCATCAGTCTGGGCCTCTGGCGTGCATGATGCACGCGGGCCTGAACGCACTCGCCCCGGCGCATGGCCAGGGGCAGCACATGGAGGGTTGCATGGCTCGCACGATCGGTTCGCGTCTTTCCCGTGGTCTCATGCTCGCCGGCGTGGCTCTGGCCGCGATCGTCGCGGGCGGCTGCAACAATGCCGAGAAGGAGCAGGTTGCCAAGCTCAGCGAGGAGAACGCCTCGCTGCGTCAGAACCTCGACACCCGCTCGCAGGAACTGGCCGCCAGCGAGGCCCGTCGCGCTGAGGCGGAGAACCAGCTCGCTCAGCTCAAGACCCAGGCCGAGACCCGCACCGCTCCGCCGACGGACTCGGGCTCCGCGCCTCGCCCGGCGTCCACCCGCGAGTATGTCCTCGCCGGTGATGTGAGCTTCGCATCGGGCCAGGCGGAGTTGACCGCCGCGGGCCGCCGCGAGCTGGACTCGATCGCCAGCCGCATCCGCCGCGATCACCCGGGCAGCAACCTGCTGATCGAGGGCTTCACGGACCGCCACCCGATCCGCAAGAGCCGCTGGGGCACCAACGAGGCCCTTTCGGCCGCCCGTGCCGAGTCGGTCAAGCGACACCTCGTCAGCCGGGGCATCTCTGCCGGACGGATCGAGACCGTCGGCCGCGGTGCATCGAACCTCAAGAGCACCGACGCCGCCAGCCGCCGCGTCGAGATCAAGGTTCTGAACTGAGCGATCGGGTGCTGGGCACAGCCTTCGGCTCTCCCCCAAAAACCGACTGCGAGTCTATTTCACCCCGGGCCACGCCCGGGGTTTTTGTTTGCATTGATGGCGGATCGAGCGGGTGCTCGAGCGCCGCAGACTCCAAGAGATTCGTCCACTTCGGCCAAGGGGCCAAACGGGCCCCAGAAAACCCCTGGTCTGAGCCGAGAACTGCAACTACTTCGGTGAAGATGCGTAAAAATAGCGAAGAGTTGTTGTCACTTCTAGGACCATTGTAGTACACTCTTTGAGATGGTCGAGGGGGCTCGGAAACGGGCCAGGAGTCTCGGTCATCTTTGTGCGGCTTGTCCGAGTGCTCTCGAGCTCATGCGGTTTCTGGTTCCTGTCCGGGCTCAATGCTCGGCACGTCACCGAGATCGCGGAGCCAAGAGCGGCTGGATCGTGAACCCCACGCCTGCGGTCGCAGGTGTCGCACCACTCAGGCCCATCCTTTTTTCGGAGGAGAACGAGATGAATGTGATTCGTAATTCTGCGTCGATCGTCGCCCTGCTCGCTCTGGCTGGCTCGGCTCTGGCCCAGGCCCCCGGCACCGTCGTCTTCACCGACCTTTCGGGCTCCGGCTCGACCGGTCAGGCGATCCGCTCGTGGGCACCGGGTAACACCGTCAGCACGCACGTGCTCTTCCCGGTCGGCGCCAACGACGCGGGCTTCAATGACCCGCAGCTGGTCGACCTGCGTCTGTCGGACATCCGCGCCGGCGCCAACGGCCTCTGGTACTTCGGTAGCGGCCCGGCCCAGGTCGCCAACCCCAGCAGCAACGCCTCGATCGGCCAGGTCTATGACCTCTTCGGCACGCCGGTCGTCGGCATGCTGACGAACAACGTCCCGGCGATCAACCCGCTGGGCATGTGGTACGACCACAGCCGCGGCTCGCTGCTGTACATCAACGGCACGAACCAGACGGCCCGCGGCGGCACCGCGTTCCCCGCGACCGACGGCGGCCTCAACGCCGTCAACCCGGGCACCGGCGCGACCACCCGCCTGTGGAACCAGACCCCCAACGCCACGCCCACGCCGTTCCCGAACCTTGGCACCTTCCTGACCCCCTCGGGCCAGGGCAACAGCGACTATTACACCGCGTTCCCCAACGGCGGCACCTACCTGACCAGCCAGTCCGTCCCCGTCGCCGGCGGCACACAGCTGCAGCCCGCCAACCGCAACTGGTCGTCGGTCATCGCCCGCACCAGCATCCCCTCGATCACGACGGGCGCTGCCACGCAGACGATCATCGCCGACTTCAACGGCGTGAACACCTACACGGACGTCAACGGCCAGACCCAGACGCTCCCGCTGCTCACGGATGTCCGCGGCATCATCGCCCGCCCCGGCTCCAATGAGCTCTACATCACCAACATGGCCCGCAACCGCATCGTCGGCGGCAACCTCTCCGATGGCGCTCAGGGCATCTGGAAGGTCCTGCTCGACGCGACCGGCAGCAGCGTCGTCGGCGTGAGCCAGATCTACTCCTCGATCGCCTTCGACCCGGAGGTCATCCGCTTCGACCCGTTCACCAACACGCTGGTCTTCAGCGAGCTGGGCTACGAGGCCGACCTGGCCCGCCTCTCCCCGTTCAGCACGTACGCGGGCACCGCGGCCGGCCACAACAACGGCCGCCTGTCGCGCATCAACCTCGACGGCACGGGCTACACCGTGCTGGCGCAGGGCGTCCGCGTCCGCGGCATCGACATCATCCCCACCCCGGGCGCGATGGCGGTCCTGGGCCTGGGCATGGTCGTCGCCGGCCGTCGCCGCCGGGCCTGATGTGGGCCTGATGTGGGCCAGCACTCCCGCTGACCCGACTCGTCCGCCGCTGACCCCTTTGGGACCACCAGCACCGCGGCCGGGACAAGCAGCGAGAACCTGATTCCTTCCGCAACGCCCCGGGCTCGTCCCGGGGCGTTGTCATTTGCGGCCCCCGAGGGGGCTGAACTCGCGGCTGAACTCGCGACCGGACCCGCGGCCGGACTCGCGGCCGGACTCACGGCCGGACTCGCGGCCGGACCCGCGGCCGGACTCGAGCCCGGGCTCGCGGCCATACTCGCGTTCGGCGGAGCGCTCGCGATGCTCCTGGTTCCGGTCGCCGTCGGGCAGCAATTCGGCGATCGTGCGCGGCCCTGTTGGCGGGCCGCGGCAGTGGCCATCAGACGGGCGGCGGGATATACTCGGTGCATTCGGGCGATTGGCGCAGTTGGCTAGCGCGCATCCATGACACGGATGAGGTCACAGGTTCGAGCCCTGTATCGCCCACTGAGTGGATTCGGGTTCCGGGGGCGGGTGCGCGGGTGGGGGTGCGGTTGCGAGTGGGGGTGGAGGGGGATCGAAAGCAACGCGGCGGTGAGCCACGGCCCGTGCACGGGTCGCGTGGCACGATTCTCGTACCGGCGCGATCATCATCATCATCGGCGGTGGACGGGAGTCGTTCCGACGAATCGAGCGGCTTCGGCGTGCAGTCGGAGCGGCCGCAGCCGCTGCCAGCCATTGGCGGTCGTGTTGCGGGTCCAGGTCATGGTCGTGACCATCGGCGGCGTGCCGGAACTCGCGTCGTACGCCGAGTCGGCATCGACCGTCGTCTGGCTGAGGTTGCCCCACCCGTCGTACGCGAAGACCTCATCGTTCAGCGTCGCGCTCGAACTCGACAGCGACCGCGCACGGGCCAATCGGCCCATGCCGTCGTACGTCGTCTCGATCGACTTGACCGATGTGTCGAAGCCCGATGCGAACGTGTGCACCTCGCGCAGCACCACACGCCCGGCGGTGCTGTACGTCGTATCGATGCGGTTGCCCGCAGGGCCATACGAGCGGATCACCTCGCCCAGCGCGTTGTAACTCTGCTTGGAGGTGCGGTCGGCCGCGGACTGCCCCGAAGACTGAGCCGGGTTGATCGTCTCACGCAGCAGGTGCCCCGTGGCGATCGCGTTGCCGTCGGTGCCACCGACACATCGAAGATTCGTCGGGCCGTTGGGACCAACTTGAGCGATTGCGCTCGGGCGCTCGATCAACACAGCGCCGACTCCTTGATCCCGGGAACGGCCGCACCGACTCCACGCCAAAGCCCGTGGAGTCGGTGGCACGGGACCGGTGCCACGCTCCCGGGACTCCCATAGTTGCTGGATCAGGATTCGGGGGGCAGGTCAGTCTCATGTCGGGGTATAAACTTCTGGAATGTCGGTGGAATCTCGTCCGGGGTAAAAGGTGATACGGACTCGTGATGCCAAAACCCAGATCCGATTGGAACCCACACCGGGGTTTCCTTCCGGATCTTCTTGAGCAGTTGCTCCGCCTCGCCCCAATTTCGAAAGCCGACGGCCTCCTTTGGTCCATCAACTCCGTAGTTCGCACCTCGGCTCAGCTCAATCACAAAGCACCCGATGAACCCAGAAGGATGCTCTCTGGTTAACTTAAACACCGTCCATCCGAGCGCAGCTGGCATTCGATCCACTTGCTCTGGAGCAAGCATCTGGACGCCGAAAACAGCTGATCGCTGATCATTGAGACCTTCCCGCATGTCGCTCAACCCGTTCGGCTCTTTGGACAACTGCGGTAGTACCTGAGCCGGGCCCACTCTGCATCCAGTTAAACCACTCAGCATCAACAAGACACCAGAACAGCACCCGAGATTTGAGGGTTTCATCGCTTCGATCTCCGGAAAGCGTTTGATAAACATCATCAAGTGACGGAACACAAAACGCTTGCGATTCTAGAAAATAGGAATCTCTGAACAATCGCGCAACCGTCGCACGTGAATGATCGTACCGGAATGCGGCCCGTGCCGGGCCGGTCTGGAGGCGATCATGGCGGTTCGGAAGAACGAGTCGATGGGGTTTGTGTACGCGGCGCTCGACGGGCTGGGGGGGCCGCGGTCGGCGGCGCTCCTGGAGCGGCTGGACGCGGCCACGCCGTGGGCCACGCTCGCGGCTCCGATCCGATCGCTCCCGGAGTACCACGCCCCCGGGGCCGGACACCCGCCGT
>JAJTHN010000069.1 GCA_021297895.1 Phycisphaeraceae bacterium | reverse complement strand
GCGCGCTGCCGTGAGGAGCATTTTCGCGCGCTTTTTCTTCCCGCGCGAGCGCGCGAGGAGCATTTTTGTACGCAAATGCTCTCCGCGCGCTGTCGTGAGGAGCATTTTCGCGCGAAAAAACTCCTCGCGCGCTCTCGTGAGAACCTCGCGCGCTGTCCTGAGGACCATTTTTGATCAAAAATGGTCCCCGCGCGCTGCCGTGGGAACCTCGCGCGCGGTCTTGGCGACCTCGCGCGCTGCCGTGAGGTCCTCCCGCGCTGCCTTGGAGTCCTCGCGCGCTGTCCTGAGCACCTCCCGCGCGGACGGGAGCTCCCCCCGCGCTGCCCCGCGACCCCCGCGCGCCGCCCTGAACCACCCCCGCGTGCCCGCGCGGCCCCCGCGCGACCCCCCGCACACCCCCGCACCCGTCCGCAGCCCCGCGGCACCCCCCGCACGCCTTCGCACGCCTCCGCACCCCCCCCGGCCAGCGCCCGCCGCCAAAATTCTGTCAGTCCGCCCGCCCCACCGCCGCCAAGCGACGGGAATCCTGTAGACTCTCTGCGAAGCCCCTCATAGATCCTCCCCCGGTTCCTACCGGGGGAGGTGCCGAGTCTTCGAGGCGGAGGGGGCGTGAGGGTCGCGTTGAGCCCCACGGCCAAGCCAAACCCGCGGAAAGGGACCCGTCCCCGTGGTGATCGAACCCCCAAGCAAGAATGCACCGGTTCGTCGCCAAAGCCCGACGAACCGGTGGCACGTCTCAGGGACGATCCGGTGCCACGCACCCGTGGAACCTGACGGTGGGGTCAAGGAGGTAGTTGCCGATGATCCGTATCTTGTTTGCTTTGTTCTTCTCCATCGCGATCATGAGCGCGGCTGGGTGCGTGCGTCATCGCGTCGAGCCAATTGTGAATCGGGCGATCGATCCGTCGCCCGAGCTCCGCGAGCGGTTTGCAGCAGCGGCAAAGGAGCCCGACCTTCTGACGATCTCGCTCGCACGAGCCGAATGCGTGCCGGGTGGACTCGCCATTTGGTTGAACCTCAGCGGGCCGAGCATTCACCGCGTTGTCCACCTTCGGAGGGTTGTGTTTTCTCAAGTGGTCGCGGACATAGTTGGTGGGTCCGAGACCTTTGAAGTTCTCGATGCATCAGGGCGCGTTGTTGAATGGACGAGGGCGGAAATGCCCGCTTGGATGGCTCCCGAGCTCGAAGAGGCCGCTCGCAACCGGCCCCTGCTCTCGAGTCCGCCGACGTACATCAGTGGTAGCTTTATCCAGCCTCCGCTGAAAACGTCCGTGGATGGCGTTGTTTCGCAGCTGCTGTACATCTCAGTTCCGAATGCTGCCCCTGGATTTGTTGTGCGACTGAATGAAGACCCGAAGTTGATCACGGGCCGCATCGAAGGGCGTCTGGAGTCGCTGCGCCAGATGTATGGACTCTTCGAGCGATTCGAGATTCTGAATCGTACAGTCGTAGTGCAAGGGAGCATGGGGGAACCTCAGCCAGACGGTGGTTGACGCGAGCGTCGCATCACTCTCCCCTGCCACCGACTCCCGGAGCTTTGACGGGGTGTCGGTGGGGCGGGATGAGCGACGAAGGACGTGAGCCGGTGTTGATCGAACGCCCAATCGGGAAGGCACCCGCTCGTGGCCAAAGCCCGACGACTCTCCGACGCGTTACGGTTACAGAGGGCAACTCGATCGCGACGGGGCACCTGCTGCGCGAGACGATCCACCCGGCCCAGTCGTCGGGTCAGTCTGCGGCCGACCGCACATCCAAGCAAAGCTACAACGCTCTCGGTGAGGTGATTCGCTCGACGGACCCCGCGGGCAACCGCATCGACACGACGTACAGCACCGCCGGGCGGGTGGTGCTGCGCGAGGTGCATACGTTCGCGAAGAACTTCGACACGGCGGTCAAGTCGATCGAGACGACGTACGACGGCATGGGCCGATTGGCCCGCGCGCGGTCGCTGTCGAGCTCGAGCGCGACGCTGAACGATGAGGTCTTCGCGTACGACGGCTGGGGCAACTTGAGCCAGACGACGGTCGATGCCGACTCGGCGTACGACGCGAGCTCCGGCACGCCGCCGATGGTCACGACCATGACCTGGACCCGCAACACGACCGCCAATGGCTGGCAGCGCCTGCGGCAGGCGACTGTTCAGCAGCCGGGAGGGGCCTCTGCCCGGTACAAGGTCGATGGTGATACCATCAGCCAAGCGATGGGCCGGATCAGCCACATCCAGGAGAACCTGTCCGGCTCGGGCGCGGTGCTGGCGGACTACCGCTACATGGGCGCCTCGACCGTGGTGGCGGCGGTGCTGCCGGAGCCGAGCATCGGGACGAGGCTGTACGCGATCGACGGCGGGTCGCCGGACTATGACCAGTTCCTCGACCGGTTCAACCGGCCGATCAGGAATCAGTGGGTGAAGGACTACAACCAGTTCAACAAGCCGGTGTTTGTTGAGTTCGAGCCGGCGTACGACCGGAGCGGGCTGGTGACGAGCGTCGAGGACCCGATCATGCGCACCGGGCCGCGGGACGACGCCCCGAGCCTGCCGTATGTGCGGAAGTTCGATCAGCTCGTCACGCGCGATGCGCTCAAGCGGCTCACAAGGCAGGAAGAGGGCCAGCTTAACACCAGCCGCACGGCGATCGATACGGGCAAGAAGAGCCGTCAGCAGATTCTGGAACGCGACCTTCGCGGGCGCGTGACGCGGAACGCGGTGGACCGCAACGGTGATGAGGACTTCGCCGATCCGGGCCCTTCGAGCGTTGATGGCGGCGAGATGGACGATTCGCGGACGTACTTCCGCCGGCCGTCGCTCCTGACCCGGACCGTGACGGACAATGCCCGCACGGCGGAAGCGGTCACAGCGCAGTACGACCGCAACGGCAACCTGATCGCCGATGGCGAGGGGTACGAGTACATCTACAGCCCGTGGTGCAAGCTCGTGGAAGTCCGTATCAACTCAAAGCAGGTTGCGCTGTACTCGTACACGGCGACGGGACGCCGCGTGACCGAGCGGTACGACATCAACCAGAGT
>JAJTHN010000083.1 GCA_021297895.1 Phycisphaeraceae bacterium | reverse complement strand
CGGTCTGGACCCGCTCGACGGCCAGCGCGGCCGCCATCAGGCGGTCCTTCTGCTCGGCGTTTCTCTCGCGACGCGCCAGGCGTCGAAGATGTTCAAGATCTCCGGGTGAACGCTCGCGGATGTCCATGCTCGGCCTCCGTTCCGAGACAACTATGCCACCGATTCACCCCGGCGCAACCCGATCATGCGCCGTACGCGCACGAGATTCGACGGCGATCCGTATTACCACAGCGGCGCAGCGCACCGGAGCGCGCGGGCGTAAACCCGCGCAAACTTCATGATCATCAGCAATCACCGCACGCGGTCCCGAGCCCGTCGCCTCAGAGCAGCGGGTTCTTCTCGCCGTGCACGTACGTCGCCGCGGGCGAGAGATTCGGCACGATCTCGGCGTACACGTCGCTGAAGAGTTCCTCGGCGGCGGGGATCGGTGCGCTCTCGGCAAAGTCGGCGCTGTCCGCCGCGATCGCCTTGCACTCGGCCACGATCTTGTCGACGTCGGCCTCCGTTACGCACTTGCGCTCCGTCAGCAGATGCTGCTCGAGCAGCGCGATGCTGTCGCGCGACTTGAACATCTCCACCTCGTCCTTGGCGCGATACTTCTGCGGGTCGCTCATCGAGTGGCCCTGGTACCGGTACGTCAGCAGGTCGACGAACGCCGGGCGCGAGTTCTCGCGGCAGCGGTCCACGAGCGGCTTGAACTCGTCGTAGATGTTCCGGATGTCCATCCCGTCGATGTGCACACCCTCCATCCCGTACGCGACGGCCTTCTGCTTCAGGTCGTGCGCCATCGTCGTGCCGCGCTCGATCGCGGTGCCCATCGAGTACCGGTTGTTCTCGACCACGAAGATCACCGGCAGACCCCACAGCCCCGCGAGGTTCATCGCCTCGTGCAGCGCGCCCTGGTTGAGCGCACCATCGCCCAGGTACGCCAGCGCGACCTTCTTCTTCGCCGGGCCGCCATCGACCGAGCGCTTCATCACCTCGAGCTCGTACTTGGCCGCGAACGCCAGGCCCGCGCCCAGCGGGGTCTGCGCGCCGACGATGCCGTGACCGCCGAAGTTCCAGTTGGGCTTGTCGAACATGTGCATCGAGCCGCCCTTGCCCTTGGCGCAGCCGGCCGACTTGCCGAACATCTCCGCCATGCACGCACGCGCCGACATGCCGCGCGCCAGCGCGTGCCCGTGATCGCGATACGCCGTGACGATCGGATCATCATGGTTCAGGCTGTTGATCGTCCCGACGGCCAGCGCCTCCTGACCGATGTACAGGTGGCAGAAGCCGCCGATCTTCGCCTGCTGATACGCCTGCGCACAGCGGTTCTCGAACTCGCGGATCAGGATCATGTCCCGCAGCCACTTGATCAAGGTCGCGTTCGGCAGCGCGTCGCTCGGCCGCGGCTTGCCCGCCTCGCGCTTGGCCGTGCCGTTGCCGTTCTGCCCGGGCATGTGCACCCGCGAGGACGTGATCGCATACAGCCCCTCACCAGCGGGCGCGGACGACGAAGGATTGATCGGAGCGGGCGTCGTGGACATCACTGGTTCAACCTCAAACAACCTGGCGAACACACATTCTCATCGGCGGCCGATACGCCAACCACCGCCGCGGCCCCGCCTTGGCAGAGGCCCGTCCGTCGACGTGAGCGCATAACCTCCGCCCAACGATCGCACGACCGCCGGGCAACGGGAAAGATTAGCACCGCCCACGACGCTCGGCCCCACCATCAGCCAAAGTTCTGAAAGAACGCCGGGCGCATTCGCGCCCGGCGTTCAGTATCTGTTCGTAAGTTTCAGCCCGCCGGCCCGACATCTCGGTCAACCCGGGGCCTTCTGGGACGGTGCAGCCGCGGCCTGAACTTCCTTCAGCCCCGCGACCTTGGCCCGCAGCAGCGCCACCGCCGCCTCCAGTTGCAGGTCAAGGCCGTCGCTCAGCAACTTCTCCGGCGCCGGGGGCCATGGCTGATCGGCGGGGATCGGCTTCTCCTCCCGCTCCTTCTTGGTCCGCCGGTCCACGAACTTGCTGTCGGCCGGAAGGTCCGCATCCTGCCGCAGAATCAGCGCATCGCTGATCTGCTTGGGGAGCATCTCCACCCGCACATGCGGCGAGACGCCCCACTTGGTCGCGCCCTCGCGTCGGTGAATCAGATCGCCGTTGGGCAGGTGGTAGTACTGCGTCGTGAGCTTGAACTGTGCCGCGTTGCCCGGCAGCGGGATCACGTTCTGCACGCTGCCCTTGCCGAAGCTCCGCTCGCCGATCACGATCGCGTTGAGCACGCCCTGATCCGCGTAGTGCCGGATCGCGCCGCTGACGATCTCGCTCGCGCTCGCGCTGCTCTCGTTGATCAGCACCGCGATCGGGATGTCCTTGAGCATCGCGTTGCCCGGCTCGGCGTCCTCCGTCTGCTGCCTCACGCCGCCCGCGGCCTCCGTGTACACGATCGTGCCCCGGTCGATGAACATGTTCGCCACGCTCACCGCCTCGTTGAGCAGACCGCCCGGATTGAAACGCAGGTCCATGATCATCGCCCGCACGCCCTGGGCACGCATCTGCCGCACCGCGGCGCGCAGCTCGCGCGTCGTGCTCTCGCTGAACTGCGTCAGCCGCACGTACGCGATCTTCGATGAGTCATCGACGAACCAGTCCCAGTCCGTTTCGCTCTTGCCCGTGCGCTTCCAGCCCTTGACCGTGTAGATCGGGATCTTGGCTCGCGTCAGCGGGAAGACGATCTCCTCCTTCTCGCGCTCCATCGTCAGCGTCACGTTCGTGTTGGCCTTGCCCGTGATCTGCTCGACGGCCTGGTCGATCGTCATCCCCACCGCGTCCTTGTCGTCGATCTTGCGGATCAGGTCGCCCGCGCGGATGCCCGCGCGCTGCGCCGGGGTCCCCTCGATCGGCGTGATGACCCGCACCATCTGCGTCTCTTCATCCAGCTGGATCTGGATCCCCACGCCGATGAAGGAGCCCTCGGTCAGTCGCTTGAAGCGCGCCAGCTCGTCGGGCCAGATGATCTCGCTGAACTCATCCAGCCGCTGGAACGCGCCGTTGCCGAACTCGTGCAGCAGCGCCGCCGCGTCGATGTTCACCGTTTCCGCGTTCTTGCGCTGCAGCGACTCGAGCAGGTTGTTCAGCGTGAACGCGCTCGGCTCGGTCGCGGCGTTGCGATACTTGTTGATCTCCGCCTCGACGAACGCGAGGAACTCCTCGGCCTTGGTCTGATCGCCGAGCCCCGGAAACGCCGGCTTGAGGTCGTGCGTGGTGACCATCGTCCGCACGCTCTCGAGCCCGCCGACCAGCAGCCTGCTCATCGGCGTCCGCTCGACGTGCGCGCGACCCGCGTTCGCCACGGCGTACAGCACGATCGCCGGCGTCACGCCCTTGAGTTTGTCGCGAAAGTCCTCTCCCAGCGCGTTGAACTTCTTCAGCGGCTCCTGGCCCTCCAGCGCTCGCCGCGCGTTGCGCAACTCCCAAAGCCGCTCGGGCACGTACAGCCGGATCATGCCGATCCGATCGTTCAGCCGCCGCGCATCGCCCCGGTACGTCGCCTCGGTCTCCAGCAGCAGGTTCAGCCGCGCGAACAACTCGGCGCTCATCAGCCAGTCGTGCCGCTCCTCCGCACCGCGAGCCTCGCGCTCGGCACGCTCGATCAGCGACCGAATCCGCTCGCTGCGCACCAGCGCCGCGCGGTCGGCCTGCGAACTGATCATGTGCAACTCCACCGCCAGCTTCAGCCCCTCGCTGAGGTTGATCGGCGTCGGGTCCTTCTTGAGCAGTTCATCCAGCTCGCCGTTCAGCCGCGCGATCTCCGTCGCCCGGGTCTGCTCGCGCTTGCTCACGTGCTCATCGAACGTCGCCACCGCCGACCGAACGCCCGCGCCCGAGCCCAAAGCCTCCAGCGCCCGCAGCGTCGCCAGCGCATCGTCCAGTTCGCCGCCCTTGGCCTGGGTCCACGCGCGGCTGGTCGCCTCCGCCAGCGCCCCGCCAACTGGTGCCGTTGCCGGCGCCGCCTGCCGCGCGAGCACCATCGGCACCGCCGAGGCCCCGAGCACCAGCCCCACGATCAGCATCCGCGCCACGTTCGACATTGCTGCATGCTTCATCAGTTGTTCCAGAAGTTGTTCGAGCCACGTCACGGGCTCGTTCAGACATCACACGCTCACGCCGCCACGACCCGATCCGCCACCAGGTTCCGTCCCATCACACCGCCGGGCGCAGCCAGTCCACGCCTCCGTCAACACTCATGCTCCAGATGCTTCTCGGCTACGACGCCGCCCATCCGCAGCACTTTCTCACCAACATTCACCCCGCTGGGCGCGGCGATGACCTCCCCCGAGGATATCGGAACCCGCCGCCGCCGTTGCATCACGATCACCCCTCCGCCGCCCGCCCCCCCCCATTCAGGATCATCCACCCCCCCGCACCGGCCTTTACCCCCGCTCCACCCGACCACCCCGCGTCGGCCTCCCCTGCCACATCGCCAGCCCCAGCCCGCCCAGCGTCGCCACCCCCACCAGCGCCAGCACCTGCGCGTTGGCCGTCGCCATCGTCACCACCCCCATCTGCGCCAGCACGCTCGGCCCCAGCGTGCACATCGGCCCGAGCGTGTACCCGACCCCGATCAGCGCCTCGTGCGATCCGCCCGCCTCCACCTGCGCGCTGCCAACCTCCAGCACGTAGTAGAGCGCAGCGCAGTACACCATCGCCGAGCCGACCCCGAACTGGATCAGCCCCGCCAGCGTCAGCCAGAACAGCACCATCCCATCCGTCCAGATCGGCGAGAGCACCATGAACCCGAACCCGCCCAGCAGCAGCGATGGGCCGGCGATCGCCGTCGTCCATCGTCCGTGCCAGCTCTGCCACAGCCCCATGACCACGAACCCGCCCACGCGCGCCGCCAGCCACACCGACGTCAGGATCGGCGCGAAGACCTCGATCTGCTTGCGGTCGCCGATCCACTCAAGGGCCTTCTCCGCCAGGCCCGGCAGCAGCGGCCCCAGCGCGTACATCACGAAGTACACCACCGGCAGCAGAATCCTGTGAACCCTCAGCAGGCGCGCGTAACTCTCGGGCACCGACCGACCGCCCACGCCCCCGGCCTCGTGCCCATGCTCGCCGGGATGCCGCGGCAACGCGGGCAGCACCAGCAGCGCCCCCGCGTGCAGCAGGCTCGCCAGCATCAGCGCGCTCAGCGCCCCGAACCCCGCCACAAATCCCGGCAGCCCGAGCCCCGCCGGATCGCCCAGCGGCCCGATGCACCCCAGCGCCAGGATCAGCGCCGATGACCACGTGCAGTTCCAGATGCCCATCGCCCGGCGCAGCCCGCCGCCGGCGCGACCGCCCGAGAGGTAACTCTCGACGATCGGCCACAGCACGCCCGTCAGCGCCGAGTACATCGCAAGATACACCCACACCGCCCACGCCGACCGCATCGGCGCATCACCCGCCAGCATCCACGCCCCGATCGGGATCGCGTTGATCCCCACCGCCGCGAGCATGAGCAGCGTCAGCACCCCGCGCTCGCTCAGCCCCGAGCCGGAGGCGTGCACCCGCCGCATGATCGGCCCCGCGGCCATGGCCCCGGCGATGTACGTCACCCCCAGCACCAGCCCCAGCAGGCAGTTGGTCACCTGCGAGAACCCGAAGACGTTCTTGGTGATGAAGAAGATCCCGTTGAACGTGATCCCCGAGGCGAACGAATTGACAAACGTGAACGCCAGCACCGCCCACAGCGGCGCGACCACCCCCGCCGCCGTGCTGTGCCCATCCCTGGCCATGCGTGTTCGCCTCATCCCCCCGCCCCGGACTCGACAACCCGCCTGCGACACTCCGTCCCATCGAGATCCATCGATTCCGGGCCGGATCCGCCCCCGAGGTTTGCCTCCCGGGCGGGCGGATGGTAGCATCCGCCGTTCTCATTCGTGCCCGTAGCTCAATTGGATAGAGCGTCGCCCTCCGAAGGCGAAGGTTGCAGGTTCGAGTCTTGCCGGGCATACTGCTGAGCGGAGGTGACCACAGCGCCGGAGGCCGCGCGGCCGCGTTCTCGGGCCAGCACCCCCGCTGCGGGCTCGATTTCGGCCATCGACCGCCGAAGATGGCCCCTTGATGACGATCGTCAGGCCTTTGACGACGACCGTCAGGCCTTTGACGACGACCGTCAAGCCTTTGACGACGACCGTCAAGCCTTTGACGACGACCGTCAAGCCTTTGACGACGACCGTCAAGCCTTTGACGATGACCGTCGACCCCTTGATGACGATCGTCAAGCCTTTGACGACGACCGTCAAGCCTTTGACGATCATCGTCGACCCCTTGATGACGATCGTCGACCCCTTGATGACGATCGTCGGCACGTCGACGATGACCGTCGACCGCCCGATCCTTTCCGTCAACCCCTCGGCGAATACGGCATACCACCCCCGCTCAACACTCGGCCGCCGAAAGCCCGCCGCGAACCCCGCGCAGACTCACGAAACCTCGATCTCGCCCACCCGCCGCCAGCGTCGCCGATCCTCCGAAAGCCCGCGGATCTTCTCGCGCAGCGCTATCGGCTCACGGACCCACGGCATGACCACCGTCTGGTTGCGCTTGTCGCTGGTCTCCAGCGTCACATCGCCCAGACCCAGCAGCCTGCCGACCACCGTCTGCTCCACCGCCGAATCGGTGATGCGGTAGAGCTCCACCTCCTCCACCGCCCGCGAGATCACCCCGCGCTCCACGCGCAGCCGCTGGCTGGTCAGCACGAAGCGCGTGCACCTGATCCGCAGCCACGCGGCGACCGCCAGCGGAATCGGCAGCACCAGCACGCACGCCGCGAACCACCAGAAGTTGCACCACTGCGAGGGCGAGCCCGCCCAGACCGGCCGCTCATCGCCCCGCTCCTGCCCCCGCTCGAGCCCCCCCTCCGGCCCCTGATCCGCGCCGCGCTCCAGACCCGCCGCGCGCATCGCGGCCGGCGCACCGCCCGCGCCATCCTCGGCCACCTCCGAACCGATCACCTCCATGCCCAGCCGCGCCGCGATCGCCTCGGCCGCCGCAGCGCTCTCGGCCTCGATGACCTTGCGCAGCACCGCCCCCGCCGGCGCCTCCGCCCCGGCCCCGCCGACACTGCGTCCGTGCACGATGTACCGCGTCGCCATGTGCGCCTCCCATCACCCCGCCGCCGGCGGAGAGTCTACCACGGGCGCTCCCGCGGCCCGCGCCGCCACCGCCTGCGCCACCCGCCCCGCCGCCTGCGCCACCCTCCCCGCCAGCCGCCCCGCCGCCGCGACACCGCTCAGGTACGCCCCCTCCACCCGCCCGCCGCCGAGCCAGTCGCCGCAGAGCGCCAGCGTGCCGTGCTCATCCACCGCCGCGCGGTCGATCTCGTCCACCGCGCGCACCCCGCGCTCGCCCGCGCCGCCGCGCGCACCCGCCGCATCCACGCTCGCGTACCGCCACCGGTGCGCCTCGATCATGATCGGCTCCCGCGCCGGCAGACCCACCGCGCTGAAGAACGCCGCGAGCGCCTCGCGCATCACCTCCGCCTTCTCGCGCTCCAGGTTCGCCTCGCTCCACTCCGGCGATGCGTGCAGCACCCAGGCATCGCCGCGTCCGCCCGCCGCCGCGGCCCGGCCCGGCTTGGACCCATCCCGCGCCGCCCACGACAGCACCCCGCCGGGCACATCCACGAACAGGCCATCGAACCCCATCGCGATGCGCTCGGCGAACTTCACCATCACCGCCCAGCACGCGCGCATGCCCGCCCCACGCGCACGCTCGACCAGCCCCGCGGCTCCGCCGCCAGCGACCGGCGAGAGCAACTCCACCGCCTGCGGCCCCGGCACCGCCACGATCACCGCATCGAACTCCCCCAGCCCCGCGCCGCGCTCATCGCTCAGCCTCCACCGCCCGGCCGACGATCCCGCGCCCCCCGGCCCGTCCAGCCGCTCCAGCCGCGCCACGCGCACGCCGAACCGCACCTCGCTCCGGCCGCCCAGCGTGCGACCCATGTGCGCGATGACCTCGTTCATTCCCGGCACGCCGACATACCGAACATCACCGCCCGCCCCAGCACCATCCGCCCCCGCCCGCTCGCGCACGACTCCCGGCTCCCGCACGACTCCCGCCTCGCGCACCTGGCCGATCCGCCCCGACCACGGCGCGACGATCCCATCCTCCACCCAGCTCTCCACCACGCGCGCAAACCGCTCATCGCGCGCCGTGAAGTACTGCGCACCGTGATCGAAGCACACCGCCCCCGATCCATCATCCATCCGCCGCGTGCTCATCCGTCCGCCCGGCCCGCGTCCCTTGTCGAACACCACCACGTGCGCGTTGGCATCCGCCAGCGTTCGCGCCGCGGCCATGCCCGCCATCCCGCCCCCGATCACCGCCACGCGCAGCTCCGACCGCCACGACGTCTCCATCATCCCGCGCTGGTACCGCGCCAGGTCCATCCGCGCCGCGTGCTCGCCCACCGGCCGCGGCCGCAGGCACCCCGTCACCGGCGCATCGACATCGAACGGCCGATCCAGCACGCCGAGGCACCACAAAAGCCCGCCGTAACTGTTCGGATTGTTCCCGTCCAGCGCGTACCGGTGGTTCAGGTCGATGAGCATCCGCTGCGCCCGCGCCGGCCCGTCGCTCCAGCCGACGATCGCCTTGCCCCAGGTCATCCGCACGTTGTTGTGCATCTCCCCGTGCGCCAGCAGCCCGCGCTGCGCCGCATCCCACAACGCCTCGCCGCTGCGCCCGCGCGCCAGCGTCTCCCAACTCAGCACGTCGCGCGGATCATCCCGGTGCGCGTGCAGCGTCTGCCGCGCCCACGCGGGCACGATCTCCGGCTTCTCCAGCACGTCCTCGTACAAGAAGCACAGGTGGTGCGCCAACTCGCGCCACACCCACACCTCGTCGATGTACTTCTCCGCCCCCTCTCCCGCGCCGGTCTTGAACGCCTCCCACGCCTGACGCACGATCCGCAGCGGGCTGATCTGCCCGTGATGGATGTACGCGCTCAAGCGGCTGACCGCCAGCGCATCGCGCTCGATCTCCGCGCGGTTCCGCGCCTTGTGGTAGTTCTTCAGCCCGCGCGCCTTGAACGCCTCCCAGCGCGCGTACCCCGCCGCGCTCCCGCCGCGGGTGTGCGCCACCGGCGGCACACCGTGATCGATCCGCGCCCGCGCGCACAATCCCGCGATGTCCGCCGTGGCCCAGTCCACCGGCACGAACCCGACATCCACGCCCGCCGCATCGGGCACCCTCTCGAGCACCTCCGCCCCCACCTCCGCCCACACCCGCCCAACACGCGCCCGGAACATCTTCTCCGTCTTGCCGCGCAGCTTGAACGCCCCGAGCTGCTCGCCCACCGCCGCCACCACCACCCGCATCGGCACCACGCACGCGCAATCCACCGCCCACACCGCGCGGCCGCACCGCGCCGCCAGCCGCCGCGTCCACGCCGGCATCGGCGGCGCCGGGAACTCCTCGGTCACCACCAACGCCGCCCGCGCACACAACCCCGCCAGCGGCGAGGACGCCGATGGGTCCTCCTGAAAGTTGAACACGCACCGCACCCCGGGCAGACGCTCCCGCATCTCCGCCCACATCGACCGCGCACCCTCCATGATGAATGTGTGATGCCGATCGTTGTTGAACCGGTGCCGCCCGCCCAGCCCTTGATACACCACCAGCGGCAGCCGGAGCTCCGCCGCGGCGTGCAACGCCACATCCAACGCCGGATTCTCATGCCCACGCACCGCGTGATGCACCCAGAGCACCACGTGCGTACCAGCACTCGCCCCGGCCCCGCCCGCCCCCGCGGCTCCCCCCGACCCCTCGCTCACCACCCGCACGCGCTCGCTCAGGTGCTCCGGCAGACGATCGATCAACTCGGACAACACACGGTGATCGGCATTCATGCCGCAACAGTACGGCCCCAGCCCGCGTCCCCCGCCCCCTCCCCTTGGCAGGAACCGGCCAAGGAACACGCAAAGCTCCTCCCCCGTTTCCCAACGGGGGAGGTGCCGCGTCTTCGCGGCGGAGGGGGTGGCGGGGGCGAACTGAACACCGGGATCACGGCCTGACCGTCGCGTCACTCCCCCTCCGGCTCGCGGACTCGCCACCTCCCCCATTGGGAAATGGGGGAGGATCGAAGAGAGATTTTCCCCCCGTCCCCGCCCAAACCTATCGAAACCCAACCTCACCGGCGCGCCACACAGCCTGAGCCCTCCCCTCGAAAAGCCCCGAACGTTCACGACTTTTCGCCGCGCGTTCGACGCTGTTCGCTGCCACTTCCCGCCGCGTTCGCGGAACATCGGCATTTTCGGGAGCCGCGTACGGAGACATTTGCGTCGATGCAAATGTGTTCTGCATCGATGCAGAAGTGTTCTGCATCGACGCAGAAAGGTTCTGCATCGATGCAGAAGTGTTTTGCATCGATGCAGAAAGGT